>DDKW01000025.1 GCA_002339805.1 Dehalococcoidia bacterium UBA2588 | reverse complement strand
AGGTACGGTTGCTTGTATGAAAGCCACAGATTGTTCGCGAGGCGCTCCTGCGTCGTGAGTGATGATACTATTTTCTAAATCTACAACTTTGTTGATAGCTTCTACAACTCTATAAGGATTGATTGGTTCTGAGTCACTGGTCAAGTAAGGTTCAAACTCTGCACGCATTTCTGTTTTGTATTTTGCAATTAAATCTCTAACTTCGTTATTGTCCATACGGGTTTCACCATATAATTCTTGCAGACGGCTAGTTAATTCAATGATTGTTTCTTTTGTGTCTCCTATCAATGCAACATCAACAGACTCATCCTTGTTGACCGAGTCAGGGTTATCAACGTTCTGAATAATGGTTTTGCCTGTTGGTATTTGTTGAGAATATGGGGTCCGGGTTAAGCTGCTCCCAAGCGCTAAAATAGTGTCAGAGGAAGTTAAAAATTCTTTAGCAGCCAGAGTAGTTGTAGTTGAACCTGCACCTAAGGACAATTCATGCCGTTCGTCAAAAGCTGATTTCCCTGGCATGGTTGTAAAAACGGGCACAGATAACAATTCAGCCAGTTGCTGAAGTTCTTTGGTGGCTTCTGACAGTAAAACTCCCTGCCCAGCCCAGATCATTAGGTTATTAGATTTGTTTATAAGGTCTATGGCTGAATCGATCGCGGAGTCGGAAGGTTTAAATGTGAACTGCTTTGGGAAAGAGTAGTTAGCTATCAAGTCGTCAGAGACTTCACTTGCGCAGACATCAGCAGGCATTTCTACTACCACAGGGCCTGGTCGGCCATTTCTTAAATGATGAAAGGCTCTCCGCATGATAGAGGGTATCTCTTCTACTTTTAGAACTGTTTCAGCGTGTTTGGAAATTGGTTCATACATCTTGCTAGCCCAGAAGTTAGGAGCTACGGACATCCTGTCTAAAGTATAGCCTCCAGGCATCACTAATACTGGGATATTATCTGCATTGGCTTGGGCTAGAGCTCCCATAGAGTTCTCTGCACCAGCCGCTGATTGCATAACAAACACACCAAACTTCTTCCGGTTGTTTGTTCTGCTGTATCCGTCTGCAGCCATTAAAGCGCCGCGCTCATGTCTGAAGGCGATTACACGGATATCTTCTTTAGCTAGAGCTTCGATGAGCGGATTACTAGGATAACAAGCGACCCATTCTACACCTTCGTTTTTTAATATCTTGGCTATTAAATCAATTCCTCTCATTCGAGACACTCCTATGCAATGTAGTAATATTGTCCAATAATCGTCATTTTAACTTGTTTTGAATTGTCGCAAAATAAGGAAGTTTCAATTGATAAAATTTTAGGACTCGATTGAAAGGTGAAATGTCAGTTTATAGGAGTCCCGCAATGAGGGCAGAATTTAGATTCTGGTGCAATGACAGCATTGCAGTTAGGGCATACTAGAGAAGGTGTGGGTATGTCCTCGGTTTGCTGGACTTCGGGCTCTGCTATTTGAGAAGCTCCGCAACTTGTACAGAAAGCAGCGTTAGCTTTTATTGCGTTTCCACACAGACTGCAAACAGGCTCCCAGTCTAAGGAATTATTATCCTCCAAGTAATGTGAACTTTTTCTGACTAGATTTGTTTCTCTAGACCATAAGATTGCAAGTACCACAACTCCTATTACTGTAATTAATAGTGCTTGGAGCCAACCAGTTCGATTTGTGTCATGTAAACGCCTGCTCCCAGCAGCAAGCAACGGTATTATTAACAGGCATGTAATCGCTAATGAGACTATTTGCCATATTGTGTATAGAGTACTTAAAATGGGAGACCCATTCATTGCTAGTGTATATAAAAATACTGAGACGATTAGGTATAGGTAGGATAAAATTTGTAACGCTAGTACCGTGAACAATGCAAACCACCAGAATTCACTGCGGGTGCTTGTTCCAGAGAAGCGGAAATACTTCGACCAACAAGAGGCTACAGATTGTCTAAAAGTGAAAGTGGGAGGCACTTTTAGAGACCACCAGATAATCAGCCATATGTTCCCTATGCCAGTGAGCTGCAAGAGTTGCCACTTGCCACTCATATTTATATCATGAAGCCGTCTGGTCCCAGCTGCTAAAAATGGAATAAATAGGATTGTCCATACAACTCCCGTTACTGCCCATATAATAGAACTATATATGGATAAATTTATACCTGCGACTAAAGCTGAAGTGTTACCTGATAAGCCTGCTAATTGATAGGCTACACTTATTTGTGTAATGTACTGTGCAAATCCAGACATTGTTGCGTATACAATGAAATAAATTAATGTATACCACCAGAACTCAGATCTAGATGATTCGCCATAAAATGTGGCGTATTTAGCGAAACAAGTTTTAGCAGATTGTACTAATGACATATATGAATTTCTCCAAAAGTCTTAAGTGGTAACCTTAGCTCCACAGTTTGCACAAAATAAATCTGATGCACTAATTTCAGATCCGCAGTTGTCACAAATCTTTACAGCTGGAATATTGGTATTGAGTATCGAATAGGCGGTAGATGCATTAGAATATTCTGATTGATTTTTTCTGAAAATAGATACAAAAATGGTGATTATGAATACTAATATAGCACTATAGTTACCTATATTAGTAGCCACAGAAACGACAATTGTTATAACTGCTATTAATACGGCTATGAGCGCAAATGTGTTCATAGGCGCATTGATGCCTGGGTCCCCTTGGGGGCCGGTGGGTCCAATGTTTCCTGTAGGTCCAACAGATCCTGTAGGTCCCAGTTCGCCTTGGGGTCCTGTGGGGCCTATGTCACCTGTAGGTCCTTTGGGTCCAGCGGCTCCTGTACTTCCTTTTTCACCCGCCGCTGTTGTTGTGCTTACAGGAATATCAGAAGAAATTGCAGAAGGGCTACCTACATTCAAATTTAGTTTTGTAGCTTCTCCTTTCTTCCATTGTAATGTTTCGCTTGCAGAATCATTTCCTATAGAAAAAGTCATAGTTTTGCCTGAGTATGAGTTGCTATTTCCTGCCATCAGAGTAAATCTTCCTGCCCCAGATGTTCTAGCGGTTCCGATAGTAGTTTCATTGACTAGGGCTGAAATTGTAGTCCCTGCGGAAATCGGAATTCCATTGTTGTAGGCTGTGCCAATGATTATGTGCGGAGGTACTTGCTGAGCCGAAATCCCGATAGGTAATAAAATAGCTAAGCTCAATAACATTAGAATGAGTACATATGTTTTTTTTATTTGTGTCATTTCATTCATGATTCCGGATCTAATTTGGGTAAGGTGTGTTTTTAGTTGGTTTTAGCCAACAACACTAGGATATCATTAAGAAAAGTTGTTATACATTAAATTAAGAGGACTTTTAACCTAAATAATAAAAAAATCTTGGCAGCTTGGTCTTTGTCACTGTAATTATGTGCATATAGAGTCAGATAAGATTATTAACTAGTTATTTGAGTTGTGAAATTGAGGTAATACTTTTTCACCTATCAGGGATAATTGTTCGATAGATTCCTCCTCTGAACATAGAGGACGGACTACTAGTTTATAAGCCCCAGAATTGATGTATTGCTGTATAGTATCGCAAATGTTTTCGGGGCTTCCAAGGGCGCTTACTTCGGAAAAATGTACGTCAGGTCTGTGACGGGTTACGTATTTTTCTGCTTTGGATTGAGCTGAGGATTTATCTTTATCTATATAAAACCCTAGGAGAATACCTACATGGTCTTCTTCAATTTCTCGCTTATATTTATCGGCTGTTTGAAAGACTATATCTCTCCCGGAGGTTATTTCTTTGGGGGTAGCGCTGGATACCAACCATCCATCTCCTACCCTTCCTACTCTTCTTGCTGCCGCTTTGCTTCTACCTCCGATCCAGACTGGAGTGGAAGGTTTGAGAAATGGTTTTGGAGTAATAGTAGTGTTTTCACAATGATAAAATGTCCCTTGATGAGTTACATTGTCTTGTTCCCATAATCGTCTCATTAGCTGTATGGCTTCATCTACCCGTTCTCCCCTATTTTCTTTGCTCACGCCACAAGCTTCATATTCGATTGGATCTTCTTGCCCTAATCCTACTGCAGGGAAAAAACGACCTTGAGACAAGTAATCGAGAGTCGCAATTTGTTTTGCTAGAACTACAGGATTACGTAGAGGCATGGCTAATACGCTTGTTCCAAATTTCAATCGGTCTGAGTATCCAGCTATAAGTGACAAAGCAACCATGGGTTCTAAGCTAAATTTGTCACTGACTATTCTGTCGCTTAGCCATATCGAGTCGTATTCATATTTATCACCCAATGCAACTAGTTCTTTTAGGAAATAAGGATTTGAATCCCCTTCGCCAAATGCTCCTGGTACGTATCCGATTGCAACGCTCATAAGTCACCTGCTTTTAGCCTTTTATAGGTTTTAGT
>DDKW01000031.1:8884-9429 GCA_002339805.1 Dehalococcoidia bacterium UBA2588 | reverse complement strand
AATTTCCATGCCGTTACACCTGTGTTTGATGGCGCAGATGACTCATCAATACAAGATGCACTAGCATTACAATGGTTCCATTCAGAATCTACAAAAAATCTTGGAGCTGACCAAACCAACACACAAGAACGATTAGTGACTTGGCTCAACGATAAAGGTTTCGACGGTGAACATTTGGCGACAGATGCACAACCAGGAGAACTCTCCAAAGCCTGCCTCCAACTGTGGCTGTCTGACAATACCGATATAGACACAACAGGCATGAGCTCAGAAACCCTTCATGAAAATGCCCTTGAAGTTCACAGGAAAAATAAAATAGCGCCTCCAACTTTGGGTAAATTCCAGCTTTATGATGGTAGAACCGGTGAACCTTTTGATCAACTAATAACAGTAGGATACAAATATCTTCTCAAACTAATTCACTTAGTTGAAGACAAAATTCATGCCAGGTCTACCGGACCTTACTCAATGATTACACAACAGCCCCTTGGAGGTAAGGCTCAATTCGGAGGACAACGTTTCGGTGAAATGGAAGTATGGGCTCT
>DDKW01000031.1:6732-8573 GCA_002339805.1 Dehalococcoidia bacterium UBA2588 | reverse complement strand
GAAGTATGGGCTCTTGAAGCATATAGTGCGGCTCATAACCTCCAAGAAGTACTTACCGTCAAATCAGATGACGTAGCTGGCAGGGTTAAAACTTATGAAGCCATAGTAAAAGGTGAGCCCATTGGACAACCTGGGGTTCCTGAATCTTTCAACGTATTGCTGAAAGAATTACAAAGTTTAGGCCTATCAGTAGAACTACTTTCAGAAAGACTCATAGACTCAGTGGTAACAGATGAACAATCCGCAGAAGCGGAAGACCTGTTAGATGGAAACATCGAAACTGAAGATGCCGCAACTAACGAAGTTGTTGAAGTTGAAGCTGAGATTGCACTAGAAGAGGAATCAGACTCCGAAGATACCGCGACTAATGAAGTTGTTGAAGTCGAAGCTGAGATTGCGCTAGAAGAGGAATCAGAGACAGAATCAGCAAGTGATGAATCTGTTGAAACTGAGGCTGAGGTAGAAAACACTATATCGGCAGAATCTGTAGATTCAGCCGAAGAAACAGAAAACCAAAATGATGAAGACGGCAGCGAGTCATCTTCTGTGGAGGAACTATAAATGGTTGGATTATCAGACGTAAGAGAATCAACAGCTGGAGGACCAGCTTTCAATGCTATTAAGATTTCAATCGCATCCCCTGAGCAGATTTTAAACTGGTCACATGGGGAAGTAACAAAACCTGAAACTATTAATTACAGAACCCTACGCCCAGAAAAAGATGGCTTGTTTTGCGAAAGATTATTCGGACCTACCAAAGATTGGGAATGCTTCTGCGGAAAATACAAAAGGATTAGATATAGAGGAGTTATTTGCGATCGTTGCGGAGTTGAAGTCACTCGATCCAAAGTACGTAGGGAGCGAATGGCGCATATTCAACTAGCTGCACCTGTAGCGCACATTTGGTTCAGTAAAACCACCCCTAGCAGATTAGGGCTCTTATTAGATCTGTCTCCTAGGAATTTAGAACGAGTCTTATATTTCGCTCAGCATATTGTGATTTCGGTTGATGACGAATACAAACAACAACTCATAGAAGAGAGTGAAGCGGAACACGAAAGAAATCAAAGGTTACTGACCGAAAGCTTCGAGGAACAAATTAAAGTTCTCGAAACAGCACTTGCCGACACAGAAGAAGATTCAGACGACCATAAAACTGTAACTGGGCAAATAGAATCAGTCCGAAATCAATATGATGAGCAAATGGGGATATACGATGATACCCACCAGAAGCTCATTGATGACTTTTCAGATCTGTTGCCTCTACGCCTCTTAACTGAATCCAAGTACAGAGAATTAAAGGATAATTATGGTGATGTCTTCCAAGCAGGTATGGGAGCAGAGGCAATCCAAGAAATTTTACGACATATTGATCTGAACATTTTAAAAACAGAACTTGCAGAAGAAATGAAATCAACCTCAGGTCAGAGACGCAAGAAAGCCATAAAACGCCTGCGAGTGGTAGAAGCTTTCAGAGGCAGCGGTAATAGCGTAGCTGACATGATCATGAGTGTCTTACCAGTTTTACCTCCCGAATTAAGGCCAATGGTACAACTAGATGGGGGTAGATTTGCTACAAGCGATCTTAACGATCTGTACCGAAGAGTAATAAACCGCAATAACAGGCTCAAAAGGCTCATTGAGCTAGGAGCGCCGGACATAATCATACGGAATGAAAAACGAATGCTTCAGGAATCTGTAGATGCACTGATAGACAATGGAAGACGAGGTAGACCTATTCAAGGAAGCCACAATCACAAATTAAAGTCCTTGTCAGATTTGCTCCGAGGTAAGCAGGGGAGATTTAGACAAAACCTATTAGGTAAAAGAGTAGATTACTC
>DDKW01000031.1:0-6417 GCA_002339805.1 Dehalococcoidia bacterium UBA2588 | reverse complement strand
AAGAGTAGATTACTCAGGAAGATCGGTAATTGTAGTGGGCCCAGAACTAAGAATGGACCAATGTGGTCTGCCTAAAAAAATGGCCTTGGAGCTATTCAAGCCGTTCGTAATGCATAAATTGGTGCTCCTGGGAGTTTCGCCAAACATCAAGAGTGCTAAAAGAATGGTAGAACGAGCGAGGCCGGAAGTATGGGACATACTGGAAGATGTTATCAAAGATCGACCTGTCATGTTAAACCGTGCACCAACCTTGCATAGACTAGGCATCCAAGCGTTCATGCCTATACTGATAGAAGGCAACGCAATTCAGCTACATCCTTTGGTATGTACAGCATTTAATGCAGATTTTGATGGCGACCAAATGGCGGCGCATGTGCCTTTGTCCAGATTAGCTGTTCAAGAAGCCAAGGCCTCTATGTTAAGTACACACAATATGTTGTCACCAGCTTCTGGAGACCCTCAGGTGGCCCCAACATTAGATATGGTTATGGGTTGCTACTACCTGACACAAATTGATGAAGATGCCCATGGAACAGCCACTGTATTCTATGACGCAGATGAAGCTAGGATTGCACATGCTTCTGACATAATAGATCTTCGTGCAAAAATCACACTAATTTCCGCTCCTAAATTAGGACTAGAAGAAAATGAAGGAACCACATTAGGACGTATCTTATTTAATGAAATACTTCCTAACACAATACCATTTAAAAATATCGTAATGGACAGAGGGGCTATACGTGATCTAACTGCCGAATTGTATTTAAGCTTGACCAATGACGAAACTTCACAAGCCTTAGATGCAATCAAAGGAATAGGTTTCAGATATGCAACAGTGTCAGGAACCACGATAGCAATCAATGACATACAAGTACCCGAAGCAAAACACGATATCCTCAACAGCGCTACTCAAAAAGTAGATGAGTATGAAGAACAATTCTTATCCGGCCTAATGTCCGAAGAAGAACGATATGTCTTAGCTGTTGATGCTTGGACCAATGCATCAGATGAAACAGAGAAACTCGTACAACAAGAATTGTACAAATTTGGCGGAATAGCTGACATGGCGATTTCTGGAGCGAAAGGTAACATAGCGCAGATCAAGCAAATGGCTGGTATGAGAGGTTTGATGAGTAACCCGAAAGGGAGAATCATTGACTTGCCTATTAAATCTAGTTTCCGAGAAGGACTGACAGCGCTTGAATATTTCATATCTACCCACGGAGCACGGAAAGGATTAGCAGATACGGCTCTGAGAACAGCTGACAGCGGATATCTAACCCGTCGCTTGGTAGATATTTCGCAGGAAATTATAGTCCTAGAAGAAGACTGCGAAACATTGAACGCTTATTGGTTAACCCCAAGAGAAGGTGATGAGTCCGGTGTAACTTTAGGTGAACGGTCCATTGGTAGAATTGCCGCATCTCCTATTGCTGATCCAATTAGTGGCGAAATTCTCATTGACAGAAATGAAACAATCACTTCTGAACTCTCCGACAAAATCGTAACAAACAATATCAAAGAGATACCTGTACGAAGCGCTATTCACTGCGAGGCAGTGAGAGGTGTATGCCAAATGTGCTATGGGATTTTACCGGCTACTGGCAAAATCGCAGACCTCGGTCAAGCAGTAGGTATAATCGCTGCACAAAGTATCGGTGAACCAGGAACTCAATTAACGATGCGTACATTCCACACCGGAGGAATTGCTTCAGCTCAAGACATCACAAGCGGTCTGCCTAGAGTAGAAGAACTCTTTGAAGCTAGAGTACCTAAAGGAGCAGCATATCTAGCAGAAATAGGAGGGCTTGTTGCTATAGAAGAAGATGATAGCAACAAAATCGTAAAAATAATTAGCACTCAGGAATTCTCAGAAGACTACCATATCCCTGCTGGATACCAACTCTTAGTCGCAAACGGAGAAAATGTCGAAGCAGGAACTATTTTAGGGTATGAGGATTCAGAGGCTCATTCCAATGAAATAGTTGCGACCACCGGTGGAGCAGTTGCGATCATCGATGACGTACTTTCAATCACATGGGAAGACGAAGAGGAACGTGAAATAGTGATACCTAAGTCTTCGTATTTATTAGTTGCAGATGGAGAAGCTATCTCAGCTGGGGACCCAATAACACCTGGCCCTTTGAATCCTCATGATATTCTTAGAATTCAAGGCACAGAAATCTTGCAAAGGTATCTAATAGATGAAGTGCAAGCCGTATATAGATCACAAGGAGTAACAATACACGACAAACATATCGAAGTGATAATAAGCCAAATGCTCCGTAGAGTTAACGTTGATAGTTCAGGAGAAACGGAATACATTCCTGGCCAAATCGTGGACGCAAGAGAGTTTGGAGAATTTAACGCTCAAATGGTGTCGGAAGGGAAAGAACCCGCTACATGCAAACCGATACTCCTAGGAATCACTAGAGCCTCTTTACTTACTGACAGTTTCTTAGCTGCAGCTTCGTTCCAAGAGACGACTAGAGTACTAACTCAAGCGGCAATAAGCGGATCTCATGACCAACTGCAAGGCTTGAAAGAGAACGTGATCATAGGCCGTTTGATTCCCGCAAAATTGGATACCCCAGAGATGCGCGAGTTATTGGAATCTGAAGAAGTAGAGCAGATTCTAGAACCTGCTGAGTTCCAGGCAGCGAAATGGCTGGATGATGATGGAACGGACTTAGTTGATGATACTAATGCATCAACAGCATCGGCTAGTGTGGAAGATGAGGACAACCAAGAAGATTCTTCTGAGCCAACAGACAGTGTTTTATCTATAGTAGAGGAATCAGTCTTTGACACCGAAGACCAAGTTACAGAGGAACCTGAAGAAAATATATCTTCTATCTTCGACGGTGAAGATACTACCACTCCAGAGCCAGACTCTGACATAGAAAGTTTCTAGTAAATAAATAAATACAGCTATGCGAATATTCGCATAGCTGTAAGTAGGGCAACGTGGACACTTCAATATCGTTAGTCGATAACTTAATTGAATTGAATAGTCCTGTCATAATTGCCTCTGGCACTTTTGGCTATGACGGGTACGGCAGAGGCTATGAAAGCTACTCTCCATTATCAAAAATAGGGGCAGTGATACCCAAGACTTTTACTTACTTTGCGAGAGAAGGCAATCAAGAACCTCGATGGTATCCCACATCTTTTCGGCAGGGTACTGAAGATGGTGAAACGATTTTCCTTAACTCCGTGGGGTTGACGAATCCAGGCATACACAAAGGAGTAGAGTATCTCAACGATTTAAGGCCTAACATGCCTACCAAGCTATTTGCGAGTATATCTGGAGATTCAATTGAACAATTCGCTGAAATGGCTAGTGAAATCGCTAAAACCGAATGTGACGGTCTGGAATTAAATCTGAGTTGTCCTAATACCGATACAGGTAGCATGTTTAGTCATGATGCTGAATTGGTTAGAAGTGTCATCTCAGCGGTTACTAAAGAATATAAAAACCCGGTGATTGTAAAGTTGTCACCGAACGTCCCCAATATCGTAACAATAGCTGAATCTGCTGTGGCAGCTGGAGCTAACGCTTTAACAGTTTGCAACACAATGCCCGCAATGAAAATTGACATCAAGACCCATAAACCAGTTTTAGGTAACGTTCTCGGCGGGTTATCGGGTATAAGCTTAAAACCTATCGCAATCGCTTTGATCCACCAAATTAAATCCTGTATGAATGTCCCAATTATTGGAGTGGGTGGAGTGTTTTCAGCAGAAGATATTATGGAATATCTTCTTGTAGGAGCATCAGCAATCCAAATTGGGAGTGCTAATCTGATCAGTCCACAAGCTCCTATGAAATTACAGGATGATCTGGTAAATTTCATGAAAGAAAACAATTTTGAGAGTTTGAGAGATATCAAAACTTTTAATGTCTCTGATTAGGACTTAATATGCAATCTAACAACAAAGTGGCTTTAGTTACTGGATCAGGTTCTGGCATTGGAGCAGCAACAGCAATATTGCTTGCTCAAAAAGGAATCAATGTTGGGATCAATTACTCCAATAACGAGAGTGGAGCAACTTCAACTGCTACAATCTGTGAATCAAACAACGTAGAAACATTAGTAGTGCAAGCTGATGTGTCTAATCAAACCGCATGCGACTCGATGGTAGAACAAATTATCGATAAATGGGGTCGCCTTGATTACCTAGTAAACAATGCAGGAATATCCGTTTTTTCTGGCGGCACTGACCTGGATACATTAACAGACGAGGACTTCTTGAATCTCTACAGAGTGAATTTAATAGGATCTTTTCATATGGCTAAAGCAGCTAGGTTGTATCTGAAATCCGATGGACACGGAGCAATAGTCAATGTATCATCTATTTCTAGTGTCACTGGCTCAGGAAGTTCTATCGCTTACGCTGCATCAAAAGGCGCGCTCAATACTATGACAAAATCTCTGGCTCGTATGCTTGCGCCCGAAATTCGTGTAAATGCAGTTCTCCCAGGTGTCGCGGATACATCTTGGTGGACCAAAGGAATAGGAGAAAACAATCATCAAAACCTGATGGACGCTTTTAAACAGAAAGTCCCATTGCAAGAAGTGTGTAGTGCAGAGTCAGTAGCAGAGACCATCGTATGGTTACTAGAAGGCGCTAAACACATTACAGGTGAAACCTTACTCATAGATTCTGGGACACATTTAATAACCTTCCAGCCATAACACTTAAAAATTGAAGAGAGCTAACCTTCCATGGAACATAATATACTTTTGCCCGGTGACGACCAAGGGCACAATGCAATTCTTGAATACAAATTCCCCAACGGAATCAAAATCAATGCAATCGGAGTACCTCAGTCATGGGACACCCCTCTTGGTCCTACTTGGAGCTACATAATAGAACATGATGAATTAACAATAATAGATCCAGGTTGTTATGGGACTATAACTTCTCTAAAAGACGGGCTGGAATACATAGGTTATTCATTGGAGTCAGTAGGAAGTGTAATTCTAACTCATGGGCATATGGATCATGATGGAAACACCAAAGAACTTCTAGCAAAATCAGGTGCAGACTTATACGCACATGAGGTCTACGGGATTCTGAAAAATGTGGATCGATGGCAGATTGAACACGACTGGAGGGGAAGCCACTCTAATTTTCCAGACATGGAAGACCCTGACGTGATCAACAGAGTTGCAGTAAACGAGAAAGAAACTAAGGATTTGAAAGTCACAAATCCTGTTAGCGATGGTAGCACTTTAGGAAATTTTGATTTTTTTTACACTCCGGGCCATTCTCCTGATGAACTTTGTATAAAATTAGACAATGTACTATTCTCAGGGGATCACATTTTACCCAAAATAACACCTCATCCAAGTATGAGCCTTAGCTATGAACCGTTTAAACACGTTTTACCTAAAGCTTATCAAAACAGTAATGAATATTACGGACTACTTACTTACATGAAATCTTTGAAGAAAGCTTCGTACATAGATTCAGTGGATGTGGTTCTCGCCGCTCACCGTACTTTCCGGTATGGGGAATTTAACCTAATAGACCTCACTAGAATTCCAGAAATAATAGATCATCACAAAGAACGGTGTATGGAAATCTTAAACCTTATCAATTTAGGTATCCGGGACTTGACGGAATTAACGCATAAAACTTTTACTAATAGAGTCTTAGAAGGTAACCAATTTTATTCAGCATTCACTGAAAACATAAGCCACCTGGAATTGCTGGAAGAAGCTGGAGACATAGTCTTTGAGGGCGGCAAATTCCTTGATGTATCGCCGACAGGATCTACTAATTTCAGTAACCTAATCGATAACAGTTAGGGCAACTAAAAATCACTTATAAACACCTAATTAAAGTTAAACCACTGGGGTTTTTGCAGTGAATTGTTGTCCAGATTTAGTGTTTAGCGATTACAAGAGTAAAATCTAGAAGTCAAGAATCCTAATCAGTGTCCTGATTAAACCATGATTTCGTCTGCTTTGCAGTTCCTCTGTAATCCATTACTCGAGATCTTACGAGCCAAGACAACCTCGAAAAAAGAACAGATACAGCCACTCCTATTCCAAATCCAACAGGAATCGAGAAGAAAGACAATCCAGCCCAGAACACCCACACTCTGTCCCATTGGATCTCTGACCCATAAGGCTGATCAAGATTGGGAGCAGCATTCCATGCAAACCATTCATAAATGTTGTCGCATACTATGTAGGTCAAGATTGCTGCAAGAATCAGACCGACAGCTATATGGATATATTTCTCTTTAAAATTCAATTTATTATTCCATGTTCCGATTTTTATCCAGTATATCAGATATGCATACCTGAGCAAGGGTGTCATTCCAAATCAGAATATTGTCTCCGATGATATCGAATAAAACCTCATATATCTGTTGTCTTAAGTCAAGATTCAGATACATTC
>DDKW01000030.1 GCA_002339805.1 Dehalococcoidia bacterium UBA2588 | reverse complement strand
ATTTTTCTGTTTTGCGCTGAATCATGGCTTGTGCTAATGGGCTTGCTCCAGATCGAATCACACAATTGACTAAAGAAGGTTTTCCCGAAGCGAGAGATCGTTCTATTGCAGGCACAATTTCATTAGGCTGTTCTACGTATTCTGAGTGGCCTCCTATTGCTTCTACCACCTTATCGTATCTTACTGTGCGTAGATCTGTTCCAATAGCGCGCTCATAGTAGGCTAGTTGGAAAGTTTTGTCGATTCCCCATGTCGAATCATTGCCTAGAATGGTGGTGATATTTAGATTGTGTCGTATACAAGTATCGTATTCCATAGGATAGAATCCAAATGCTCCATCACCTACAAATACGAATACTTTGCTGTCTGGGTATGCGACTTTAGCGGCCATACCATAAGGCACTGAAGCTCCTAGGTGTGACAGTGGGCCAAGCCTCAGGAAATGCCCAGGGCTCTTAGCTGGCAAATAAGAGCGTGCCCATTGCACGTAATCCCCGCCGTCGAGCAAAATAAAAGTGTCTTTATCTATGAGATGCTTCATGTTAGTAAAAACTTCTATTGGGTGCATTGGCGTGTTGCCGTCTGCTTTCTCTTCCAATTCTTTTTGCCATACATCTTGAGTTGCTGTTAGCTCTTTAACCCATTGGTTGCAATTAATCGTGGCAGACGATTTTTTATATGCTGCTGTCAGTTGCTCAACAACAGCCCCTAGGTCTCCTAATATGCCAACAGAAACACCACGGTTTCTCCCGATTTCAGCTGGAGATGGATCTACCTGTATCAATTTTGCTTGTTGGTTAAATAGTTGACCGAATCTGTATCTGTAATCTAATTTTTTACCCAAGAGTAGGATGGCATCAGATTCGGCAATTTTTTTTGCAGTTTGGTTTAGAGCCCCGTCACCGTAGCCAAAGCATAAAGGATGGGAATCGTCTATCAATCCGCGTGCCTGTTCCACGGTGAAAATAGGAATCCCACTCGCTTCCACTAATGATTCAATTTGTTCAGGTTTAATGCCATACCTTGCTGCGTTACCAGCTATGATTACTGGTTTAGAGCTATTGCACAATATGTTTATAGCAGATTGGATATCCTGAGGATCCCCGTGGGATCTACCCATAGCACGATATTCGCTGGGCTGATATGTCGTTATATCTGATTCATCTATAATGGCCTCTTGTATGTCCATCGGGAGTGTTAGATGCACTGGTCCAGGTCTCCCAGACATAGCTGTTCTGAAAGCAGTAGCTACGTACTCTTGAATGCGGGTTTTATCATGAATCATCCATGAACCTTTGGTAACTGGAGCGGCCATTTCGATTTGGTCTATTTCTTGGAATGTATCCATCCCTTTGCCCGGAAGTTCTGCACATCCAGCTACGAATATTACAGGGCTTTCTGAAGTATAAATTGCTGGTAACCCTGATATTGCATTAGAAAATCCTGGGCCGCCTGTGAACATGGCTACTGATGGCTCTCCTGTAATACGGGAATATCCATCAGCCATATGCATTGCAGCCCCTTCATGGCGGGTATCGATAAATTCTATGCCTTCGTCTGCGGCAGCATCTACCAAAGGCAGGATTGTATCTCCCACAATTGTGAACACTTTTTTAATGCCCTCTAGTTTCAAGCTTCTGACGAAAAGATGTGAGCCCGTGATTTTAGCCATGATTTACTCCTCTGTAATTGTTGTATCCTCGTTCAAATAAGCGTACTGTATATATAGTTAAATTGTCCAATATAGGATAATCTTTTCTAGAAAACTCCACTGCTACTTTGGATTGATTTAGTATTAATGGGTATTTTATATATGATAGGCACCCCAATCGGTAATTTAAACGATATTACCATGCGGGCTCTGGATATTTTAAAGTCTGTTAATTTGATTGCATGTGAAGACACTAGAGTTACTCGGAAACTTTTGAATCACTATAATATCCAAACTAGAACTATTAGTTGCAATAGTCATAATTGGGCTACTCGGATTAATAGACTGTCTAATGAATTAAATGATAGTGATGTAGCCTATGTGACTGATGCGGGCATGCCCTCTATCAGTGATCCCGGTTGGGAAATAACCGGCGCATTACGTGAACTTGGACATTCAATTGAGGTAATACCAGGAGTATCTGCTGTAACTACTGCCCTTACGATTTCTGGTATTGATGCAAGCACTTTTACATTTTTAGGATTCTTGCCTAGAAAAGAAAATGATGCCATAGATGTGCTATCGGCATATTACAAAATGGGTCTACCAATAGTTTTTTTTGAATCTCCGCATAGACTGATAAAAACATTGGCCCGTATTCGATCCAGATTTGAAGATAGTTATTTGACTGTGTGCAGAGAATTAACTAAATATTACGAAGAAATATTTACAGGTACCATACAGGAGGCAGTAGAATATTTTAGCCAACCTAAGGGGGAATTGGTTGTAATCATACATCCCGGAGAGAAAGGTTTAGATTTTGCTTCCCATGAGGAGACTCAAAAAATGTTGCTTAACGAAATAACTAGAATGAAAACTGAAGGTGTTCAGTCCAAGATTGCGATTAGGCAGATTTCACTGAAGTTGGGTATTAGTCGCAATATCGTTTACAAGCAATGGATTAATTCGTGATTATGGATCTGTTATGAGAGAGCCTGTTTCTAACCGCTTGGAAACTACTCTAGGCAAAACTGTGCGAGTAATCCGACATCCAAAAGATATATTCTATGGTTGGTGGATTGCAGTATTAAGTGGATTTGTTATGGTCATAGCTACAGTGCCTTTGTTTCATGCTATGTCAGTGTGGGCAGTAGCCATTGAAGCTCATTTCGGATGGTCAAGATTACAAATTGGAGCCGCGTTAGCTTTTACGAGGATTGAGGGCGGATTCATGGGGCCAGTAGAAGGCTATTTGACTGACCGGTATGGTACTCGCCGTGTGGTATTGATAGGGTTATTGATATGTGGTGTGGGTTGGTTGCTTTTTTCTCGAATGGACAATTTGTATATGTTTTACATTGCATATTTGGTTATGGCATTAGGTCAAGGGCTGGGAAGTTGGCTGCCCACTATGACTGTGATAAATCATTGGTTTATTAAAAACAGAGCAATGGCTATGGGTGTTTCAAATATGATTAGCCGAGCTGGAGCATTGGTGCTTGTTCCAGGCATTGCGTGGATGATAGATCCTGATAAATCAAGATTGGGTTGGTCTAATACCGCGCTAGTTATTGGTATAGCGACATTAGTATTGGCGGTTCCTATTTCAAGGTTAATAAAGAACAACCCAGCGGAAGTCGGGTTGCTTCCTGACGGGGAGATACCAGAACCAAAAGACTCTTCTCTAAACGCAACTAATTCAACTCAAGATACTCATGAAGGAGATTTCACTGCAATGGAAGCGATTAAAACTCCAGTTTTTTGGTTTATCGCTTTTGGTCATGGTTTCACTTCAATGATTATATTAGCTATGTTCTCACATTTGGGATTAATGATAAAAGATTTAGGATTTCCAATAACGACTACAGGTCAAGTGGTTAGTGTATACATTTTTGTGGCTCTCATATTTCAATTGGTGGGAGGTTATGTTGGAGACCATTTGCCTAAAAATATAGCTCTGTTTATATTCAGTACAATTCAAGCTATTGCTGTGCTTATTTTGATAGTGGCGCATTCATTCTGGGCATTGATGTTGTTTGGCATCATGTTTGGCATGGGATTTGGGGGTAGGAATCCATTAACTGTTGCGATAAGAGGAGATTATTTTGGCAGAAACTCGTTTGGGAAAATATTAGGCATTTCTACTGTTCCTATGAATGTGTTACTACTTATATCTCCATTAATGGCGGGCTGGATTAAAGATGAAACCGGCAGTTATAACATCGCTATATTGATATTGGCAGGGTTTAATATGTTAGGGGGCATAATGTTCCTTATATCAAAAAAGCCGACTAAAAAAGCACTGTCATAGGTTTGGAGTATTTCATGGCACGTAAAATCATAATAGATACAGATCCTGGTCAAGATGATGCTGTTGCAATTCTCATAGCTTTAGCGTCTCCCGAATTGGAGGTAATGGGGATTACATGTGTCGCAGGTAATGTTCCATTAGAATTAACAGGCACTAATGCTCGTAAAATCTTAGAATTGGCTGGTAGAGCTGATATCCCGGTGTTCTTAGGTTCCGAACAGCCTTTGGAACGTAGACTAGTGACTGCGGAACATGCCCACGGAAAAACCGGTCTTGATGGTCCCGAACTACCTGATCCTAAGATAAAATATCAAGATTTGTCTGCTATAGATTTTATTATTGATAGTGTTAAACAAGCAGATTCTAAAAGTATTACCCTTTGTCCGTTAGGACCTTTGACTAACATAGCTAGAGCATTTAAGAAATCTCCAGACATAATCCCAAGAGTTCAAGAGATAGTTTTGATGGGAGG
>DDKW01000008.1 GCA_002339805.1 Dehalococcoidia bacterium UBA2588 | reverse complement strand
TTGCATGCCATAGCAGATTCCAAGTACAGGAAGTCCACTGCTAAACACCCAATCTGGAATAGTAGCCGCATTTTCGTCATAAACACTCATAGGACCTCCAGAGAGCACTATACCTTTAACAGAGTCCATATCCGTGATATTTCCCCTGACAATTTCAGGAGGATGAACCTCAGAATACACTTTTTGTTCTCTAACCCTTCTCGCAATAAGGTGAGTGTATTGAGATCCATAATCTAAAATAACAAGTTTTTCGTCCAATTACATTCTCTGAAACATTAATTTAGTGTACATAACGTAGCAGTGAAACTGTAGCAATTGTGCTATACTCAGTCAACCTCAATTTATCATCAAATCAACGGGATCCTATGCAGGATAAAGAATTAAAAGAAGCTTCTAACATTATTACCAACGATGGTGTAATAATTACACCAACAGACACTTTATACGGTCTAGCAGCTAACATTTTCAGTTCAGAAGGAGTTAATCGGATCTTTGATATAAAAGACAGGGATCGCAAGATGGCTCTTCCAATATTAGTCTCAAATTGGGAGCAATGCCTACCTCTTGTCACAGGAGACCTAGAATTGGGTTTCCAGCTCCAGCAGAAATTCTGGCCTGGAGCACTCACAATGATTTTTAAAAAGACTTCTAGGGTTCCGGATTATTTAACAGCTGGTAAAGACACTGTTGCTGTCAGAATGCCAAATCACTCTGCTCCTCTATTTTTATGTCAAAACTCAGAATCTCCAATTACTGGTACTAGCGCTAATTTATCAGGTGACCCTGATGCGCTTAGACTGAGTGATATTCCCGAAAGCATACTTAGCAATGTTGACAAAGTGTTAAATACAAGGCCTGTTCCTCAAGGAGTTCCATCTACTATAATTGATCTATCAGGAACAACGCCGATTATACTCCGTCAAGGAGCAATATATCTTGATGAAGTCCTCAAGGAAGTCTAAATGAACAACACATTAGAACAACATTGCAGCAAGCTTGAATCCCATTTAAAGGATATGATCAACAACCAAGGCAGTATCCTTTTTGAATTGCTTGCTCACCATTTCGGCTGGAATAACCAGAGAAGTGTTGAAGAAACAGACTCACCAATTCCACATTTTGAATCTTTATTATGCATGCACTTGTCCGATGTCCTTGGAAATGATCCTGAACAAAGTCTCCATCTCGCAGGAGCTATTGAATTAGTAGCGAACTTTATAGAAATACACAACGATGTCCAGAATGGTGGGCAAGCATCTAAATCTGACAGTATTTGGTGGTCTTGGGGGCCAGCTCAAGCAATAAATGCGGGAGATGGTCTACACGCTCTAGCACGGACGTCGATCCTGAACCATCCGGATTTAACCTCCGATAACATTTTGCTGGCTGTGAAAAACTTAGACAGAGCATGTTTGTCCTTATTCGAAGGACAGTTTTCTGACATTAACTTCAGAGACCAAATGGAAATAACTGAACCTGATTTTATTAACATGTTGTCTGGCAAAGCTGGTTCGTTGTCTTCTTGCGCTTCATACCTGGCTACGATTCCTAGCAAACTAGGCTTAACCCCTGCTACCCAAGCATCATATGGCCAAATCGGACATGATTTAGGAGTCGCAATTCAGATCAGGAGAGACCTTCGATCAATATGGGGCCATGATAATACAGGAATAACTCGAGATAATTTAATGCTCCGAAGGAAAACTTTGCCACTCATCTATACTTTAAACAATTCAGATGAACCGACAAAACGGGCTATATTGACTGCCTACATGAGCCGGGTAATGGATGATGATGCAGGGATGCACTTGATAGATCTCATGACAGAATCTGGTGGCAAAACCTACGCGGAATCAACTGCTGAAAAACTGTATAAGAGCAGTGTTGACCAATTAAAGGCCCTGAATGATCAAATTACTCCGCAACACTTGGACACCTTATCAGAACTATACGAAGATTTTTGCCATAAATAGGACCCTTTGGCATTGATTTATTAGATAAAGAAAGTATTATTTATTAACCAGGGTTTTGGAAATACATAGAGCGTATCTGATGAAAATTAGCATAAGTGATATAGAAATTGAGCCCCGTACTAAAGTGTTATTACGGGTAGACTTTAATCTTCCTTTAGAACTAGGCCCTAGCGAACTCAAAAAATACCAGCATAGATTAGTGGAATCGCTCCCTACGATAAAATCTTTAATAAGCCATCAATGCATAGTGGTGCTTTGTTCCCATGCAGGAAGACCCAAAGGAAAGATAGACGAATCTTTGAGGCTAAAACCGATAGGAGACCTGCTTGCAGATTTACTGGGACAAGAAGTCATTTGCCTATCATCTGTGATTGGAGATAATATTCGCCAAGAAATCGACTCAGCTCCTAAAGGCACAATATTCCTATTGGAAAATCTTAGGTTTGAACCTGGAGAAGAATCAAATGATGACCAATTCGCAGAGTCTCTGTCTCAGCTGGGCGATATTTTTGTAATGGATGCATTTGCAGTCTGCCACAGAGCCCACGCTTCCACGGTGCAAATTACTAACCACCTGGAATCGTATATGGGTTTACTTTTGGAAAAAGAAATTGAAAATTTGTCTAATGTTATGAAGTCTCCTAAGCCTCCGTATACCGTACTTATGGGAGGCGCAAAGGTAAGCGACAAAATTCAAGTAATTGATAATTTACTGCCTCAGATTAACAACTTGTTAATTGGTGGCGGTATGGCCAACACATTCTTAAAGGCAATGGGATTCGAAATCGGAGAGTCATTCTATGAACCCGATTCATTAGCATATGCCTCTAACCTGCTTGAAATCACATCGAAGTCAGGGGTTACCATCCTACTCCCTACAGATCTAGTCATTACAAACGAATTCTCAAGCTCGTCTCCCAGCTCGATAGTAAAGCTGAGTGAAATTCCACCTTCTTCACACATAATGGACATAGGGCCTCAAACTTCCCTTAAATATTCATCCATAATTGATCAATCAAATACTCTATTATGGAATGGACCAATGGGAGTTTTCGAGTTCGAAGAATTCCAAGCTGGCACCAGACATATTGCGGAATCAATCGCTAACAACACGAAATTGATAAGTGTGGTAGGAGGAGGCTCTACTGCTGAGGCAGTAGAAGAACTCGGCATCTCATCCCACATTACCCACGTTTCAACTGGAGGAGGAGCCTCCTTAGACTTCCTGTCAGGAAAGCCTCTACCAGGTATCGAGGCACTTCCGGACAAATCATAGTTATAGGACCTGTAAATGATCGATGCAGAGTACATACGCGAAACGGTAATACAGAATGATAATAAAATCATTCTATTAGTGGTAGAT
>DDKW01000048.1 GCA_002339805.1 Dehalococcoidia bacterium UBA2588 | reverse complement strand
CCTGCCGCTGCTGCTGAAGAAACAACTGAAGCTCCTGTCGCTGCTGCTGAAGAAACAACTGAAGCTCCTAACGCTGAAGAAGAGTAGCCATATAATGCATAAAGTAATACTGATAGGAAACTTAGGAAGGGATCCAGAAATGCGTTACACTCCAAATGGGGCAAGCGTAACATCCTTCTCTGTTGCCAGTACATATAAGTACACAACATCCAACGGAGAGAGCAGAGAAGAGACAGAATGGTTTAACGTCAACGCCTGGGGCAGATTATCTGAAATCTGCAACCAATACCTCGCAAGAGGGCGACAAGTGTATGTAGAGGGAAGACTATCTAGTAGAACTTACCAGACTCAGGATGGCCAAACAAGAGTTTCATTAGATGTGCAAGCAGAAAATGTTCATTTCTTAAACAGTAGACAAGGAGAAGGGATGGCAGACACTGGAACTCCAAACACAGACTTTAATAATTCCCCACCCATGGATAATACTGAATATGACGAGGATGACCTTCCTTTTTAACGAAGGAAACATATAGGAGAACTTTTTATGACTACACAAGCCACGCCAACGACACCTGCCACAAGGCCAGATAATAACTCTCGTGATAATAATTACCGACCGCAAAATCGAAATGCCGGAGGTCCAAGAGGCCCAAGAGGTCGTTACTTCCCTAGGAGACGTATTTGCAGTTTCTGTGTGGAACATGCCGAATTCATAGACTACAAGGACGTTGATAAACTACGAAGATACATTTCTGAACGAGCGAAAATAGAGCCACCTAGAAAAACCGGGGTGTGTGCTAAGCATCAAAGACTTTTAGCCGCAGCGGTCAAAAAAGCTCGCCACCTAGCTTTAATACCATATATACCTGGCCAGTCCTTCAGGTTTACCAGCCAAAGATAATACTCTTAATATTCCAATCAAAAACTGACAAATCATTTCGATATGGCTGATAAATATGGTGCAACAAAACGACAATAATAACCGATCCAGAAACATTTCCAACTCTGGATCTGAACCAAGTAACCCTAGAGACCGTCTATCTGTAGAACTCAAGAAACAGAAGGTCGCCTATATAATTGGTGGCACCTTGATTGGAATCATAGTTCTTATTGTCCTTATTGGCTACTTCCGAGAGTTCTATTCTCCTCCTAGAGTCGTAGCAGGAGAAGTTAGAGGGGTCACATTTACAATGGGTGACCTTGTCCAGCGAATCCGAGTACTGCAAGGCCTTAATCGATACCAACAAGACTACATGATGGATTTGAGTTCAACCCCTTTTGAATTTCTTCAAGAATTGATTCATGTAGAAATCCTAAAACAAGCAGCGCCCGGGCTAGGAATATCTATATCCCCATCGGAAATAGAAGAAGAGCTCAAAAATCAATTCTATCCAGAAACCCAACCGGGACAAGAGACGGGATCAAATCAGTTAGAGCAAGAGTTTCAATCAAACTATAGTTCATTCTTGACTGCAACTAACCTTACAAAGGATGAATACGAATCTATGCTAGGAGAAGTTCTAAGGGAGCGTAAATTAACACTAAGCTTCTTTGCAACAGTAGAATCCCCTCAAGCACAAACTGAAATCTCATTGATAGTACTCGATCGATATAGCGGAACTCCCCCGGAGGAACTTCGTGGCCGGATAGAATCAGAAGGTTTCGAATCAATCTCAGCAGAACTCAACCAATCTGATGGATATTTTGGGTGGGTCCCAGAAAAAGCGTTCCCTGAATTCAATGATTTCCTATATCCAGCAGATGGAGAACTCCCAGACCCAGGCACTGTTAGCAACCCGATAATTCACGATTCTGGTGTTTTTATAGTCAAAGTTATGTCCTACAATGAGTCCAAAGACGTTGAAGACCCTGTAAAATACAAACTAGCGATGGAAGCAGTCCAAGCTTGGCAGACAACTCAACTGCAAACCGGATCAGAAGACGGGTGGGTTAAAATAAACTTTAATAGTGATAAATACGCTTGGGTCACTGATCAAGTGAAGCTAACAGCACCTCGCACAAACAATTAAGAGGATAATAATCGTGACAAACTCTGTGAGTGAAGTTAATGTTGCCCTTTTAGGTCTAGGCGTAGTCGGTACAGGGGTTGCCAAAGTACTGATCCAAGATAGCAACTACCTGCAATCTGTCTACGGAAAACCTTTCATTCTTAAACACATCCTGGTAAATGATCTAAATAAGCAGAGAGATTCATTTATACCTCAAGATATAATAACCAATTCACTAGAGGATGTTCTAAACGACGATAATATAAATACCGTTATTGAAGTAATTGGGGGAACAGGAACGGCATACACTGCTGTTAAATCCGCACTACAAAATGGAACATCAGTCGTGACAGCTAACAAAGAACTCATCGCAAAGTTCGGTCCTGAATTAAGGACAATAGCTCAAAGTTCTGGGGCCCAACTTCTATATGAAGCTAGCACCGCGGCGGCAATACCTGTCATTTCTAGTCTCAGAACACAATTATCCGGTAACAAAATTAAATCTATACGCGGAATTATCAATGGAACATCTAATTATATAGTCAGCCAAATGGCATCTTCCAATGCGAAATTCCAAGACGCTCTACGAGAAGCACAAGATTTAGGTTATGCAGAATCAGATCCCGCAAATGACATCGAAGGTACAGACGCACTCTACAAAATATGTATTTTGGCCACTCTAGCCTTCGGGGTAGATATCAAACCAGAAGATGTATATAAAGAAGGCATCACACAGTTAGAGCCTCAGGATTTCTCAATGGCAGCCGAACTTGGATATGCGATTAAACATCTTGGGATTTGCGAAGTTTCTGATGACCAATTAATGATAAGAGTCCATCCATCTTTGATTCCAACTTCAGAGATGCTATCCAAAGTAGACCAAGTTTATAATGCAATTGAGATAGACGGGAATCTATCAGGTAAAATAGTCCTTCACGGTCAAGGTGCAGGACAAGACGCCACAACAAGTGCAATCATTGGAGATCTATTAAGCATTAAAGCCAATAACGAATCCACTGCATCACGATCTACTAATGGTCCGGCTCTAAAAGATATCAAGTCTCTAATAACCAAATATTACATCCGGATAAGCGTTACTAATGAGCCGGGGGTTCTAGCTAAAATATCTACGATATTAGGTGAATTAAATATAAGTATCGCATCAGTAATTCAAAAAGACGGCACGCAATCAACTGAGGTGGCAGAGCTGATAATCACAACTTATAGGGCATCAGAAGAAGATCTACAGAATGCCCTAAAACAAATAAAAATGTTACCAGTTGTAAGAACAATCAACACCATTTTGAGAATTGAAGATTGATATGAAATCAGGTGTTTTACAAACTTATAAAGACTACCTGCCTATTAATGACGCTACTCCGCTCATTACATTAGGAGAAGG
>DDKW01000001.1 GCA_002339805.1 Dehalococcoidia bacterium UBA2588 | reverse complement strand
ACTGTAATAACTTCCGCCGACGTTTCTTTGGCCATAGCTATTATCCAGTTGTCTAATTCTTGTCCTATAGCGAAGATTACGTCTGCGTCATTAAGTTTAAGTATATCTGAAGGGCGCGCCTCGAATGTATGAGGAGAATTTCCTGGAGCCATAATCAGTTCTACGGTTCCTTTGTCCCCAATGATCTGCTTTGATATGTCATATACAGGGAAAATCGTTGCTGATACGTTTAGATTTTGTGTGGTTTGTACGGGTGGATTAGGGTCGCTGACTGGGGCTTCGCTTACGGGCGAAGATTGTTGACATGCGACTGCCAATCCTGCCAATACCACACATAGTGTTAAGTATTTAAAAGTTTTAATTAGGTGATGCATTGCTCAAAAAGTCTCCAATAATAATCTCCAGTTAGTATAAATGGGAATGAGTCCCATTGTCAAACTTATTTTAGTCAGTAGGATGGTCGTGATAAGATATGTTTGTGACTTTGAAAGATTTAATAAAAGGTGGGTTTGTATGGATCGTTCTGAGCTTAGAATGACACTCAAAACAAAGGGAATAGCTGCTACTAAACCTAGAGTGTTGTTATTAGATATTCTAGGAGGAATAAATGCTCCTATTTCTGTGCAACAACTGTATCAAAACCATAGTGATAAGTTCGCTTTGTCTACATTGTACAGAGTAGTTAATGACCTCTCGACTGCAGGGATTTTGGACACTTTTACATCTCCCGATCAAAATATATGGATTGAAATTAAATCGGAAGGCGGACATCATCATCATTTATATTGTGAATCTTGCGAAACAGTTATCGATATTGAAATGGATGATAGCCTTGAGGAATCGATAAGCAAATTACGTGAACAATTAAGCCAGAAGTACAATATAACTATAGTGGATCATTCATTTGAATTGTACGGAAAATGCTCTGGCAACGTTCATTGCGCATGTAACTTGGATGACTAATGATGAAAAATAAACTCCAATATTGTTTTTGGATGTTTTTCATTGGTTTAACTGGTTGCGGAGTTGAAATTCCAGTCAAAGGCTTATGTTGACTTTAGTGAAGAAAGCAAGTTTGCTTTGATATTTAACTTGTTAGACTATCCGGGGAACCACTTGACCGTACGATTAACCACCCAGACCAGTATAAGCATTATCGGCACCTCTATAAGTACCCCAACTACAGTCGCTAATGAGGCACCTGAATTTATACCAAAGAGTGTAATTGCTACAGCGACTGCTAACTCGAAGAAATTGGAGGTTCCTATCAGACAAGCTGGACCTGCGATGTTATGAGGCAGTTTGATCAAATATGCTGCTATGTAACCAAGAATAAAGATTGATAAGGTTTGAATCGCCAGAGGTATGGATATCAGAAGGATATCTCGGAGTTGAGTGCTGATTGTGTCAGACTGTAGCCCGAACAAAATTATCACCGTCAATAATAAACCAATGATAGATAAGGGCTTGGATAATTGGATTAATTTTGTGAGCTTCCTGTCATCAGTGGCGATGAGAATCTTTCGTGTGATCACCCCGGCAACTAAAGGTATAAGTATGTAAAGTACTACAGAAGTGATCAGAATACTCCAAGGTACGGCTATATTACTCATTTCAAGTAAGAGGCCGGCTAGTGGTGCGAAAGCAACAATCATAATAAGGTCATTGATAGATACTTGCACCAGTGTGTAGTTTGGATCCCCTCTAGTTAAAGAGCTCCATACGAATACCATAGCGGTGCATGGCGCTACACCAAGTAATATCATTCCCGCAATATACTCATTGGCTAAATCAGGTTCCAGGAAATTTCCGAATATGATTTTTAGGAAGAGCCACGCGATTAAGGCCATGCTAAATGGCTTGATTCCCCAATTGATTATTAATGTGAGGATAAGCCCCTTGGGTTTTGCAAAGACTTTGCTCAACCCAGTAATTTCTATTTGACACATCATTGGGTAAATCATCAGCCATATTAGTATTGCAATAATAATATTGGTATTAAATAGAGTAAGTTGAGAAATCGTTATAAAGAAAGATGGAATGAATAGCCCTAGCAACCACCCAGTTAATATACTTAATCCTATCCATATAGTTAGGTATTTTTCGAACATCCCCATTTTCAGAAACTAATATATACTCCATTTTGCGGATTTTCTATATTCCCGAGTATTTAAATATATGATTCTTAAGTAATTTATACAGAACCGTGTTAGTCTATCTAACTGTATGCTTAATTTACGTCTACCCAATTTTAAAAAAATTTATCATGGCTGGTACGTTTCGTTCGCTGCGTGCTGTAGTGAATTGGGTAACCATTGTGCATCGATAACATTATTAAGTTTATTTGTGATGCCGATGGTACAAGAATTTGGTTGGTCTCGTACAGTAATATCTGTTCCTGCAAGTCTGGGCAGCGTTTTTGGGGCAATTCTCAGCCCGTTCATAGGGAAATTAGTTGATGTGTACGGCGCACGATATATTTTGCCTATAGCAGCTATTATTTTAGCTTTGTCTTGCTTGTATATGTCTTTGTTACAGACTATAGCCGCATTTTTTATAACTTATACAATCATACGTACTATGGATCAAGGAGTAATTAACAGCGCTACATATCCCACTGTTGGGAAATGGTTCTCCAAATATAAAGGTAAAGCTACTTCACTGATCATGCTGACGGGTGCTATAGCTGCTGCGATAAGTGGTCCCGTGTATCAAGTAATCATTGGAGAACTGGGCTGGAGAATAGCGTGGATTACTCTGGCATTATTCCCTATCGTATTTGGTATAGTCCCAGCATTTTTGTTCATACGTAAAACCCCGGAATCTATGGGGTTAATTATTGATGGCGCCTCTCCGGATATGAAACCAATAGACAATTTTGATGATAAGCGGCCTTGGACTGTCAGAGAAGTATTAGGAACGAGATTTTTTTGGTGTGTGTTTGTTGCTCTATTTATGGTTGGCGCTGCAGGACCTGGGATAACGTTACATTTTGCTGCTCACTTAGCTGAACAAGGTGTATCTGCCGTTGTCATAGGTTCTACTGTTTCTGTGTTCGCAATTTCTGGAGCTATTGGTATAACTATCGCGGGCTTATTAGCTGATCGTTTTAATGTTAAGTATTTAATGATAATGGGTTGTGGTGTAGCGACTATTAGTTTGATTATATTGGTGAGAGCCGATTCAATGCTAGAGACATTTATTTTCGTCTCAGTTTGGGGATTCTCATTGATTACTGTACATCCCTTGATCCCTGTTTTATGGAACAACGTGTTCGGTCGGGAGATATTAGGAACTATTAATGGAATAAGCAGAGTCACTTTGGTGATGGGTTTAGCAATAGGACCAGTTATATCTGGATTTATTTATGATTTGACTAATGAATACCAAGGAGCTTTTTGGGTATTTATGATTGGCTCTTTTATTAGTGTTGTATTGCTAGTTATTTCAGGAGATCCTAACAAAAAGCGCGTATAAAGAAAATGGAAATTAAAATCACAATCCCAATTACAAATCACTGACAAATCGAAATACAAAATTAACATTTTTATGTGACAATATTTTGACCCGATTGATCATCAATTGGAAATTCATGATGGAGATTTGTAATGGTGAGTTCCTTGAAAAAAATGAAGCTGATTGCTATCAGCGCTACTTTATCGGCACTAATTGCTACTGTGCTGGCTTGTAATATTGGTGGAGAAGCTGATTCTGCTAATGTTGAACCCATGGCATCTGAACCTATTAAGTTTGGAATGATATTAGTGGGTCCTAGAAATGATAGAGGTTGGTCACAGGCTCATTATGATGGTGGTGCCTACGCAGCAGAAAAAACTGGTTCTGAAATGATTGTAATGGATTTTATTAACCCTGCAGATTCTCCAGATATAACTGTTGCTCAAGTTGTAGATCAGATGGTTGAACAAGGAGCCGAACTAATTTTTGCGACTTCTGAAGACATGAAAGATGGTGTTTTGGAAGCAGCAGCGGCAAATCCAGAAGTCCCTATGATATGGTCGAGTGGAGACAGTGCATGGTCAGAAGGTGATGCTCATCATCCGGAATTGGCTAATTTAGGTAATATTATGGGCAAAATGGAATATGGCAAAATGATGGCAGGTTGTGCAGCTGCTTTGAAAACTGAAACTGGTAACATAGGCTTTGTAGGGCCATTGATAAATGCAGAAACTAAAAGGCTAGCTAATTCCGCTTATTTAGGGGCTAAATATTGTTGGGAAGAATCTAGAGGGAAAAACATCTCAGATTTAAATTTTGAAGTCAAATGGATTGGTTTCTGGTTTCATATTCCTGGGGTAACTTTGGATCCTACAGTTGTGACGAATGATTTTTATGATTCTGGAGCAGATGTGGTTATTTCCGGCATAGATACTACCCAAGTGATAGTGGAAGCTGGTAAACGGAATAATTCAGGTGAACAAGTATGGGCGGTACCATATGATTATCATGGAGCGTGTGCAGAAGCACCTGGTGCATGTTTAGGAGTACCTTATTTCAATTGGGGCCCTTCTTACCTTAATGTCATTAATGCTGTTGCAAATGATAATTTTTCAGCAACATGGGAATGGCTAGGCCCAGATTGGTCAGATATCAATAATGTTGATACATCGATGATTGGATTCGCTAAAGGTGATGCGCTAAGTGACTCAGAATGGGACACTTTGAATAATCAATTCATTAAGGGTCTTGCCAACGGAGATATCAATCTATTTGAAGGACCATTAAATTATCAAGATGGTTCTGTGTTTGTGGCCGCGGGGCAGGAAGCCTCCGAAAAGCAAATCTGGTACACAACCGGTTTATTAGAAGGGATCATAGGTGATGCAGGAGACTAACTCAAAGGGAATTCTGTAATGAATAGGCGATCTGTATTTAATACGGTCGCCTATTTGTTTGTTTGTAATGAAAATAACATTTGATTCAATAACAAAAAAATATGGAGAACTGCTAGCTAATGATAGTGTGTCGGTTAGTATTGAATCAGGGACAATTCATGCAATCATAGGAGAAAATGGAGCCGGGAAATCCACCCTAGTGAAGATGTTGTCTGGGCAAGTTACCCCAGATTCTGGTTCTATACTTGTGGATGACTTAAGCATAGAAGGATTTTCTACCTCAAATGCCATCAGATTAGGAATTGGATTACTAGGTCAAGATCCCATGGACTTCGCAAACCTTACGGTTATGCAAAGTTTCTCGGTAGGTCATCGTCTTAATAGATCAATAAATACTACTAAATTGCTACGGCAGGAATTTGGGACATTGAATTCTAAATATGGTTTCAATATAGAT
Source organism: Dehalococcoidia bacterium UBA2588 (assembly GCA_002339805.1). Classification (GTDB taxonomy): domain Bacteria; phylum Chloroflexota; class Dehalococcoidia; order Lucifugimonadales; family UBA3495; genus UBA2588. Next base: position 1,422 of record DDKW01000001.1, on the reverse strand, counting down.
CCTAAGAAAAAGATTCATCAATTATCTATCGGAGAGCGGCAACAAGTAGAACTTATGAGACTGCTGTCTAACGGAGCACAGTTAATTATACTTGATGAACCAAACAGCGGATTCTCACTAGAACAAAAAACGAAAGTGTTTGATGCTTTAAAGCAATTAACGCTAGAAGGGTGCACTGTAGTTTTAGTGTCTCATAAACTTGAAGATGTCTTAGAATATTCTTCGTGTGTAAGTGTGATGCGGAAAGGGAAATTATTAGAGACGCTACTGCTTCCTCAAGACCCCAATTATTTGGTGGATTTAATGTTCGGGAGCAAGTATGAAGAAGATAAGGCACAATCAAATGCGATTGTGGAGATGAAAGATCTTATTGCAAGAGTCCAACAGCAGGAGAATATGATTGAACTATCGCTTACAAAAAGCATGATGGTAGGAGTTGTTGGACTGCAAGGATCTGGAGTAGATAGATTCTTGGGAAACATGTTCTTCAATAAAAACTTTTCATTAATGAGTGATGGCAACCGTATAGATAAGTCTAATTTTGGCTATGTGCCGACTGACAGATTGGAAAGGGGATTATTCCCGGAGTTAAGCATTTTAGACCATCACGCTTTGTCATTGAGCGTTGATAATGGTGTGATAGATTGGGCTCAGACTAGAGCAATGTGTGAGGATCTAATACAAAATTATGGAATTATTGGGACCCCTGATACGAAAGCTGCCGAATTATCCGGAGGTAACCAGCAACGATTAATGCTATCTATGTTAAGGAATGATATTGCTGTTGCGATGCTAGAGCATCCAACGAGAGGATTAGACATACAATCGGCGGATTATATTTGGGATAAGTTAAGTACTGATAAGAGCAATCGGTTATTAACAATATTTTCTTCCTATGAGGTGGATGAAATCTGGGATCATGCGGATTATGTGATTTGCTTTCATGGGGAAGAGATAGTGTCAGCAAGCTCTGTAAATGTGATCACTAAATCTGAAATCATAAATAATATATCTGGTAACTTGGTAAATGGGTATGACTAAATTTTACTCAAGAGATGTGCTGGAAAACTTGATGGCATTTGCATTGGCTGTTTTCTTGACGTCTATTTTTCTTTTGTTACTTGGAGTTTCACCGTGGAGTGCTTTTGTTGCAATTTTGGAAGGCTCCATTTTGGGGTTAGATAATTTAAGTAGAGTCTTGGTAATCACTAGCATCATGTCTTTGTCTGCTTTTGCTCTTATAGTTACCTTTTCATGTAATATGTGGAATATTGGAGTTGAAGGACAAATGATGCTTGGGTCAATTGGGGCTGTATTTGTGGCCCGCAGTTTGATTGGAGACACTTTATTAGCAATACCATTGATGATCATAGTATCAATGCTGTTTGGTGGCATATTTGGTTTGATATGTGGTTTGTTGAA
>DDKW01000021.1 GCA_002339805.1 Dehalococcoidia bacterium UBA2588 | reverse complement strand
TTCCACGCCACAATTCATAAAATACGACTCTTCAGCTAACTGATCTGCTTGACTACCTGGCGTATTACAAACTGTTACCAACCTAGCTCCAAGGGCTTTGATTTCTGACATCGCGGATAAAGTGTCTGCTGTTTCGCCGGATTGTCCCACAGCTATCACTAAGGTTTTATCGTCCACAAATTTTTTCTTGTATCTAAATTCAGAAGAGCTATATATTTCAGTAGGTAGATTCGCCAATTCTTCGAAATAAGTCTGGGCCACAGAGCAAGCGTTCAAACTTGTTCCACATCCGATCATTAAAACTCTGTCAAAACCATATCCATCTAATACACTCAAGTTAGTGCTTTTGAATTGTAACGAAGAAAAATCCATCAGGTCTTTGGTAGCAGCCAATACGCTATCAGACTGTTCCATAATTTCTTTTAACATGTAATGGTCAAAACCTTTCTTTTCCACAACATTGTCTGATAAAGACATTTTTACCAATTCTTTATTTATCGGATTTCCGCCTTCATCCTTATACTTAATACCTTTTGATGAAATAGTTACCATTTCATGAGGTTCTAAAAACACCACTCCTGCATCCACATCTGTGCCTTTCAGAAATGGCAAGATTGCTGATAGGTCACTGGTTATTGTCCCTCCATTGTGGTCAGGGAACACAGCTAATCCTCCTGCATACCCAGTCCGCAAGGCACATATCATAGGTTCTTTGGAAGCCTGTACGGCTACAATAGCCTGAGAACCTTGAAGAAGTTTATTCAACTTGGCAAATGCACTTTCAAAATCAAGTCCTTCCTTCATTTGTTGTGCAATTAAATGAGGTATCACTTCTGAATCTGTATCAGACGCAAATTCATATCCTTGTTTTTCAAGCCGTGTTTTCAATTCAGCAAAGTTCTCAATTATGCCATTGTGAACGACTGCTATGTTCATATCACTATCCACATGAGGATGCGCATTAGGAAGAGTAGGAGCGCCATGCGTTGCCCACCTAGTATGAGCAATACCTACAGTTGATTCAATGAGTGATTTAGGTCCATTCTCTAATAACGAAGCCACTTTATTGATTGTCTTGCTTAAATGAATATCACCATTCCCATCAATTAAAGCGATTCCAGCAGAATCGTAACCTCTATATTCAAGCTTAGATAAAGCAGAGGTTAAAAGGGGATAAGCTTGTTCTGAACCTAAATAGGCGGCTATTCCGCACATATCTCACTCAACATAATCATTTACAAAGGATTCTACTACAATAGGGAGTTCTTAGCAGTTATATAGATGCTAGTTTATGAGAGTTGTAAGCTTACTTAAATTTACACAATACTCATTATTGATTTAGCCAAAGCAAACGGATCATGCCTGAATTTAACTCCAGCTCCCAAAATAGGCTCAGTCAGAATGGTTTTGACCCATTTCTCACATACACTAGCATCAAGTTCTACAGGATATTGCCCTTCACTGGCATATCGTTCGAGAATCTTTTCCTCGAATGGAGAGCTGTTTACTATCAAATAGTCCAATTTTTCTTCCGTACCAAGGTAATTCACCAACAGTTTAGCAAAAGTAGATGCTTTAAATCCATCCGACTCACCAGGTTTAGTCATCAAATTACAAACATGAATTTTCTGGGCTTTTGATTCTTTAATAGCCTCTGCCACGCTATCTACCAGAAGATTAGGTAATACGCTTGTGTAAATATCACCAGGGCCCAATACAATTACATCAGCTTTTTTTATTGCGTCTATCACTGGAGGATAAACATACGCTTTAGGCTCCAATTCGATGTAATCTATAGCTACATTCAAATTATCTCGCCTTAGATCAATACTGGATTCCCCTGTAACGAAACTACCATCTTCAAGCCTTGCTACCAGCGTGCTGCGGGTCAAAGTCACTGGCAAGACTGAACCTTCAACTCCTAGTAATTTTGATGCTTCTTCTATTGAGGTAACAGTGTTTCCCGTGACCTCGGTTAAAGCACTTAAAATTAAGTTCCCGAAATTATGACCGGTCAGCCCATCTCCTGAAACAAATCTATAATCGAAAAGCTGTTTCATGAGTGTTCCTCGAGAATCATCAGACGCCAAAGCCATTAAACATTGCCTAATATCTCCAGGTGGTAAATGGCCTAATTCTTCTCTTAATCGACCAGAGCTACCACCACTATCGGTCATAGTTACAATAGCGGTCAAATTACAATTCTCTTGCCTAAGTCCAGTAAGTGTGGTGTGGTTACCTGTGCCTCCACCAACTACTACAATGTTTTTTTTTGCTTTGGTTTTTGAAGAGCCTGTCATCATCTGCATAATTTTACCCGTCGGAATTATATTTGCATGAATAAAATAGTGTCAATCAATTTTATAGCACACGTTGAGTAAAATAACGTTTTAAAGTTACAATGACCCAAATAGTACGTATTATTTTAATTCCGGAGCGCATAACTGACCAGTGACTTCAAAAAAAGAACAATGGGAACAAAACATACTCAAGCCTTTAACTGATAAATTTTCAGAAAGGAAAAATGATTTCGTGACCGATAGTGGGCTTCCCATTGATACGGTATATAGCGAAGAAGAAAATCCTATTGATGATGCACGACTCCCACTACCTGGAGAGTATCCTTTCACACGAGGCATACAGCCAAATATGTACCGAGGGCGTTTGTGGACCATGCGTCAGTACTCAGGATATTCAACACCAGAAGCAACCAATGAACGGTTCAAATACCTCCTTGAAAATGGGCAAACAGGCCTGTCAATTGCATTCGACCTGCCAACACAAATCGGCTATGACTCTGATGATTCTTTGGCAAAAGGAGAAGTGGGTAAAGTAGGTGTTCCCATTTGCAGTATTTTAGACATGCAAGAACTTTTCAATGGCATTCCGATGGACCAGGTCAGTACTTCTATGACAATCAATGCCACCGCTTCAATTATGCTAGCAATGTATATCGCCACCGCCAAATCACAAGGAATTAGCCCTAGCGAGATCAGCGGGACTATTCAAAATGACATATTAAAAGAATATATAGCTAGAGGTACTTATTCATTTCCTCCAAAAGAATCCATGAGATTGGTAGTAGATTCATTCACCTATTGCTCTCAATTCTTGCCCAAATGGAACACTATAAGTATTAGTGGATATCACATGCGTGAGGCTGGAGCTAGTGCTACTCAAGAACTTGGATTTACATTTGCAAATGCGATCGAATACATCAATCAAGCAATCAATTCAGGTCTCAAAATAGACGATTTTGCCCCTAGAATTTCATTCTTCTTTGTCGCACAAAATAATCTACTTGAAGAAGTTGCTAAATTCAGAGCTGCAAGAAAACTGTGGGCGCAGATAATGAAAGATCGATTTAAGGCTAAAGATGAAAGATCGCTCAAACTTAGGTTCCATACCCAAACAGCAGGCGTAAGCCTTACCGCGCAACAACCTGACAATAATGTCGTAAGATGCACTATCCAGGCACTATCAGCAATATTAGGAGGAACCCAATCACTGCATGTCAATTCCAAAGATGAAGCATTAGGTTTACCTACAGAAGATGCAGTTCAACTATCACTACGAACTCAGCAAATAATCGCCCATGAATCAGGTATAGCGGACGTAGTAGATCCACTCGGAGGTTCTTATTACATAGAAACTCTTACTCAAGAAATAGAACAAGGCGCATTCGAATATATACAAAAAATAGATTCTATCGGCGGAGCTGTAGCAGCTATCGAAACAGGTTTTCAAGCCAATGAAATCGGGGAATCAGCTTACAAACACCAAACAGAAGTAGAGAATAAAGACCGTATAGTAGTGGGAGTCAACGAATTCAACGACCCCAACCCTTCGAGGGTGGACACCACAGTAATCGATAGTTCAGCAGAAGCATCTCAAACTCTTAAACTGCAAAAATTAAGAACGAATCGCAACAAAAGCAATGTCACGCAATCTTTGAACAAATTAAAACAGACAGCGCAAGGCACGGATAACTTAATTCCAGTTATAATTGAATGTGCAGAAAATTTTTGTACCACAGGAGAAATATCTTCTGTATTAAGAGAAGTATTTGGAGAATATGATTCTAACAATGCTTTTTAGAAAATATAATACGGTCACAGCACATAGGAGGGTCTCATGATACTCACCGAAGAAGAAAAAATGCTTCAAAGCACTGTACGCAATTTCGCTTTGCAAGAGTTAATCCCAAACGCTTTACAAGCTGATAAGACTGAAGAATTCTGGCATGAATCCTTTAACAAAATGGCTGAAATCGGTCTCACGGGCATAACCGTAGATTCTGATTTTGGAGGTAGCGGGGCAGGTTACAGGCAGGCCGCCATCGCAATTGAAGAAGTCGCCCGAGGTGACGCTTCTTCCAGTGTAAATTTAATCGCTCATTTATCATTAAGTACTGCCACTTTAAATGAATTCGGCAACCCTTCTCAAAAACATAAATATTTAAAGCGAATGGCATCAGGCAAATCAATCGGGGCATGGGCACTTACAGAGCCAGGAGGGGGATCAGATGCAGCAAATATTAACACCACAGCAACTCGAGACGGAGACGATTATGTATTGAACGGCAGTAAAATGTTTATCACTAATGCCGATGTCTCAGATTATATGATAGTTTATGCAAAACTAGACAAATCAGCAGATTATAAAAGTATTACTGCATTTATCGTGGAAACTGACACTGACGGTATTACCGTCAGTCCGCTCAAAGGGAAACTTGGCATGCGATCTTCAACAGCTTCTGAAGTAATATTTAATAATGCAAAAGTACCGGTGGAAAATCGGTTAGGAGATGAGGGGTCTGGATTCAAGAATGCCATGACTATTCTAGATTCGAGTAGAATATCTATAGCTGCACAATGTGTTGGAATAGGACAAGGAGCACTAGATTTAGCTATCAATTACGCTCAGACTCGAAAAACTTTCGGCAAGTCCATAACTCAACATCAAGCTATCCAATTCATGATAGCTGACATGGCTGCAGCGGTCCATTCGGCCCGGATTGTAACAATGGATGCAGCCACACTAAAAGACTCTAAGATGTCATTTTCTAACGAAGCTTCTATCGCCAAATTAGTCGCTTCTGAAATGTGTATTGATGTCACAAACAAATCTTTGCAAATCCATGGAGGAACAGGTTATTTTAAAGATACAAACATAGAAAGGATCTTTAGAGATGCTAGAGTGACAACTATTTACGAAGGTACTTCAGAAATTCAAAGATTGATAGTAGCCAGGCAAACCTTACAACAATACCAATAAAACTCAGGACAAGTGATTATGTTAAGTAAATGTGACATCAATAACATAGACCATGTAGGGATTGCTGTAAAAAATATTGACCGGAGCATAGAATTCTTCACAACTGTATTCGGAGTACCTAAACCAATTGTGTCCGTAATCACCGACCAGCAGGTAAAAGCAACACTGATAGCTGTAGGGGAAACACGCATTGAGCTATTGGAGCCTACTAGTCCAGATTCGCCAGTAGGAAAGTTTCTTAAAAACAAAGGTGAGGGGTTGCATCATCTCGCTTTCAACGTCGATTCGATTTCTGACAAACTAGAAGTATTAAAAGAACTAAACATAGACCTTATCGACCAACACCCTAGGGAAGGACTATCCGGTACAATTGCATTCATACATCCAAAATCGGTGTTCGGTGTCCTGACAGAATTAGTAGAATCTGACTCCTCTGCAGACTAATATGCCTAGTTTCTTAATTTACGGAAATGATTTTCTTGTATATCAGGAAGCAAAGCGAATAGAGTCTGACTATGAAGCCGGGAACCTTCTGGAAGGGAACACAACAAATTTTGATTCGTCCAACTTCGACATATCCAGCTTTCAACAAGTGATAAATGCATTACCGTTCATGGACCCCATAAGGATGATAATTCTAGATGATGTGATAAAGAGCAACACTACTCTTGGCATTTCAATACTTAAACATCTTGAAAACCTACCTAAGTCCACTTTACTTATAATAAAGGAAAAGTCTGACAAAATTAGTCCCAACCTTACCAAAGATGCTTCAGAACATTTAGTAGTACAAAAGTTACAAGGACCCCGAAATAACAGAGAACTGAACCAATGGATAAAAGAGCGTGCATCGTATAAACAATTATCTATAAGTCCGGCTGGGATAGGAGCTCTTGGCAATCACGTAGGCACTAATCTATGGAACATTGATAATGAGTTAGAAAAACTCAGTCTCTATACACAAGGCAACCAAATAACAGACTTAGAAGTTAAAGAATTAGTCTATTCAAACCAAGACATCAATGTATTCAGCACTATAGATGCGATTATAGAAAAGAAACGGGGAATCGCATATCACAATATCAATGGCCTCCTCAGCGACGGCCATGATACCAGCAGTATATTACGACTTATAGGTCGACAATTAAGGTTAATTGCTACAATGAAGTCTTTATCCGGATCTGGCTTTCCTAATTCTGAACTAAAAAATAAATTAGGAATAACTTCAAATTATGTAATCGATAAAATTACAGCCCAAAGCAATCAAGCATCTAACGAAAAAATTTTATTTATGTTCGAGCAACTAGTGCAAACTGACCTCAATATCAAAAGCGGTACTATGGATGATAAGATCGCTCTAGATATTTTCCTGAACCAAGTAATTTAAAATGATCTTAGAATCACAGGCTTAACATCACCTCGTTTTAATACGCCGATAAGATCGTGTACAGATTCCACTTCAGACTCTACTTCTGTGCAACATTTACCAATATCCAAAGGACTATGCGCATCACTCCCGGCTGTGATGGGCAAGCCTAAAGTTTCGGCCAAACTAACAGAGAACTCATTCTCTTCGATTGTCCCCCTACCATTCATACCTTCAATGGCATCGCAGTATTTAAACAAAGGATCACTCTGTGCCTCAGTAATTCTGTGGTCCAACAGCGTCTGATCCATTCCTTTCATAAATCTTCTACGATACGGATGCGCAGCAATCATTGCTCCTCCCACTTTCTCAACGCAATCAGTTAAAAAATCTATTTTGTGCATTCCAAAAATATATTCTTCAAGCCCAAACACGATAACATGACCGTTGTCAGTATTAATTTCAACACCTGGGATAACGAGCAATCCATGTCGTTCACTCAGAACTTTCGTCTCTTCTGTGGTCCAGAAAGTATCGTGTTCTGTCAGGCACACGGCATCCACTTGAGTCTGTTTATATAAATCTAATAATGTATCTATGCTTAGCACACTATCATCAGATTTGGGAAAACTATGGTTATGCAGGTCGATTAACATATAGGCTATTATAAGTCATGAACATCAGGGCTCAGAAACTCATATTAACCAATCCCTCTTCTTCTAGTATATTAATGATTCGACCAGCTTTAGTAGCACCTATACGGAGTTGTCGTTCCAAATGAGACCTGCTCAAGCTGGGGTATCGAATGGCTAATTTCCTAGACTCGTCCAAGATTTTGTCATCAATGGTGTCCTCATCATCATCATCTGAAAAGTCCATGGGCAAAGGTAATAACTCAGGCCCATCCTGATTAGCCCAATACTTGACCATAGCATTAATTTCACTATCTTTAACCAATGTCCCTTGTACTCTTTTGGGTTTGGGGGAGGAATTACTAAGAAGCAACATGTCTCCCTGTCCCAGCAATTTTTCAGCACCGACAGTGTCAAGAATAACTCTGGAATCTACATTAGAAGCAACCGCGAACGCCACTCTACCAGGTATGTTAGCTTTCAATAACCCCGTTACCACTTGTACCGAGGGTCGCTGAGTTGCCAAAACCAAGTGAATTCCAGTCGCCCTACCCAATTGAGCAAGCCTAACTAAATTATGTTCAACATCTCCTGATGCTGACATCATAAGATCAGCGAGCTCGTCCACTACCAATACCAAATACGGCAATTGTTCTTGGGGTCTAGTTTTTTTGTTAAAAGCAGCAATATTTCTACTCCCAGCGTCTTCCATCAATCTGTACCTTCGAAACATTTCTCTCATCAACCCTTTTAGCCCCCCTGATACTTCATCTGTATCGACAATCACTGGTTTGACTAAATGTGGCAGTCCATTAAAAGGAGTCAACTCTACCCGCTTGGGGTCTATCATCAACATTCTCAATTTATCTGGACCTTGGGTCAAAAGTAAAGAAGCAATTAAAGAATTAATACACACACTCTTTCCACTACCAGTCGATCCAGCAATCAAAAGGTGTGGCAGCGTTGATAAATCTAAAGACACCGGTTGCCCACCTGTATCTTGCCCTAAAGCTATAGGCAATCCTCCCGTTTGTGTCATTTTTATAAACTCATCTGAATTCGTAACAGCACTTAGTGGCACCTTAGCAGGTGATGGATTAGGAACTTCTAACCCTATTATAGGTTCACCTGGTACAGGAGCTTCGATGCGAATATAAGGGGTTTGAAGAGCCAATGCTAAGTCTTTTTCTCGACTAACAATACTCTGTACTTTAACTCTATTTTTTTCTTTAGGATCCATTCCAGGAGACTTAAGAGACCAACCAGGAACTAACCCAAATCGAACTATTCTAGGACCTGCTTTTATATCATTAACCTGCACTTGCACTCCATGGTCTAACAATGTTTGCTCGATCACTTCTTTCATTTTTTCCAATGGAGCCATTGTTGTCGTTTTCCCTTCGGGTGGCGCTAAAAGGCTGCTATCAGGCGCATTCCATCCTGACTTTTGATTTGCCACTACATTCTTAGCAATCATAGCCGAAGTGGACGGAGCAACAGTCTTATTTATAAGCTTTCTAGCATTCTTTTTGGTCAGAGCAGTGACAGGACTTTTTTTCGATTGCGGAGGTATCGATCGTGATAATTGGTTGCTATGTGTAAGTGCTGTAGTAACCTCATCAAACGTGTTCGATGATGGCTTAAGTCTAGTGTTAACTCTATGTGATAAGTTACTGCCTATTCTAACCGTATATCCCGACAATTTAACTAAGGCTGCTAAAAGCAATTTAACTAGATCTATTGCCATTTTCACGCCGGTTATACCTGTTGTGCAATAGACCCTAAACATCTTTTTCCAATTCACAACTAGGGGCAAACCCAATGCGATACTACACAAAATACCCAGACGCAATAACGGATCTATCATACCCATTTTTATAATCCATCCCCCGAAAAAGGTGATGTAGGATTCGTTATTATGATAAGTCGACTGCCACAAGGAGGCTAATATGTACAATCCTCCAAAAAACATTAAACTGAACAGCCATATTTTTCGAAATTTCCAAACAGTTCTTGGGCTAAGTCTCAAGCCCAAGCCCAATGATAAAATCCATACGCCCACATACAACCACAGTAGCCCCAGTGTATTAACAAACACGTTTTGAACTGGAGTTACAAACAGTATTCCGGCAGCCATTAGAGCAATCGCAATGATCCCAATGACAATTTTACGCATATTAAAAACAGATACTAATCTATTTACATTAGAGACTGTATTATTCAATGAACCTAACATATTATCTAACCAATCACATTTCCTGATAATGATTATGTTAACAGAGAATAATTACTCAAGTCTTACGATTTAGGGCCATATTTTTACGAAAAAGTAACATTACAGATAATTTTAGGATAAACATGGTACATTTTATAAATAATATTGCGAATAAGTTCATCAATTCGTCCTTTATTAACGGCCAGATCATCAGTCAAATCGAGCAATTTCTTCTGATTATCTGATATGGCCGCCTGAACGTCTGATATGAAATCTTTTTTATTCCTGTTAGGTACCACCCCAAATTCAGAACATTCTGAGGTCAAAACATCTTTCCTGTTCACCATCAAATTAATTAAACATATACCTGAATTAGATACAGAAAGTCTTTCTTTCTGAAGAACTTCACATGCATCATAGAGTCTTCTACCTTTCACCCAAATGTCAGTCAAATCCAATTTATCCGTTAATTTGAAACCCAAAGAATCCAATACTCCTACATCACCATCTCGCATTATGATGGCTCTGTCTTCACCTAAACCTGATTTATTAGCCAGTTTGCTATGTTGGATTAAATGTTTATGCTCACCATGTACAGGAACAAAATACTTTGGTTGAACAGTATCAATTACCCAACGTAACTCATCCGCAGCCGCGTGACCATGAACATGTACTGTATTTAATGGTTGATAGATCACTTCGGCACAATTACCAACCAATTTGTTAATCACTCCTGATACCTTTCTCTCATTCCCAGGTATGACACCAGATGATAAAACAACCGTGTCTCTAGAATCTAATTTGATTCCATCCAATTCATTAACCGATAGCCTAACCAAAGCAGATCTAGGCTCTCCTTGACTCCCAGTCATAATTATAACTACATCCGCAGGATCGAGCGTAGACAAATATTTCGCGTTTACTACCGTACCTGTAGCTGCTTTCAAATATCCATTAGCAAATGCTATGTCTGTATATTTATGCATGCTACTACCAACAAAGCATACTTTTTTTTGATAGCGTTCCGAAATTTCTATAATCCGTTGTATCCGACGAATCAAAGAAGAAAAAGTTGAAAAAATGCACCTCCCTGGAGCATTTTTTATAATGTTTGTTAAGGGTTCATCTAGAATGTCCTCAGAAGGAGTAACACCTGGAATTTCTGCGTAAGTAGAGTCCGACATAAGTAGAGCCACATTTTGATCTTTCAAATCTTCCAAGAATGACTTATCTGTAATTTGATAATTCTTGTCTTCAAAATCTAATTTAAAATCTCCTGTATGAACTATCTTACCCAATGATGTATCTAACACTATGCCCATCGAATCAGGAATACTATGACTCATCGAAAACCAAGTTGCATGAAATTCTTCAGAGATTTTATAACTTATGCGCTCTTCCACTATCTTAATTGGGTTCTTAAATTTATTTTCTCTGGTGAGAAGCAAAGCAGCAAATTTTGGGGCATATATCTTACAATCCAACAAAGGTTCTAAATATCTTAATGCTCCTATATGATCTTCATGCCCATGAGTGATTAATATAGAGACGTTTTTGCTACTCTCAATAACATATCTCACATCAGGAACCAACATGTCTACGCCTTTTAAATCAGCATCCGGGAATTGCAAACCACAGTCAATCATAACGAGATCATTTTGTCCCTCTATAACCATCATGTTTTTCCCTATTTCTCCCAAACCTCCAAATGGAATAATTCTCAATCCTGAATTATTCATGATAATTCCGAGCAAAATAAAGGATTGGAGTCGGTAAGATACTGACGTGATGTTAACTTATCAAGAATAGAAGGAATTTTTAAAAAATCTTCTTTTAGTCTATTTTTGTATTCAGTCTTTCTTAAAGCTGCGGCAGGATGTAACAATGGGTAAACATGTCTATCATTTATCTCTTGGATAGTACCTGAAACACTAGTTATAAGTTCTCCCGGGATGAAATAATTCATAGCAAATTTACCCAAAGGAACAATTAAGAGCGGATCAATCATCGATATTTGTCTACTTAAATATGATTCACATTGTTTTATTTCCGAAAGATATGGGTTCCGATTTTCCGGAGGCCTACATTTCACAATATTGGTAATGTAGACAGAATCTCGAGACATAGAAATCTCGTTCAACAAATCAGTAAGTAATTTTCCTGCCGATCCAACAAAAGGAAAACCAGATATATCTTCATGGTATCCCGGTGCTTCACCAATAAACATCACTGGTGAGTCGGACGATCCCATACCAGGTACAGCACAGGTACGAGATTGGGATAGTTCACAATTGACACAATCCAGAACCTGTAACGATAAATTATTTAGCAGATCGTGCTTTGATTTTTTGCTCAACATCTATGGGAATTGACTAATCCTCAATACCAGCGGCTTTCAAATGCGTTACAGCATCTCCTACGGTCAAAATATTAGCAGCATCTTCATCTGAAATTTCGATCGGACTACTGTCGGTAGAGAATTCTTCTTCAAAAGCCATAATAAGTTCTACCAAATCCAGCGAGTCAGCATTAAGGTCTTCAACAAAAGAAGCTGTTTCAGATACTTCTCCTTCGTCTACTCCAAGTTTATCAACTACAATTTCTTTGATCCTGTCATAAATAGTTGCCATGTATACACCTCTTTGTTTGAATTAAATTTTAATCTATAATTTCTTCGATAATGGATCCTAAAACTCCATTAACAAATTTGTAAGAATTTTCACTGCCATATTTTTTTGCCATTTCAACTGCTTCATTGACTGCCACCTTGGTAGGCACGCTGTCAATATACTTAAGTTCCATCACTGCGATTCTCAAAATATTCTTATCGACATGCGCTAATTTTTCAACTGGCCAAGTAACAACATGTCGGTTTATGATTGCATCCAAATCTTTTTTGCTTTCAAGTATCAAACGTGTTAAATCTTTCGATAGAAGCTCGCCTACATCATTTTTGGTAGTCTCGTCTTCGGATGGAAGTTGCCCTTTATAAGAATCTTTCAGAAATTCCTCTGCGTATAATTTTTGCAAAGTCAATTCTCTAGCTTTTTTCTTATCAGGGATACTTGCTTTTGTCATCAACATAACTTCAATCCAACTTAAGAATGCGAATCCACAAATTGTTCTAAAGTTTTAACACTTGATATTGAATCGACGGTAACCTCTTTGTTGATTCTCTTTATCAGGCTAGAAAGCACTCTACTAGGTCCAAATTCTATAAAATTGTTAACCCCACTATTAACCATATACTGTATGGAGTCTTTCCATTGCACACAACTACACAGACCATTCAATAACTCTTGTTTAATTTCATCAGCATTATTCATTGGTAATCCTGTAGAATTGGCAATAATAGGTACATCAGAGTCACAAAATTCTATTTCATCAAGAACTTTAGACAAACCCTCGCTCGCATACTCCATCAATGAAGAATGGAAAGCACCACTTACTGGCAATTCAATCACTTTCCTTGCTCCCATATCCGAGGCTACTTTCACCGCATCTGTGACACATGCTAAGTCTCCACTAATAACTATTTGATCACTGGAATTGATATTTGCTATCTCAGCACCTGTTTGCTTACAAACAATATCTGCATCTTGTTCACTCAATCCAATAATAGCCGCCATGGTCCCAGGTCTCGCTATAGAAGCATCATGCATCAACCGACCTCTTTCTTGCACCAATTTCAAACCATCGGAATAGTTAATAACGCCGGATATAACTAAAGATGTATATTCACCCAAGCTGTGCCCTGCTGAACACTGAACTTTTAATTGCATATCCTTTATGGATTCATTCAAAACTCTCCAGCATGCAACACTCACAGCCATAATAGCGGGCTGAGAGCAACTGGTATCTTCCAAATCTTTATCTGGCCCATTAAACATAAGTTCAGACAATTTGTATCCTAAAGTATCGTCCGCTTCTTCAAAAACCTCTTTCGCAAGTTTGAAATTCTCACAAAGGTCTTTACCCATGCCTACTACTTGTGATCCCTGTCCAGGGAAAACTGTTGAAACTAACATTTCAGTTTCCATTTATACACTCCATCCTTCACCAATCATAAGTACATTCCATTGTGATTGGCTAGACTTCGATCACTTGTCTGCCTCTGTAATAGCCGCAATGCTGACACGCAACATGAGGCAGTTTAGAATTTTGGCATCTATTACATGTAATTTTGTTAACTCTAGCCATGCGGTAAGAACTAAGTCTTCTGCCTCGCCGAGCTCTGGTTATTTTCTTTTTAGGTAATGCTCCCATTTCACTGATCCCTATTCTATATTTTGCCTTTGGTTAATTTTATCAGAGCGTCCCATCTAGGATCTGTAGACCGTTCTACACACTCACAATTATTACTATTTAGACTCGTGCCACATTCCGCGCATATTCCCTTACATGACTCCGAACATAATACTTTCACATCATTTCCTACTATCGCAGATTGTCTTACCAATTCTTCAACGTCTAACTCATGTCTTTCGTCAATCAGAAACACGTCCACAGTCGGGGTAGACTCATACTGATTTATGTCCAACACAGAAACATATTCCTGTTCGCCTTTAATTTCTACAATATATTCAAATTGGCTTACACACCTACTACAGGTGCCCCGTATTTTACCTCGTCCATTTATGTTTACCCATATTCCTTCATGCATTTTCAGCATATCGGTAGTAAGCCCATTAAGAATCAATATATCTTCTATTAATATATCTTCTTCAGTATGGAAATTAGAGGAAGTCCCTGTAGGACTCATTAGTAGTTGTGAAACGTTATATCGCATGAATTTTATAGTTGTACTTCGCTGAGCGTAGTTAACCTATTTATCCGAAATTAGTTTTTTCCGTGCCTAATATTACTCCCTGAGATAGCATTGTCAAGTGATCTGACTAACGGCTTAACATGCACTTGGCGTGGTTTTTACTAGATCATCAATTTTTAAGTGATCAAAGGACGGTTTTGCCTGCTTCTTTAATGCAATTTACAATCTCTTCCGTAGTGGTTCCTGGTCCAAAAACCTCATATACGCCCATCTCTTTCAAAACGGACCTATCCTGTTCTGGGATTATGCCTCCTAAAACAATCAACATATCGTCTACTTGTTGATTAGCCAAGAGCGTTAATATTTCTCTAGTCATTTCAACATGTGCTCCCGACAGCACGCTCAAACCCAGTACTTGTACATCTTCCTGTATCGCAGCTTTAACAATCATTTCTGGGGTTTGTCTAATTCCTGTATATATAACTTCTAGCCCAGCATCTCGCAAAGCTCTCGCTACAACTTTAGCTCCTCGATCATGTCCATCCAGTCCAGGCTTGGCAACTAATACTCGTGTATGTCTTTCGTTCATAATTCGACCTCTTGGATCACAGTTTTGCGTTACCGATCATTAAATAATTTTTCGCAAGGCCAGAGATAGCAAAATGCAAACTCATGCTTTACAGAACCGTCAGTTTGTTTCCACGCTTGCAATATTATTTCTTCCTCATGATTCTTCATTTCTCGTTTCGTGAGTCCATATTTCAGTGTTGCCACTGAGTCACAGCCCATACCTTCTATGTTCCCAGTTGTTTTATCAAGTCTTTGAGAGACATTGATCGCTAATATTTCATTTTTTCGTTTGAAATTATCTTTCCATTTATGTCCCACCCACTGGTCAGATAAATCTTGGCATGTTAAAGATTCATATGAAACCTGAGGTTCGGTAGAGCAGGAAAGCAGTGTGACAAAACCAATTGTCACAACACTCCCAAGTAATATGGATTTAAAGTTAATCATGTAAGTCTCTCCTGGGAAGTTCCATCACAACAAGGATACCATGCTAATTGATTCAAGTGTTTGCAGAGTTATGCATCATAAAAAAAATCAGATATAATATTGCTCCTGTGAGTTGCCCCAGTAACTCAGTGGATAGAGTGACTGCCTTCTAAGCAGTAGGTCGCAGGTTCGAATCCTGCCTGGGGTACCATAATCTAAATAACTAATTCCGAGTGGTTATCAGATCCAATGAAGTAATCATAGTTGGAATCAGCATTATTTTTAACATTTATTTCTTTTTTCGTAATCGTATGCGCAAAAAATTAATGTTATAGCAACAAAAAGTTGCAAATAATGCAAAGGGATATATAATATGACCAAATAGAGGGAGTAGGGGAAATTACAAAATTCTCTTACAAACAACCCAAGGAGGTCGACAGGTGGCACTGTCAGATAAAACATTACAATGCTCAGACTGTGGAGCAGATTTCATATTCACGGTGGGTGAGCAAGAGTTCTTTAATTCACGAGGGTTCGTAAATGAACCAAAACGATGTCAGCCTTGCAGGAGCACTAGAAGATCAGAACAACGATCTAGTGGCCCAAGAGAGCTATTCGACATTACTTGCGCCGAATGCGGTGTAGATGCACAAGTACCTTTCAAACCTAGAGGTGATAGGCCTGTGTACTGCAGCGACTGCTTTAGCAATAACCGCGAATAACAACTAATCAACTCTAATCATCAACAGGCTTTCACTGTTTCACAATTTTGAAGGCCTGTCTACTTGGCTGAATTTCTACGTATTCAAATCTACGATGCTTCAGGACCCTATCGTGACGTCTAATTTTTTATTTCAATACTATATAAATTCCCCCAAACTTAATATTTTCATATTATAAATGAGAATGAGTCTCATTGTCAAATACATTTGCAACATTAGCTCGTGATAAAACTCATATCTGGCATTAAACTATGATTTGCTCCCTTTTAAGATGAAAATTCGTAACATACATCATGAGCATATAACAGCATTAAATGC
>DDKW01000018.1 GCA_002339805.1 Dehalococcoidia bacterium UBA2588 | reverse complement strand
CCATGCTGATCATCATGGAAAACGGGAATTCCTATGTTCGCCAGTTGTTCTTCAATGTAAAAACAACCAGGGGCAGCTATATCTTCAAGGTTAATGCCTGCAAAACTAGGCACAATATTTTTCACGAAATTAGTTATTTCTTCTGGGTCTTTAGTACCTATACATAGAGGGAAAGCATCTACCCCAGCTAATTTTTTAAATAACAGAGCTTTACCTTCCATAACAGGCATGGCTCCTTCAGGACCTATGTCTCCAAGTCCTAAAACTGCTGAACCATCGGAAACTATTGCAACTTGATTAGCTCTATTCGTCATTTCAAACGATTTAGAAGTATCATTAGCAATTGCCATACTCACCGCAGCAACTCCCGGTGTATAAGCCACGGCTAAATCGTCTTCGTTATTAACTACGAATTTAGTTCCTATCTCTATCTTCCCACGTTGCATGGAGTGTAATTTAAGCGCTTCAGCGTTATAATCCATAATTCAATACTCTACTATGTACAAGTATTATGTTTTCTAAAACATAATTTGTTGTTTATCATTGTTTTATAATCGCCGTATCCTAACACGGTCAAATAGAATTTGAAAGAAAAAATAAGAGAATTCATATGGAAGCCATACTATCAATAGACCAAGGTACCACTAGCACCAGAGCTATCGTGTTCACACAAGAAGGCCAAATAATCACCACATCTAGAGCCCCGCTGCATCAAATATATCCTGAAAATGGTTGGGTTGAACAGAATCCAACTGAAATTCTTGAATCCGTTCTATCAGTGATGAAAGAAGCATATCAGTATGTTACTGACAAAGGGATCCGAATTACTAGTCTGGGCATAACTAACCAAAGAGAAACAACTGTTATATGGGATAAAACAACCGGTTCTCCTATTTACAACGCAATTGTTTGGCAAGACCGACGGACTGCAGAGTTGATACAATCTTTAAAACAAGACAACCTTGAGGAGACTATCAAATCCAAAACTGGTTTAATGCTGGATCCCTATTTTTCTGCAAGCAAAATCTCATGGATTTTAGACAACGTCCCTAACGCTCGCAATTTAGCGAAACAAAATAAGTTAATATTTGGAACCATCGACACATACTTGATTTGGCATTTAACCGGTGGTTCTGTTCATGCAACTGACGTAACCAACGCGTCTAGAACTAGTTTGTTCAATTTGCATACATTAATGTGGGACCAAGATCTCCTAGAAATATATAACATACCGCAGAACATACTTCCGGTAGTCCAAAAATGCACTGACCATTTCGGGGATATAACAACACCTTTATTGGGCGAATCAATACCAATTTACGGGGTTGCAGGAGACCAACAAGCGGCGCTTGTTGGACAATCTTGTTTCCAAGAAGGGCAAATGAAATCAACATTCGGGACAGGTTGTTTTGCTTTGGTTAATACTGGAGACAAAATATTGCGCTCTGAAAATAACCTTATAACTACAATCGGGTATCAATTAAAAGATACGATTGCCTATGGATTAGAAGGTTCCATTTTTATGGCAGGCGCAACTTCAGACTGGCTATTAGATAATTTAGGAGTCATAAAAACCCACTCAGAAATAGAGACCATCTGCGCAGTGACACCAAATGATCACGGGGTATACATGGTGCCTGCATTCACAGGTTTGGGCGCCCCTTGGTGGCAACCCAACGCCCGGGCTGCAATATATGGGTTAACAAGGCAAACCACTAAAAATGAAATCGTTCGGGCTGCAATTGAATCTGTTGCTTATCAAACCAATGATTTAATCACTGCCATGGAAAAAGATGGAGTGGACTTAACTGTGATGAGGGTAGACGGTGGCATGGTGGGCAATCATTGGTTTCTTCAGTTTCTGGCAGATATTACCCGGTTACAGATCCAACAACCCTCCATCATGGACTGTACAGCTCTGGGGGTGGCGATGCTGTCCGGGTTAGGGCATGACACAATCTCATCTGTAGATGCTATTTCAGGTAACTGGAGCAGCTCATTTGATACGGACATAAAGATGCACATTAATGACCGTGATAGACTGACACACAAATGGACACAAGGTGTTAAAGCGACGATAGCGTATCACTCAGCTTGATCTCAAATACTGCAGTAATAATTATTATTTATTAATCGAATAATAAGATACTACGAGCAACTTCTCCTGCCGCTAAAGTCGCATATGCTTCGTTAATCTCCTCGAACGGATAAGTTCGACTGATTAGCTCATCCACTTTTAGTTTACCTTCCATGTATAGATCTACCATTTTAGGCAAATCTACTGAAGGCCTAGCCCCGCCATACCAACTTCCTTGGATTGTCTTCTCTGTTCTAGGCAATGAAAGACAGTTAATGGCCACTTCATCTGTTTCTGCAGCCATTCCCACAATAGTGGTAACTCCACCCAAACATGTTGCTTGATAAGCCTGCAATATGGTCTTTGGGTTACCTATAGCTTCGAAAGCATGGTCAGCTCCTCCATCAGTCAAATCATGTATCTCTTCGATTGCATCACCATTACTGCCGTTTATGACATGTGTAGCTCCGAATTGCAGCGCGTAACCTAATTTATTTTCTAAAAGATCCACCGCGATAATCTTACCAGCACCGGCCAGAACCGCTCCTTGTATTACATTAAGGCCTATCCCGCCACAGCCTATCACTACAACGCTGTCTCCCGGATTAACCTTAGCAGTGTTAGTTACAGCCCCGACTCCAGTCATGACCGAACATCCGATCAAACAAGCTTTATCTAAGGGCATATCTTTCCTAACTTTCACAACACCAGAATGGGCAACCACAGCATACTCAGAAAATGAGGCTGTTCTTGCAAAATGGAAAACATCTTTTCCGTTTTTATGTAACCTAGCGGTACCATCAAACATCATCCAACGATCTGTATCAGCACCGTTACATAATACGGGTCTACCTACTGTGCAGAATCTACACCATCCACAATTAGGTCTGAAATTTAATATCACATGGTCACCGGGAACAACATTAGTAACTCCAGCACCTATAGATTCAACTACCCCTGCAGCTTCATGACCTAATACCATCGGTAGCGGCACGGTCCATTCCCCTTTCATACAATGGAAATCAGAGTGACACACTCCAGCGGATGCTATTTTGACCCTCACCTCGCCACTCCTGGGTTCATCAATATCAAGTTGTTCCACCACCAATGGCTTATTGACTTCATAAAGTACTGCTGCAGTCGTTTTCATCTTTAACTCCTATAACCCTGTTAATTGGTACAACTATAAGTGGAGACCCTGGGGTCGTCAAACAAAATACACTCCTCAGACTCTCAAAACTATACCGACGGTGTATTTTTATCTATAATACCCACATGGAAAAGATCATTTTTCAGTCTCTCGGGATAAAATACCACGACTTAGATACTCCTGCGCTATTGATAGACGTCGACTTTTTAATATCTAATATTAATAACTTCAATTCCATAGCCAAGGCATCCAACCTAAGAATCATCCCATACTCATCTATCCATGGCTCACGAGAGATTCTTAAACACCAAGTCCAGGCCAGTAATACAGCTAATCAAGCTTGTACCAATTCTATTTCTGAAGCAGAAGAACTATCCGATATTGCTGTAGAAAAACTTATAATTAAATCCACCCCCATCTCTAAAAATCAAATACACCGCTTATGGACTTTAAGCCAAACAAACTCGGTGGATGTAGTTGTAAGCGATACCCAACATGTTGCTAACCTTCAACAAGGTTGCTACTCCACAAACCAGACTCTAGGAATACTTGTGCAACCAATTTCACAATCAGAACATGGAAATAGCAACATACTGTCTATTATCAATCAGTGCGATTCAAGCCCTAATCTTCAATACAAAGGCTTATTGATTGAAGAATCACCTACCATATCATTGGAAGGTTATTTCTCTACAATAAAACTTGTTCACTCAAAATGGCCTAAGTCTGAGATCTATGCCGTAGGAGAATCTTATATTAAGAATCTAAGCTCAGACCACCCGATTGATTATTTAATAGCGGGCTGTTATCCCGTTCCAGATAAGCATTGCCTCAATAACTTTCCTGAATTATCAATATCTGCATCAATTTTGTCTCAAATTATTAGTAAACCTACCAAGCAACATGTTGTAATAGACTCAGGACACAAAACTTTTGGTCCTGATCTTGGCATACCATCAGTGATACACGACAGTGAACATGAATACTCTAAAGTATTAGAACCTTTAAAATTCAGCGCGGAACACGGAGCAATCCGATTTCCTGAAGACCAATACGACAATATTGAAGTTCAACATAAAATCAGGCTACTACCAAATTCCATGGAATTATGCATAAATCAATTTGATATGATGCGTTTCATACAATCTGACACCTTCATTGGTTACAAAAAAATAACTGGCCGAGGCCTATTTTCTTAATATAAGGAGAACTATTGAACAACAAGCCTCAAATAGGGACTCACATCTATGATTTAGACACTCCTTGTCTGATCATAGAACTTGATAAATTAGAAGCAAACATGAATTATGTAAGTAATTTCTATGCCACTAGGTCTTCAAAGATGAGACCTCACGCCAAGAACCACAAAACTCCTGCCATAGCCCATATGCAAATCAATACAGGTGGAACAGTTGGCGGCGTATGTGCTTCAAAAGTATCTGAAGCAGAAGTGATGGTGAATAACGGAATTAAATCAGTATTAATAACAAGTGAAATTGTAGATTCTCTTAAAATATCTCGGATGACCTCATTAGCAAAGCGAGCTGAAATCAATGTCGCCATAGACAACCTTGAAAACGCTAAAAGTATAGACTTAATAGCGAACACGTTTGGCGTCCAAATCGGACTGATTATTGAAATTGAAACAGGCATGGGGAGATGTGGGGTACAAAACCCCAATGAAGCATTGGATTTAGCGCACGGCCTAAAACAGCTAAAAAATGTGAGCCTCAATGGATTAATGAGCCATCAGACTATTTCAGGGGAGCCTGATTTAGAAACACGCCATACAGAAGCAAAAAAAATCATAGATAAAGTTATCACAACAAAAAATCTTTTAGAATCCGAAGGTTATGCGCTGCCTATAATATCCACTGGCGAAACGTGGAGCTACGACGTTGCTGCCGACATAGACGGGGTCACGGAAATACAAGGCGGAAGCTACTTACTTATGGAAACTGATTACGCATACATGACTGAATTTGAGCAAGTATGCAAAGTTATCGGCACAGTGACTTCAAAACCTGACTCTTCATCAGCAATTATAAATATAGGATTAAAACACATAAGCTCTTTAAGAGGTGTGCCAACCATAGAGCAACATGAGGATATTCAAGTCATAAATATGACTACTTCCAATAGCACGCTATCTATCCCGGACGGAAGTAAAATAAAAGTCGGAGATCAATTAGCCTTCATCCCTTCACAGCAAGACGCTATGGTGAGTAGATGGAACGAATTCATAGGAATCCGTGGAGAATTCGTAGAAAGCATATGGGATATTGAAGCCCGAGGTTGTATATCCTAGTCAGTTTATGAAAGCCGCGACTACTAACATAAAGGATTTTTCGGGTTATCGACTACTAGCTTGTTTCGCTCACCCTGATGACGAGGCATTTCCAGTTGGAGGCACATTAGCAATGTATTCTAGTTTAGGGGCATCAATTGCGTTGATAACTACTACATCAGGTCAATTAGGAGAAATTAGACAAGATGGTATCGCAACAAAAGATACCTTGGGATCTGTTAGAAGTTCAGAATTACGAGAATCCGCACATGTACTAGGTATAGACCGCCTGAATATCTTAAGCTACAAAGACTCAGGTATGGCTGGGTGGGATGCTAACAAAGATCCAGATGCATTCATTAATGCAAATCCTGACACAGTAAGATCACAACTAGTCACAGAAATTCGCGCTTTTAAGCCTCATGTCATACTCACATTTGAACCTACAGGGTTATATGGTCATCCAGATCACATTGCCATATCACAACAAACTACAGATGCTTTCCACTACAGCAATAAAAAATCCTATGAACCCGATCCATATCACCCAACTGCTCCTTGGGAAGTGAGCAAATTAATATATTGTGCTCGGCCGCTAGGATACAGAAAAGAATGGTATGAACAATTGATAGCAAGTGGTGTCGAAATGCCTGAACCGTCTACAGAACAATTAACCCACGGTACTCCTCCTGAGGAAATCGATTTTATCCAGGATGTAAGTGATTACCTCGATCAAAAGATACGTAGCATTTTATGCCATAAGACACAGACTGGACCGAACTGGCCTTATCGCAATGCGCCTGAAAAGGTTCTAAAATCCATATTAGGATTTGAACACTACATGCAAATCTATCCAAAACTGGTGTCAAGAAACCAGCGTCAAGAACCACTGGGTATATTTAACGGGGTAGAAATCTAAATGTTGAGAGTGAATAAATTATGCCAATGAGAATAGGATTCATCGATTTTCGAAAGCAAATGCTGGAAGAAGAACTAAAGAAGATTGAGGAACTACTCCCTACTTTGGGGGTGAAAAAAGT
Organism: Dehalococcoidia bacterium UBA2588; assembly: GCA_002339805.1. Lineage (GTDB taxonomy): Bacteria > Chloroflexota > Dehalococcoidia > Lucifugimonadales > UBA3495 > UBA2588. Next base: position 2,095 of record DDKW01000018.1, on the reverse strand, counting down.
TATACTTACAGGCGCAATGACGACTGGAGATTATGCACCGGACAGTCCCATAAAACTCATAGTAATACAAGATATTGATGTATGCTCCGGAATGCCAGGATCCCATTTTGTGAGAAGAGAAGATTTTTGGACCTACCATTTAAACGCAAATGTTGCTGTAGAAACTTTAGTCTACACCCCCGAAGAATTTCCTAAATTAAGTACCGAATTACCCGCTTTAATGAAAGCGTGTAGCGAAGGGAGAGTTATTTATGATGATGAACATTAACGAAGGTACCAGATGGGTGCAACAAGCTGAGCACGACCTTGAAGATGCGAAGTACAACAGAGAAGGAGGCAAACACAACTTAACGTGCTTCCTAAGTCAACAAGCGGCAGAAAAAGCAGTCAAAGGATACTTATACTTCCGGGGAGCTGAAGACGTCTGGGGGCATTCACTAAGTGACTTATGCGAAGACGCCAAACTGTTTGAAATGTTTTTTGACACCATAAAGAGCGAAGCTCGTCAATTAGACAAATACTATGAAATGACTCGCTACCCAGAATTCTTACCTGGCGGCACTCCGTCAGAGGCTTTTGAAGACGCCGACTCAGCAAGAGCTCTGGAATTAGCAGGAATAGTAGTAGAGTTCGTTAAAGTACGGGTAGTAGCCTAGGCATTACTGATATTTTTTCCTAATAACAGTAGTCGCATGATGCGTTCAGATGTCGATTGCAACAACTGTCTAGTCCTCTGCAAACTCACTTCGAATCTCATAGGCCTATCGGATATCGGGAATACAGCAGTAACTCCATGCCTATAAACTTGCCTGTAGCCCTTCCCTAAAGATCCTGTAAGAATGATTGTAGGCACACCATATTTTGAACCTATTTTAGCGACGCCGACAGGACCTTTATCAAAAATACTTGAACGGTCAGTCTGCCCCTCGCCAGTTATTATCAAATCTGATGTTTCAATGTTATGTTCTAATCCTAAAGTGCTAGCAACCATGTCAATACCTGACACCAAATCACCCCGGAGGAACGCTACAATTCCAGCCCCTAATCCTCCTGCAGCTCCGCCAGATATTATTTTAAAAACATCGATATCTAGATCTTCTAAGATAACTTCCGCCAAATTTTTCAATCCTTTGTCTAGGCTGAGCACATCTTGTTCTGTTGCTCCTTTTTGAGGACCAAAAATAGCAGCTGCTCCCTCCTCTCCACATAACAAATTGGTGACATCTGAAGCTCCAACGAAATGTACCCCAAAGATTCTATCATCCACATTAGACACATCTATACTTCTGATTTCTGACAGCGACTGGCCTGTAGCTGTCAAAGAATTACCTTCGTTATCTAAGAATTGATAACCGAGACATTGAGCCATTCCAATGCCTCCATCATTAGTGGCACTTCCTCCTAGGCCTACAATAATGTTTTTGTAGCCTTTATCGATAGCTTCTAATATTAATTCCCCTGTGCCATATGTGCTAGTTACAAACGGATTTCTTTCTGATCTGTCCAATAAGACTAGGCCTGATGCTTTAGCCATCTCTATTACCGCGGTGTAGCCGTCACCCATAATGCCCCATTGTGCTCTTATATTTCGGCCCAAAGGATCAACGACTGCACATTCATGAATTGTTCCATTTGTTCCTGTAACGAGAGCATCAAGGGTACCATCCCCTCCGTCAGCCACCGGAATCAATATAGTTTCTGCATCAGGGCAAGTCTCTAGAACTCCTTTTTGGATAGCTAATGCTGCATCGTAGGCAGTTAAACTACCTTTAAAATTTTGAGGAGCAATTACAATTTTCACGCGTTACTCAAACCTGCTTTAATTATTGCGTTAATTATATATTGGATTCAATTCCATTCAAACCAAAGCCGACATCAAAATTCATGTCCTATTAAAGCTATGTTAGAATGTGGAGTCATAATCCCCAATCTACACAATTAGCAGGTGAGATATGACTCCAGATGATTTAAAAGCCGCAGCCCACCAAGAAATCGAATCCAATACAGATAAAATCTTAAACATTTGTTCCACCATATTAGACAATCCTGAACCTGGATTTAGAGAAATAAAAACAGGAAAGACGGTTAATGAGGT
>DDKW01000013.1 GCA_002339805.1 Dehalococcoidia bacterium UBA2588 | reverse complement strand
CGCTGCCGCCCCAACGCATTGTGCGACTACCCCCAATGTCATCGGTCTGTCCTTTTCTTCCACATTCAACATTACTATAGGAGTGGACATAGCACTCAGCAAAGCATTCCCGAATCCAGCCATAAACAAAAACAGGTAACACAATAGGTAAACATTTAACCATCCAAATAACACAAACCCAATCATTTGTATGATGAATCCAGCCACTAATACCCTGCCTTTTAGTTCTATATTACCAACGAATGACATCGATAATCCTCCGAACAAGCACCCTGTCCCGAACGCTGACACCAAGATCCCTGCCCAAAATGCATTCACCTGCAAATCATCAACCGCAACTACAGGCAGAAGTGCTTCACAACTGAAAACGAACCAATTAAATACTAAACTTGCTAACAATGCCCCAAAAACAACTTTGTTGGTAAACGCAGATACAAATCCTTGCCATAAAGTACTACCGATCTGGGATACATGTATCGTGATTTTTTCTTGTTTGAATCCATAAAAAGTCAAAATGATAAAAGACGTACTCGCAAATATTAGTAATAATGAAAAAGCACCCATAGGGCCCAAGAACTGAATAGTAAACCCAGCTAAGAAAGGCCCAACTCCTTTCCCTAATGCATGATTTATTATATCCAGGAACATCGCATTGGATAACCGATTACTTTTTGACACATCATGTATGGAAGTACGTTTCGCAGGAAAATCCAAAACATAGAACACGCCAAGTGCAAATGCACCCAGCTGCAAGTGCCAAGGCACAATCAGTTCATATAAAGCCAACAAGGAAAAGATCGCAAGGATAACTACCGTGCCTCCTTGAGTTATCAGCATCAGGAATTTTCTATTGAAAACCATAGATAGATATCCTGAAATAGAAGCAAACAGCAACATAGGAGACCATTTCAATGCAAGTAATATTGCTACTTGAGATGGTGATCCTGTTAGCTCCCACATAACTAGACCCATTACCACAGGATCCATCCATCTGGTTATGTGGTATATACCTCCAGCGAACCATAGAACTCTAAAATCTTTCGTCCTCATCAATATCAATACATTCTGGAAACCTTCTACCAAACTTCTTTTCATTCTACATTCCCATCATTGCTTGATAACATAATATTTTTCAATTAAATCCGTCTTATAAACACCCCAGCGGACATCCTTGTCTTTCATAAACTCATTGATAATGATACTTGTATGGGCCCATTTTGATTCATTATATTCGTCAAATAATATAATTCCGCCAGCAACCACTTGATCAAATAATGTCATCAATACAGTGGAATAACTAGTACTTAAGTCCGCATCAATATGTAGGAAAACAATTGGCTTAACAAAGTTTTTCAATGTATTTTCGAAGAACCCCGTAACAAACACAATGTTCTGTATGTACTCTACAGGTAATCCACTGTTCGTTAAAAATATTTTAACTGATTCTAAGTCAGATTTATAATGTCCTTTTACTGCTGATGGATTGTGCGCGCTATCCAACTCGGATACATCTGGAAATCCTTCAAAACTATCAAACGCAAAAATAGTCCTTTCATCATATCGTGTGGATATAGATGTAATCATTAATAATGATCTGCCATGACCAACCCCGCACTCAACTATATCACCGGTTAAACCTGATACAGACCCTAACAGCATATCAAACATATTTATTCTGTGAATTGTGCCGGCAGTAAGTGGTACCGGAGTCTTTCTAGAATTTAGCCCAAAAATAAAGTTACGTATGATACGAAGTATCTTGATCATCATAATAGTGTGCAGTAATTGAAGTGTTTTATCAATAGAAATATCCCTGTAAGTGAATCAATTATAACTAGTTATTTAATTGCACTACTAGAAAAGCCTTAGTTACTTGTTATAATAAAGAAAATTCATCCCAAGGGAACATCATGTTAGTAATGATAGATAACTACGATTCTTTCACCTACAACCTACACCAATATTTTGGAGAATTAGGAACAGAGGTGTTAACTCTACGGAATGATCAAACATCTATCGAAGAAATCTCAAACCTGAATCCTGATGGAATCATTATATCTCCAGGACCCTGTAGCCCAACGGAAGCTGGAATATCTAACAAAACGATCCAGCATTTCGCCCCTAAGATACCTGTATTAGGCGTATGTTTAGGACATCAATGTCTAGGCGAATCCTTTGGAGGGACAGTGATTCAAGCCGATGAGATACGACACGGAAAGACATCAATGATCCATCACAACAACACTGGACTTTTCCAAGGACTGCCTAATCCATTTCAAGCTATCAGATACCATTCTTTGATTGTCGAAAAAGAAAGCCTCCCTGATTGTTTAGAAGTAACAGCTTGGACAGAAAATGGATTAATTATGGGGCTTAAGCACACTAAATACCAAACAGAAGGTATCCAATTTCATCCAGAATCTATAATGACACCAAATGGCAAAGATATCCTACTGAATTTTCTGAGTTTGTTTAAGTAGGCAAATAATCAACCGGATTGTGTTATGATCCTGGTTTCCATGTATCCTTAAACAAACTACGAAGGTCTCAGATTGAAACTAGCCCACATACAAACTTTCGATTCTTGGCGGAGTTCAAGTAGCTTCAGATTTTTATTCCTAGGAAATATATGTTCAAATGGCGCTCAATGGTTACAATTATTCACCGCTGGGTGGTTAGTACAAACATTAAGTGCTGATTTAGCTACAACCGGATTATTAGTGGCCTTAGTAGGTGGAATCAATCTATTACCCAGTTTACTCATAGGGCCTATAGGTGGAGTTCTAGGAGATCGATTAAATAGAAAATATTTGATCATGAGCCTGCAAGGATTTATGGCCTGTGTAGCATGGTTTTTCGCCTTTTGGAATACCACTGACTATGTAGAAGTGTGGCACGTTATAGCGTACGTTGTTATTTCAGGCTCTTGTTTGTGCATCACACAGCCAATCCGCAATGCATTAATTGCTACTACAGTGCCACGAGAATTAATTGGGAACGCAATGGCAACTAATGTGTTCACCATTACCGGCACCAGATTAATAACTCCTTTTGTGGGAGGGATCTTAATAGCAAATTTAGGATTTAGCTGGAATTTTGCAATAGAAGCTATGCTATACATGGGAACTATATTCTTCCTCATACCATTCAAAGGATCGAGTCCTAACAGCAATGCTATTAAAGAAAAACTTCGTATATTTAGTGGATTGAAAGAGGGATTAGTATATCTGTGGAAAGTAGATAGAGCATTACTAAACCTAATAGTACTAACTGTAATACCGGAATTACTTTTACATCCAGTATGGTTTCTTCTCCCTATATTCACTGCTGAAGTGTTGCTCCAAGGGCCTGAAATTGGAGGTTACTTATTTGCAGTTACTGGTCTTGGAGGATTTTTCTCACCGTTAATCACATCTTCGTTTGGCTATGTATTTAAAAAAGGTCATATTGTCCTAGGGACTACAATTCTTAGTTCTATATCAGTAATATTATTTGCTTATTCTAATTGGATGCCCGCTGCTTTCCTATTGATTTTCATAATGGCTTTTGCACAATCTTTCTTTAGAACCACTAATGGAGCTTTAATACAATCTCTTGTCCCTGATCATCTTAGAAGCAGGATCAGTACCCTGCATTTCTATGTTAAAGGATTTGTAATACTATCAGCCATCGG
>DDKW01000053.1 GCA_002339805.1 Dehalococcoidia bacterium UBA2588 | reverse complement strand
TGTAAGCACTTTTGATATAGCTATGCTGTATTCATCTGAAAATTCGCCTTGAAAATTCGATATGTCTCCCAGGGTATGTAACGCATTACCTGAAACCAAAGCTTTAGAAATACCCCATAGATGCCAAACAGTTTCTCTATGACGTCTCTCAATGTCATTATCTTGAATATCATCATGAATCAATGAAAAATTATGTATCAATTCCAGTGAAACCGCCGCATCAATGCATTCATTAACGTCACCCCCTAAAGCATCACAGGCAAACAAACACAAAGTAGGACGTAAGCACTTCCCCATATTCTTAGCGGGGTCAATCTTATAGCCTTCTACATCTATAAATCCCAGATGATAAGAATGAATATCAAACAGTTCCATGTTATTTTTAAACGGTACTATGGACCCCAATCCCTCTATAATCCTAGACTCATATCTATCAAACATTGGAGGGATTCCTTTAAGCTTAACGTTCAAAATAAGGCGCCTTAATATAAAATGAATGCAAAATATCGATATTCATTAGAAAATCGTAGCAAAAGGAATTTTCATATGTCAAGAAACAAATACAGACATCCAGTGTATAATCACAATATAAAATTATTTTGAGGTTTACGATGTTAGCAAAAGCATACCTCCTTATTGAAACAGCAGTGGGGAAAACACGAGAGGTAGCCGATATACTGCATTCCTTAAACGGAATAAGTAATGTGGATGTAGTAACTGGTCCTTATGATATTATCGCAACAATAGAAGCTGACGACATGGCTATAATTGGCGGGATAGTAACTGAAAAAATCCATACTATTGAAGGTGTGGTTAGAACCGTAACATGCGTCGCAGTCGGTCACTGAACTAACAACACGAAAAGGAATAATAGTGGACTTCAATTTTACAAATGAAGACTTAACATTTAGAAACGAATTAAGAGAATTCGTAGACCAAGAATTGCCTGCCACTTGGGAAGGTTTAGGAAGATGGCCAGAAAATTGGGACTGGGATAAAACCCTAGATTTCAGGCGCAAATTAGCAGACAAAGGCTGGCTAACAATGCACTGGCCGAAAGAATACGGAGGATTAGACGTATCCCCCATAAGAACTGCTATATACAATGAAGAATTAGCCTACCTTAGGGCCCCTGGTAGAGACATATTTGGCGTACGTATGTTCGCACCAACTCTTATGGTCCATGGCTCCGAAGAACAAAAAGAGCAATTCCTTCCTCCCGTTGCTAGAGGAGAGGTCCAATGGTGTCAAGGTTATAGTGAGCCAGAATCTGGTTCAGATCTTGCATCTTTGAGCACTAGAGCTGTGCTAGACGGAGATGAATACGTCATAAACGGCTCTAAAATATGGACTACTCTAGCACATAGGGCAGATTGGATTATGTGTTTAGCTCGGACAGATCTAGACGCACCAAAACACCGAGGCATAAGTTTTATTTTAGTAGATATGAAAACGCCCGGAATAGAAGTCCGTCCAATCAAGGATATGACTGCAGGAAGCGAATTTAACCAAGTAATATTCGATAATGTAAGAGTTCCCGCTAGGAATGTCGTAGGAGAAGTCAATCGAGGTTGGTATGTAGCAGTAACCTTATTAGACTTTGAACGCTCCGGAATCGATTACTCAGCGATAGGAAGGCGATTATTAGATGATATGACATCCTACGCAGAGGAGACAATCTCAACGGGCGGATCAAAATTAATCGATTTGCATTGGGTAAAAGACCTATTATCGCAACGATATATGGAATGTGAAGTGGCCAGACTTATGGCATATAACGTAGCTTATATGCAGGAGCAGGGACTTATTCCCACAAAAGAAGCATCAATCAGTAAGGTTTTTGGAAGTGAAACATTACAGAAGGTAACAAATTCCTGTCTGGAAATCCTAGGTCCAGTTGGCACTTTAAAGAAAGATGATCCCTACTCTCCACTATTAGGCAGAATCCAAGAAAACTGGATGATCAGTTTTTCACACAAAATAGCAGCAGGCACTTCAGAGGTGCAAAGAAATATAATAGCCGGTAGGGGCCTAGAACTGCCCAGGGGTTAAACTGTTGCTGCGAAAATCTCTAATTCTTTTGGGTCAACGTCCAAATTAGAATCTTTAAATCTTCTCATGATTCTAAAAATTGTCCTTACTGTCACATCAAATTTTAGTGCTGCTTCTTCTACCGACAGATCTTCTTTTTGCATAGCTCGAATAACTTTCAGATCTTTCGCTAGCCTTTGACATTTTTGGAACCATACAGGGTCATCATATTTACATTGAGGCAAAGGACAAGTCAGACAAGATGTAGATATTTCACATCCCGTATCTTCATAATGAAAAAACTCCTGAGAGCCTTCAAATCCTTTTACACTATTGTCAAAAGTCGTCATACCTCACACCTCCACAAAATTCATATATCTATCCTCTAATCATTGAGATAGATACAACCACCAAAATACTCTTGCGCATACTATGCCCGTTATGTCTACTAGGGTGCAATAAATATCAATACATGTTTGGCCTGTTTTCCCATATATTGCGTATAAAGGTGTTAAAATTCGCATATATGGTAGTTTTCCAATAAATTTGAGGTATTCTATGAGTAATTATGAAACTATGTCTTACACTAGAAACGGGAAAATAGGATATATAACGTTCAATCGACCCAAGTCTTTAAATGCAGTGAATTTTCAATTCGAACAAGATTTTCATGACTCTCTTCTGGAGTTCGATTTAGATGATAATGCATGGGTAGTGATTGTCTCTGGAACTGGAAGATGTTTTTGTGCTGGAGCTGACATAAAGCAAAAGTTCAATGAAATGACTCCTGCACAAAGAGCCAACAGAACTAAAGGAGCTAACCCAGAAAGCTATCTAGGAAGAACAGTAAACTGGAAACCCGTAATTACAGCAGTACACGGGTATGCCCTGGGCGCAGGAATGCTTATCGCCGCAGAAAGTGATCTTGTAGTGGCATCAACAGAAGCTCAATTTGGAATCACTGAAACCAAGCGCGGCCTACCGGGGGGTCACGTATGGGCAAAAATGAATTCCTTCATGCCTTCCAAAGTCATTACTGAAATGTTAATAACCGGAGAACCTCTGTACGCTAAACGTCTTTATGATTTAGGGTTCATCAACCGCCTAGTAAATTCTCAAGAAGTCATTTCCTCTGATTTGAACCCAGAACAAGTCAATAACCAAATACTTAAACTTGTGTTAGCTGAAGCTGAAAAATTAGCCAATTTGATTGTAGATACCCCCCCATTAGCAGCCAGGTCTGGAGTCCGGCTGTCACGAAATCAATGGATTATTCCGGCCATTAATGCAGACTTATATCTACAACCATTAAACTTACACGGCACTGAAGACTTTCAAGAAGCTACTAAGTCGTTTATAGAGAAACGCCCGCCTAATTACCAAGCAAAATAACTCAATTTTTGGAAAATAGATTTCTGGAAGTTAACATTTGAGGATGAACTAGCTTCCCTTGATTCACCAGCGAAATAATTTCTCTATCTAAAAATTCCTTCATTGCATTACCGAGATTTTTAGATGCCAAATCATGTAATAGGCGCTGATACGGATATCTTGTGTTTTTAACCGGATCCAACTTATCTGCCAAAAACACAATTTTTCCTACATCATTCAACTCGTAATTCCCCGTAGTGTGCCAAAATACAGCCTCATAAATAGATTCATTAAAAGGCTCCATATGTTGAGACAATATTTTAGCCCCCACAGGACCATGCAATAACATTGGAATTTCTATTTCAATATCACATACAGGTAAATCAAAATCATACGCTAGCTCAAGTAATTTTTCTGGAGGGGTGAGCCTGCAAATATCATGTCCTTTGGCACTCAAATATACTTCATTAGTATTTGCCCCATGGATTTCTGATAGCTCTAGAGCTATATCCACAACAGTATGGATATGGGATTTCATCCCATTAGGAAAATCACTAATGGCTTCGTCTATAAAGTGCTCAAGTGAGTCCACAGAATTTTAGCCCATAGCAGCAAGTGGCTGCCCTCCAATCAAATGTAAGTGTGAATGAGCTATCTGTTGTCCTGCATCATCTCCTTGGTTCATTACAAGCCTATATCCACTATTAGTTATTCCTTCTCTACGAGCCATTTCTTCCGCTACTACAAATAAATGACCCATAATAGGAATCTGCCCAGGCCCTATATATGCTAGCGACTTAAGACACATTACAGGGATAATTAACAAATGGACTTTTGCTTGGGGGTTAATATCTTTTATAACTATCACTTTGTCATCTTTGTAAATGACACTGTCACTAGTGATATCTCTAACTATATTACAAAACACGCATTCAGCCATAATTATCCTCTACTTATATTGAAATATTTTTCTTTATGATAATGATTGTTACCATAAAGTAACTCTTGTGATTTTAACCATCTAGTATGCATTTGCAAATCATAATCATGAGTAAATCCAATTGCTCCGTGTGATTGGTGAGCTAGCATGCTAATCCTTTGAGTCGCTTCATTTAACCATGCTTTCGCCATGTGAGCAAAACCCTCTGAATTAATCCCGTTTGCTAATGCCCATGCCGCTTGATAGGCGACATGACGGCTCCCCTCTAGATCAATCGCCATATTTGAACAATGATGCTGGATCGCCTGAAAAGTTCCTACAGATCTCCCAAACTGGCTTCTTTGTTTCACATAATCTAAAGTTAAATCCAAGCAAGATGAAAGGCTTCCAGTCATTTGTAAGCACTTAGCTATCACTCCGCGTATAAATGCCCGGTTGTAAAAAACTTCACCATTATCTATTTCTCCTATAATTCGAGATTTTTCCAGGGAAACATTATTTAATGTGACAGAACTATTCTTATCCGAAGACATAAGATCCATAGACTGTATATCAACTCCATCCATGTCAGAGTCCACAGCAAAAAGAGTTATACCATGCTCACTAGTACGAGCGGGGATAATGATTAATTTTGCAGTCTGGGCGTACGGAACAAATACCTTAGTTCCGTCCAATATGTAATTCCCTTCAGACAAAGTTGCATTAGTTTCCACATCCGACCATTCGTAACTGCCTGACTTCTCAGCAAATGCCATTGTTGCTAATAAAGTGCCATCACTAATACTAGGCAACCAATTTGACTTTTGTGAATCAGAGCCCGCATCTAAAATAGTCATTCCTGCCAAAACAACTGTGGAAAACAATGGCCCTGGCATCAAGTACTTTCCTGTATTCTCTATCAAAACACCTAAATCTAGGAAGTCTCCACCTGTGCCTCCATATTCTTCAGGAATTCCTATGCCAGGCCATCCTTGACCAACGATTTGCGACCAAAATTCGTCAGTGCAGCCATTGGCATCTTCTTCCATGTCTCTCACAAATTGCATTGAGCATTCCTGATTTAAGAACTCATCTGAACTGTTCCTGATCATTTGTTGAAATTCTGTTAATCCAAATTCCATTTATATATACACTCTTTATTAAATTATTGATCTTGTTTATAAAGAATTCACAAATTTATCTAAGTTATTAATCGCTATCTCTATATTTTCTTTAGAATTAGCATAAGACAATCTCACGTACCCTTCACCAAATTCACCGAAAGCAGAGCCAGCAAGTAATGCGACACCAGCTTCATTTAATGCCCTATCTTCAAATTCGTTGCTAGTTAATCCGGTCTCTGAAATGTTTGGGAAAACATAAAATGCACCTTCAGGCTCAGGGCATCTAACCCCTTTAATGCTTCGCAAACCTTCCACAATTAAACTTTTCCGTTCGGAAAACTCTTGCGCCATTCCTATCACTTCCTCTTGTGAACCTTCTAGCGCAGCGATAGCTGCCATCTGAGAAAATGAAGCCGCACAAGATACGCTGTTAACTGCTAATTTCACAATATGGGGGACCAATTCAAGAGGCATAATCCCATAACCCAATCTCCATCCTGTCATTGCATAACTCTTAGAAAATCCATCTAAGATAATCGTCCTATCTTGCATGTCGTCTAACGACGCTATACTGGAATGATCTCCTTGATACAATATATCTTTATAGATTTCATCAGCCATTACGTATAAATCAGGATATGGCCTGACCATATCAGCTATAGACTTCAATTCATCGGCAGATAATGCAGAACCACATGGATTCTCTGGAGAATTCAAAATTATTAAACTAGTTTTATCATTAATTTTCTTTTTTAAGTCATTTAAGTCCGGATGGTATCCTGACTCTTCTAATAATTGCATAGGCACGGGTTTCGCGCCTGAAAATCTAATCATAGACTCATAAATAGGAAAACCTGGATTTGGATATATCACTTCCATTCCTGGTTCTGCTAAAGCAAGAATTACGTAAAACATAATTGGCTTCGCCCCAGGAGTAACAACAACACTGTTAGGATCCGTCTCTAATCCTCTTACTTTCCTGCTGTTTTCACTTATAGCTTCTCTCAATTGAGGTAACCCCGGGGTCGGTCCATAATGAGTATAGCCGTCTTTGAGGGCCTGCATTCCTGCTTCAACAATATGGCTTGGAGTGTCAAAGTCTGGCTCTCCAATTTCAAGATGAACTATCTCTTTCCCTTGTGCTTCCAAGTTTCTTGCCTTCATAAGAACCTCAAATGCAGTCTCAGTTCCTAAAAGATTCATTCTACTGGCTATCCCCATGTGGTACCTTCTCCTTTTACAGTTACATTACTTATTCATTTATATTTTCTGTTCTGAGCGATAACCCAAAAATCTTAATAAACCCTTCGGCCGATGCATGGTCGAATTCATCGTCCCTATCATAAGTGGCTAATGCCTTAGAATATAACCCTTGATCAGATTCTCTTCCTGTGACAGTGCACTTACCTTTATATAAACAGACTTGAATTTTGCCAGACACGTATTTTTGAGTGTCATCTATATATCTATCCAAATTAAGTCTATGCCTACTGAACCAAAGTCCATTGTAAACAATTTCAGAATATTCCCTTGAAACATTATGCTTGAATCTAGCTTGGTCTCTACTCAATGTCAGATCTTCCAAAGATTTGTGCGCTGTGTGCAATACAATCCCTGCGGGAGATTCATATATTTCTCTAGATTTAATCCCCACCAAACGATTTTCCACGTGGTCTATTCTTCCAATGCCATGATTGCCAGCGATTTTATTAAGCTCTACGATGAGTTCAATTCCATTCATTTTTATATTATTAAGTGACACAGGAATACCTTCGATAAATTCTAATTCAATATATTCTTTGCTATCCGGTGCTTCATTTGGAGATGTTGTCCATGTGAACGCCTCTTCAGGTGGTTCAAGTCCGGGATCTTCCAGTTCTCCGGCCTCTGCGCTTCTACCCCATAGATTTTCATCCACTGAAAATCTACTGTCTTTGACATTAATCGGTAGATTGCGCTCATTAGCATATTCTATTTCATCAGCTCGGCTCATGCCCCAATCTCGTATAGGTGCTATTAATTTGATCTCAGGCATTAATGCAGCAGCACTTACTTCAATTCTGACTTGGTCGTTTCCTTTGCCTGTGCATCCGTGAGCGATCGCATACGCTCCTTCCTGTTTAGCAACATCCACTAAGCATTTTGCGATTAAAGGCCTTCCTAAAGCTGTGGCTAAAGGATATTCCTCTTCGTATATAGCCCCTGCTTTTAAAGCAGGCCAAATATAATCGGTAACCAAAGGTGCTTTAGCATCAATCGTAACAGCTTTGTCAGCGCCCACCTCTATTGCCCTTTGTTTAATAGAGTCCAGATCAACCATGCCTAAATCTATTGTTACAGTAATAATTTCAGCATCATAATTTTCTTTTAACCACGGTACAGCAACTGAAGTGTCTAACCCTCCGCTATACGCTAGCACAATTTTGTTAGTCATAATTTCCTTATATCTTATTCAACACTGATTCTAATTTTTCAACACATTCGTCAACATCAGCAGATGTTATATTAAGAGGCGGCATAAATCTGATTGCATTAGGTCGAGGAGCATTTAATAATAATCCTGCAGCATTGCATTCAGTTAATACTTGCGGCGAAATATCCTGATCAAATTCCATCGCTATTAACAATCCTTTTCCCCTAATTTCATTTATGAATCCATATTTTTCTTTAAGCTGACTCAAAGCGTTCATAAAATAAATTTCCATTTCTTTAACGTTTTGTAAAACTCCACTGTTTATCAAATGATCCGTACCAGCAAAAGCTACAGCAGTGGTCAAAGCGTTACCTCCGAAAGTAGAACCATGATCACCAGGAACTAACGCCATACAATATTCTTTAGACAAAAAAGCTCCTATAGGCAAGCCGAACCCTAATCCTTTAGCCAAAGTCATCACATCTGGCTCGATGCCATATTCCTGATACCCAAACAAACTGCCTAATCTTCCAATTCCTGTCTGCACTTCATCAAGTATTAACAATATATTATTCTTATCACACCATTCCCGAACTCTAGGAAGATAATCATCAGAAGGAATGATAACTCCGCCTTCTCCTTGAACCGGCTCAAGCATAATAGCTGCAGTTTTATCAGTAGTTGCGTTTATAATCGCATCCACGTCATTATAGTCAACATGAACAAACCCTGGCAGCAATGGTGCGAAATTTGCTTGGTAATGAGGTTGCCCAGTAGCAGCCACCGTACCTAATGTTCTCCCATGAAACGAATTTAGTGCTGTAATGATCTCATAAGCCCCATCTCGATTGAGCATCCCGTATCTTCTGGCTAATTTAATAGCCCCTTCATTAGCCTCTGCTCCGCTATTCCCAAAAAACACTTTATCTAATGCGCTGTTCTCTATTAGCAATTCAGCTAGTTTAAGCTGCGGTATGGTATAAAATTGATTTGAGGTCTGTAGCAAAGTGTCGGCTTGATCTCTTATAGCTTGAGATATAACGGGGTTAGAGTGCCCTAAATTATCCACAGCCCAGCCAGCTACAAAGTCCAAATATTCTTTTCCATCGGCATCCCAGACTCTTGCTCCTAACCCTTTCTCAATAACCACCGGCTGCCGCCTAACAGTTTGAGCATAATACTTATTTTCAATTGCTATCCACTCAGAATTGTTCATGTAACCTCTCTTGAAATTCCTTATAACTTTACAGAATAGTGACTAACTGCTTATATCCCACTACTTAGCCCTAATATACGTGTACCAATCCTTTTGTCTTTCACACAATCCATCAAAGAATTTGGCTTTCTCCCATCAATGATATCAGCATATTTAACATCATTAAGCGCAGTTATACACGCACCTAACTTAGGTATCATGCCTCCTTTAATCACGCCTGAACTGATCAAGTTCTTAGCAATGGTAAGATTCATCCGCGGAATCACTCTACCATTATTATCCATGATTCCAGGCACATCGGTCAAAAAAACTAACCTCTCAGGAGATATTTTTTTTGCTATCTCTCCTGCTGAAGTATCCCCGTTGATATTCAGTGGTATTCCTGAGTTATCAGTTCCGTCATTTTCATGGACGCCCACTGGCGAGACCATAGGCATGTAACCAGCATCTAAAATCGTCTTCAAAGGGTCATCATTTACTTTTATGACTTGACCTACATACCCAAGCTCTTTATTAGGGATATTAGCTTCTAAAATCTGGCCGTCAACCCCACTTATGCCTATACTTTTACCTCCCATACGATTAACCAAAGAAACCATTTCTTTGTTTATTAATCCTGTAAGAACCGCCACCACTATATCCAGACTAGGCCTATCCGTAACACGCAAACCATCAACAAAAACGGGTGATAAATTCTGTTTACCCATCCATTCAGATATAACATTCCCTCCTCCATGGACAACAACAATCTTATATCCTTGTTTTTGTAATTCTATTAAATCTTTGATAGTAGTGTCATGGCTACCCAATGTACTGCCACCTATTTTAACTACCAGGTCGATATCTGACACAATCGCTCCATTATAAAAACGTCTTTTAAAAGTAAATGTTTAGGTGGTGTATGCGCTGTTGATGATTACGTATTGTTCTGTCAAATCACAACCCCATGCTGTTGCATCAAATTCACCTAAATGAAGCTGAAGTCTAAAATTTACTTCTGACTCTTGCATCAGGGCGACAACTGCATCTTTAAAATATGGAATCGATTTTCCAGATTCCATAATGCACACGCCATTAATAAAAAGATCTATTAATTGTTCATTTACCTCAACGTCACTCATCCCAAGTGCCATTAATATCCTGCCCCAGTTAGGGTCTGCTCCGTAAACAGCAGATTTAACAAGATTAGAAGCGACAACTGTTTTAGCCGCTTTCCGTGCATCTTCTTTGCTTTTGGCGCCACAAACATCTACGGTGATAAGTGTTGA
>DDKW01000054.1:4683-5736 GCA_002339805.1 Dehalococcoidia bacterium UBA2588 | reverse complement strand
TGGAGAGTATTCCATAGCAACACGGTTTGTGTTGATAAGAACATCTCTGAGGTGAGCGAGCATTTCTTTCCGATTGTTGTAAGGGAGGGGATGAACATGTTTTTCATTGAATCTACCTAGGTCTACATGGTGGGTGATCAAGTAGGGGAGCTCTGTTGGGGTGATCAGGAAAAATACGGGCCGTGTAATTTTTCCGTGTGAGGAGAGCAGTTTATTAAAAACTGGATTTGAATTTAGGTAGTCGTATACCAACCAGCCATCTATTTTGTTATCTTTTAAGAACTGTTGGGCATTCTTAATTGGATCCCCTAACATTATCAGCCCCCGGTGTTAAATTATTGAATCGTCCTTAAACTTTTGTATTTCTTCAATAGTGTAACCAATAGAAGATAATATTTCTTCATTATGCTCACCCAGCATAGGAGGAGCTAACTTTAGTTCACCAGGACTTTCCGAAAATTTTATAGAGAGGCCTGTTTGTTTTATCTCCCCAGCGGTAGGATGCGACATTGTGGTATACATTCCACGCTCGTGTACTTGGGGATCATTAAATACGGCTTCTAAGTCATTAATTGGTCCGCATGGTACGCTTTGTTCTTGCAGGTCTTTGACCCATTCGTCGAGAGGTCTTTGCAAGAAATGTTGTTGAAGGAAAGGTATAATTTTTGATCGATTTTGCACTCGTTTTTCGTTTACTGCGTATTCTGGATCATCCTTCAACTCTGGCAGCCCAATACCATTGCAAAATCTTTCCCAAATTCGTTCAGAACCTACTGCTATGTTTATAAATTTGTTATCTTTGCACATAAATCCTTGATAAGGGACGAGATTAGGATGAGCTGCGCCTAGTCTTTTGGGTGATTCTCCAGTTGCGAAGTATGTACCTGCTTGGTATGTCAGCCATGCTACTTGTGAATCCAGCATAGATATATCAATATATTGGCCCGATCCCTGTTGTTCTCTGTAATATAAGGCTGCCATTACAGCATATGCTGCCCACATACCAGATCCGATGTCGGTTACAGCTATGCCAATTTTTTGAGGATCCCCATC
>DDKW01000054.1:0-4274 GCA_002339805.1 Dehalococcoidia bacterium UBA2588 | reverse complement strand
GTTTGTCCAAATCCAGATATTGAACAGTAGACTATGTTGTTATTAACTTTTTTCACTTCTTCATAGCTTAACCCGAATCTTCCCATGACCCCTGGAGTAAAATTTTCTACTATGACATCAGCTTCTGATGCTAATTTTAGGAATATTTTTCTTGCTTCATCCTCTTTGAAATTCAGGGTTAAACTTTTTTTGTTGCGATTGATTGAAAGGAAATATGCACTTTCATTTCCAATAAATGGAGGACCCCAATGTCTGGTGTCATCACCTGTTCCTGGGATTTCTATTTTAATCACGTCAGCACCATAATCGCCTAACATCAGGGTGCAGAATGGTCCTGCCAGGGCCCTAGTTAAGTCCAGTACTTTGATTCCTTCCAACGCTCTCATTCGTATCCTCCGTATGCCGTGGTTAGTAAACATAAATATTAAAAAATATTAACACAGGGATACATCACATCAAAGGTTAGATTGCGATTGCCATACAGGATATAATGAACTTTAGAATTCCAAATTTATTGAAGGATAGTGTTATGACACAAGAAGTGAGCAATACCTCCCTAACTAGATTTAATGACGAATTTGGAGCCCCATCTGAGCGTGCGGCTACAAAAGTCAGGCCTTTTTTGAATTCTTATGTGAAGGAATTCATCAAGAATTCTCCGTTTGCTGTTATGTCCACTAGTGGTGCTGGCGGCAAATGTGATGCATCTCCTAAAGGAGGAATGCCAGGGTTTATAAAAATATTAGATGATACCCATCTTTTGTTGCCTGATGTAGCCGGCAATAAATTATTTCAATCTTATGCGAATCTTGATAGTAACCCTAATGTTGGAATTTTGTTTTTCATACCGGGTTTAGATGACACAGTTCGGGTTAATGGTTCTGCATCGATAATATCTAAAGAAGAAATGGAAGCCCAAAATGTGAGTCTTCAGTTATACGAAACTGATGAGAATAGTAAGCATCTGCAAGGCATTGTGATTGAAGTTCAAGAATCATATGGACACTGCCCAAGAGCATTTAAATTCTCTAAATTTTGGGATGTAGATACGATTAGTAAAAATCGTGATGATAGACCTATTCCAGCTAGACTCGATCAATTTTCAAGTAAATAAAACATATTCAAGGTTAATAGAAATGAGCGACGTTAAATATACCAAGGTTACTTTAGACAATGGGATGGATGTTATTTTACATAAGGATAAATCTATACCTATGGTTGCGGTGAATGTGTGGTATCACGTTGGCTCCAAAGATGAGGAATTAGGGAAGACAGGGTTTGCTCATTTGTTTGAGCATATGATGTTCGAAGGATCGAAACATCACAATGAGAATCATTTTGAACCGTTACAAAAAGTAGGGGCTAACTTAAATGGTTCTACAAATATGGATAGGACAAATTATTGGGAGAATGTACCAAGTAATTATCTGGAGTTGGCTTTGTGGTTGGAAGCCGATCGTATGGGGTATCTTTTAGATGCATTGACTCAAGAACGACTTGATAACCAGAGAGAAGTTGTTAAAAACGAAAGAAGACAGACTTACGAGAATAGGCCATATGGTATGGCTCATTGGAACATGCAAGGCCAATTATTCCCCAGCCCTCATCCTTACAACTGGATGACCATTGGATCTCAAGAAGATTTGGATGATGCTAGTTTAGAGGACGTTCAGGCATTTTTTAAGAAATACTACAGTCCATCGAATGCTAGTTTGTCTATTGCCGGTGATATAGATGTTAACCAAAGTATTGAAATGGTTAATAAATATTTTTCCAGCCTTTCACCAGGTGAGCCCAATGATAAAGTTTCACGATTTGACTCTTCTCTCAGTGGTAGAGTCGAACTGTTTATGCCGGATAATGTTTCTCTCCCTAAAGTTTATATAGCATGGACTACCCCTCCTCATTTGGATAAATCTGAGCCTGAACTGGATATATTGAGTTTAATATTAGCGGATGGTAGGAACTCACGATTGTATAGTAAATTGGTATATCCAAATATTGCACAGAATGTTTCTGCTTATGCTTATTCATCAGAAATAGCTGGGCAGTTTTTTATCGAGGCTACCGCTTCTCCAGGGCATACATTGACGGACATAGAAAATATTATTGATGAAGAATTGGAACGCTTAGTCACGGATCCTCCCACAGACGAAGAAATGGAGATCGCACTGAATAAGATCGAACATTACAATTATTCCCAATTATCTAAGATTGGAGGATTCGGAGGAAAAGCTGATTTGTTAAATCATTACAATGTTTTTGCTAATGATCCTGAATATATAAATACATTTATTAATGAATATGAAAAAGTTACTACAGCTGATGTTATATCAAGTAAGAAGAATATATTAAATGAAGACCAAGTTAGGTTGAGAGTTGCGCCAAACGCGCATCTGATTCCAGTTGAATTGGATTTAGATAGGACCATTGAGCCAGAAGCTGCTGAGCCTCAAAGTTTTAGCCCACCGCAACATCAAAAATGTGTTTTGAGTAATGGTATCGAAGTTGTTTATATTAATAAACCAGGGCCTCCTTTAGTATCTTGTGGAGTCCTAATAAGGACCGGAGCAACGTCAGACAGTGAGGATCTTCCTGGATTAGCATACTTCACCTCCATGTTGACTAGGGAAGGGACAACGTCTCGTACGAGCGCAGAAATTTATCATGATTTAGATAAATTGGGGACGTCTATGAGTGTGGAGTCTCGTAGAGAATTTATATTTTACTCCCTCGAAATTTTGGCTAAACATTTCAATTCAGGACTAGATATTCTTTCCGATATCATCAAGAATCCTGTGTTTCCAGAGAATGAAATTGAACGAATAAAAGCTAAACAACTTGGAGACTTGCAGAGGTCAAAAGATGAACCGAATGCTGTGGCGGATCGTTTATTCCCCAGATTGATTTACGGAGAGAAGTCAGGCTATGGCCATCCAGTTATTGGCAATGAAGAATCCGTTAAAAGATTTACTAGAGCCGATTTGCAATCGTTTAAGAATGCTGCTTTTACTCCAGAAATGTCTCAGATTATTGTTGTAGGCAATATAGAGTTTAGTGATGTGCAAAAAGCATGTGAACTTTATTTTTCCGATTGGAAATCTAGTGAAGATAATCAAGGTTATTCAATTGTAAATACAATTGATAACAATCAGAACCCTGTGGGAATCTACATATGTGACAAACCTGACTCTGCACAGTCTGTGATACGAGCTGGCCACACAATTTTCCCAAGAAGAGATGATAGATATTACCAGATGAACCTTGTAAATTTCATATTTGGAGGACAATTCTCGTCTCGTTTGAACTCAAATCTGAGAGAAGATAAAGGTTATAGTTATGGATTTCATTCTGGTGTTTCTTGGTATAGTAATGAATCGTTGTTAGTTGCTGGAGGTTCGGTACAAACAGATAAAACTAAGGAATCTATGATTGAAATCTTAAAAGAATTCGATGAGATACTATCCAGCCGAACGATTACAGAGGAAGAACTTGATGACGCAAGGAATCAGCTTTTGAGAGGATATCCAGCAGGTTTTGAGAGACTTAGTCAGATTATGGATAATATGATTCAGTTAGGAGTCCATGATTTAGAAGATGATTATTTTGAAAAAGTCCCTGCAAATTTGAAGTCAGTGAGTTTGGACCAAGTTAGATCTACAGCAGCCAGCACGATTAAGCCCAAAGAGCTTAAGATATTGATTGTTGGTGACAAACAAGAAATTATTTCAGGATTGCAGTCTTTGGAACTTCCAATTTTTGACATAGATTCTGAAGGTAATATTTTAGGAAATTAAGGCCGTTCTCCAAGTTGTAAAGGAACTGTTAGGATTTCTGTAGTTTCGTCTGGATTTATCCTGAAAATTTGGAGTTCTATAGTATCCTCAGGGGCATAATCATGGCGTAACATTTTTGTTAGTTCCATCGTACTAGATGTTTTATTACCGTTAATTGCCATAATAATGTCACCTGGTATCAGGTCACTTAACGCGGATGGTGCGTCATCCACTATAGCTTGGATCACGACACCTTCTCTGACAGATAGTTGATAGGCCGCAGCTTTTTCTGGGTCTAAATCGGATAGATAAGCACCCATCCAAGCCCATTTAACTTTTCCTGTTTCTATAAGTTGCTTAGCAACAAGTGCCGCGGTGTCTATATTAACTGCAAAACCTATCCCTTCTATACTGGTGCCGTCGTTGGCATTGCCTCTTACTACGACGGTGTTAATCCCTACAATATTACCATTCAGATTAAGTAGAGGTCCTCCACTG
>DDKW01000007.1 GCA_002339805.1 Dehalococcoidia bacterium UBA2588 | reverse complement strand
ATTTATTAATATGTTGTTGGTTTTTGACTTAACGGGAATATTATCTACGATTTGTTGATCAAATAAATTGAAACTAAACGTCTTGTTAGAACTTGCAAACGAATCTAGTTAACGGCATGCTCTAAAACCTCAAAAAATCAGTATGGAAAACTATCATTATATGAAGTATTATGTCTACATGAAGTGATTAGTTCCTGTTGATTAGAGCTAGTAATTAAAAGGTGTGAATGGCCTAGGATAGAAGAAAAACTTTTATTTATCCTGCATTTACTAGAACTAGATTAGGATTGACTAATATAATGAGTTAGGATATGCTAACTCAAGTCAGATGATAGGATAAGTTTTACGTTTGACAATGAGAATGATTCTCATCTACAATGTAAAATTGTGAGGTGAAAATGTTCAACTACTTTCTGAGAGTGAGGGGTAGATTGAATGATTCAGTAGGCTAACCACTAATGTAATTATCTTTTTATTATTTAAGGCGGCGGACTTATGCATATATTGTTGTGTGATGATCAACAATCATTAGACAAACTTGACCCTACATTGACCATATCTGGATATACCACTATAAAATGTGAAGATGGCATTTCTGCCCTACGAGAATTTTTGATTAGTGAGCCTGAGCTCATTATCACAAACTTAAAACTGCAATACATGGACGGACTCGAACTGACAAGAAGAATTAGAGAGCGTTCAGATGCCCCGATAATCGGTCTATCTGATACTAATGATGTTGATGCAAAAATAGAGGCATTTAATGCAGGAGTAACAGATTTCTTGCTTAAACCAGTTTATGAAAAAGAATTACTTAGTCGAGTGGATGCCTGTTTATTGAGACTAGGGAAAAACGTTAAGCCTATGACTAGGTACGATGATGAATTATTGGAAATTGATTTTGTGAAAAGAGAAGTTAAGGTGAAGGGGCAAAAGATAGATCTGACCCGCACCGAATATAATTTGTTGTCTCTATTAGTCAAAAGGAATTCTCAAGCTTTGTCATTGGAGTTTCTATTGGCTAATGTTTGGGGTAGGGAATACGACACTTTTGACTTAGTTAAATGGCATATTAGTAATTTAAGGAAAAAAATCCGAAGAATCAGTAACGACCAAAATCCTATAGTAACAGTTAGAGGATATGGTTATATCTATGATAATTCGTTAATAGTGAGTTCTCCAAGCTCCTATGACGTGATGTCAGGCTACCGTAACAAAGCGAGTTAAACACTTAATATAAATCGTGAGATTACATCATGAGATTAGCAACCTTATCCCACATCCCGTGGCCTGAAAACAACCTTGAGCCTAGAGCATTAATAGCCAATGCTTGTGATGAAGTAGTTTTAGCAGAGCATTTGGGATTTGATAGTGCCTGGTTTGCGGAACACCATTTTTCCAGATATGGATTAGGTTCATCTTCCCTAATGGTGATGTCTCATATTGCGGCTATGACTAAAACTATAGAACTGGGGACTGCTGTGTTACTGCCAGCATTGCATAACCCAATTAAACTCGCCGAAGACACGGCAACTTTGGATGTTTTGAGTGGCGGAAGATTAAACGTGGGATTTGGCCGGGGAACTGAAGGGTATGAATACCACGGCTATATGGTGGATTGGGAAGAGAGCCAACGAAGATTTAGAGAAACAATCCAAATAGTCAAAAATCTGTGGACCCAAACTGATGTGGAATATGATGGAGAATTCCATAAAATCCCTAAGACCAATTTAGTTCCTCGTCCGTTACAAAATCCTCATCCTTCTGTGTTTATAGCCGCTACCCGGACAGAGGAAACCCTTCAATACGCACTTCAGTCGGGCCATATGATCCTCAGTGGTCCAGTTGCAGATACCGAAGATGCGATAAACATGTGTCAGAATTTTATTGATGTAGCATCTAAATCTGGCTCTAAAGCTGATATATCGGAAATACCATTTTTCAGATATGTATATGTAGCCGAATCTGAAGAACAAGTTAAGGAAGATACAGAGATTCCACTGCAATGGACATTTGACATGATTAAATGGCGTAGATCTTTATTAGTCGAGAGCGAAGTCAACCATAGTATCAGTAAATGGAAACAACAAAATGAAGTTGAATCATCTAATTTTGACGACCTGTTGAATAATCGAGTTATAGTTGGTACCCCTGATCAATGTATTGAAAAAATTTTAGCCTTGAAAGAAATTGGGATAGATTATTTTGGATGTAATTTTGCATTTGGTGGTTTGTCTCATGAAAAGGTTACGAAAGGTATGAAATTGTTTGCATCTGAGGTTATGCCACATATATGATCAGCTGATTATTTTCGGATGATTGTAGTGATAAGACCAATTGAAAGAACTACGAAAAGAGTAAAAAAGGTAGCGTGCAAACCTGTCATAAAAGCTCCGGACATTTCTGGCGTAATGTTGTCAAGATTAGATCCTAATCCATTAATTTGAAAACTGATTACTATGATGCTTGTGGTAACAGACATACTTATCACATTTGCTGAATTTCTAACCAGTTGAGTCATAGCAGACATAACTCCGAATTTGGTGTTATCCACTTCGTTGAGTATAGAGCTATTGTTTGGGGAATTGAAGATTCCGTTTCCGGAAGTTTGTAGCATAAGCATTGGGATTAAGAATATCAAAGGGGAAGAATCTGAAACCCAAATAGATAATGATAAACAGGCAACTAAAGATAAACTTAACCCAAGTATTGTAAAAGCTTTCCACCCAAATTTATCAGATAAATACCCGCTAACAGGAGACAGAAGAGCCATGCATATTGCGGGAGGTATCATTGATAGACCGACAACTAAAGGTTCAAGGTTGAGTATTTTTTGCATGTAAAAAGGCATGATAAAGCGGACTCCTCCGGTTCCAAAGAAGGATATCCAACTAGATAAGAATCCTAACCCTATTATAGGGTTGGTAAATAGTCGCACATCTAGCATTGGGGAAGTGACTCTTGTTTCCACTACTATAAACAGAATTAATAGACAAACAAGAACAAAAGCTCCGCCTAATATTGGAAAGGAGCTCCACCC
>DDKW01000041.1 GCA_002339805.1 Dehalococcoidia bacterium UBA2588 | reverse complement strand
GTTACAGTGACGTCATGACTAGAATTTATAAAGCGGCGACCACCTTCAACTACAACCATAGTGCCATCGTCAAGATAAGCTACGCCTTGTCCGATCTCTTTGCCTTCCTGGACAATGTTCACGCTGATCTCTTCCCCAGGGATTACGATGGATTTAACAGCATTAGCAAGTTCATTCACGTTCAGTACTGTTATCCCTTGTAATTCAGCTACGCGATTGAGATTATAATCAGTTGTGAATATAGAAGCATTCATTTTTTTTGCTAGTTGGATCAGTTCTGCATCCACTTCATTAGTGTAATTGACGCCTACGTCTAATATTTGCATTCTAACCTTGCTGCTATTTTGAAGGTCAGAAAGTACGTCTAATCCTCTTCTGCCTTTATTACGTCTAATAGTGTCAGGAGAGTCGGAAATATGGCGTAATTCATCTAAGACGAATCTAGGTATAAGTAACTCGCGATCAATAAATCCAGTGGCAACAATATCAGAAATTCTTCCATCAATAATAGCACTGGTATCCACCAAGACTGATGAACTAAAATTACCACCTGTTCCTAGTTGATTTGATTGCAAACTAGATTGCATGAAATTACGTATATTCTTGCCTTTACTGATTCCCAATAACATTCCGATTAATCCTAGCAATCCATAGATTATGAAAGGCAGAGTGTTACCCATCCAGCCAGGTAAATTTGATATAGGTATAGATATCAAAGCAGAGATAACTAACCCTGCTATCAGGCCTAAAATACCTGCCGCGAGAGTAAAACCAGATATGTTGTTTGAAGAATTCATGTCATTTTTTCCTAATCATATTCTATCGACTAGTAATTATTCGGTCAAACGATACTTATTATTCGGGAAATGATTGTGCCTCATGATGATTTAGTCTGGAAAGGAAAGATGATTATGTATATAATTTCTGGGTATAGAATGATTACCAGAAGTGCAAAATGTTAAGTAACGTAAAATTTGAAGTGAAGGGGTCTTAATAATGAACGATATAATAACTAACTTACAATCATCCATAGATGCTAAATCTATTCTTCAGCATCCTTTTTACCAAGCATGGCAAAAGGGAGAACTAAATCAAGAAGATTTGAAATTGTACGCTGAGCAGTATTATTTCTTTGAGTCAGCTTTTCCTCAAAGATTGAGTACGATTCATGCTAAATGTGATGATTCATCTGTCAGGCAAACTATTTTGGTTAATCTGTGGGACGAAGAATTCGGAGAAGATAATCACGCCTCGCAGTGGCTCCAATTTTGTGAAGGCTTAGGATTAGACAGAGAAGAAGTGAAGAGTGCAGAACTATTGCCTTCAACATCAAATTTAATTAATACATATACACAAATTTGTGACGAACAAGAATTCCAGCATGGAATGGCAATCATGTATGCATGGGAGTACCAAGTACCAAAAGTTGCGACTGAAAAAATAGTGGGCTTAAGGAAATTTTTCGACTTGCCAGAAGATTCTCTAACATTCTTTAAAGTTCATAGTACTGAAAAAATTGCGCACCATGAAGCAGAAGCAGAGTCTATATCTGCGACTGTTAACGATGCAGAAGTTGAAGATATTCTAATTAGTGTTAATCAAGCCCTTGATGCGATGTGGACTTTTTTGGACGGTGTAGATGAAGCGAGGAATCAATTAGCCGCAGTGGCAGATTAATATGCGACTATGTTCTTTCATCCCAAGTGCGACAGAAATCATATATCTCCTCGGGCAGGAAGACAATTTGTTTGGAGTCACACATGAGTGTGACTACCCACAGGCTGCTTTAGATAAACCAAATGTTGTAACCAGTGTGTTTGATGAACTCCAAGAACCTTCAAGTGAAGAGATAAATGCCGTGATATCTGAGCGTTTAAAGCAAGGATTAGGAATTTATAAGATTGATGAGGAAATTTTGACAACTGCTCAACCGGAGGTGATATTTACTCAGCAAGTTTGTGAAGTATGAGCAATATCCTCTCAGCAGGTGGCTGAGGCATGTGTGAAATTGGACCAATCGCCTGACATAGTTTCTTTGGATCCGCAGTTACTTAGTGATGTGTTGAATGATATTGAAAGAATTGGCGAAATGACTGGTTCTCAAGCAAAATCTAAAGAAATAGTAACAGGTTTACAGCAACGTATAAATGCTGTAACTGACGCTTGTTCTGCCGTATCTTTAAGGCCTAGCGTATTTTGCATCGAATGGGTCGATCCTATTATGTGTGCAGGGCATTGGATACCAGAAATGATAGAAATGGCTGGAGGATTAGACGCTTTTGGAGATAAAACAAGAGGTTCATTTGTTATAGATTGGGAAGATGTTAAGAAAGCCGACCCGGATAAGATAATATTGATGCCTTGTGGTTTTGGCGTTTCTAGGGCATTGAAAGATTTGGAAAGTTTACAGGAGAGGGATGGTTGGTCATCTCTTAAAGCTGTTCAGAATCAAGAAGTTTATGTGATTGATGCAGGAAGCTATACCAGCCGATCAGGTCCTAGGTTGGTTATTGGTCTAGAGATGTTAGCAGAAATCATACATCCGGAACTTAATGCCGGATTGATACCAGAAAATTCAGTTTTAAGGCTATATACCTAGTTTTTGCTGAAACCCATGTAAGGATTATTTTTAGCAGTTTCCGCTTCAAATAATTTGATTGATTCACTAAGGATAGGAATTAAAAATCTGCTTTGTTTCTCGAATGATTCGCTTTCTAGTAAGTTTTGTTTGACACTATTTGGAACTGACAAATTTTGCAGGACTAAGTCTATCCCTTGATATATTAAGGATTGAGGATCTGTTTCTGTGAAATACGATTGAGCCCATCCTCCATATGATTCGTCGATAATCTTGTTTAAATCTCGAATAGTATTTTGTACTTGATTAAGTAAAGATGTTTCTGGTGCTTCAATTTGGTTACTTAATTCTTCCACTTCAGCACTTAGATATGGCCTATTATATACAAGTTCTGAAATCTTGAATTTGTGTTTGCCTTTTATATTTATTTCAAGAGTGCCATCAGCATTATTGGATGCACTAGTAATGTACCCAAGTGTGCCTATTTCATAAGGAGTTGCATAATCGCCCACTTCATTACCGTCTTTTATCAGACTGATCCCTATGGGTTCGTTGTTTTGAGTGCAATATTCGACCATTTGTTTGTATCTGTCTTCGAATATATGCAATGGCAAATCTGAGTTTGGGAATAAGACTAAATTTAAAGGGAATATAGGGATTGGGTTGTTCATGTTAGGTCACCTTGTGCCAGGAATTAAGGTTATGGTTCTACTCGTATTGAGTCACCAACGTTGAATGTGCCTCCATTGAGTACTATTGAAAGTATCCCTCTTTTCCCATCTAGCGCTTCTTGTAGTCCATCTTCGATAACATCCATCTTGTGGCATGGATCGCATAAGCCAGTGGCCTCAAGTGTGACGTTGTCTCCTACGAAAAAAACATTGCCTGGTTTGATACTGGATAAATCTAAACCGCTGGTTGTGATGTTCTCTTTAATTTGCCCGGGAACTAATTTAAATTCATCAAGAGTTTCTTTATCCATTACTAGTACTTGCCTTAAATTTGCTGGATTGCGACTCCTGTCGTTTTCAAGCCCTTCTCCAGACACGGCTGCAGCAGAATTTACAGCTACAGAGTCTTCTCCTTTGATTTCTGCGATATGGATTGCAACAATAGTTCCGTCGTTCATAGTTATCACTCCTAATATTATGTTCTAAATGGTCTAGGTTCAAAAAATAAGGTTTACTGGTATAACTTCAACGATTATAGTTGTAAATCAAAACATTTGGAATACTAAGGTGGTATATATAGGAGTAAATTATGGCTAATGAGTTTATTAAAACCGAACTGATAGAAGGTGTGCTTAAAATAACAATGCATGATCCTGCTACTCGAAATGCATTAGGACCAGAAATGGCTAAAGAAATAATCGATACTCTAGATAATTTCGAACAAGACAGTAACTGTAGAGTATTGCTTTTGACTGGTACAGAGCCGTCGTTTTGTTCAGGAGCTAATGTGAAAGGATTTAGGCAACGGATAGAAGATAGAGAGCAGAAAACTGCTTTAGAAGGTGAGCAGGAAGATTTGCCTTGGGGCACGATGGAAAAGATTTTATCTAAGCGTGAATTACAAAATCCCTACGCGGCTCCTAAAGTGGTCTTGCGACTACATGAGTTACAGAAACCATCTATTGCTGCAGTCAATGGTCATGCAATGGGAGTCGGAATGGGACTTTCATTAGGCTGTGATATTCGGATAGCGGGTAAAAAAGCGCAATTTTCTGAAGCATTTGTTTTAAGAGGATTGATCCCCGCAGACGGCAGTTGTTGGCAATTGCCTAGGTTAATCGGCTTATCCAATACGTTGATGTTGCAATACACTGGGGATAGAGTTGGAGGAGAAGAAGCTTATAGAATGGGACTAGTGAGCCAAGTCGTCGATGATGAAGAATTGATGAATGAATCAATGAGTTTGGCAAACAAGCTTGCTGCCGGCCCCACGCAGTCTCATGCAATGATTAAGTATCTAGTGCATAAAAGCATGGATATGGATTTGGGGGAAAGCATGGATCTTGCTCACGTAGCTCAAGAACACATGAGAACCACACAGGACCATAAAGAGTCTGTACAGGCTTTTATTGACAAGCGAGCACCAAAATTTATAGGTAAATGATAGAGTGTCATTAGTTTTTAAAGCTAATTTACTATATTGGGATGTATATAAAACTGCATCTTGACGAGTACGACGCCCTCTCATATAATATTCTGCCTAACGGTCGAACAAACGGATGTGTGCGAAATAATCATATGTTTCCCGGACTTCCCATTGGGAGGTCCGGTAAGTTTTGTCTGACCGGGTACTTTAACAATTGAATAAGCAAATTATTTTTTGTCCTAACAAAAAAAACACAATTTAAAAATTGTAAGCAATTAATACTGAGAACAATGTAAAAAGTAAAAAGTTTGAAGTTCTTAGCGTGAGTCAAGTTATTAAGGGCTCACGGTGAATGCCTTGGGATCAAGGACCGAAGAAGGGCGCGGTAAGGCTGCGATAAGCCTCGATTAGCCGTCTAACGGGCTTAGTCGAGGATTCCCGAATGGGGAAACCTGTTCCGGTGTTGAGCCGGTTCATCTGCATAGCAGAGGGTAAGTGGGGGAACTGAAACATCTAAGTACCCTGAGGAAAATAAATCAACCGAGATTCTCTTAGTAGTGGCGAACGAACGGGGAATAGGCCAAACCCCTATGACTTAGTGGTGTAAGGACCTATGTCATAGCGGTGTCACAGGAGGCATCTGAAGTCGCCTTGCCAGACTTCAAGAAGTTACAAAACATGAGTTTAGTCGAAGGACCCTGGGAAGGGCCGTCGTAGAGGGTGATAGCCCCGTAGACGAAAAGCTTATGTCTTCTTGATGCAATTCCTAAGTACCACGGGACACGAGAAATCTTGTGGGAAGTCGGGGGGACCACCCTCCAAGCCTAAATATCCTTGATCACCGATAGCGAACAAGTACCGTGA
>DDKW01000032.1 GCA_002339805.1 Dehalococcoidia bacterium UBA2588 | reverse complement strand
GAAGTTGATGTTGATGATATAACTGCCTATGAAGTAGGGCAGGAAATCCTTGTAGACACATTTCAGGTAGGAGAAAAAGTAACCGTGACTGGTAGATCAAAAGGTCGCGGCTTCGCTGGTACTGTTAAACGACATGGATTCGGTGGCGGACCTAAAACACACGGGCAATCAGACCGACACAGAGCTCCAGGCTCAATAGGAGCTGGTACAACCCCAGGTAAAGTATACAAAGGACAAAAGATGGCAGGTCACATGGGTGACAGGCAAATCACTATTAAGAATTTAGAAATTATATTAATAGATGTTGACCGCAATTTAATTGCAATTAAAGGTGGTGTACCAGGAGCCCGGAACAGTATGGTCACTATTAAAAGAACTGGACTTCACGGAGACACCAAGGCAATTTATATAAGCGATGAGACCCTCGAAGACATTTTAGAAGCTCCAGTAGAACCTACTGAAGAAGTGGTAGCAGAAGAAACTACTGAAGAAGCGGTAGCAGAAGAAGCTACTGAAGAAGTGGTAGCAGAAGAAACTACTGAAGAAGAAAATAAAGACGAGTAAACTAGCATGGATATAGAAGTTAAAAATATAAATGGTGGAAATGCAGGATCGATCACTGTGGACGATAATATTTTCAACGTGCAAATGAACAATTCATTGATCCACCAAATCATAGTGGCTTATCAAGCCAATAAACGGCAAGGTACAGCAAGCACTAAAACCCGAGCACAAGTATCTGGAGGCGGAAGAAAACCTTGGATTCAAAAACACACCGGTCGAGCCAGACAGGGTAGCATAAGGTCTCCTCAATGGCGACATGGTGGCGTAGTATTCGGCCCGCACCCACGGGATTTTCGACAGAAAATCAATAAGAGACACAGACGTGAAGCATTGAAATGTATGCTTTCAGATCGTTTGAGAAATGGCAGTGTGATTTGCGTGGAAGAATTCTCTGGACTAGATGGCAAAACCAAATCTATGGTAGAAATGCTATCAAATCTATCCGTTACTGCATCATGTCTAGTTGTCACCAACGGAAGTAACTCAGACGTTTATAAGGCAGGCAGAAATGTTCAAAAAGTATGGACCTGCCCTGCTAACCAATTAAATGCAAATGAGATCATTAGCAAGAACACAATAATCATCGAAAAAGAAGCATTACTATCACTGCAAACAATGCTCGAATCGACCATAAACAGAGGCGTGAACAAAATTGCTAATGCGGAAAAGGCGAATTAATTATGAATTTGCATAACGTACTACTCAAGCCATCCATAACTGAAAAAAGCACTTTGTTGCAAGAATCCGGAATATACTCTTTCGAAGTAGCTATGAAAGCTAACAAAACATTGGTTAAACAGGCAATCGAAACAGAATTCGGAGTAACTGTACTTAGAGTGAATATAACCAAGACACCCGGAAAGCGTAAGCGTTTTGGAATCAAGATAAAAAAAATGCCAGACACCAAAAAAGCTATAGTGACCCTTAAAGCTGGTGATCGCATAGAAGTATACGAGGGATTCTAATATGCCTTTAAAACATTTAAAACCTATAACACCTGGTATGAGAAATGCCGTCACACCTAATTTTGACGACATAACTACAAAACGCCCAGAAAAAAGTCTACTCGAGCCCCTTAGAAAGACCGGAGGAAGGAACAATAAGGGAAGAATGACTACTCGAGGCAGAGGTGGTGGACCCAAGCGAATGTACAGGGTAATCGACTTCAAACGTAGAAAAGACGGAGTTCCTGCAATCGTCGCGAGCATAGAATACGATCCAAACAGAACAACGAGAATTGCATTATTAAAGTATCTAGACGGGCACAAGAGCTACATACTGGCTCCTATAGGACTACAAGTGGGAGACACTGTTAAATCAGGTCCTGAAGCGGATCCAACATTAGGATGCAGTCTACCATTAAGGAATATACCTACTGGAAGTATCGTGCACAACATAGAATTGACCCCTGGTAAAGGAGGTCAAATGGTTAGAAGCGCCGGAGGATCAGCTCAAGTACTGTCCAGAGAAGGCCGATATGTTCTCATAAGACTACCTTCTGGAGAAATGAGACGAGTGCTG
Source organism: Dehalococcoidia bacterium UBA2588 (assembly GCA_002339805.1). GTDB lineage: Bacteria > Chloroflexota > Dehalococcoidia > Lucifugimonadales > UBA3495 > UBA2588. The sequence continues at coordinate 18,658 of DDKW01000032.1, read as the reverse complement.
CTCGAATGCAGAGCCACATTAGGGCAATTATCTAACCAAGAGCACAAAAATGAAAACTTAGGTAAAGCTGGTGCCAAGAGAAGACTTGGTCGAAGACCAAAAGTACGTGGAGTAGCGATGAACCCTGTGGATCACCCACACGGAGGTGGTGAAGGAAGATCTCCTATTGGCATGCCTGGACCTAAATCACCTTGGGGTCAACCTACATTGGGCTATAAAACTCGAAGAAAAAATAAAGGATCCAGTAAATTTATAGTAAGAGGACGTAAACGGTAATGTCACGATCGATTAAAAAAGGACCTTACGTCGATGCGAAATTGATGATAAAGGTTAACAAAATCCAAGAGTCAGGAAGTAACACTGTCATAAATACTTGGGCAAGATCATCTATGATTATGCCTGAAATGGTAGGTCTAACTATCGGCGTACATGACGGTCGAAGACATGTACCTATTTACATCTCCGAAAACATGGTAGAGCACAGACTCGGTGAGTTTGCACCTACGCGAACCTACAGAGGTCACGTAGCTAAATCAGAGAGGACAAGCAGAGTAAGATAAAATGCCTGAAGTTAAAGCAACAGCAAAACAAATTGGAGCATCAACTAAAAGGCTCCGACCAATGATGGACCTGGTTAAAGGACAGCAAGTGGATGACGCCATTGCGACACTTCAACTTATACCATCTCCTTGGGCAAAAACCATATGTAAAGTCGTCCAATCTGCTGCTGCCAATGCTGAAAATAATATGCTGATGGACCGAAGGCAATTAAAGATTTCCCAAATTTTTGCTAACCAAGCCAAGCCTGCTAAACGATTTAGACCTCGTGCCAGAGGCCGAGTAGGAAGGATCACGAAACCATACAGCCATATAACAGTCATAGTAAATGAACTAGGAGAAGGTAATTAATGGGGCATAAAACACATCCATTAGGATTCAGATTAGGTATCATCAAAGATTGGAAAGCTCATTGGTACAGTCAAGGAGCGACTGGATATAGCTCGCAGGTGAAAGAAGACCTTCAAATCCGAGACATAGTAAAAAATGAATACAAGACATTCTCTGACGCAGGAATAGCAAAAGTAGAAATAGACAGAGGGTCTCAAGATGGAACCATTAACATTCACACTGCTCGCCCAGGAATTCTGATTGGCAGAGATGGCGACCGAGTGAAAAGTCTGCGTTCAAAATTAGAAGCAGTTGCAGGCAAACGGATCCAATTAAACATAATTGAAATAGAAAAACCGGAAATTAATGCGGTTTTAATCGGGAAGAATATAGCTGAAGCCCTGAATCGCAGGGTTGCATACAGACGAGCCATGCGACAAGCAGCTTTAAGAGCTATGCAAGCCGGAGCAAAGGGAGTCAAAATCCACTGCAAAGGACGTGTAGGAGGAGCAGAAATAGCTAGAGTAGAAAAATTAATGATGGGGAATGTTCCCCTTCATACTCTTCGTGCAGACGTGGAATTCTCTATAGCGGAAGCTCATACTGCAATGGGTGTAGTTGGAATCAAAGTTTGGGTATACACCGGAGACGTACTACCCACAATACAAGACAGACAGGAAGATGAACAACTAGACACTATCGAATTAAACGTCACACCAACTAGCGCGGCAGACTTAGGTGTGAACTTAAATGAATATGGTGAATTACAGGAAGAAGCTGATGCTCCTGACCCTGTGGAGCCACAGGAGGGCGGCGATGTTACAACCTAAGAGAACTAAATTCAGGAAAGCATTCCGAGGCAGACGATGCGGAGCACCCACAGCCGGTAGCTCTGTAGAATTTGGCGAGGTAGCCTTGAAAGCACTAGCCGCTGACTGGATTACTGCTAGACAAATTGAATCAGCTAGAATCGCTATAACACGACGACTACAAAGAGGTGGCCGGGTGTACATTAGAGTGTTCCCTGACAAACCAGTTTCTAAAAAACCAGCTGAAGTACGAATGGGTGGTGGTAAAGCCGCTAATGAATATTGGGCAGCTGTAGTAAAACCTGGGAAAATCATGTTCGAAGTATCTGGAGTGGCTAGGAGTGAAGCAGAAGCTGCACTTAAATTAGCTTCATATAAACTACCGATTCCTACCAAAATAGTTCATCGAGATAGAATCGGAACTCTGATAGGAGGATAGGGTAATACCCTCAAATTAGAAGTGAACATTCAAGACATAAGATCATTAGATGATCAACAAATAGAAGAAGAAATACAAAAATCTTACAGAGAATTGATGAGCTTAAGATTTAAAGCTGCAACTAACCAAGTTACAGATACAAATGAACCTAGCAAGGTGAGAAAGAACCTAGCTAAACTTTTGACTATAAAACGGGAGAGAGAAATCCTAGGAGAAATTGATGGCTAAAGAAATGAGGAAAACCAGGGTTGGCCAAGTTGTTCGTCACAATAATGACACAACTGCGACCGTGGAAATGGTGTGGAGACAGCGACACAGAGTGTACAAAAAACAAGTACGACGAGTTGCAAAATTCTACGTCCATGACGCAAATAATGATTGTAGCGTAGGTGATACAGTAAAAATCGAGGAGACTCGTCCAATATCTAAAAATAAGCATTGGAGATTAATTGAGGTTGTTACGCGAAAACAAATAGCAGACATACAGCCCAATGAAATAAGCTAGAAATGATACAGACTTATACAAGATTACACGTAGCAGACAATAGTGGCGCTAGGCGTATACGATTAATGAACATCCCTGGTGCGTCAAAACGCAAGTACGCAAAAATAGGTGATGTAATAGTATGCACGGTTAGAGAAGCAGCTCCAAACTCACCAGTTAGAAAAGGATCAGTGATAAAAGCTGTTGTTGTGAGACAAGCACAACCTCTAAAACGAGAAGATGGCACCTATATAAGATTCGATGATAATGCCGCTGTAATACTGCAAGACAATAATATGCCTCGAGGAACACGCATTTTCGGGCCTGTTGCCCGCGAACTCAGAGACAAAGGTTTCATGAGAATAGTGTCACTTGCTCCGGAGGTGGTGTAATGTCAGTTAAGACTGGAGATATGGTCCTAGTTATAGCTGGTAAAGACAAAGGTAAAACTGGTCGAGTAGAAAGACTCGTGACTGCAAAAAACAGAGTCGTAGTGTCCGGAGTTAACATGGTCACCCGGCATATCAAACCCAGACCTAATGTAAGGCAATCCGGCAAAATAGAAATGGAAAATCCTATACATGTATCTAACGTGATGTTAATTTGCAACAAATGCAGCAAAGCTGTGAGACCAAAATCTAGTAATCTGGAAGATGGTTCAAGAGTAAGGTTCTGCACCAAATGCAACGAGGTAATAGACGATGGCCAGTAATCCAACAACTCTAACTGCACCTAGGCTGAAAGAGGTATATAAAGAGCAAATTATACCTGCGATGCAAGAGGAATTCGAATACGACAGTGTTATGGCTGTACCTAAGTTGATCAAGATATCTTTGAACATAGGTTTAGGCGAAGCACTCACTAATGGACGAGCGTTAGAAAGTGCTATAAATGACCTAACGACAATAACTGGGCAAAAACCTGTTACTACCCGTGCAAGAAAATCTATAGCGAATTTCAAGTTACGAGAAGGAAACCCAATAGGATGTTCAGTAACTCTAAGAGGTAACCGAATGTATTACTTCCTTGATCGGTTGATAAATACTGCGCTCCCAAGAATCAGAGACTTTAGAGGGTTAGCACGAAAAGGGTTCGATGGAAGGGGTAACTATTCATTGGGATTACGAGAACAAATAATCTTCCCAGAAATCGATTATAACTCGATAGACAAATTCAGAGGCTTACAAGTCACTATAAACACATCGGCAACAACTGACGAAGAAGCTATTCGGCTAATCACATTATTTGGAATGCCTTTCGTAAGGCAAACAGGAGGTTAAAACTTGGCTAAAAAAGCAATGGTGCAAAAATGGCTTAAAGAGCCAAAATATCCTGTAAGACGATACAACCGTTGTAACAGATGCTCACGTCCGCGTGGGTACATCAGATACGTAGGACTATGTAGAATATGTTTCAGACAGCTGGCACTCCTAGGGGAACTCCCTGGGGTACGCAAAGCTAGCTGGTAAGGAGTAACAATGGCAGTAACAGACCCTGTGTCAGATATGTTGACAAGAATAAGAAACGCCACAATGATGAATCATTCTGACGTCAATATTCCTACATCTAAATTAAAAGTTGAAATTGCAAGAATTTTGTCAGAACACGGATACATCGATAAATATGAAGTGTCTAATGAAGGGACAATTAAAATAAATCTCTCGTACAAAACAGACAGAGTATCAACTATAGAAGGGCTGAAAAGAGTAAGTAAGCCAGGCTTGAGAGTGTATGTGAAAAAAGGCGAGATACCTAGACTCTACGGAGGCTTGGGACTAGCAATAATGTCAACATCACAAGGCCTAATGACCGGGCGTGACGCCTGGAAAAAAGGTCTCGGAGGAGAATTGCTCTGTTATGTCTGGTAACGAAAATTCAACCGAATCTAGAACGCTATCAAGGATAGGCAGAAGACCAATAGCTATCCCTCAAGGTGTGACGATCGAAATTAAAACCGGCGCAGTGACTGTTAAAGGACCCAAAGGCGAACTCACTCAGAAGTATCACCCTGAGGTGAAAGTAACAGAAACTGAAGGCCAAATAATAGTTGAACGGTATAGTGACAGAAAATTCCATCATGCACTTCACGGGCTAACGCGATCTTTAATTCAGAACGCGATAGTCGGAGTCACAGATGGATATACGAGAACACTAGAACTAATGGGAGTTGGTTACAGAGCTCAGCAAAGTGGAGCTGGAGTTAGCTTGGCAGTTGGATATAGCCATCCTGTCGAGATCTTACCATCAGAAGGATTAACTATTGAGGTGGAAGGAAATAACTTGGTTCATGTCAGGGGTCTCGATAAACAGGAAGTCGGGGAACTTGCGGCACAGATTCGAAAAGTTCGACCACCAAACGCCTACAAAGAGAAAGGAATCAAATACCAAGACGAAGTTTTGAGATTCAAACCAGGAAAATCAGCAGCAAGAACTGCTTAAAATAACAACAAGAGAATTACTATGTCAAAAGAAAAAAATGCATCAAGAATGAGAGTTGTTAGGCATAACCGATTACGAAAGAAAGTAACCGGAAACACAGATAGGCCCAGATTATCTGTATTCAGAAGTTCAAAAAATATATATGCCCAAGTTATAGATGACGTTAATGGAAAGACACTTGTGTCTTCATCTAGTGCTGAAGGTTCTATATCAGGAGACAACAAAACTGAGATTGCCGAAAAAGTAGGAGCTAATATAGCTCAAAAATGCAAAGATCAGGGCATAACTAGCATAGTCTTCGACAGAGGCGGATACAAATACCACGGAAGAGTGAAAGCTCTTGCGGAATCCGCTAGATCGAACGGACTAGAATTTTAGTCAATTAAGGAGCCTTCTAAATGACAACACAATCGGACAATCGTTCGCAGCAATATGGTAATAACAGAGATTCTGAATTTATCGAACGAGTCGTATACACCAGGCGTATTTCCAAAGTGGTAAAAGGTGGACGACGACTCAGATTTAATGCATTAGTAGTTGTTGGAGATCGCTCCGGACAAGTAGGAGCAGGCTTAGGCAAAGCAATAGCTATCCCAGATGCCGTACGCAAAGCTACAGCTGAAGCCAAAAAGAACCTTGTTCGAATACCTCTTAAAGGTAACACATTACCCCATGATATTACGGTCAAAAAAGCTGGATCTATTGTTGTAATTAAACCAGCAGGAGAAGGAACAGGTATCAAGGCTGCAGGAGTTATGAGAGCAGTACTAGAACTGGGAGGCGTCAGGAACGTCACTGGTAAATCATTAGGTTCCAGAAATCCCATAAACACAATCCAGGCAACATTAGAAGCATTGAGAAAACTGAAATCCCCTCAAACTTCTACCGAAGTATCTCAAGAGAGTCCTTCGGAAAACTAAAGAGGAAAAATGGCAGAAATAAAAATTACATGGAAGAAAAGCTGTATAGGATTCCCAAGTAAGCAGGGGCGTGTTATAGAATCCTTAGGACTAAAGCGTCTTCACCATTCAGTTATACATCAAGACAGCCCAACAATTATGGGAATGGTTAACAAAGTTATCCATTTATTACACGTTGAAGAAGTTCCGGAAACACAAGCTTCCCAAAAACCCGCACAGAAACAGAATACGGCTCCGAAGGCCACTCCAGCAAAGACTATAGAAGAACCTTCGACACCTGTTATTACTAGTGCTACGAGCGAAGATGGAATAGAAACCCTCGGGCTTTCTGTCAGGACTATGAACATATTAAATAAAGCCGAAATATCGTCTATTGAACAACTATCCCAAATGACGGATGCTGAACTCTTAAGCATTCCAAGTTTCGGGGCCAAATCTCTAGATGAATTGAAAGAAAAACTAGGCGCTTCTAAATAAGGAACTGAAATGTTAGAACACGATCTTCAACAAGCTGAAAAAGCAAGAAAAAACCGAAAGAGAGCCGGGAGAGGTGACTCTTCGGGCAACGGAAGCTACTCAGGCAGAGGCATGAAAGGACAAAAGTCACGTTCTGGTAAGCCATTGCGACCTGGATTTGAAGGCGGTCAGCTGCCATTAATCAAAGGTCTGCCAATGAAGCGTGGATTCAATAATATATTTAAGACGCAATATTCAATAGTCAACGTGTCAGATCTTCAAATGTTCCCAGAAGGAACAGAGATTTCAAATAAAACATTGTTTGAACATGGTCTCATTAGCACCCTTAGACATCCCGTCAAAGTTTTAGGGAATGGGGAACTTTCCAACAAAATCACCATAGAAGCAACTAAGTTCACTAAAACCGCCCTTGAGAAGCTTGAGAAGTCGGGATCAACAGCCAAGGAGATTTAGTATCTTATGATCCCTTCTGAAGCACCTGCGGGGAAATTCCCTCGTTTACTTCAAGCGGCAATTGACGCGTTTAAATTCCCAGATTTACGTAACAAAATATTGTTCACACTAGGAATATTAGCTCTATACCGATTCATAGCCTATATACCTATACCAGGTATTGACCAAGCTCGACTAGATAATTTATTTCAAAATAACGAACTCCTAGGATTCTTGGACTTATTTAGTGGCGGAGCATTGAGTCGAATGAGCATAGTAGCACTAGGAGTATTCCCGTACATTACAGCTTCAATTGTTATGCAGTTGCTGACACCCGTTATACCAACCCTCCAACAAATATCTAGAGAAGGTGAATCTGGAAGAGCCAAAATGAACAAAATAACTCACTGGCTCACAGTGCCGATAGCAGTAGCCCAAGGTTTTGGACAAATCACTTTACTCAGACAGAGTAATATAATTGATGGATCAACTATAGGGATAGCCATGTTAGCAGCCCTAATCTCTATGGTGGCAGGAACAATCTTCTTGATATGGCTTGGAGAACTGATAACAGAACGAGGAATTGGTAATGGGATATCACTAATCATATTCGCTGGTATAGTAGCAGGATTCCCTGGCTTGATCGCGCAAAGCTTTGTAAGCACAGCCAATGTACTAGGCATAGGATTCTTTGTGATTATAGGCATAATCATTATAGCCTTGATAGTAATGTTCAACGAAGCCCACAGACGCATACCAGTGCAATATGGTAGAAGCGTATTCCGAAGCGGAAGAATGTATAGGCAAAGTGGATCATCCTATTTGCCTTTAAGAATAAATTCAGCTGGTATGATTCCATTAATTTTCGCATTTTCAATAGTTATACTACCTGGCACTATCGCAAATTATTTAGCAACTAATGCCGGTATAGTAGGAACAATAGCAAGAATCTTTGCTGACCTTTTCAATCCCGGTGCTCCTTTATACTGGGTACTAGTGTTCCTGCTTGTAGTGATGTTTACATTTTTCTACACCATGGTTGTATTCCAGCAGCAACAATTAGCCGAGAACCTTCAAAAAAATGGAGGGTTTGTACTTGGTATAAGGCCAGGTCAACCGACTCAAGACTATTTAAACAAAGTAATACTAAGACTAACTCTGGGAGGAGCCTTATTCCTGGGATTTGTTGCTATAGTCCCATACATCGCTTCTTTAATTACAGGAGTCCAAGCACTAACTTTATCTAGCACAAGCTTACTCATACTTGTAGGAGTAGCTCTCGATACACTAAGACAGCTGGAATCACAGTTGATGATGCGAGACTACGACGGGTTCATGCGCTGATATGGATATATCTAACATCATATTAGTCGGTCCCCCTGGAGCGGGAAAAGGTACTCAAGCAATTATGCTAAGAGAAAAGTTAGACGCCCTTTACATAAGCACGGGAGACCTGTTCAGGTCACATCTATCAAATGAAACAGACCTAGGCAAGGAAGCCCAAAAATATATGAGTGCAGGCGAACTAGTTCCCGACAAGCTAACAATAAATATGTTATCCCAAGAACTTGAAAAGAAAGAAAACGGACATGGCTTTATATTAGATGGGTTTCCACGAAACGTAGTCCAGGCCGATGCTTTATCGAACTTACTCGAATCCAAAGAGTTATCGGTGGACATAGTGTTGTTCTTTAATGTACCTAATGATGAATTAGTACGTAGGTTGTCGACAAGGTATACGTGTAAAGTGTGTCAGGCACCTCATAACTTAAATAAATCTGGAGATAATGTGGATCCTACATGCAACCTTTGCGATGGGGAACTGTATCAGCGAACTGATGACGCCCCAGAAGCTATCAAGAGACGTTTAGATGTTTACGAACAGGAAACCAAACCTATACTTAACTACTACGACCAAAAGGACCTATTAACAGAAATTGATAGTATAGGGACCGTAGATGAAGTTTTTACAAGAGTCGAAGGAGTTCTTTAATTATGAACAACAAACCGATTCAAACCGCTTCTAATACTCCCTCTCAGCATACCGGAGGCATTCATATAAAATCTCGTCAAGAGCTAGAACACATGCGACTAGCTGGACAGATTACTGGAGCTGCTTTAAAAAAATTAAGAACCGCTGTAGTACCTGGTATCACCACCAAAGAATTAGACAGAATCGCCGAAAAAGAGATCCGGAGTTTGGGAGCAAAACCCGCATTTAAAGGTTATATGGGATTCCCTGGAACGATATGTGCTTCCGTCAATGAAGAAATAGTCCATGGTATTCCTGGCAATAGAGTACTCGAAGAAGGAGATCTATTCAAAGTCGACTGCGGAGCAACCATAAATGGATTTATAGGCGATTCAGCCCTTTCTTTAGCAGTAGGCACAATAGAACCTGAGATAGAACAACTAAGCAGTATTACCAGAGAGGCATTATACGCAGGGATAGCACAGGCTCAAATAGGCAATCGGATTGGCGACATAGGAGCAGCAGTCCAAGAAATCTCAGAAAAACATGGATACGGATTAGTAAGAGGCTACACAGGCCACGGGGTAGGGCGTTTCTTACATGAAGAACCCCAAGTCCCTAATTATGGGAAGGTAGGACGTGGTATCATGTTGAAGGCTGGAATGTGTATCGCTATCGAACCAATGTTTAACCTAGGAACTGCCGAAACGCTGGTCCTAGATGATCAATGGACAGTAATAACGGCTGATTACTCGGTATCTAGTCATCATGAACATACCATTGCTATCACAGAAAATGGACCAGAAATACTTACTGTGAACGAATAAAAGGACGAGAACGGATTGTAATAATGGCAAAAAAAGAAGCGATAGAGGTAGAAGCTCAAGTAAATGAAGCACTTCCAAATGGAATGTTTCGAGTGGAACTGCCTAATGAACACGAAATATTAGCTCATGTATCAGGGAAAATACGTATGAATTTTATTAGGGTTTTGCCTGGAGACAGAGTTCTGGTAGAATTATCTCCCTACGATTTAACTCGAGGTAGAATAACCTACCGATTCAAATAGTAGAAGGACAAAATGAAAGTAAGCGCATCAGTAAAAAAACGCTGCGATAATTGCAGGATAATAAAAAGAAAAAGAGTCGTGCGGATTATATGTACAAATCGACGACACTCTCAAAGACAAGGATAATAGGAGAAAATAAATGGTAAGAATATCCGGTGTAGACGTCCCTGATAGAAAACGAGCTCATATAGCTCTAACGAGTATATATGGGATAGGACCACGCATGGCTGCTGAGATCATAGAAAAAGCTCAGCTAGATCCTGTGACCCCTCCTAGAATGAACGAACTAGACGAACTTCAAATAGATAGAATCAGAGAAATAGTAGACAAAGAATACTTAGTCGAAGGAGATCTTAGGAGAGAAGTTCAGCAAAACATCAGGCGATTGATTGATATTGGAACTTACAAAGGCTTAAGACACAGAAGAGGGCTTCCAGTAAACGGTCAAAGAACTAAGACTAATGCTAGATCACGAAAAGGCGTTAAACGTACTGTAGCCGGTCGCGGCAGGAAATCTGGCGGTAAATAAGGAGTTATGAGTAATCACAATGGCTAGACAAAGAGCAAGAAGAAGAGAAAGAGGATCAATAGCTTCAGGTAGAATTTATATATATTCTACATTTAACAATACTTTGATTACTGTCACCGACAATGAAGGTAATGTGTTAAATTCTGGAAGTGCGGGCACAGCAGGTTTCAAAGGATCTAGGAAAGGAACTGCATTCGCAGCACAGAGAGCAGCTGAAGATATAGCTAAAGCTGGCGTAGACCAAGGTTTAAAACAAGTGGATGTATTTATTAAAGGTCCAGGACAAGGACGAGAGTCAGCAATTAGAGCGCTAACAGGTATAGGCCTAACTATCAAAAGTATCAGAGATATTACCCCTATCCCACATAATGGATGCAGGCCTCCAAAACGAAGGAGAGTGTAATGTCTAGATATATAGGACCCGTACAAAAAAAACTTAGATCACTCGGATTAGAATCATATGGTTCTATCAGACGAGATGAAAAGAAAAACGTAGCAGTCATGGGAAGACGACGAAGAGTGTCTAACTATGGCCTACAACTAAAAGAAAAACAAAAAGCACGATTTTTATATGGTGTACAAGAAAAACAATTCAAGAAATATTACGAACGCGCTTTAAACATGGATGGTATAACGGGCGATAATTTGATGATATTGCTAGAACGACGCTTGGATAATGTACTATACCGGTCAGGAATGTTCTTAACCCGAAGACAATCAAGGCAAGCTGTAAATCACGGTCACTTCCAAGTCAACGGACAAAAAGTGGACATCCCATCCTATCAACTAAAATCAGGTGATCATATTACCTGGACTGAAAAAGCTACTAAGAATTCCCTTTACCAATTCGCTATAGAGAATTCAAAAGCTATTGCAACTCCTCATTGGGTTAGCTTAGACGGCAACGACATGTCAGTCAAAGTTTCTACTGATCCAACTGGAGAAGATGGAGAAATAGTAATTGACACCGTCCAGATAGTAGAATTCTATTCTAAGAGGTAAAACATAAATGACAAGTTTTGAAACTTACATTCTCCCTCCCACACCACCAGAAGGAGAAATGCCTACACTAAATCCACTTGTGAAAGTGTTAGATACTGACGAAGTCAGCTATGGCAAGTTTGCATTGGAGCCCCTTACCAAAGGTTATGGTATCACTATAGGAAACCCACTTCGCAGAGTTCTGCTAAGTGCAATTCCTGGCTGTGCAATCACATGGGTGAAAATCGAAGACATTGTGCATGAATACGATTCCATTCCTGGCGTTAAAGAAGAAGTTATGCAGTTACTTCTCAATATAAAACGAATACGTATCAAGTCTGAAACTGGAAGAACAGGTAAAATGCGCCTTGAGATACAAGGAGAAGGTTCAGTCTGTGCAGGAGACATATCAACCTCGTCTGATTTTCAAATTGTCAATCCCGAACTGCATTTAGCAACATTGAATACTCCAGACACTAGAATATCTGTCGAATTCAATGTTGAAAGCGGGACAGGTTATATCCAAGCTCAACAAAACGAAGAAGGATCAGGCATGGCTGTAGGTGTACTACCAGTGGATGCTATTTTTAACCCAATCGTTAAAGTTAACTACTCAGTGGAAAGGACCCGTGTAGGTCAAATCACCGACTATGAAAGATTAATCTTGGAAATTTCAACTGATGGATCAATCACTCCCATGGATGCTCTGAAAGAGGCATCTGAAGAACTCGTTAACCATTTCTTCATGTTTAAAACTATTAACAGAGAAGGGGATGAGGCTCTAGCAAACCCGGCAACATCAGTTGCGCCTGAGATATTCCAAACTCTGATAGAAAGGCTAGATTTATCTCCTAGAACTCTTAATTGTCTTAAGAGAGCTAACATATCCAAAGTCGGCGAAGTCCTAGAAATGTCAGACAGTGACTTACTTAAAATTAGAAACTTTGGTGAGAAATCACTTCATGAACTTCAAGACAAATTGACTGAGCTTGGAGTAGGTTCTAACAGTAGTGAAGAATCAGATAACCAAGAAGAGGCACTTGTTGCCGAAGAGGTAGAAGAATAATGGCCAGTCATAGAATTGCAGGACGAAGATTAAGCCGTAAAAAAGATCAGCGAAAAGCTCTATTAAGAAGCCAAGCAGTATCCTTGCTTACCAATGAGCGTATGAAGACGACCCTTCATAAAGCTAAAGAAACTAGGATCGTTGCAGAAAAACTTATTACTTACGGGAAAAAAGGTGGACTTCACAATAGAAGAATGGCCATAAAGAGATTGCCCAACAAAGTAGTAGTAGACAAAATATTTAATAACCTCGCAGAACGCTACACCGACCGTAATGGAGGGTACACGAGGATTACAAAACTGGGAACACGCCAAGGCGATGGGGCAGAAATGGCAATCATTGAATTGGTGTAAATCCGGTCTTAACTGCTAAATATGAACTATTTCGCGCTCATAGTGGAATATGATGGCACGAATTACAGTGGATTCCAAAGTCAGCCTCAAACTGAGACCGTGCAAGATACTATAGAAAAAGCTCTTAATAGTCTGACCCAAGAACAAATACGTACCACATCCGCCAGTAGAACCGACGCTGGAGCTCACGCATATGGCCAGGTAGTCAATTTCCATACGATGCAGCACTACCCTACTGAAGTAGTTGAAAACGCTTTGAATTACTATCTACCTAATGATATCTCAATCAAAAAGGCCTACGTTGTGAATCAAAATTTTCACTCCCGAAAATCAGCCTTTTCGAGAACTTACAGGTATCAGATCTTGAACTCTGACAGCAAACTCGCGATATATAGAAATTACTACGGAAGAATTAGCCAGCCTCTGGATGAAAACCTAATGAATCTTGCTTGCAAAGACCTTATCGGAACTCATGACTTCAAGCATGTAGCTACACCCACCTATCCTGGCGGTAGCACTGTCCGCACTATATATGATTGGAAAGTGCAACGGAACATGGACAATATAATCATCACGTGCGAGGCTAATGGTTTTATGAGGCACCAGATCAGGAAAATAAATGCATTGTTAGCAAAAATAGGTAATAATGCACTACCCCAAGATACACTTGGGAAGCTATTACAGGCAGAATCCAATACTAATCCACCGTATTCTATGCTTCCAGCTTGTGGTCTGTTCTTACTGGGTGTAAAATATGACGGTCCATTCTCGTATATTGGTGAATAAATTAAATGAAAAGATTAAGTACATACTTCCCAAACCCTTCAGAAAAAAGAGAGGAAACTTGGGAATTAATTGATGCAGAAGGCCAAATCTTAGGCCGGTTAGCTAGAGACATCGCTGTAAAATTGCAAGGAAAAAACCTCCCAACTTTTACTCCTAGTAGTATCAACGGCTCATTTGTCGTGGTTACAAATGCAGAAAAAATAAACGTTACCGGAAATAAATACGAAGACAAAATGTACTATAGGCATAGCGGATACGTAGGTAACTTGAAAAGTTTTACTTATAAAGAGATGAGTGAAACCAACCCTGAAAGAATTTTAAGATTAGCAGTCAAAGGCATGCTACCAAACAACAAGCTTGGAAGAAAAATGCTAACCAGGCTTAAAATATACGCTGGGGAAACACATCCTCACACTTCTCAAATCAATTAAAATAAGGGCGAGGCAGGTCAGAATTGGTTCAACAACAAGAACATTATTACTATGGTACAGGGAAAAGGAAAACATCCGTCGCAAGAGTAAAAATTTTTAACGGAGATTCCAATTCTATAATAGTTAACAATAAACCAATGGAAGAATATTTCAATTGGGAACCATGGCAAGACACTATCAAGAAAGCTCTTAGCATCAGCAATAATCTCAACAATTTTCGAGTGGAAGCCAAAGTATACGGTGGCGGAGTAAATTCCCAAGCGGAAGCCATACGACACGGCATTACTAGAGCCTTAATAGCATTCGACGAAAACTTAAAGAAACCTCTGCGTCAGGCAGGGCTTGTAACAAGAGACTCCAGGATTAAAGAGAGCAAGAAATACGGTCTCAAACGAGCTAGAAGAGCACCTCAATATACCAAGCGTTAGACATATAGCTCTGGACTTAAATTAATAGGTACCTACAGTTAGCCAATAAAAGACTAAATAGGCACCTGCTACAAGCAATAACAAAATAGTGACTTTATTCAAAATAGTCCCTAGAGTTTTCCCGCTAAATGTCAAACTTCTTCTCAACATAGCAGTAATAAGAGTTACTAGAAATATTATTGCTCCCATGCCCAAACTGTAATTAAGGTAGGATACAAGAATCCCAAGTATGCTCTGGCCTGTAAAAGTGCTGGTGACTACAACCATAAAAATTGGGAGTGCACAGCCTAACGATACTAGCGCATAACTGATTCCAAAAAAGAAGTATCCCCGTATAGTATTATTCTGAAAAACGGTAATCATAGCGGACAGCCTAAACGGGAGTGAAGTATATCTAAACCGATTGACCCCAAACAACAGTAACCCAGAAATCACTATCAATAATATTCCAACGCCCATACCAAACCATGGTAACAACGAACCAACTACTGATCTCAAACCGAAGCTAACTAAGGATCCAGTTAAACCAAATACTATTACAAATCCTAGCGTCATAGAAATAGTAATTTTCAAAACTTTCATCAGCCGTGATGTCACACTGTTCGATGAGTCATCTTCTGAAAGCAAATACACTGCTACGTATGAGGGCAACATGACAAACCCGCAAGGATTTACCGCTGCTATCATACCTGCACCGAATGCGAATCCTATGGGAATTATCATAGACAAACTAGTTATTGAACCAGACATCAGTCCTGAAATTGACTCGAAGAAATAATTAATTCCATCAGTTTCATCCTGATCCAGCAACGTAAAAACAACAAATGTTATTAATGCAAATATAAATGCGGAGAATGTCAGTCCTTTTAATAATTGCTTTTGCAAATATTACACTCCTAAGAAAGTTCGTACATATGCTATCAAAGCGTCTACAGAACTTTGAGTATCTGATTCACTATATATCCGGAGCAGTGGCTCTGTTCCTGATAGCCGATATGCTACCCATCCGTTATCACAAATCAATTTAACTCCATCTATAACAGTTATTTGATCTATTTTCATGGGGCACTCTGCTACAGGTATGTTAGAAGTAGCAAATGATTTAATTTCTAGCCTTTGCTTTTCAGTAAGACTTATGTCAACCCTAGAATAAATGTGGGCCCCTACAACGCTGTAGAGTTCAGTTAATAACTCTGAACAGCTCTTACCGCTAGTTGCTAATAATTCTAATAAGTAGAGAGCGCTTAATATACCGTCTCGTTCAGGTATACTATCCCTAAAGGCAAATCCTCCACTTTCTTCTCCTGCTAACACGGCGTTAACGTCAATCATTTTGGGGCCTAAGTTCTTAAAACCGACCGCTGTCTCATAAACTGGCATGTTATATTCATCACACAATTTATTGATCATGTCGGAATGAGTAATACTTTTTACTATCCCTCCAGAATGTTTTTTATAAGCCAAGAAATAGTAAGCGAGCAACGAAAAAGAATCTAAGGTAGAGATGTAGTGTCCTTTATCATCGATTAAACCAAGTCTATCCGCATCTCCATCAAAAGCCACTCCTATATCAATCGTAGGGCTAGACCTTATTTTACCCATAAGTTCCCCTAGGTGTTGCTCTATTGGTTCTGGTTGCCCTATCTCAGGGAAATTAGGATTTATGGCATTATGTAGTTGGGTAACTTTAGTAGCACCATCGCCCAATATATCTGTCAAATAGTCTATTCCTGCACCAAACATACAATCTACAAGAATGCTGAGTTTGGAATCCTTGATCGCTCTTATATCCACTATATTAGTTACATGGCTGATATATGCCTCTTTTGCAGAGATATGTTCAATCAGATCAGAGCTGCCATAAACATATTTATCCAACGGCATAGCAGAATTTGCGTAAGACTCTATTTGGTCAATAATATCTTGGCTTGCGCTGCCTCCAAGATGAGATTTGAATTTAAACCCATTCCAATCATATGGGTTATGGCTTGCAGTAATAATAATAGCTCCGCCTGCATTGCAATGAGTAACCATGTAGGCTATAACAGGAGTAGGAGCAGGTGAGTCAATCCAAAATACCTTGATGCCATTACTAACTAATACATCTCTTGCGGTGGACGCAAACTCTTTAGATAGAAATCTGGTATCGTGACCCACAACTATGGACTTGGGTAGATCCTCAGTTTGGTTGATATATTCAGCCACACCCTGGGCGCATTTTGCCACATTATCAAAGGTATAATCCTGGGCGACTAAAGCTCTCCAGCCATCAGTCCCAAAACTAATCATTCTCTACCTCAAATTTATAATTAAAGCAGCAGTCTATAATCCTGCTGCTTTCCTTAAAGTGTCTGCTTTGTCTGTTTGTTCCCATGGTAAATCCAAGTCGAGTCTACCGAAATGTCCATATGCTGCTGTAGGAGAGTATATAGGACGTCTAAGATTTAAGTCCCTTATAATAGCATCTGGTCTTAAGTCAAAAGTTTTCATAACTAAATCATTTATAATCTGGTTATCGACATGATTAGTATCAAAAGTCTCTACGCTAATTGAAGTGGGTGTCGCTACTCCGATAGCATAAGAGACAAGAACTTCTGCTCGATCAGATAAACCGGCAGCCACAATGTTTTTAGCAACATATCTTGCTGCATAGGAACCAGATCTGTCTACTTTTGTACAGTCCTTACCTGAAAATGCTCCGCCTCCATGCCTAGCTATCCCGCCATAAGTATCGACAATAATTTTCCTGCCAGTTAAACCGGCGTCACCTGCAGGTCCACCGATAACGAATCGTCCACTTGGATTAATATAATAATTGGTCTTGTCATCCAACATGTCTGAGGGTACTATCTTGGAGATTACATGCTCTCTGATATCTCTATCAATAGTACTGTTGTCTACATCAGGATCATGCTGAGTACTTATAACCACAGTATCCACTCTATGAGGCTTTCCATATTTGTATTCAACTGTCACCTGAGATTTCCCATCGGGTCTCAAATATGGCAAAGTTCCATTTTTACGTACTTCGGCTAATTGCCTAACTAATCGGTGAGATAAACTTATAGTCAAAGGCATCAATTCTTCAGTTTCGTTGCAAGCGAAACCTACCATCATCCCTTGATCACCTGCTCCGGTAGATTGATCAGCATCTCCATCTTCTCTTGTCTCTATGGCATTACTAACCCCAGCATCAATGTCAGTTGACTGTTTGCCCACGCTGACGCTCACTCCACAACTATCACCATCAATCCCGTAATCAGAATTTGTATATCCTGCTTTTTTCAACGTTGCTCGAACAATTTCAGGGATATTCAAATTAGCTTTCGTAGTTATTTCTCCCATCACAACCACTAATCCATTAGTCATTGCTGTTTCACAAGCTACTCTTCCCATCGGATCATCGCTCATTACTGCGTCAATAACAGCATCAGATATTTGGTCGCATAATTTATCAGGGTGTCCTTCTGTAACTGATTCCGAAGTTAATAAGTAACTTGGAGATTCATTAAACAATAGTGGCATTTTATACTCCTTAAGATTAGGTTCCTTCTTCCCAACTATTTATATATTTTTCTTGCTCTTCACTCAGTGTGTCAATAGACACACCTAATGCGGCTAACTTTAGCCTTCCGACTTCATCATCAATATCTCTTGGAACCACATAAACACCATTTTCCATAGTCTTAGCATTTTCCATTAGATATTCAAGGCTCAGAGCTTGATTAGCGAAACTCATGTCCATAACAGCAGAAGGGTGGCCCTCAGCTGCAGCCAAATTTATAAGTCTACCTTCTCCTAAAAGGTATAGTGTTCTCCCGTCAGGCATTTCATATTCATCAACGAATTCTCTTACAGTACGTTTAGAAACAGCCATATCTTCCAATGCAGGTATGTCTATCTCGACATTAAAATGCCCACTATTAGATAAAACAGCCCCATCAGGCATTACAGCAAAGTGCTCTCTACCAAGAGTATGTAAGCCTCCAGTAACTGTGATAAATACTTCTCCTACTGCAGCAGCCTCTGCTCCCGGCATAACAGTAAAGCCATCCATTACTGCTTCTAAAGCTCTAATGGGTTGAACTTCCGTTACAATCACATGAGCCCCTAATCCTTTAGCTCTAGAGGCTACACCTCTGCCACACCAGCCAT
>DDKW01000019.1:31714-53239 GCA_002339805.1 Dehalococcoidia bacterium UBA2588 | reverse complement strand
GAAAATACAGATGGTTACAGTAGGTATGGCTGACTGGGTGATATTAGCAGATGAACCTGTTCCTGATGAGATTACCGCTGAAGAAACTGTTATGAGTGAGGACATTGATTCTAGTGATCAAGCATCAAGCAGCGTTGATACTGATGTTGAGGACTCCGAGAAAATAAGTGCTTATCCTCAAGCGATGTCAGATTTATTAGCACTGTTAGAAAAATCTAGCAATTCGAAAGACTCGAATGATGAGTCGCGTATTAATCAGATTATAGTTATGTCCGATTATTTATATGATTTGAAGGAAAGTAGTAGTATAACCCCAAATACATTAGGCGATGAAATTTCTTCTAATATTAAAGGAGCATTGGATGCAGGTGTTGAAGAAATTAAAACTCTTTGGGACAAGACATATTCAAAAACTTATGTGAACAAATTGATAAAAAGCTTGTCGGACGACAAAGTTTTTACAAAGAGCTGGGGTTCAGTGCAGGAGGAAGGCTCGGAACGACCCAGGAGGAAGAGAACTCTTAGTCTGAATAGAGAACACCCCATAGTATATTATGCTTTGCAGAGTCATTGGGGGCAATTAGGTAATGGCTCAGAGGATAATGGGGATATAGAGGGTGAGGAATCTGGTACTGGGTTGGCAGGTAAAGTTATGAGGCTGTTTTCAAGGTAAGGCAGACTGCCATGCGTCTTTAATAGTGATTATATTACTATTGATGGAGTTACCTAACTGGAACGAATCTTGCGTAGTACTTCCAATATGAATTATAGGTACACTGGCTTTTTGTGCTATTTCAATTAGGGTTTGGCTTTTGGTGCTGTGGCATGACACTACGATTCTAGATTGAGTTTCTCCGAATAAATCAGCCTCCCAATCATCAAAGATGAAGTCTGATGATTTGAATCCTATATTACCTATTGAACATGACTCAGCTAATGATACGGCAAGACCGCCTTCAGAACAGTCATGGGCCGAAAGAATTAGATTCTGAGATATGAGATCTCTGCATAAAGCTTGAACTTTAAATTCGAGTTCAAGGTCGATAAATGGAGTGCCTGTCGTGGAATGGTGCATGACACTGTAGTATTCTGACCCTGATAAGCTTTGGCTATCACAATGTATGGTGTCGGTTCCTAATATGAATACGTCAGAATTTATATCAACGAATCCAGATTTACAAGGATTTATGGAGTTTGGCATAAGACCCAGGCATCCAACGATTGGAGTAGGGTAAATCTCGCAAGAATCTGATTGGTTGTACAAACTTGCATTACCACTGACTATTGGCGTATCAAAAATTTGAGCCGCAACTCCCATACCCGATATGGATTGTTCAAGTTGTAGATATATTTCTGGCCTTTCAGGGTTTGCGAAGTTGAGACAATCGGTTAACGCTATTGGCGTAGCACCAGTGCAACTGACGTTACGACAAGCTTCAGCAACTGCTATTTGGGACCCGATATATGGGTCTAAGAAACAATACCTACTATTACAATCAATGCTCAAACTGATCATTCTTGTAGTATCTTTGATCCTTAACACTGCAGCACTGTGTTGAGGGCCAATTAAAGTGTTGGTTTGTACTTGGCTATCGTATTTCTGATATACAGATTCTTTGCTACCTATGTTTTGGCTAGATAATAAAGATACTAATGTGTCTTGGGGAGACAAAATAGGGGCTGGTCTATGCAAAGTATTTTTATTCGAGTCTAACTTTGCTAACGAGGTATTTGTTGAATATGAAGGAGCGTCAGTAAGATATTGAATTGGTATTTGTGCTACATCGTTTGTTCCGTCGGATATTACAATTTGAGGACTTTGAATAACCTCGCCGATATCGGTAGCGTACATACCCCATTTAGTGAATATAAGTGAGATTTCAGATACATATTCTGGGCGAACAAATAATATCATTCTTTCTTGTGATTCAGACAGCATAATTTCATACGGAGTCATTCCTTCTTCTCTGGCAGGAACTTTTGAGGTATCAATGGTAATACCTAATCCAGCCTTGCTGGCAGCTTCTACCGTAGAGCTAGTTAGGCCTGCTGCTCCGCAATCCTGTATTCCTTCAACGTGTCCTGTTTCTAATGCTTCGAGACATCCTTCAATAAGTAATTTCTCCAAGAATGGGTTGCCGACCTGTACGGTTGGCCTCATTTCTTGTTCAGAATCCAGGTTTCGCGAAGCTAGCCCTGAAGCTCCATGAATACCATCTCTGCCAGTTTCAGCACCCACTAATAAGACTGTGTTCCCTACAGATTTTGCTGAGGAACTAGCAATGTTATCGGCCTTTACAAGTCCAACACACAGTGCATTCACGAGAGGGTTATCTTCATAACAATGGTCAAAATAAATTTCCCCTCCAACATTTGGGATGCCCAAACAGTTTCCATACCAAGATATGCCATCCACTACTCCATTAAATATGTGATCAGTTTGTGATGCTCCTGGTGGACCAAATCTTAACGAGTTGAGTATCGCAATCGGGCGTGCTCCCATGGCTAATATGTCCCGTACTATGCCTCCTACACCAGTTGCGGCTCCTTGGAATGGCTCCACTGCTGAAGGGTGATTATGAGACTCTACTTTGAACACAACAGCGTATCCGTCTCCGATATCAATAGCCCCTGCGTTTTCTTGTCCTGATTCGGACAACACTCTAGATGATTGGCTTGGTAGTGTTTTGATCAAATGTTTGGAGTGTTTGTATCCACAATGTTCGCTCCACATAGATCCAAAGAGCCCGAGCTCAAGGTGATTTGGAGAACGACCCATCAATTCAACGATCTTCTCATATTCCTTCTCACTAAGGGCTATTTCATCTAGTAGTGTTTTATCTATTTTCATATCATAATATTCATTAATTTAATTCTGTTGTGATATCCATTGGGAAATAGATTTAAAGATCAAGCTACCATCATCACTTCCCAATAAAGCTTCGCATGATCTTTCTGGATGTGGCATCATACCTAAGACATTCCCAGATGAGTTTAAAATTCCTGCTATATTGTTTATTGAACCATTTGGATTGTAGTTGGAGTTTATTTCTCCATTTGGACTCGAATACCGGAAGGCTATCTGGTTATTTTTTTCTAGTAAACCAATAGTTTCTGGATCGGCATAATAGTTGCCCTCCCCGTGAGATATTGGGATTTCTAGTACGTCATTTACGTTGCATAGATTGATGAACGGATTATTAGAGGTTTCTACTTTAAGATGGGTTTGCACACACCTAAATTCTAGGCAATCATTTCTTAGTAATGCTCCTGGTAAAAAACCACATTCGCAAAGGATTTGAAATCCATTGCATATTCCGATCACTAATTTCCCTGAGTTAATATGTGCACTTAATGATTGTATTATAGGAGAGAGTTTAGCTATAGAGCCTGTCCTTAGGTAGTCTCCATAGGAAAACCCCCCGGGTAATATCAGGCAGTCAAATTTGGATAAGTTAGTTTCTTCGTGCCATACATATTCTGCTTGAAAACCTAGGACGTCTTGAATAGCGTAGTGGCAATCTGTGTCACTCCAAGTTCCGGGAAATACGATTACTCCAAATAGCACTTATTCACCTTAATCAGTGAGTAACTTGGTTACAATGTCATTTACTATAGTACCGTCTGCATTGCCTTGAAGCTGTTTCATGCAATATCCCATAACTTTACCTTTGTCTTGGAGTGATGACGCACCCATGCTAGATATAGCTTCTGCAACAATTGCCTCTATATCTTCCTCAGACATTTGTGGAGGAAGGTATTGTTCTATTATTTGGAGTTCTTCGGTTTCTTTCAACACGAGATCGTCTCTCCCTCCTTGCTCGAACATTTTGATACTTTCTTTACGATCTTTAACTTGCTTCGCTACGACTTTCTGTACTCCATCCTCATCTAACTCAGATAGGTCATTTTTTTCTACTAATTGGATAGCATTTTTAAGAAATCTTAAAGCATTCAATTTAGATTGTTGTTTGGATCTCATCGCATCGATGATATCTTTTTCAATTTGAGATTTAGTAGACATAATCCAGCTCTTTTTTTATTTAGAATCCGATCTCAATTTTAGGAGGTATCTTTTCACACTGTCAATTGAGTAAAGGTCACTACCTATTAATTCTAAAATGTAATGTTTGGGCATGCGTAATATTTGACAATTAGATAGAACATTATTAGACTTACCGCTGTGAAAAAAATAGAAGTAAATTATATGTGTATGTGTTGTTGTCCTGACTAAGGAATGGCAGATTTACGCGTTAAAATGTGAAATGCCTTCTCCGCTAGAGAGGGTTTTTTTTTGGCAAATTTGTTGATACGAACTGAAAATATAATGGGATCTAAGCAAAGAGTTTTGGGCTGGATTTTCTTCCTGGTCATTATCCTGATGGGATTTGCTATATCATTGAACAATTTTTCTGATGCCGCGATTTGGATTACTGCTTCTGCTTTGGGATTCATTCTACAAAAATCTAGGTTTTGCTTTGCATCGGCATTCAGAGACTTATTTTTGTTTGGATCCGGACACAATATGAAGGCAGTCCTATTGGCTATGGCAATCGCGTCCGTAGGTTTTGTTGGTATTTTGGTATGGATTCTGCCGGATCCTCTACCCGGTGAATTTCCATCGTCTGCTCATGTGTTGCCCTTTGGGTTGTCGACGGTTATAGCCGGATCAGTATTTGGAATAGGAATGGTCTTAGCTGGAGGATGTGTATCAGGGACTATTTATAGGATCGCGGAAGGATATGTTGCCTCTATCGTGACGATGATTGGGATTTTTATAGGGACGATATTATTGATTATAAGCTGGGATTTTTGGTGGGATACATTTATCAGTAATGAGCCTAAAATATTTCTGCCATCAACACAATCCATTGGATACGGTTTTTCTTTATTGCTAACCTTACTAGGTATTGGGGCAGTATATCTTATTGTAATCTACGTCGAATCAAAGTCTGGAATTATTGAATTTATAAGTGCAAAAACGCAAAATCAGAACTCAACAGGCTTCCAACAAAGAATTTTAGAAAACATAAACAATGTGGTCTCTAGGAGCTGGACAGCTAAGTCCGGGGGCATAGCATTGGGACTTATAGCGATAATATATTTTTTGTTTCATTCGCCTCCAGGTGTCACAGGCGAAATAATGAAACAATCAATGAACATTTCTACTATCCTGAATCTTACGGATGGTCCGCTGAAAGGGATCGCTTCTTTAAGCGGGTGCTTAGGGTCTAGTATCGGATCAGGGGTAATATCTCATACGTTTGTGTCCACTGTTGGGGTTTTCTCTGGTGCTTTGGTATCGGCCCTACTGTCTCAAGAATTTAAAATTAGAACACCTAAAGAACCGAAAAGATATATACAGTCTATGACGGGAGGTATCTTGATGGGATACTCAGCAAGTTTAGGAATCGGCTGTACTATAGGGGCATTTTTCTCCGCTATTCCTTCCTTTTCTTTGTCAGGATGGCTTTTTGGATTAAGTCTTGGATTAGGCGCATTTGTAGGTACTAAGTTAATAAAGGCTATAGGGTAAATCGTGACTTCAGTAGATGAAATCAATCTGATAGATGAGAGTGCCAAAACGCAGCTGGAAAAAGTTAACGAAATTGTAAAGAATTTTGCTGCAGGAGATAAGAAAGTACTTCTCACAAAAGATGAAATGCTAGTTAAAGTCATACCTATGTTGGCAGTAAAAAATAAAATTAAGATGAAAATAAAGATGAGCGAAGATATTTGGAATATCACATTGGAAAGGAGTGAAAATGCCTGAAGGAACTAATAAAATCCTGGATTTAAGAGGCGAAATATGCCCGTACCCCATGCTGAAAACCAATGAAGAATTGGACGCAGATAAAAACATACAGATGCTAGAAGTGATTACTGATCATTCCCCTGCTTTATCTACTATTCCTCCCCAGGCGGTCAAACGAGGTTACGAAGTAGAAATTATGGAAATAAATAATAGCGAATGGAAACTAATTCTCACGAAAGAAGTGAAATAAATAAAGGAGTAACGAATACCATGAAATTTTTGAACCTACCCATATTACTAATACTGTTGGCAGTATGTATTGGCTGCACCACTTCTAATGCAGTAGATAATTCCTTTGAGTCAAGAGGATACGCTAACACTGATAAGTTGGTTTCAGCTGAATGGCTTAATCAAAACTTAGACCAAGTTAAAATAATTGATGTTAGAAAAGAAGAAGATTTCATAGTTGGGCATATTCCGGGAGCCGTTAGAATTACCCCTAATGAGGTTTTCCAATGGGAAGATAATAATGGTGTTAAAGGGATGTTGCCTTCCTCCGATCATATTGCAGGAGCATTGTCAGCAGCTGGTATAAAGGAGGACGACACTATCATATTTTATGATGGGATAAGTAATTTATGGGCCTCAAGAGGTCTTTGGGCTTTGGAAGTCTATGGTCACGAAGATGCCCGATTGCTTGATGGATCATGGGTTTATTGGTCAGAAAATAATTATCCAACAAGTGTAGCAACAAATAACGTTACTCAGACTAATTACGAGTTTTCAGGAACTCCTGATAATGACCTAATTGCTTCATGGGACGAAATATTAGAGTCTGTTGATGATCCGTCTAAAATAGTCTGTGATACTAGGAGCCCGGATGAATATGTAGGGAAAGATGTTAGAGCAGACAGAGGGGGACATATCCCGGGATCTGAGAATGTTAACTGGGTGAATGCAGTGGACGATAGCGGACAATTTTTGAGTGCCGAAAAATTGAGCTCTATTTATGAGAGTAAAGGGATAAGAACAGACAAAGCTGTGTATACATTGTGTCAAACTGCCGTTAGAGCAACTCACACCTGGTTTGTTTTGCAAGAATTACTTGGTTATGATAATGTACAAGTGTACGATGGATCATGGGTCGAATGGGGTAATTCGGATTTACCCATCGAAACCAATTAAATCTATAGGAACTAAAATAATAAAAATGAAATTAACTCAAATGACTTGCGTATGTATGTGCTGCGTCCCTAAATAGGGAGGTGACTGCTAACATACTGGTTTTTGCAAACACCCCCCTGAACACAGGGGGGTGTTTTTTATTGAGAAGAGAGGAGTAAAAAATGACAAATATAAACGTAGAGCAAGAAGTGATTCACAATGAAAGCTTAGAGTTGTCGAAAAATGCTAAAGGTATTATTCCCTTTTCGGAACCAGAAGTAGTGCGTTTTGAAGCAGAATCTAAGCGGTATACAGATGGTGAGCAGGATAATTTGGAATTTACTCCGTTTAGGCTTAAACAAGGCATTTATGGCCAGAGACAGGCTGATGTGCAAATGATTCGTATCAAATTGCCTGGGGGAATCATTACTGCAGAAGCCATGGAAGTGATGGCTACCATTAGTGAAAAATATGCTCCTCTTAATAAAGGGCATATAACTACTAGAGAAAATATACAGTTCCACCATATACTCCTTTCAGATTGTCCAGATGTCATGCGACTTCTGGGTACCGTCGGATTATCGTCCAGAGAAGCTTGTGGTAACACAGTCCGGAATGTGGTTGGAGATGCAATTGCAGGAGTTGCTCATGATGAAATTTTTGATCCTACTCCCTATTTAGCCGCATATGTGCGGTTTGGTGTACGTCATCCTATCACTCAAAGTTTCCCAAGAAAATTCAAAACTGCTTTTACGGGAACTGATAAACAGGATCGTGTTGCGGCTGCAATTCAAGATTTAACATATGTGTCTCAAATTCGTGTCGTGGACGGTAAAGAAGAAAGAGGATTCAAGGTGTTTGTTGGTGGTGGGACCTCAATAATGCCAAGATTGGCTAAACCTCTCTTTGAGTTTTTGCCTGAGAAAGATTACCTGAGACTAGCCCTAGCCATATGGACTGTGTTTAATCAAGCTACAAGTCTGCGCAAAAATAGAATGATGGCTAGATTGAAAGTTTTGATAGACCGTATAGGCCTCGACGAATTTAAAGCATTGGTAGATGAACAGCTAGCGCTTATAGGTGAAATAGATTTTAAACCTTATGTAGGGCTGGACAGTAGCCTAGATGAAAATGCTCAAAATACGAATTTCGAAGATATAAGTTCAGAAGTTGAAAATTCTGCTGAATATAAAAAATGGCATAAATATAATGTTGCAACTCAAAAGCAAGACGGGTACAACTTGGTTTATATAAAACCTACTCGAGGAGATTTAGATACCGCTCAATTCAAAGCGTTAGCTGAGATTATACGAAAATACACAGGTGGTCAGGCTAGAGCAATGCAAGAGCAAAACATGGTTTTGCGTTGGGTGTCCGACCTAGCATTACCTCATGTCTGGAAAGCTTTGAAAGACATAGGATTAGCAGAATATGGCGCTCATACTATATTGAAT
Organism: Dehalococcoidia bacterium UBA2588; assembly: GCA_002339805.1. Classification (GTDB taxonomy): domain Bacteria; phylum Chloroflexota; class Dehalococcoidia; order Lucifugimonadales; family UBA3495; genus UBA2588. The sequence continues at coordinate 44,866 of DDKW01000019.1, read as the reverse complement.
GTGGTATCTTGCCCGGGCACTGATAGTTGTAAATTAGGTATTACCTCTTCTATGGGATTGAATAAGGCTATTAAAGAAGAGTTAGACACTTGGGATACTTTGATAGAAGATGAGGATGTTCAAAAAATCCGCATCAAAATGAGTGGATGTCCTAATGGATGTGGACTTCATCATATTGCTAATATCGGGTTTCATGGTGCTGCCATTAAGGGACCAGATGGTCAACAAGTTCCAGCTTATGAAGTATTCTTGGGTGGTAACTATGGTGGACCTAGTGTAGAGGAATCTAGAATAGGAGCCAGAATACCTAAAGTGAAAATACCCGCAAAATTAGCTCCGAATGTATTGAAGCAAATGGTATCGTATTACAAAGAGAACAAACAGTCGGGAGAGTTATTCAATAAGTTTGTTGATCGAGTAGGAACTGGTAAGTTTGAAGAATTGGCGAAGGCAGCACAGGAACAAGGAGAAACAGCTGCCGGTAATTCGGACTTAATAATGGATTGGGAAAGAACCAATTTGTATAAAGTTGAGAGGGGAGAAGGAGAATGCGCAGTCTAGCAGGCTGAATTGTATTTATCTCTTCTTCAAATATGACATTATAATTTCTAAGATAGTAGGCCTAGTATCTTCTATCGGCTTTCCTCGCCACCGTTTTTCATAAGTGAGTTTGGGGCGTACATTTAATACTATTATAATGGCACCGGATAATACCAACAGTATAGCTATCGTCCAGCTATTGCTTACGATGAAGATCAGAGCGGTGATTAATAGAATGCACACCGAGCTCTTCAGGAACGACATTTTACGAGTCGGTTTTCTGAACATAGGCTCGTGTTGATCTTCAGGTAGTTCTTCGGTAAGAGCCAGTATATCTTCTATTTCTTCTTCATAACGAGATCTCATAAGTATAGTGTAATGGGAAGTTATAACAACTTACAATGGGATGCATTAGGTACTGTGATATTTTGTGTTACTAATCTTTTCAACAACCGTTAATACTCAAGAGGTGGCGGGGGAGGAATAGAAACTGGTATTCTCATATATGGATATCAACTTTTTGGTTTTAAAATCTCTAACTGTTCTGATTCAGTAAGGTTTAAAAATTCTTCAAAAGTCACATAGAATTCATCAATGGTAAATCCAAAAGAATTTTCAAAAGCTTTTTCTTTTCCAAGATAAAAAATACTAGGGATGTATTCTTTAAAAAAATAATCCATAGACGTTTGATTTATCAGTAAAACTGTTGCCAGACTTCCCGTTTCAGACTGGAGTCTCCAGTAACATTCTTGACAATCTTTTTGAAGTTTTTCAGAAGATCTCTCGTTCTCTAAATCTTTAATCGTTAAGCCTGGGTGATTTTCACGTAATTCTCTTGATAATTTAACGCTATCGTTTAAATAATCTTCATACTTCCCGGCAAGGAACATAGCTAATAATTCTGCACTACCTTCTTCAAGCCAATTTGGTATTCCATCATCTTCGTCTGATATATGTGCATGTTGATATATATGAGTATATTCGTGTATAGCTACTTTGTAACCACCAATATCATTGGGATCATCATATGGAGGGTTCCCTATCGTAACTGCCCGAGTTGGGATAGATAGTTGCCTACCATCGGTTTCGGCATAGGCACTGCCTGATTTATATTTAGCCAGTTCTCTTATTTCAATTCCTTGGTCCTCATAGAAACATTCTTCAATTCTTCCTTTGCCCTCGTATGTCCACTCACAGAATTCTTTTGCAACTACATTTGCAGCTTCAACGTCAGTGCCAATAATAAAAACTTTTAAAGGACCATAATTGCCTAAATATTCTTGAGCTTTAATTACTCCATCTTTTACAACTTGCAGTGATCTTTCATTTAAATCGGAAGTCATAACATAAATGGGGCTTATATGTGTTGGCTTATTCCAACCTGCTTTAACTAAGCGATCAGTATCGTTACACGCACTACTAATCAATAATGCTAACAATCCTGTAATAAATAAAATCGAAGTTGTAATCTTTTTGGCACACTGATCTACCATTTTACAGTCTACTTAGATATCCCATTTGAACTTAGAAACTGATTCACTTTATAAGGATTAGGTTGAGGAATCGCGGTTGTTTCCAGTGACTAAATACACTACTCTCTCTGCTATATTTTCCGCTCGGTCTCCAATGCGTTCAAAATCATGAAACGCCCATGTAAGGTAGGTTCCGTGCTCAATAGCGTTAGAATCATTTAGCATTCCTTCTAACAATACTTTGAAATTCTGTTTGTATAACACGTCCAGTTCTGAGTCTGATTCTATAACTGATTGCGCCAATGCAACATCACGATTAACTAATGCCAATATACTATTTTTCATCATAGTTGAGGATAATTCTGACATTTGTGTGATGATCGAGTTTACTCCGATGTTCGGAGATGGCCCTATGTACGATGATATGTGAGCAAGGCCTTCTGCATAGTCTCCTATACGCTCTAATTCTACGGATATATGTATGATAGACATTAAGATTCTAAGGTCACTTGCAACGGGTTGCTGAGTGCGAATCAAATTTAGAGCACTTTGTTCTATGAAATCTGTTAAATCGTCTATTTCATCATCATCTGATTCCACTCGTTCGATTAGACTGGGATCGTGGGATAGCAGAGAAGCTGTTGCATTCGATATTGATCTTTCCACAAGTTGACTTAACTCTATAAGAGATGTCTGTAATTCATTTAGGCTGTTATCGAAATGTTGTCTTACCATTATATTCCTCCTCTAAATATGGATTTTATCCAAATCTACCTGTGATGTAATCTTCAGTGGTCTTATGTTCTGGCTGAGAGAATATCTTTTGAGTGTCCCCGTATTCTATCAATAAGCCAATATTATCGCCTTCATTCATAAAGAATGCAGTTTTGTCTGACACCCTGGCAGCTTGTTGCATATTGTGGGTCACTATGATTATAGAGTACTGTTTCTTGAGCTCTCTCATTAGTTGCTCTATAGCTAGAGTTGATATAGGGTCTAGTGCTGAACAAGGTTCATCCATTAATATAACTTCAGGTTCGACTGCTAAAGCACGAGCTATGCATAGTCTTTGTTGTTGGCCGCCTGATAGAGCTAAAGCACTATCCTTCAAACGATCTTTAACCTCGTCCCATAGAGCTGATTTTTGTAATGATTCTTCTACTAATTGGTCCATGTCTCCAGTGAATCCAGCTACCTTTGGACCAAATGCTATGTTGTCATAGATACTTTTAGGAAATGGATTGGGTTTTTGGAATACCATGCCCATTTGATACCTTATTTCAGTTGGATCTAGATGAGGCTCGTAAATGTTTTGCCCGTGGAAAATGATTTCTCCAGAAACTACTGCGCTTGGTATTAGATCATTCATTCTGTTGAAAGACCTAAGTAATGTGCTCTTGCCACATCCAGAAGGTCCGATTATTGAGGTAACTTCGTTTTCACCGATATCAAATGATACGTTGTCTAAAACTTTTTTGCTCCCATAATGAACAGATATTTCTTTAGCTTGTATGATGGTTTGTGGGTCAGTCATGTTTTATCCTTCTAAGTTCTTCGAGAATTTATGTCTTAGGAAAATGGCCACGGAATTCAGTAAAATCAAAGTGATTAGCAACACTACTATTCCAGCAGCGGCTATTTCATGGAAGCCATGTTGCGGCCTGGATACCCAGTTGAATATTTGAATTGGTAATACGGTAAATGGACTCATGAAACCATCTGGGGCGAATGGCACAAAAGTTAGTGCGCCCATAACGATTAATGGCGCTGTTTCTCCGATAGCTCGGCTGACTGCTAAGATTACTCCTGTGAGTATACTAGCGAACGCTTGAGGAATTACTAAGATGGATACCACTTGCCATTTTGATGCTCCTAGTGCAAATCCACCTTCTCTAATCGAAGATGGGACTGCTTTAAGAGCCTCCTGAGAAGCGATTATTACTATAGGCAGTATAAGGAGTGCTATTGTAAGGGATCCGGCTAAGACACTTCGTCCAAGTCCTGCAAAGCGTACAAATATCTCTAATCCTAATATGCCGTATACAATAGAAGGTACGCCGGCTAAGTTAGCTATGTTTACTTGAAGAATCCTAGATAACCGGGTGTCATTTGCATATTCTTCTAGATATATCGCGGTTCCCACACCTAATACAAATGCTATTAGCCCTCCTGTTCCAATTACATAGAGCGTTCCTAATAACGCTCCATATATACCGGCTCGTTCGGGAAATCTGGATGGGAAACTAATAAGGAACTGCCAATCTAACTTGTGAAGTCCTTGATCTGCTACGTACCAGAGCAATAATGCGAGCATGCCTATACCTATTGTTATAGATATAATGCACATAATTTCGAATATTTTACCTGTGCGTTGTCGTTTGACTAGGCGTTGTTGGTATTTTTCTTTTTCTATATATTGCATTTAATCGTATACATTCCTAAATCTTCTAACTATATACTGGCTAATCATATTTAAAGTGAGAGTGATTGTGAATAATGTGATCCCTACAGCGAAGATTGTTTGGAATTCTATGGAACCCGTAGGAGTATCTCCAAGGCTCACCTGAACTATATATGATGTCATCGTTTGGATTGGCACAAAGGGACTGAATGTGAATGTGGGGTTTTGGCCGGCGGCCACGGTCACAATCATAGTTTCTCCGATAGCCCTTGAAATTGCTAGGATAAAGGATGCAACTATTCCTGAGATAGCAGCTGGGGTGACTATTCTCAAGGAAACTTCCAATTTGGTTGCCCCTAAAGCATATGCACCTTCCCGTAGTGAACGTGGTACTGCTCTCATGGCGTCTTCGCTCAGACTAGACACCATTGGGAGTATCATTATCCCCATTACAATTGCCGCGCTGGCTGCGTTAAACACTTTTACACTTTCCGATATGGATTGCAAAATAGGAGAAATAAATAGTAGGGCGAAATATCCGTAAACGACTGTTGGTATTCCGGCGAGAACTTCAAGGACAGGTTTGATAACTTGCCTAACTTTGTCAGGAGCGTATTCGCTCAAATAGATTGCGCTCATAAGTCCTAGAGGCAGCGCAATAAACATTGCTCCAAAAGCTACTAGGAATGTACCTGTTACTAGCGGGAGGATGCCAAAATGTTTAGAAGAATATAGGGGAGTCCATCTGGTTTCCGTCAAAAATTCAAATATGCTAACGTTTTGAAAGAAGAGAGAAGCCTCAAATATCATAACAGAAACTATAGCTACCGTTGTTATGATAGATATCGCTGAAACCAGGAGTAATATTACTTTAATAATCTGTTCAAATATCCCAGCTCTCCAACGCTTGTTGGAATAGTTTCTGGGATCCAAGATACCTTCCAATATCAGGGCCATTAATTTACCACTCTCTTTTGCTTGCCTCTTTATTCTATCGCCCTAGCAGTATTTTATCTCTGGGCGGGTGTCTGTGTTTAATTTTTGCCTGAGGTTTGTATACAAACTATTATTTTGAATGGGTCCGTTTGGAGAAACGGACCCATTCAAACTTTATTGATTATTCTTTAGTCTCTCCATAACTCCGCCTGACTTTGGGCTTGCACCGCCCCAAAGCAATTCTGTGTTTACATTCTGTAGTCTTCCAAGAGCTAATTCATAAACTTCGTCAGGGTATGCAACATATCCCGCTTCCCCTACTAATTCTCGTCCGGTAGGACTCAAGTAGAATTCTACGAAGCTCTTAACTGGTTCGACTCCAGCAACGTCACCTCGAACGTAGATAAATAGTGGACGTGAGAGAGGGTTGTATACTCCACTGTTGATAGCTGCAGCTTCTGGAGCCACGCAGTCACCTTGGTCATTTACGATTTCTATTGCTTTAAGTTTACTCGCGTTTTCTGCGTAGTATGCATAGCCAAAGTATGCTAAGGCATACTTATCTCCAGATACTCCTGTAACTAGCACGTTGTCGTCTTCACTTGCTGTAAAGTCTCCTCTCGATGCTTGCGATTCACCATTGACTGTTTCGGTGAAGTAGTCAAAAGTACCTGAGTCTTGACCAGGGCCATAGAGTTCCATTTTTTCTGCTGGCCAACTAGGATCAACTTGATTCCACATAGTAATCTTGCCTTCTGAAGATGGATCCCACATCGTATTCAATTGTTCAACAGTAATGCAGTCAACAAAATCGTTCTCTTTGTTTACTACGACGCTTATACCGTCAATTGCCACAGGTAGCTCAACAGATGTAAAGCCACCCTCTTCACATAAGAGTCTCTCCTTTTCTTTTTGTGGACGGGAAGCGTTAGAGATGTGTGTTTCTCCTCGGCAGAATTTTTTCATCCCTCCCCCAGTACCAGACACTCCAACAGTGACTGGGATCTCTCCTTTGGTTTTTATGTAATACTCCTCAGCCACTGCTTCTGTTACAGGGAATACAGTGCTGGAGCCATCCAGGGAAATGATTTGTAAATCTTTCGATGTTTCGGCTGATCCTTCTTTCGTCTGATTTTCTGTTGAACATGCAATACTTATCGCAAGTAGTGCTGCCAATAGAGTCAGTGTTATAAACGTTTGTTTTTTTATCCGCGTTGTCATTTAGTTTGTATTGTCTCCAATAGTTTTTATAGTTTTTATAGTTTTTTATAGCTTGTATACAAATTTCAGATAAAAATTGTTTATTTTATACCTCCTGTATTTTGATCCTTTTCTGCATAGCGAGATCCAGCCGTCCTTTCGGCTAGCAGGATACGGTTCTCTGTGTATACGGTTGAATCCAATGTGGTGTAACCAAGATTAGAAATTATATTTATTGATGATTCATCCATAGTCATTTCAGCGAATCCGGATAAATAGTTTTTCTTTAGCAAGTCGTGCCGAAAGTAGAGGAAAAGTGTGCGATTGAGCACGTCATATTTGCCTTTGTTGATTTTGCTGGGCGTTGGTATTGAACATGCATCAGTGGAGCTCTGCAAACCTATTGGGTTTAGATAGTCCTCTACTAAACTATATGTCACATAATCTAAGTAACCTATTCCGCGGGTATCATTAGTGAGATCGACGACTATGGTTTCGGAGGTATTATTTAATTCTTCTGAATTATTTTCCATGTTAGAGCCAAACTGAGCATCCAGGTATTTTGAAAGGTCCGAATTGTTTTCTGGTCTATACAAGGTCAGTCCCAGATCGCTTGTTCCATTCCATAAGTCTTTCATCTCTTCGTTAGACAAGCATTTAGGATATTGTTTGTTCATTGAATGAGTCACCACGACAGTCGGCACACTCGCTATAGGTATTTCTACGACTTTGATACTTGAATCGCTGCATTGAGCGATTTCATTGACAGTGATGGGTCTAGATGAAGCAGCGACATGGATTCGGCCTAAGCATAGATCTTTGAATGCTTCGTCGGCGTTAGAAGATGTAACAGATGACTGGATTCGGCCTTCTGTGGCTATGTAGTACTCATCAGATAATGCTTGAGTGATGGAAGTGAGCTCATTAGAGCCGGTTATTTGAATGATTTCTGTGTGTGAGTTTGAGCAGGATGTAAATATGATGATACAAAAGCTGGCCATGATTGCCATGACCGCAGTAGTGTAACTGGTTGCCGTCATCATTGCTTGAGGCTTCACAAAAAAAAAATTCCTTTAACCTTTTTAGTTTTTTTGTTTAGGTGCCCCGCTCATCGCGGAATATAACGCTGTCATTATTATCCTGCATCATATATTTGTCAATACAGCCAGGACATTGCAGTTGAGTTTCATAGACATAATTTACGGATAAATTAAATTATTAAACGATTTTCGTAATTAGAGTGTGATTTAGAGACAGTATGCAAGAATCAGGTTATGGATTCGGTATGTTTATAGTTTGGTAGGTCTAAAACCAAAGTTGTGTGAATTTCGCAAGATTAATGTAAAATGGAGACTATAAAGGCGGGCTAATATGAGTGCGAATTTGAAATTAAGTGTTGTAGATCAGTCACCAATTAGAATGGACGGATCTGCTTCTGATGCATTAAATGAGACGGTGGCTTTAGCAAAAGCTGCTGAGAGGTTTGGGTATTCCAGATATTGGGTAGCAGAACATCACAACATTGCGAATTTTGCAGGTAACGCCCCTGAGATTTTGATTGGTCAAATAGCTGCAAATACTAAAACGATTAACGTTGGGAGCGGAGGAGTCATGTTGACCCATTATAGTGCTTTCAAAGTTGCAGAAGTATTTAATATGTTGAATTTATTCTTTCCCGGAAGAATAGAATTGGGACTCGGAAGGGCTCCAGGAAGTGATCAGGTTACCGCATCAGCTCTCTCCTTCCCTTCTCCTCCTACAGGCCCGCAACATTATCCCAAACAAGTTTCAGATGTCCTTAACTATCTAACAGACCAGCATACAGACGATAATCTTTTTAGTAATGTCACAGTTGGGCACAAAGGAGATACCGTGCCTAAAGTTTGGTTGTTAGGCTCGAAGTATGAAAGTGCTTTCATGGCAGCTCAGATGGGACTTCCTTTTGCATATGCACATTTTTTTGGTATGGGATCTTCAGAAGGTCCCATGATAGTAGATGCTTATCGTAAGAATTTCGTAGCTTCAGATTTTCTGCCAGAACCATTGGTAAATGTAGGAGTACATGTGCTATGTGCTGATACTGATGAAGAGGCTAGGCGTCTAGCCGCATCAAGAAATTTAGGTAGGTTATTTTCTATAACCGGAAGAGCCAAAGGCATACCTTCTCCTGAATTTGCGTCTAATTACCAATATATGATTGATGAACTGGAATTTGTACAGAATTATGCTAAAAATTGTGTGGATGGTAGTCCTTCTACTGTTAAAAAGGCTTTAGAAAAGATATCTGGAGACTATCAGACTAAGGATCTGAGCATCGTTACGATATGCCACGGATATCAAGAACGCGAGTATTCCTATCAGTTGGTGGCTGATACGTGCGGGTTAGTTGAAGCCTCCTAGACCTTATGCTCCAACTTGTCCAGCTAGATCCACGAAACTTGTAGCATAGAAATCAAACGGGTGATTTTGTGGGTCGGGCAGATTCGTATTCAAGGTTCCAAATTCCATTGGTCTCGCTACAAATGCGGTCTTAAGCCCGACTTTTTGAGCTGCTAATAAGTCTCTTTCATGAGCAGCTGTCATTACCACTTGGTCAGGCGTAAGTCCTAGAAGTTCAACAGCAGTCAAGTAGCTCCTTGGGTGCGGTTTGTAATGCTTTGCAACCTCTGCTCCTAATATACAGTCCCACGGCATATTCCCGTTTTTTGCCATGTCTGTCATAAGGCGAATATTGCCGTTAGACATGGGAGCAATTATATATTTGTTTTTAAGACGATATAGCCCTGCTACAGTGTCTGACCATGGTTTTAAGTTATGCCAGAAATAAAGCAATTCTTCTATTTGATTATCGGAAAGATTGTGTATCTCAAGTTCTTCTAAGAGCTCAATCAGAGCCATCCTGTGTAATGCATCTAGATTTGTCCAAGGTATCTCTTCATTTCTGACCTTGTCCATAAATGGTTGGTATTTTCCTCGCCATTTGTCAGCAAATGCGGCCCAGTCAGTTTGAATATTATATTTTGCTCCAAAATTTTCGCCTTGAGCAATTATGCTTCCTCTCCAATTAACGACTGTACCAAATACATCAAATATAAAAGCTTGCTGGTTATTATTGTCTGGCATACATGTACCTCGTAATTTAGTTTAATGTTCCTAGAGTAGCTACGATTTCGTCATAATCTGGTTCAACCCCGGGATTAGGAGCAATCCACGCATATGCTACAGATCCTTCTCCGTTTATTATGAATACGGCTCGGTTGGCAGTGTTGTATCCTTCTAAGGCGGCTAGATTTTCCCAAATGACGTCGTATGATTTTACAACTTCTCGATTATAGTCACTCAATACGGTGTAATTCATACCGTTTTGTTCTTTCCATACTTGCTGCGAGAAGATGGAGTCGACGCTTACAGCTAATACTTTCGCATTAAGCGAATTGAAGTCACTAGACCTATCATTCAAAGTGCAAGCCATAGTGTTACATACTCCCGTAAATGCACCAGGGAAAAAACTGAGTATTACGTTTTCTCCTTTAAAGTCACTTAATGAGACTTGATTTTTATCTGTATCGTAAAGTGTGAATTGGGGCGCTTGTTGTCCTACTGTTATGGCCATGCTGAACTCCTATAATGATATTCTTAGTTGGTAGGGCTATAATATACGCAAATATAGGTGGGCGCAATTGGGAATCAATATTGTGCGCACTATCGATGAGAGGGTATAGATGTTTTTCGATTCTAGAAGATCTACTGTTCATGGCAACAACGGAATGATAGCTACCAGTCAGCCTTTGGCGGCTATAGCGGGATTAAAAGTATTGTTTGATGGCGGAAATGCTATCGATGCTTGTGTAGCTGCTGCTGCAGTATTAAATGTGGTGGAACCAGAATCTACTGGAATAGGTGGCGACATGTTCGCTCTTGTAAGAATGGCCGACACTAAAAAAGTAGTTTCTTTGAACGGGAGTGGTAGATCAGGTTCCGGGGCATCTATTGAAGAACTTAAATCTAAAGGATTTAATAAACTGCCTGATATAGGACCATACTCTGTATCTGTCCCCGGTACTGTTGATGGTTGGGAAACAATCATGAATGAGTATGGAAATATGACCTTACAAGAAGTTCTGAAGCCTGCTATTGATTATGCGATTAACGGATTTGCCGTCTCAGACATAATTTCCTATCAATGGAAGGGTCAATTAGACAAATTAGCTCAGTATCCTTCAGGAAATGAATTTTTATTTTCAGGTAAAGGTCCAAATGAAGGAGATTTTGTTAAATTGCCTACCTTGGGTAAGACTCTTCAAGCTATAGCGGAAGGAGGATCAGAGGCGTTCTATACTGGAGAGATTGCCAAGAAGATTTCAGATTACGTCCAACAACTTGGTGGATGGGTTACAGAATCAGATTTGAAGAATCATCATTCTGATTGGGATGAAGCTATAAGCACTGATTATAGAGGAGTCACATGTTGGGAATGTCCTCCTGCTGGACAAGGTATTGTTGCATTAGAAGCAATGAATATAGTTGAAGAATTCGATATTGCAGGCATGGGAGCTCAGTCCGTAGAGGCCTATCACCATATGATTGAAGCAGTCCGATTATCATTTGCTGATGCGGGCAAATACGTCGCAGACCCTAGAGTGTCTGATGTTCCTACGGATGTGTTGATGTCCAAAGCATATGCTGCAAAAAGGCGAGCGTTGATTGATCCTAATAAGGCTATGCAGGATGTACCATACGGTGATGTGATGAAGGATGGCGACACTGTTTATATATCTTGCGTTGATAAAGACGGTAACGCATGCTCTTTTATTAATAGTATTTTTACTAATTTTGGGAGTGGCCTAGTAGTTCCTGAGACAGGGATCGTATTGCAGAATCGAGGTTCTTTGTTTGAATTAGAAAAAGATCATCTCAATGCATTAGAGCCAAACAAGAGACCATTTCATACTATTATTCCTGCTATGGCGACTAAAGGAGATGATCTGTTTTTATGCTATGGCATTATGGGTGGTTACATGCAACCTCAAGCGCACTTGCAAATAGTAAGCGATATAGTGGATCACGGTATGGATGTCCAAAAAGCTATCAATGCTCTTCGATTTATGGTTTCTCCTTCTGGTGTCTTCTTAGAAGAAGGCATTGACCCGAGTATTGTTGAATCTCTTCGTAAAATGGGACATAACATACAATTAATATCAGGTCATGCCCGTGTTGGAATGGGCGGGGCACAAGTGATTATGCGAAATCCTGAAACAGGAGTACTGAGTGGAGGTTCCGAGCCTAGAAAAGATGGATGTGTAGTAGGCTGGTAAGGGCTAATATTTAAATTCCTCTCTGACTGGGCTAAATATGTCTAAAGCCACGGCGGCTATTGATGAAGTTTTTGCGTAATGTTCTAAATCACCTGGGATGATGTACATGTCACCTGGGTGAAGGATTTTTACTTCATCTCCGATACCCATTTCTAATTCACCTTCTACCAAGATTCCTGCTTGTTCATGTGGGTGGGTATGCCAGGGGACTTCACTGTTACTGTCTATAGTAACTAACGACAAGAGAATGTTGTCTCCCCAGAACGTTTGGGTACGGGCCCCTTCTGCGAGTTCCTTGAATTTTCTGTCTGAAGTTTCTTTGAAGTATTTCATGTTAAATTCCTCCTAATCTTCCCAAAACACTGCATCATATATGGCTTGTTGAGCTTGCTGCATAGACGTTAGATTTGTTTCGAGTTGATATATTATACTTGTTAATGATTCTGCTGCACCTTTGCCTCTGCTAGTATTGTATTCAGCAAGTGCCAATCTGTAATCTGCCATTAATATATTTCTTTCTTCGAGTAAATTTTGGTGAGTACTTTGGTTGAAATCATATTCCAAATCGTTTGTTACATAGTATCTAGGTATTATTTCGGTGACTCTCTGAATTACATGTTCTTCTTTGACAAGACAGGAATCTTGTTCTGGATTATTGTCTCCTCTAGTCATGTAACGAGTAACGTTATAGCTCGGCAAAACTTGCACTATTCTATGAATTATGTATCCTTCGATGATTGTGATTACATCATCATAAACAGGGCATTCAGTAGACGCATCTATATCAGATACTAACTGTCTGAATGTAACAATATCACCCACTTTTAGTTCCTCTCCATGATTTGCGGGTTCGTATTTTACTAGATCACCACAATATATAATTGGCCTCATGCTACCGGTGCAAGCGACTCGTTCTGGAAAATTTTCTATTCTTACATCTAGATTATCGATAACCCATTTTAGAGTTTTTTCTTTTAGAAGATGATCGTCAATGTTGAATTGACCAATGAAAGAATTTGTATTGTATTTTGATAGACGGACTACATATTCAAATGAATCATCAATTATTACCTTTTTTACTACTTTATCAAACGTTTCTACAGTAGATTTCATTTCTATATCTACCCAGTAAGAATTGTCTTTGTTTTTTACTCCCACTAGTTTGGCATTTATATCAGGGGACGGTTGATTTTGTTCAATCGCTATCGTGATTATAAATGCGGCGTTTGCTTGCGGGGTTTCAGAGGGCTCAACAGTCGGAGCTGTTTGTATTGGGATAGGTATTGGG
>DDKW01000019.1:8868-31392 GCA_002339805.1 Dehalococcoidia bacterium UBA2588 | reverse complement strand
GTATTGGGATAGGTATTGGGGTTGGGATACTAGTGGGAGGTACAGTGGGCACAGGAATTGGTGTATCAGTAGTTTTAGGTGTAGGTGTAGGTGTAGGTGTGGGTGAAGTAGTAGGACTTGGGGTTGGCACGCCAGTTGGTGTTATGACTTCTAATTTAATTTCTTGTGGAATGTGTTTTTCTAAATTAGTGGGAGGTGCGGTATTTTGTGAGACTGTATTTTCTAAGTCTACAAGACACGAGACACAGCTTATGAGAAAAATGGCAAATACGGTTTGGCTGCAAATTTTTTTGTATATCAAACTAACAGCCAAACTAATCATTCACCCCAAAATAAATCATAAAATGTTGCATCATATTAAGTGTATTTCTTTATCTTTTTTACTCATTTCAAATTGTTCATTGAGAGTTAACATTAAAATGTAAATTTAGAATATTCACCTTCATCTCTTGTCATAAATTCCAGCACTGCGGGTTGGCCTTGTTCGGTTTTTTCTATAGCTCTATTTATTGCTGGAATAATTTCGCTAGGTTCGGTAACTTGTTGGGCGAAAGCTCCTAAAGAAGAACACATATCTGTAAACTCTCCGGATAACTGTTTTATATTGTATTTTTCTACCGCTACTGGAAATCTTCTGTCATCGTAAATAGACATGTATGCATTGTTTATAATGATTGTAAGAATAGGTATTTCGCATCGCACAGCTGTTTCGATATCAATTCCTACCGTACTAAATGCTAGGTCTCCCATGACGTTGATTACTAGCTTTTCTGGCGCCGCCAGTTTGGCTCCCATTGCTAATCCTAGACTATAACCTAGTTGGGTTGATTTACCCCACCCGATAAAACTCCGAGGATTCCTAGCTTCCCAGAAAGGTCCTAAATATTCTCTAGAACTACCTGATTCATGAGTGATAATTGTGTTGTCTAGGTCTACTGTTTGCATGAGATCCCAGACTACTCTGTAAGGATTTAATGGCTTCTCATCTGATTGGAATTTATGTTGCCAGGATTCGATCCAGGATTTGTGCAATTGTTTAATATCATTTTGTAGACCTGAGTTTGTTTGTCTAGGTGATGATATTTTATTTAATTCTTCAAGCAGTTGAGTTAATACTAATTTACAGTCTCCTACCAGAGGATATTGAGTGTGATGTTCTCTATTTATAGCATCCTCGTCGTTTGTAATATGTACTAAGGTTTTGTCGCCTTTGATAGGTACAGAGAAGTTAGTTTTTGTGAAGCTACATCCAACTCCAAAAATCAGGTCAGACTGTGGTAGATATTTATGGACAGCGGTGGTTGTACTCGGGCTCCCTGTGCCTAGATGAAGTGGGTGATTATGAGGGAAAGCACTTTTGCCGGGCAGTGTTGTCATGACGGGGCACTGTAAAAATTCCGCTATTTGTATTAGTTCACTAGTTGCTTCTGCGTACAGAACTCCTTGTCCTGCATGTATAACTGGGTTGGAAGCTTCTAGTATTGCTTTAGCTGTACGTTTTATAGCAGCAGGATCTCCAGATTGCCTAATAGGTTCAGGTGAAATGTATTTGTATACTTCATCGTCATCTATTGTTCCGTCTGCTACATCCTGCGGGATTTCTAGAAGCACAGGACCTGGTCTTCCAGATCTTAATTTTGTGAATGCCCGCCTAAGTAAATCAGGAATTCTTTCGACAGTATTCATTTCTTCTGACCATTTTGTAACGGTTTCGTAACTTTTTGTTGGGTAGAAATTGGGGTGGACGCCTCGCTTACTTCTAGGCATCCCTGCGGGAAGTAATAATATAGGTACAGACTCGGAATATGCTTGTGCAACTCCTCCGAAGCCATTCTCTGCTCCAGGTCCATTCTGCATCATGAAGACACCTATTTTATTCCCGTTGGTGATTCTTGAGTAGCCATCTACCATATGGATACCGGTAGATTCTAATCTAAAAATGATCGGCCTAATATCTTCCCGAGCTGCGGCTTCTAGTAAAGGCTGGTAAGGTACGCAGCCTATAAATTCCACGCCTTCCGCCTTTAAAATTTTTGCTATTGCTGAGACTCCATCCATAACTACTCCTCCTCTCGGTTTAATCGATATTTTATAAGAAAAACTATATTTAGGAAATCAAGTTATTGGCTTTCAGATGTGAGATTTCTGATTCTGTTAATTGGCCTATAGAAGATAGAATTTCAGAAGTATTGAGTCCTAAAATTGGTGGACCGTTAGATGAAGGTTTATCGCAGCCTTGCAAATTGATTGGATTTCCAATGGTACGAAAAGTTCCTCCTATGGTGTCACTTATATCAGCGAACATATTTCTGGATAATAACTGGGGACAGTCATAAAGGTCTTTTGCGTTCTGAACTATTCCCATGGAGAACCCAAGTTCAGTCAATTCAGTTGTGACTTCTGTTCGAGTTTTATGCTGACTCCATATCTCTATTTCTGGGAGTATATTTGAAAAATAAAAATCTCCTTTAATGTCGATTCCTAAATATCTGGGATCATTCATCAAGTCACTTCTACCCAATAAATTCCAGAGATCTTTGAATTTTTGTTCGCCTCCAGTACTAGGGCCTGCTCCCGCAAGGACTACATATCCGTCACTTGTTTTGAGTGTCAATTGTGCATTCACTACGTTTTCTCCACCTCTTGAAGTAATCTCTCCTGTAGCTTCGAAATGAGACATCGCGCTTACCATATGAGCAGCCATGCAGTCATACATGGCCATATCAACAAATTGGCCTTTACCAGTCTGGTGCCTAGACTGAAGAGCTAAAACGATTGCTAATGCTGTCCAAACCCCGGGTACAGAATCTCCAATGTTATCGCCTACCTGTTTGGGAGCTCTGTCAGGGTCTCCGGTGGTTTCCATCCAACCTCCCATCGCCTGGGCGTTTAAATTGTTAGCAGGCCATGCACCGTAAGGACTGTCTGATGGTAAGTTGCCGTATCCAGTAATAGTCGCATAAATGATTTTAGGATTTATATGTTGTAATGTGTCATAGTCAAATCCTAACCTTGCAAATGAACCAGGACCCCAGTTATCTAAAAGTATGTCAGTTTCTTTTAACAAGTTAGTGAAAGCTTTTTTACAAATAGAGTCTCTTAAGTCGATAGCTAAACTTTTTTTGTTACGATTAACTGATAAAAAACGGGCACTAACTGATTCTCCTTTCTGGTTGGTCACATAAGGAGCATTCTTCCTTGCTAATTCTCCGCTTATTGGCCTTTCTATTTTTATAACTTCTGCTCCCATATCAGCTAATATCATTGAGCAGAATGGACCAGCAACTATATGAGTTGCATCTAATACGCGGATTCCGTCAAGTGGTAATTTAGTAGTTCCTGTTTGTGGCATATTAAACTCCTATTTGGTGTTTCCCCATAGGTTAATTGTTTCAGGGATTATGCGGATGAGTGGTTGATTGATTATGTCCATATCCGAATAAGGAAGATATTTATCAATTAGTTTGTAGTGCATTAGTGATGCAGGTTTTTGGATTAATGAGGCTTCCCCGTTGATTTGCAAGTACCAAATATATCGCCAGTCATTATCGTAATGATCTACCAAGAAAGACACACTAGAATTAACTAAAATATTTTGAACTCTTTTAAGTTTATTGATATTACTAATTTTGGGTTTCTTGTCTATAACGGAATAAATATTCCCGGAAAATTCTACAAAGCATATTGGTATGATTCTTGGATTCCCATCTGTATCTGAAGTAGCGAGATGTCCAATTTGCGCAGATTCTAATAAATTTCTTTGATCATTTGTAAGTAGGTTATTTTTGCCTGGTTGTGAAACCATTTTAAAGCCCCAGAGGATCTTCTAAAAAGTCTATGTTTTCTAATGCAATACTTGCTGCTTCTGCAATTTCTTCATCTTCATCATCTAGGCAAGTTAGCAACAATTCCTTAGAGCTTAGTGTGCCCATTTTACCCATGCCGGCAATCACTGATAATCGCACTTGTTGATCTTCATCAGATATGAGATCCATTAATAAATCAACACAAGTTTCTTCCCCTATTTCTACTAGGGCTTCCACGGATTCATAACGAATTTCAGGGTCTTCGTTCTTTAACTCTTCAATTAAAATAGGGCTCCATATCTCGTTACATGTTTTACCCATCGCATATATAGAACTTACTTTAAGAGTAGGGTTATTACTAGTGTATGCTTCCTTTATGTATTCTTGAGTTTCTAGGTCGTCGAAATATCCTAGAGATTCTAGGGCCCTTCTTCGAATTTCAGTAGGCTCATCCATATTACTGTAGGACGCTTTAAGTAATTGATGTATATTATCTAACATCATCTTATTGATTCTTCCATCATGTCCCAGCAATATAAATCTTGAAATATGGGTCATCACACTACCTTTTACATGAGGAGATAAATTCCTACTTGCCAACCGGATTAATCGTCTCAAAGTGTCATGACTCTCGGATTCCCAGAGTCCCTCTAGACTAGCGTATATGATGCTTTCATCGATTGATTGTAGGCCTAATTTAAATATTTTTTCGAAATTCAGATCTGAATTTTCTTCACTTAAACCATAAAGGTTAGCAACTAATTTGGTTTGGACTTCCAAATCAATGATATTCCAGGTCGCAAGGAAGTTGTTAAATTCATCATCATTCAAATCTGAAAGTAAAGAATAATCACTTTCCTCTAATGAATCTATGTCTTCTATTAAAGTTGTAAATAAATTATCTAGCAACATATATAAGGCTTATCCTGTGAAGTTTACAAATATTACTCTTATGACGATGCTATCACTGATGCTACTGCATAGTCACGTGAATGAGAGAAGCTTAGTGCGAGACTATTGATACCTAATGATTTCGAACGAGTCAGTGCGCGGTTGTATAACTTGATTGTAGGGGCTCCACTAGATTCTCTTACAACTTCTATATCCTTCCATGAAACTCCTCGTGTCCCTGTTTTGAGTGCTTTCATTGTGGCTTCTTTGGCAGCGAATCTACCAGCTAAGTTTGGGGATCTACCCTTGCAGTATTGGATCTCATCAGGAGTGAAAATTTTGTTTAAGAATCTGTCGCCATATTGGGTTAACACACTATGGATTCTGTCAATTTCGATTATATCGATTCCATTACAAATTACTGGCATTCTTTCCTCTTATTTTTAGTGAGGGACAAGATTTAAGTTTTTTAAAATTTTTTGTACTGAGTAATTTTTATTGAGTACGTAAAAATGTATTCCAGGGACTTTATTAGACAATAAATTTTCGGCTTGCTGGGTGGCGTAATCTATCCCTAGTTGGATAACTTGATCATCATTATCTTCCATTTGGGTTAATAATGAATTTAGGTCTGTAGGAATAGATGCACCACAGAGTGTAGTAAATCTTCTGATTTGAGATGCATTTAATATAGGTAAAAGTGCAGGAATAATAGGAATATGTATTCCAGCCGCCCTAGCTCGTTCAACGAAATCATAATAGTAGTTATTATCAAAGAATAATTGAGTAATTAGGAAGTCGACGCCCATATCGACTTTTTCTTTTAAGTGCTCGATGTCTGACTTTGGATTGATAGATTCGGTATGGGATTCAGGGTACGCCGCTGCTGCCACACAAAAATCAAAGTGATTGTTGATATGGTTAATGAGTTGAGAGGCGTATTGGAATCCTCCATCGGTTGGTACGAATTTATTTGATCCTTTGGGAGGATCCCCTCTAAGGCCAATAATATTATCAATGTTATTATTTTTGAGTCTGTTTAAGACCAGGTCAATCTCTGTAGATGTTTGGCCAACGCAAGTTATATGCGACATGACTTCAAGGTTAAGATCTGCTTTTGCTATTCTTGATAACTCTTCTGTAAAGTTTTGAGTGCTCCCGCCTGCACCATAAGTCACAGATATAAAATCTGGAGCGTAATCGGAGAGCATTTTCATCTTATCTACGACATCAGGGATGCCTTCCTCCCGTCTTGGAGGGAAGAACTCAAATGATATTGTTTGCTTGTTAGATAGTATGTCAAGAATTTTCAAAATTACTTACCAATAAAATTGTTTCAATAATTATATATTATCGTGATTAATAAAAGTTAAAGTCTGAATATGGCAGATGGATGAATTAATCAAAATTTGGCTTCCTCTTTTCGCTAAATGCATTTAGGCCTTCTGATGGATCTTCGTGCGAGGATACATATTTGATGAACATTTCGTTCTCAAAACTTATGGCATCGTATCTGGATGCATAGTTAGAGTGGTTAATTAGAGTTTTGATGTTTGAAAGGCTAGCGCGGCTTTTGGAACTGATATTACTCGTAAATTCAGTAACAGTGTCTTTTAATTCTTCGTCATCCACCACTTTGTATATTAGCTGTATTTTCAAAGCTTCCTCGCTATTCATCCATCTACCAGAAATCATTAATTCGAATGCCTGCTGCTTTCCAATTCGTTCTGTTAGTCGCCTTGATGATCCTCCCCCGGGAATTAATCCAAAATTAATGTGTTGATCTCCAAATTGTGCAGATCTAGATGCAATTATTACATCGCAACACAGCATTAGTTCCAATCCTCCGGCGAGGGCGAACCCTTGCACAACGCATAAAGTAGGAATAGGTAATTGTTCGATCATAAAAAATACTTGGTTTAGCTTTCTAATGTATTTTTGAAGATCTTTGGGATTAGATAGTACTGATTTGAAATAAATCAAATCAGCTCCTGCGGAAAAAGCTCTGCCGTTTGCAGAAAAGACCAAAATTTTGGTCTTAGGGGATTCTTTGACGGTATTTAGTGCGGATTCTATTTCTGTTATCAAATCCATATTGAATGCGTTTAATGCATCGGGTCTATTCAATTGTATTTCTGCCACATGGTTTGTACATGAATAGATTATGTTTTTATAATTCAATTTGACCTCTTGTACTAAGTTAAGTTTTGTATTTGTAACATTATATTTCAAGCCTTACAGTTGAAAAACTAAGAATGAAGATTTAGGATAACAGAGTATTTGATGCTTGTGAGTAAGATCTGTGGATTTTAATTATTTAAATTTTAGTTGGATTGTGGAAGGAGCTTTAGCAGGGTCTGTTGGAGCTACAGACCGGAAAGACTTATTTTTTTTCAAAATGCAAGAAATTTCTTCGGTTGTGCGTTTGGACAAAGACAACATATCTGCGGAACCATGGCAATTATTTGAATTATATGAGCCTATTGATTCTTTGGATAAACCAGATTTTGAACAGATAAACAGAATATCAATTTTTGTTGAGGAACAGTTTGAAAAATGGGAACGCCCAGTGGTCATTACTTGTGGCACAGGGGGAGAAATGACAGGAATAATGTTGGCCTGTTACCTTGTGTACGTAGGTCATTCTGCAGAATCAGCAATATATAGTGTGGAAACATCCAGGCCAGGAAGTATCACAGATTCTTCATACAAGAACGTCGTTTTCGATTATTCTTCATACATACGTCCAGATACTGAATGAAGATGGATTCAATACTACCTATTAGAATTCCAGACGCGCTTCTTAATGAATTGTACATTCACGCGAGAAGCACATATCCTTATGAATGTTGTGGCTGGATTGAAGGCTCTTGGGAAGATCATTCAACGACTGTGTCACGGCCTTGTGATAATAAGCAGGATGAAGGAAACCATCCTACTGCAGCCGAGAGAAGTGCTGAAACGGCTTATGTTATTGAGGGACCAGACTTATTCGAATTTAACATGAAATTGGATTCACAGAATCCCCCAGTAGTTATATACCATTCTCATCCGAATGGGAGGGCTTATTTATCAGAAACTGATAGACAAGTAGCAACAAGTCCTTGGGGAGATGGCCCGAGTTATCCCGTTCAGCAGTTGGTTATTGGTATTGATAGTGAATTAGTCGTAGAGTCAGTGTTGTTCGCTTGGGAAGATTCAGAAATGGGATTTATTGAGATAGCGAGATATTCTGGAGCAAATATATAAATTATCCGTTGGTCGCAACCAAAATCGCTCCTACAATGTAGACTACAACTATTCCTGCTACACCTATGGTAAGAAGTGGTTTGGGTAATTTGTTTTTACCAAGAATAACGACCAACCCAATTAGCATTAGTCCCACGGCTACGGCCCCGGCAATTTGGTGGGTTGGCTCTCCTTGGGTAGTGATTATTCCGTCTCTATAGAAAATATCCGCGTAACCTATAATTGTCACGTTAAAAACGCAGCTACCAAAGAGCCCTGCAACTCCTAAATCGTAAGCTTTCATGCGTGCAGCAGCTATCGTAGCCGAGGCTTCGGGCATAGTAGTGACAATGGATACTGCAATGATCCCTAACACACCAGAGGATATTCCTGTTATATCTGCGATCTGGTCTGTACTAATTGCTAGAAATATACCTCCGACCACTACGCCTGCGGATACAATTCCGAACCACATCCAAGCCTTTGCTAAACTTAAAGTTGTTTGGATTTCATTAGAGTCAGAATCTTCGTCATCAGGTCTTTTGGTGTAGATGTACCACATTCCTAATACATATAAAATCAGAATTATTCCGGCTGGTAAACCTATGTTAAATGCGCTTATATTTAGGGGTACTGAAATGAATATTAAGCCGACCACTGTCATTAGAATAGCTAAGAATACTAGGTACTTTTGTTCCAAAGATACATTGGCTAAGAATCTGGATCCTCCGAAAACTAATGCAACCGCACCGAAAGTAAATAGATTTATCATATTGGCGCCAAATACATTACCAATGGCAATTGCTGGATTGGGAGGGTTTAGTGATACGGCTGAAATATTTGTTGACAATTCTGGTAGAGAAGTAGCCAACGCGACTAAAATACTACCTACAAATAATCTGCCTAATCCTGTTAGTTCTGCAAGTGCGTCCCCATATACAGCTAATTTTGTACCGCAATATACCACGACCCCAGCACTAACTAAAAATATTATAATTGCTACTATTAAATCTGACACTTCTAATTCCAGTAATTAATTAAACTGTATATTAATATGAAACTTTTTGTTGTTTCAATCATTTAAGGCATATATATTAGACATTTTTTATGATCTGATCGGCGAATTCGGATGTTGACAGTAATTTGATGTCCGGTCCGTTTAATTCAGCTGTTCTGAAGCCGTCAGATATAGCTTGTTCCACCGCTTTTTCTATGGTGATAGCTTCTTCATTAAGCCCCAGAGAATACCTTAACATCAGTGCTGTGCTTAAAATCGAACCAGTAGGGTTTGCTATTCCTTGTCCGGCTATGTCTGGTGCAGTTCCGTGAATAGGTTCATACAGCCCAGTAGTTTTTTTACCGATTTGAGGTACCCCTGATAAGCTCGCAGACGGCAAGAGCCCCATGGAAGCCGTTAATATTGCTGCTTCATCTGTGAGAATATCCCCAAATGTATTTTCAGCTACTATAACATCGAATCTACTAGGGTTTTGCACTAACTGCATTGCGCATGCATCTACTAGCACGTGCTCGAGTTCAACATCAGGATATTCAGAAGAGAGTTCTGTTGCGATTTGCCTCCATAGTCTGGAGGTTTCTAGAACATTGGCTTTATCAATAGAAGCCAATTTTTTGCTTCTCCCTTTCGCGAGTTCAAAGCCTACTCGGAGCACTCGTTCAATTTCTGGAGCTGTATAAAATAATGTGTCTGTAGCTGTTTCAAAACCATCTTGTGTTCCTCTACCTTTGGGCTGGCCGTAATACAGACCACCAGTTAATTCTCTTACCACGACTATATCTACATTGTCTAAAACTTCAGGTTTTAATACACTTGTGTTGACTAGATCAGGATATACTTTGACAGGTCGGATATTGGCAAATGCCCCAAGATTTGCACGCATCTTAAGTAGCCCATCTTCCGGCCGGATATTTGCAGTTGGATCATCCCATTTGGGTCCCCCTACTGCACCGAACAAAACCGCATCACTATTTGAGATAATTTCTTCGACTTCTTCCGTGAGAGCGGTGCCGTTTTTGTCTATCGAAATACCTCCGATATCGCCATAAGTGAGATTAAACTTATGGCCGAATTGTACTTCGATCACTTTAAGTATTTT
This sequence comes from Dehalococcoidia bacterium UBA2588, assembly GCA_002339805.1. Lineage (GTDB taxonomy): Bacteria > Chloroflexota > Dehalococcoidia > Lucifugimonadales > UBA3495 > UBA2588. The sequence continues at coordinate 21,350 of DDKW01000019.1, read as the reverse complement.
TACACTCTCTTGAGTTACTTCTGGACCTATTCCGTCTCCTGGTAATACAGCAATTTCAAATTCCATTCCGGACTCCTGTTTGTCAAACTTTAATTTGTATATACTCACCTAAAATGACAAACAAAGCAAGTTTAGAATATGGTTATATTTTCAACGTAAAAAGCTTTGGTAAATTTATAATGTGTTAAGATTTTAATAATGATGGGAATAGGGGTTTCTAAATTGATCTGTTGGATTATATGTTGATTTCTAGCAGTGGTTCTCTCAAAAAGTTAAAAACATATAGTCTGGGGTAATGAATGGTTAACAAAGTATATAAATGTCATAACACTAAGGATTTTAGGGCTCTTGCGAAGAAACGTTTACCTTATCCGATTTTTCACTATATAGACGGAGGCTCGGATGATGAATCAACACTTCTTCGAAACACACAAGCTTTTGAAAAATGTGATTTGGTTCCCAATGTGTTACGTGGTGTAGAAGCCATAGATACTACTGTTTCTGTTATGGGAAGCACGATCAATCTGCCATTTTTTTTCTCTCCAACTGCCCTTCAGAGATTATTTCATCATCAAGGGGAAAGAGCAGTTGCTCAAGTTGCTGAAAAATTTGGGACTTTTTTTGGGATATCATCTTTAGGTACGGTAAGCATAGAAGAAATCGCCAAAAATTATGGTGGCCCTAAAATGTTTCAACTTTACGTACATAAAGATCAAGGCTTGAATAATAGCATGATTGAAAAATGCATTGAAAATGATTTTGACGCAATTGCAGTAACCGTAGACACTATTGTAGGAGGGAATCGCGAGAGAGATTATCGTACAGGATTTACGTCACCCCCTAAATTAACATTGAAAAGTATGAGTAGTTTTGCTCTTCATCCAGGTTGGACATTAAATTATTTATTTCGAGAAAAATTTGAATTGCCGCAGCTGCAAGACCATATCAAGCAAGGTACTGATGTGACCATTTCTGTGGGTGAATATTTTAATTCAATGTTAGATCAAAATATGAATTGGGGAACTATTGAATCTATACAAAAGCAATGGAATAAGCAGTTGTGTTTAAAAGGTATCATGTCAGTTGAAGATGCTAAGAGAGCGGTAGATGTGGGAGCTACCGCTATAATGGTATCGAATCATGGCGGTCGGCAACTTGATGGATCTCGGTCACCATTCGATCAGTTATCTGAAATTGTTGATGCAGTCGGAGATAAAATTGATGTAATTTGTGACGGTGGTATTCGCAGAGGGACCCATGTGCTAAAAGCTTTGTCATTAGGAGCTAAAGCGTGTTCGGGTGGAAGGATGTATCTGTACGCACTAGCTGCTTCGGGGCAATCTGGCGTAGACAGAGCTATGACTCTGATGCACGAAGAAATCATTAGAGGCATGAAATTAATGGGTTGCCGAAACGTAAATGAGCTAGGTAGACATAACGTGAGGTACAAATAACCTATCCCTATACCGCTCTATGCGCAAACGACCGTATCACTAATAATTTGCGTAAGTAAGTTGTGCGGCTGACAGGCTACTTCCGTAAGCCACTTCATACCCAAAGCTGTCTAAGCTTTCTTCCAGTGCTGACAATAGGGTAAATACGATAGACTCCCGTGCGTTTTCTCCCATGAGTCCAATACGCCAAATCTTTCCTCTCAAATCGCCAAGGCCTCCACCAATTTCAATATTGTAGTCCCGTAGAAGTTTTGAACGGATGTCTGTGTCAGCTATTCCATCGGGGATTCGCACAGCAGTTAAAGGGTTAAGTTGATATTCAGGTTCTGAAAGTAACTGTAGTCCTAGAGCATTGAGTCCTGCTCTTAATCCAGAAGCTACTTTGTCGTGTCTTATTATTCTGTTTTCTAGCCCTTCTTCTAGTAACATTCGCAAAGCTTCTCGTATAGCATAAGTCATAGAGATAGGACTAGTATGGTGGTATGCTCTATTATCATTCCAATACGTTTCTATGTCCTTTAAATTGAAATAGAAACTTTGTACATCTGACTTGCGATTTCTGATTAGTTCTAAGGCTCGGTCTCCCAATGTAATTGGGGCTAATCCGGGAGGTGCGCCAATACATTTTTGCGTGCCACTGTAACAAACGTCGACTCCCCATTCATCGATCTTTAAATCGTGCCCTCCTAATGATGTGACTGCATCTACAAGAAGTAGAGCGCCAGATTTGTGTACTAAATCAGATATCTCAGGGATCGGAGATAAAGCCCCTGTAGAAGTTTCTGCATGAACAATGCCTACAACGTCTATGTTATCGTGTTTGCTCAAGTGTTCTTCTACTAGATCTGGTGTGACTGCTTTACCCCATTCCAGATCTATGGATATTACTTCTGCTCTGCAACGCGTTGCTATGTCTGCGAGTCTGACACCAAAATAGCCATTCTTGAAAATCATGATTTTGCTTCCTGGTTCTAATAAGTTGGTACAGGCAGCCTCCATGGCGCCTGTGCCTGTGGATGATAGGGGTAATGTGAACCAATTATCAGTTTGAAACACCTTCCTAAGCATTACGCATACTTCATCCATTACTTGGAAGAATTCAGGATCCAAATGACCAATCACAGGCAAAGTCATTGCCTGTAATACTCTAGGATTAACACCACTAGGTCCAGCTCCTAGGAGCACTCTTTGGGATGGTTGTAACTCGTTTTGGTAGGATTCAGTCATCGATTTCTCCTCTCGATTATATTATTGTGGGGGTTATAGGACGGCTGACGTTCCACCATCTATATTGATTGCTATACCGGTTAAGTAACTGGCTCTTTCTGAAGCTAGAAATGCGATAACATCACCTGCTTCTTCAGATTCAGCAACCCTACCAATTGGTACTCGCTGCCCCAGTTGTGCATAGTATTCATCTAGTGTTAAGTTGTATTCTTCTTTGTCTAAAGCCTCATACCTTCGATCGTGCTGACCGCTTTTGACTAGTCCGATACACACTGTGTTTACAAGTATATTGTCAGATGCTAGATCTTTAGATAATGCTTTAGTTATAGCTATTCCGGTGGCTCTTGATATAGATGTTGGCATTGAAGAAGGGCCTGGAGTCCTTCCTCCTAAGTTGGTAACGTTGATGATTCGGCCACCGTTGTTTTTACGCATTTCAGGGATTACAGCTCTGATAAGCCTGACGGCTCCCCAAACTTTCAGGTCGAAATCTTCTTCCCAATCTAGGTCGCTGACTGAATCAAAATGTTTAGCCATTGATCGACCGGCATTATTTACCAATATATCAATTCTTCCAAATTTTTCCATTGCCTCTTTTACTACTTTTTCAGGGAGTTCGGGATCGCAGACGTCCCCGATTACAGGTACTACAAGACCTTTTGAATTTTGACTAAGTTCGTCTGCGGCAGCGTTAAGGGTAGATTCCGTTCTTGCAATAATTAGGACTGTCCCGCCTTCAGATGAGATTCTTCTGGCGGCGGCTTTTCCTATACCATCGCTTGCTCCTGTGATAATAGCTACTTTATCTGTTAATCCTAAATCCATACTATGCTCCTCTATTGCGTTTCTGTAGAATTATATTCTTAATAGTAGTCTCATTTGGATTCAAATGGTACTACTTATAAACACTAAAATATTGACTCGCGTTCAGATACTATTGATATATCTTTATCGCCTCGGCCACTTAAACATATGATTATGATATCTTCGGTCGTCAGGTTGCCAGCTAGGTCACAAGCGTAGGAAATTGCATGGGCAGTTTCAAGAGCGGGGATTATTCCTTCCACTTCTGATAATTTGTGAAATCCTTTTAGTGCCTCTTCATCATTTACCGATACGTATTGAGCTCTTTCAGTATCTTTTAAGTAACTGTGTTCTGGGCCTACCCCTGGATAATCTAAGCCCGCAGATATGCTATGGGTCCCTATCACTTGACCATCACCGTCCTGTAATAGATAAGACATAGTACCGTGTAGAACACCGGGTGTTCCGGCAGTTAGGGTGGAGGAATGCTTTAATGGGCTTATTTCGGTTCCTCCAGCTTCCACTCCAATCAATTTGACTTCTTTGTCCTGTATGAAGTCATAGAACATGCCGATTGCATTACTCCCACCACCTACGCATGCAATCACATGTGTAGGTAGACGATTCTCTAAATCTAATATTTGTGCTCTGGCTTCTTTCCCTATCACTGACTGGAAATCTCGTACAATCATTGGATAGGGATGAGGCCCTATAGCGCTTCCAATTAAGTAGTGTGTAGTTTCTACATTGGTTACCCAATCCCTGATTGCTTCATTTATTGCGTCTTTCAATGTCTTGGTGCCTGAGGTTACTGGAATTACGTTTGCTTTCAATAGTTTCATGCGATAGACATTTAGGGCCTGTCTTTCAATGTCTTCTTCTCCCATATATATGTCGCAATCGATGCCCATCATAGCGCAAGCTGTAGCTGTAGCTACTCCGTGTTGGCCAGCTCCTGTTTCTGCTATAACCCTGGTTTTCCCCAGCTCTTTAGCTAATAGAGCTTGCCCTAGGGCATTATTGATTTTATGAGCCCCTGTATGGTTTAAGTCTTCTCGCTTCAGGTAAATTTTGGCGCCACCACATTGATTAGTTAAATTTTCTGCGAAATATAAAGCGGTGGGTCTTCCAGAATAATTGTGTAGTAAGGATTGGAGTTTTTCTTGTAAATTTGGATTGCTGGTAAATGCGCTATATGCAGATTCTACTTCTTCTAACGCCGCCATTAAGGTTTCAGGGACATATTGCCCTCCGAATTGTCCAAATTTGCCATTGTTATCAGGTAAATTAGTGTTTAAGGCTGTCATGTGGGTTAATCCTCGTATTGTTTTTGTACAGATTTAGTTAGATTTAATAATTCCATAATTTTGTTATGGTCTTTAACCCCTTCAGTTTCAACTCCACTCGAAATATCTAGGCACATAGGGTTCACATCTTTAATTGCCTGGGCAATATTAGTGATGTTAATCCCCCCAGCTAATATGAAGTTATGCCCTTTTTCCGAAAGTTGTTTAGCTATGTTCCAATTGAATGCTTGGCCAGTACCTCCCTGTAAAGAGGTTCCTCCATTATCCAATATAACTTCAGTAACATGATTTAAGTATATATCCATTGCCTGTTCTATGTCTTTAAGTAGATCTGAAGGCTTGACGTGGATAACTTTAAATACAGGGAAAGGAATCATATCGCAGAATTCTGGAGGTTCCGATCCAGATAATTGAATTATGTCTAGATCGCACTCGTGCCCTATAGATATTACTTCTTTGACACTTTTATCCACGAATAAGCCCACGTATTTGGATGATCCAGTTGAACAATGTTTTAGAGATTTTATTATCTTGGAGACTTCAGTAGGTTCAATATATCTAGGACTGGCTTCATGGAATACAAAACCAAGATAAGAAGCACCATGTTGTTTCGCAACCAGCGCAGAATCATAATCTCTGATTCCACATATTTTAATATCCGTCATGATGTTGGAGCATCCGATGGATAGATCAAGGATTTTATTTTTGCCGGGATATCATTACTTGTTACTAATGCTTCGCCAACTAATATTGCATCGATATTGTGTTTTGAAAGAGTTTTGATGTGGCCAGTAGTGTTTATGCCACTTTCGCTTATAACTACAATGTCTTCAGGAATTTTCTCGCATAGTCTAAGAGTGGTATTTATGTCAGTTTCAAAGGTCCTCAGATCACGGTTATTAATTCCGATTATTGCAGGGGACATCTTTAATGCAGTGTCAAGCTCGGCTTGGTTATGGATTTCTACAATCACGTCCATGCCGAGGTTATTGGCTAAACTATGTAAAGTCTTTAACTCATTTGGTGATAATATAGCGACTATTAACAGAATACAGTCAGCATTATTGGCTCGAGATTCATAAATTTGGTATTCGTCTATTATGAAATCTTTGCGTAGAACGGGTAAAGACTGGATTGTAGCAGATTGTTTGATATCGTATAAATGCTGTAATTCCCCTTGAAATCGTGGATCAGTTAGAATCGAAATTCCAGAAGCTCCGTTGGCAGCATATGTGTGGGCCAAGGTAATATGGTTGAAATCGGGACATAATAAGCCTTTAGAAGGAGACGCTTTTTTTATCTCTGCCAATAGTGCTATGTTATCAATTCGTGACAACGCCTTTGACATGCTCACTGGAGGAAGAGCATGAGATATGGAGCCCTCCAGCACATTTTGCGGGACAAGCTCTTTCTGTTTGGATACTTCCACAACTTTAGCATCAACTATTTGGTCTAATATGGTTTTCGAATTGTTATTAGGCATATTTGTTCTCAGTTCTCACAGTGATGAAGATAACTCTCTTAATTCAACTAGTTTTAATTTGGCTTGATTTGAATCAATGGTTTTTTTAGCTAGTTCAATTCCTTCTTCGAGTGTGGTTACTAAATCACACATTTTTGCAATCATTCCTGCGTTCAGGAGTATAATTTCTCGGTGCGGGGAGGGATTACCGTCTAGAACATCCGTGATTATAGAGGCGTTAAAACCTTTGTCCTTGCCTTTGATTTGACTAAGTGATACTGCTTCCATACCTATGTCTGCCGCTGTGAATTTAGAATAAGAAATAACTCCTTTTTTTATATCCCATAGGTGATTGATTCCGCTTAGAGTTAATTCATCGACTCCTCCATCCTCGGACTCGCAATGAATCACCATGCCTCTTTTAATTTCCATCTTCTGTAGTGATTCAGCCATTTGTTGGCCAATGTCAATATTGGGAACACCTAGTATTTGATGGGTGGCTTTTGCAGGGTTAGTAAGAGGCCCGAGCAAATTAAATATAGTGGGCATTCCTAATTCTCGTCTAACAGGTCCTGCGTATTTCATGGCTGGATGAAACATAGGCGCAAACATGAATCCTGCTCCTACTAATTCTATACATTGTTTAACTTTTTCTGGGGAAAGTTCAATGTTAACCCCGAGCCCTTCTAAGACATCTGCACTTCCGCAAGTTCCAGAAGCTGCTCGGTTACCGTGTTTTGCAATTTTCAGCCCCATGCCGGCTGCCACAAATATACAGGCAGTTGATATATTAAAGAGGTTTTGTCCATCTCCCCCGGTACCACAAGTATCAACAAGATCATAATCTAAACTTATCTGGGTAGCCTTTTCTCGCATGGCTGTGGCCATACCTGCTATTTCATCTGATGTGGCTCCTTTGATTTGGAGAGAAACTAAGAATGCTGCGAGTTGAATTTCGCTGACTTCACCACTCATGATTTGGGTCATTGATATTAATGATTCTTCGAACGTCAATGATTCGCTGGCTGCAAGCTTTCTAATTGTTCCTGTAATCATAGAACCTCAATTAATCTGGTTGTAATTGCTATTATACAGAAATACCTTAGTTCAATTAAGTGGAATGCCTCTAGAATTATTAGGGAGTATTTAGGAAGAATGTTAATCTTCTATTTCAAATACTGATTTTACCTGGTTGCGTTGTTTTTTCTTATGATTTGGGCTAGGCATGCCTGCAAGACTGGTTTTGAGCTTCTTAATATCTGCTGTTGCAAATTCATCACTATTGATGATTAATCCCATCAATCCTATTTTTCTTAGAGCTTCTAATTCGTTGTCTGAGGGACTCTCATTAATCGTTAGCAAACAGTACTTATCAGTGCTTCTAGTTATTGATCCTATTTCACTTAATTGTTTCAGTGATAGTGCTTGTTTGTTTTCAGAATTAATTATGTACCCGTCCACGGGCAGAGTATTGATTACCATAAGTTGATTCCAGTCATAATTTAGAGGGACTGAAAGGAACACTGAAATGTCATCATTAGTGATGATTGATACCGCTGCATTTAGGTCGCAATGAATGCCGTCGCATCCAAGTTCTATCAAGGATGAGACGTGGTCATCTGAATCGGGTAAAACTCCAGACATCCACGGTGTATCCAAGTCTTTCACATTTGCTGGGTCAGGCGATTCTACAAACAGAATCCCGTCGACATTATTAGATAAAGTGGATAGTTTTTGCTTGGTCGGTTTGGATATGGATGCAAACAAACCTAACCCAGGGGATTTTTCGGACCGATCAGCTCCAAACCCCAGGGGAGTTGGAGCTGCCGTATGAATTTTGTCTAGGAAATCTGAAATTTTACTCATAAATTAATTTTGCTCACTTAGATGTTAAATAGGATTCCAGGTTCGTTTGCCGTTAACTGTTTTAACTTTACCGAATACTTGCCCCGGAGGGAAGTGTCCAGCACATATAATCATATCTTCAGCTTCGGCTTCTTCGAGTATATCAAGTCGATTTTTAGCACTTGCTTGTTTGTCCACGTCTACTCCTGCACACCATTCTGGATGTTCAACCTGCGCTACTGAGTGCAAAAGGTCGCCTACAATTATTCCTTTTTGGCCTGCCGAATTTATATACACAACTCTATGCCCCGGTGTATGCCCTGGGGCTGGTTTCGTAATGATTTCATCATTGATTTGATAATCCCCTTCCACGATTTCCTGAAGTCGTAGCCTTCTTAGGGGCATCACTTGTCTCTGTATGTATTCTAATCCTTCTAGTCGATCGGGCTCGGTGAAGTAATCGTAGTCTTCTTTTGGAACGAGATATCTGGCTCTACGGAACGATGGAGCTGGCATGCCGCCCTGATATCTAAGATTCCAACCCACATGATCAGCATGTAAATGAGTGTGGATTACAAAGTTAACTTGATCTGATGGTGAAACATTGGTGTGGTTGTCTCCTATGTCTGGAGGAGATAGGACAGGCCTAATAGCATTATATAGGTCGCCTGTTAAATTACCACGATCTGGATGGGGTCCAGGTCCCATACCTGTGTCAACCATCATGAGTTGATCCAATGATTTCACAACAAAAGCGGTGTAATAAAGTTGCAATTGGCCATTTTCAAGTGCATCTTGATGGTCATTCCATTCTGACTCATCAACATCCGGGAACATCGCGGTTGTTGGTCGTGGAGGTGGCACCATATCTAGTACGCATGTCACTTCTACATTGCCTATGTTGATCGATTCAACCATTTCATCTCCTCCGCCTTTGATTTATATTACCTAATTTAGTGAAGTTAAATTATCAGATTTTCGTAACTTTTTCTACTTGTAAATTGCCACACATCTCGCTAGAAAGTGACTAAGGATGTCAATTTTGTGTCTGAGAGTGCTTCTCGCCCATTTAAGAACAATAATTCTACTATCGTGCATATTTCGATGTTAGTAGCTCCGCTTTGTTTTACTAGATTCGTTGCTGCTTTTAAGGTCCCGCCTGTGGCTAGAACGTCATCTATTATCAAGACTTTGGAGCCGGGAGTGATCGCATCTTCATGGATCTCAATCGTCTCAGATCCATATTCGAGTTCATATTCGGCCTGTAATGTTTGTCTTGGTAATTTACCAAGTTTACGAATGGGAATAAATGAAGTTTGTAATTCTATAGCTAATGGGCATGCAAATATGAACCCACGAGATTCGATTCCGGCGATCGCATCGAATTGGGATTTCGAATATAATTCACTTAATGTCGCTATGCAATGAGAAAAAGCATTAGGATTTTGTAATAAAGGAGTAATGTCTTTGAATAGAATACCCGGTTTAGGGTAATCAGGAACATCGATGATGTATTCTGCAAGATTTAAAGGCATATTATTAGCTCCATATAATTTCGGAAAACGTTTTCGACTCGCGCGAACAGAGTGTATTTGATATTAGAATTGTACGTCAATAGGGCTTCTTTTATAGGATGCTTTGGATTGACACTCAACGAGTACGTCATATATAATCTGCGCTACGAGAGAACCATTTTTAATAGCCCCGTAAATTCGGGGCTATTTTATAGTGGTTTTTAGGTGCGCGGGCCCCTGTGGCGCAATGGTAGCGCAGCCGATTTGTAATCGGCAGGTTTGGGGTTCGAATCCCCACTGGGGCTCCATACCATGGAGCGGTGGGAGAGTGGTTAAATCCACCAGACTGTAAATCTGGCGTCCGGAAGGACTACGTTGGTTCGAATCCAACCCGCTCCACCATTACAAGGGTTTGTCTAGGCAAGCCCAGGTAGCTCAGTGGTAGAGCGCGTTCTTGGTAAGAACGAGGTCGGCGGTTCAATCCCGCCTCTGGGCTCCAGAAATAAAGAAAAATAGAGAGATTGAGGTAAAAAACCAAAATGGCAGCAGAAAAATTCGATAGGTCTAAACCACACGTTAATGTAGGAACAATTGGTCACGTAGACCATGGTAAAACAACTTTGACAGCAGCTATAACAAGATCATTAGCTGAAAGAGGAGGAGCAGAATTTAAAGGAATGGATCAAATAGATAACGCTCCTGAGGAAAAGGCTAGGGGTGTAACAATAGCTATAGCTCACGTTGAGTATGAGACCGATAACAGGCATTACGCTCACGTTGACTGCCCAGGTCACGCTGACTACATTAAAAACATGATCACCGGCGCAGCTCAGATGGACGGCGCTATTTTGGTAGTTAGTGCTCCTGATGGCCCTATGCCTCAGACAAGAGAGCACATCCTGTTGGCAAGACAAGTTGAAGTTCCAAAAATTCTAGTGGCTCTGAATAAATGTGACATGATGGATGACGAAGAACTTTTAGAACTAGTTGAAATGGAAGTCAGAGAGCTCCTCACAACTTATGAATTCCCTGGAGATGACACTCCTATAATTAGAGTTAGTGGGCTCAAGGCACTAGAAGGTGATCCTGAAGCAATGGCAGAAGTCCAGAAACTAGTAGACACGATGGATGATTTCATCCCGCAACCAACACGATTGGTAGACGAGCCTTTCTTAATGCCTATTGAAGACGTTTTCGGTATCAAAGGCAGGGGAACTGTTGTTACTGGTCGAGTTGAAAGAGGAACATTAAATCAAGGCGCAGAAGTAGAAATTGTTAGATTTGGCGACACTCTTAGATCTACTGCTACTGGCTTAGAAATGTTTCACAAGTATTTAGACAGTACTGAGGCAGGCGATGCTGTAGGTATATTGCTTAGAGGAGTAGATAGAGAAGAAGTGGAGCGGGGCCAAGTAGTCGTAGCTCCGGGCTCTATGAAACCTTATACTAAGGCTGAAGCTGAGGTGTACATATTAAGTCGAGAAGAAGGTGGCAGACATACCCCATTTTTCGACGGCTATAAGCCACAGTTTTACATTCGAACAAGTGATATAACTGGATCTATTAAGCTACCAGATGGGATTGAAATGATTATGCCTGGTGACAATGTGACCATGGGAATCGAATTGATTACACCGGTTGCTATTGAAGAAGGATTGAGATTTGCTATACGAGAAGGTGGTAGGACTGTAGGTGCTGGCGTCTTCACAAAATTAATAGAGTGATAATAAAATGGCTAAAAGTGGAGTAAGAGATGTAGTGACTATGCAATGCACTGAATGTGGAGAGCGTAATTACACTACTGCTAAAAACAAGAGAAATGATACTCAAAGAATAGAACTTAAAAAGTTCTGTCCGAGTCCGAAATGTAGGGGACATGTCCTTCACAGGGAGACCAGATAGGTTAATGGTTTCGTCAGGCTCTAGAAGAGCAGTAAGACAGCAAGGTGTTAACCGGACAGGACCACTTACTTTCTTAAGAGAAACTATCTCGGAACTCAGAAAGTCGGTATGGCCCAGTAAAGAAGAGACTATCAGGCTGACTATAGTTGTGTTGGTCCTAGCAGTCATTATGGGGTTTTACCTGGGTGGTTTAGATAGAGTGCTTGCCGCAACATTCGGTAAGTACGTACTTTAAGCTTTAATTTATACAGGATAATTAAGTTAATATGACTATATCTAATAACAATCAGGATGTGTATGTAGATGGGCCTAAATGGTATATCGTACACACTTATTCTGGGCAAGAAGATATTGTGGAAAGGAACCTAAAACTAAGAATCCAAAGTCTGGGAATGCATGAAAAAATAATAGATGTTGTTGTTCCTACCGAGGAAGAAGTTGTTTTCAAGGACGGCCAGCGTACACCAGAGCGAAAAAAATTATTCCCTGGGTACATCCTGGTGCAAATGACAATGGATGATGATAGTTGGTATATAGTTAGAAACACTCCTGGTGTGACAGGATTTGTTTCTTCGGAAGATGGTAATGATAGGAGATCTAAGCCAACACCACTAGAAGACAGCCAAGTTGATGAAATATTCAAACAAGTGGATTCAACGACACCTAGCAAAGTTAAAATTGGATTCCAAAATGGTGATGTGGTAAGAATAAATGAAGGACCATTCGTTGACTTTATTGGAGCGATCAACGACGTTGATGAAAGTAAAGGTAAAGTACGAGTATTAGTATCATTTTTTGGAAGAGAAACTCCCGTAGAGCTTGACTTTTTACAAGTTGAACGGGCATAGGTAGATTAGGAGAGTAAAGTGGCAAAGAAAGTCCTTGCAATAATAAAACTTCAATTAGAGGCTGGCAAAGCCAGTCCAGCTCCCCCTGTAGGACCAGCTTTAGGTCAGCATGGTGTAAA
>DDKW01000019.1:0-8538 GCA_002339805.1 Dehalococcoidia bacterium UBA2588 | reverse complement strand
ATAATGGAGTTCGTGAAAGAATATAATGCCCGAACTAGTAATGAGACCGGTACCATAGTTCCTGTTCACTTGACTGTGTACGAAGATAGATCATTTACTTTCGTCACTAAAACTGCACCAGCGTCAGAATTATTAAGAAAAGCCGCTGGTATTCCGAAAGGATCCAGTGATGTTCGCCAAGGAGCGATTGGATCAGTTACTCGAGCATCTTTGCAGTCAATTGCAGAGACTAAATTGGAAGATCTTAATGCTTCATCAGTTGAAGAAGCGATAGCAATTATAGAAGGCACCGCTCGTAGCATGGGGATAATAGTAGAAGGATAGAGAATAAAATGGTTAAAGTAAGTAAAAGAATGTCAGCTGCTGCTGAAAAAATAGACAGAGATAAATTACATTCTCCAGATGAAGCATTAGCTATACTTAAGGAAATGTCAAAGGTTAAATTTGATGAAACGGTCGAGCTGCACATAAAAACTAACGCGGATACAAGGCATGCCGACCAAATGGTGAGAGGGGTAACAGTGTTACCAAATGGATTGGGCAAACAAGTTAGAGTTCTTGTTTTCACCAGAGCAGAAGGTGTTGAGATTGCTAAGCAATCTGGGGCTGATTATGTTGGTGAGGATGATCTGATTAGTGATATAGAAGGTGGTTGGCTAGGATTTGATGTAGGATTAGCAACCCCTGATGTTATGCCTAAGATATCTAAGCTCGGTCCGGTACTTGGGAGAAGAGGATTAATGCCTAATCCGAGAAACGGCACATTAGTTCAAGCTCGAGACTTACCAAGAGCAATAGAAGAAGCACGCCAAGGCAGAGTTGAATTTAGAACGGACCGAACTTCTATAATTCATAGTCCAATTGGAAAGATTAGTTTTGACGCAGAACAACTCATGGAAAACTTAACAGTGTTAATCGATTCGATTAATAGAGAAAAGCCCACAGAAATGAAAGGAACGTTTTTTAAAACTGCGTTCTTGACTTCTACCATGGGGCCTAGTGTACAATTGGATACTCAACAACTTCAGGCTATGAGAGTAGAATAAGAAAAAGAATCAACAATAAAATAATAAACGCTTAAGACAGCAGGTTTGTAATGCTGAGTCCCCTGCCGAGGCGTGTGGTGATCCACACAGTCTACCTGTCTTAAGTGACAGGTTTTTTTATTGTCGGAGGTAAGGTTGCCAACTGAAAGAAAAGTTAATCAAGTAGAAAGTATCAAAGAGAAATTGCAGAATTGCACTATAGCAGTGACTGCAGATTATTCAAACATAGATGTTAATGCTATGACTGATTTAAGGAAATCAATGAGAAATGAAGGTATTGAATTCCTTATAGTTAAAAAGACTTTGTTGCAATTAGCCGCGGAATCTGCAGGTAAAAATAATGTAAATGACATAATACAAGGCCCAACTGGGGTAGCGTTTGGATACGATGATCCGACGATTGTGGCTAAAGCATTGGCTGCATATGTTGCTAGGACAGGGTCTCCACTTAACATTTATGGTGCAGTAGTGGGACAATCGGACACTTACTCTAAAGAAGATGTTGAATCTATGGCTAAACTGCCTCCTAAACCTGATTTGGTGGCGAAGTTAATGGGTCAATTGCAGTCACCACTTTACCAACTTGCAGGGGCATTAAACAGTCCTTTATACAGCTTAGGAGGAATTTTACAATCTCGAGTTTCTCAGATGGAAAATTCCGGTAACGCGTAACAAAAAATATATAAAACAAAATAGGAGAAAAAATGGTTACTACAGATGAAATATTAGAGGCAATCGGTGAGATGAATGTGATGCAGGTACAAGAACTTGTTAAAGGCTTGGAAGACAAGTTTGGTATCACTGCGGCTGCTCCTGTTGCAGTTGCTGCTGCCGCTCCAGCTGGTGGAGATGCAGGAGCTGCTGATGCTGGCGCAGAAGAGAAAACAGACTTTGAGGTAACACTAACTGAAATTGGGGATAACAAAATCAATGTGATTAAAGCAGTTAGAGAGGTGACCGCTCTAGGATTAAGAGAAGCTAAAGAATTGGTTGAAGCTGCTCCTACCAGAGTCAAAGAAGGCGCAAACAAAGAAGAAGCAGACACAATTAAGTCTAAACTAGAAGAAGCTGGCGCTTCAGTAGAAATAGCTTAATTTAAAGTTAATAAAATATAAAGGAGCCCTCATGATCGTAGTTACAGTACTCTATGAAAATGACTCGTCCGATGATTTTAATATGGATTATTATGTGAACACCCATCTGCCCTTAATTAAGGAGCAATTGGGTGAGTATGGATTAACAAAATATGAAGTACTATCAGGTATATCTGATGCTAATCCTGCGGAACCAGCAATTTATAGAGTTATAACATCTTTGTATTTTGATACAGTTGAACATGTCCATGAAGGCTTTAAAGCGACCGGGCGAGCAGTTATGGGCGACATACCTAATTATACTAGCGTTAAGCCCAAGTTTCAGATAAGTGAAGCTACTGACGTCTGGCTAGCAGATGATTATGTACATAGCAACAGTCATTAAACTCTGAAAGTTACTTCTCTGAAACATTCTGATGTTACGAGGCCGGAGCTGGGAATACCAGCCCGGTCTTTTATTATGGACCGAAGTTCTTGTTCGCCCTGGCCATAAGTTTGAGTTTCATGGCATTTGAGGGCTTCTATTTTAGGGTTTATAAATTTGTCTATATCTATAAAGATATCAGGATTCTCTGTACCCCAGAACCAGATTGCTCTGGTGTTATGTGGTTCTAGGGATTCATTCTCCCATAGATCTTGGTAGTGCAGATGATCTCTTCCGTAAGGATACACTGCGTCGAGTGTTACTTGACCGGTTATACGGTTATCTCTGTGCCAAGGCATAAATTTTCTATAAGGTTCGCTTGTTATCACTAGATCAGGCTGTTCTTTACGTATTTGACGGACTATAAGTTTTCGAAATGCATCAGTGTCTTCTAATTGGCCATCGATTAACTCCAGAAAAGTCATGGTTTGAATCCCTAAAATTTTGGCTGATTCTGTTTGCTCAGAACAACGGATATCTTTAAGGCTGGATATTTCCGCGTGTGGGTTGTGGGTTGTTTTGGACCCATCTGTGCATATAACAGCATGGATTATTTTACCGGATGCTATAAAACTACATATAGTACCTCCGGCCCATAAATCACAATCGTATGGGTGGGGAGAAACAATTAAAATTTTATTGTATTCAGACAAATTTGGTTGAGTCATATTAATCCTTTGTATGGGTCGTTCCTACATTGTAGAGAGTAATATACTCTGCTACAATCTCGAAGCTATATCAACATAATATATCCTATTTATAGATCAGTTGGTACATAGTATCTGTGGTGATTTAATGATTTTCCGAAAATTCAAATATGAAATGTTGGATGAACTATTGGAAGCAATAGCTTCTTCAGACGATCAAAAACAAGTAACGATTAAAGAACAGTTATTACAACCAGACTTAGATCCAGAGAGAAATTGCATATTACTCACTGAGGATGGCGATGAAGGACGACTATTAGGATGTCTTTTGATGTCACGTGAAGATCTTATAGGAAGGATAATATTAGATTTTTGGATTACGGAACATATTTCAGATAGTGAAGACGATGATCGTAAGCAACATGTGCTTCAAGTGATGCTTGAAAATTGCATGAAAAGTATTAATGTTGGAAAAGATACAGTGGTTCATTGTTGCCTAACAAACCTTAATTATAGTTCAGTTTTTGAAACATTAGGATTCAGTTTGAATAGAACTTACTGGAAAATGTATCGACTTAATGAGAATGCTTTGGATTTGAAGTTAAGTGACGGATTGAATGTTGTGGAAGGGACAGAAACTATGATCTCTACATTAACCAATTTGCAAAATGCCAGTTTTACTGGGAGCTGGGGGTTTTGTCCAAATACACCAGAGCAGATCGCTTATAAACTATCTGGATCTCATACAGATTATGAGAACGTAATATTTCTGTTTAATGAAACGGATACTGTGGGTTACTGTTGGACTTATATATATGAAGATAACAATGTACTTACCGGAGCGATTTCAATGATTGGTGTTAGTCCTAATTATAGAGGGAAAGGTCTGTCAAAAGGTTTGCTTAACCATGGTTTAAATAAACTTGTGTCACAGGGGTGTGAAGGGGTGTTCCTTGAGGTGGATTCTAACAACAAACCAGCTATAAATATTTATGAAGCTGCAGGTTTCGTAAAAACTGAGGCAATGTATTGGTATGAGTTATCGGTTAAGAAGTAGAGCCTTTTGATTCCCCAATTCTTGCACTGAGATCATCAGCTAACAACCCTCCGGATATTATGACTTGCATTGCATCTTCCACTGTTAGTTCTGTATATATGATTTCATCTTCTGGAACGATTAGTAAATATCCTGATGAGGGTAGAGGAGTAGTGGGTACATATACAGCTGAAGATGGTTTATTATCTATGATTCCTAGATCCGCAGTAAGAAGCCCTAAGACTTTGGTTCCCGGCCTAGGGAAATCAATTAGGACTACTGAGTGGTAGTCAGGATCATGTGAATTTGAAACTACTTGTATAGCGCTTCGTGCAGAACTGTATAAGCTTTTGATGCCTGGAACTTTTTCAATTGTTTCGTGTAATTTTTTCATCACTCGGTCACCTAGAATGTTTTTGGCTAAGAGACCTGTTAAATAGATTATTAGTATTAATGTTATTATCCCTACTCCAGGTATGTTTGGAGTGACGTATATCAAATTCAGTAGTTCTTTAACCCCGGGGTCTATCATATCGAATAAAAATTTCAATATTACAAATGTAAATCCTATAGGAATTAAAGCTAGAAGTCCTGATCCGATGGTAGCTCGGAAATGTGCTATTATTTTTTTCATTAAATATTCCTAGTGGGATTTACAACAAGCATATCATTGTAGACGTTAAAAATATTATCCGCTAAGCTACTCCAACTCATTGATTCTGCTCGTTCTCGAGCTTTTACGCCCATTGTGGTTTGTAAGAGAGGATTCTTAATAATCATTTCTACGGAATTTGCGAAAGTCTCTGGACATCTCCAGGACTTTAAGTACCCTGTACTACCATGTTGTATTATTGTAGGTAATCCGCCTACTCTTGACGCTACTACTGGAGTGCCACATGCCATAGCTTCAAGAGCAACGAGGCCAAAACTTTCGTACTGAGAAGGGACCACGCATACGTCGGCTGCGTTGTAATATAGAGGCAATAAATCGTGTGCTATTCGTCCTTCAAAACGCACTACGTTTGATAATTGGAGAGTTTCTATAAGCGATTGAAGATAGTGTTTCCGGTATTTGATGTCAGAATCTCCCCCTGCTATTAAAACTTTTAGTGGCTTAGGCGAGTTAATATGTGATGTACTGTTAATCAGGAGATCAATTCCTTTAAGTGACTCGAGCCTGCCAACACATAGAATTACATTATGATCTGTGAGGCCAAGTCTCTTAAGGGATTCTTGTTGGTCCATTGGCCTGAATGTGGACAAGTCTACACCACATGGTAATGTGGTTATATTGTGAGGGTCCCCTCCATAAAAATTAACTATTGCGTCTTTTTCATTTTGACTGAATGCGATAATATGTTGGGAGTTTTTAATCAAAATTTCTTCAGATTCGACCCTTTCTAGAGGTTCGGCACTTCCTATGCCTGATTGCATTTTTAGTTTTGCAAGGGTGTGAAATGTGGTTACATGGGGAATGTTTATGTAGGCAGATAATTCACTCCCGATAGAAGCAGATAACCAATAATGTGAGTGTATCATTTGATATTGTGTTTCTTCTGAATCTATGAACTCAATTAATCGTTTGGTGAATATTGGTAGGCTGCTAATTAATGCTGATGGTTCTTGCTCCTCACTGTCATCCTCCAAATGTATTACTCTTGTACTACTGTTGAGGTGCTCTATGTGATTATGGCAATCGTGGGAACGAGTGAAAATATCAATTGCTAGACCTATAGTGTTTAGTGCTTCAGCTAGCGCTGAAACATATACATTCATGCCACCAGATTTACCTTCTCCTGGAGAATTTAACGGACAAGTGTGATAACAAATAAAGGCAATTCGTTCGATCATTTAGTTGCTCTTATACTGTAAACTAATTTGTCGACACCACCTAGCCTATATTTGTATTGTTCATCTCCTCTAAGAAAATCAAAGTATGTCATTCCATGTTCGATTGCGTCTTTGATAGCAAATGAGTGGAGCAATAGACCCACACTGTAATAGTCGAATTCATGGTTGTTCCCGCTGTTGTATAGAAGCCTTTGGTTGTTATAATCGAAACATAATGAAGAAGAAACATATTGGTCTCCTATGGACATCAGGAATAACTTAAAGAATCCTTTCCCTGAAGTCATTGAAGAGATGTCGCCGAAAAAAGCTTCTTTTTCTTGTGTTAGATATTCCATTTTTTCGGATCTACTCATTTTCATTAATCCGGTAAATACATTCATATATGTTTGTAATTGCTCGCTTTGACTGATGATTTCAACTTTGTAGTCGTCTACTTCCTCTAGTCTGCGTAGTTTTCTTCGTAACTCGTGTCGATGTTTTTTATTTAGGTTTCCCAAATAGGTCTCCCAAGAATCAGGTAAGGTAATACCTGGTGATACATCTTCTTGGTTTACAGTCACATCTAAATTCTTAGATCGTGCAATTTTAGGCAATAGCTCGTATGTGAGAGAGTGTTCTGGTATGGAATTAAGACTCAGTGATCCATATTCACTATCAATAAAATAATCTATGACTAGGTTTAAGAATTCTTCAGAATACTCTGGGGAAACTACAAAGTCATTGTAATCAACTGTTTCAGTATTACCTATCAATGTCAGATCATCTTGATTTGCACACATGGGGGCAATTCCTACGATGTGTGAATTAACTTCCCAATATAGGCCATTCCAAGATTTCCCTTCCGAAAAATGTTCCCACCAAAGTCCGCCCCAATCTGGATTTGTAAATATAGTATTCACATTAGCATTGTTTAATAATGCTTCCCATTCAATTCGCAATTCAGATATTGATGTAAATTCTTTTAACATATTACTATTATCACATTAATAAGTTGAGTAGCATGTCACTGTCCGAAGAGCTTGACTCATTGGACACGTATGTTGCTACAGTAGTAACTTTGGTTCCAGATTTTTTTATACCTCGCATAGCCATACACAAATGTTCAGCTTCAATTTTTACTATTAGGGCCTTGGGAGTTAATTTTTCTTGTAGGCACTGTTTAAGCTGTTCGGTTAATCTCTCTTGCACTTGAGGCCTTTTACAGATTATGTCCAAGGCCCTAGAAATTTTACTTAATCCTACGATTTTATTATTAGGCACATATCCTACTGAGGCTAATCCAAAAAATGGGACCAAGTGGTGTTCGCACATAGAGTACATTTGGATCCCTTTGATTATTACAGGGTTTTGTGTATCCTCATGGAATAATGGCTCCAATACACCTCTGGGATCTACATCTATACCTGAAAATGCATCAGTGTAAAACTCTGCTACGCGTTGAGGTGTTGAACTTAGACCTTCTCTTTCAACATCTTCCCCGACAGCTTCGAGTATGAGTTTAATAGCTTGGCTGATTTTTGATTCATTATATTTTATGATGTTATTCCTTTAACGAAGTAGATATGGCTGCTTCTAAAGCACTCATTTGAGGCTGGATTTCTGTTGCCCGATCTGTAATGCTACTAATGGCCAAATCAGGATCTTTTAATCCTGTGCCAGTTATAACGCAGACTACACGGTCTGAAGAGAAATCTTTACCTTGCTTCGAAAGTTTTATTAGTCCGGCCAATGAAGCGGAAGATGCAGGTTCTCCAAAAATACCTTCTTCGGATGCTAGCAAACGATAGGCTTCTAATATTTCATCATCTGTAACCTTATCGATAATGCCGTTGGAGTCATCTCGAGCAGCTATGGCTTTATCCCAACTCGCAGGGTTACCTATTCTAATTGCAGAAGCAATGGTCTGTGGCTGTTCAACAGGATGACCCAATACTATAGGTGCCGCTCCCGCAGCCTGAAATCCCATCATTTTGGGGAGAAATTCATTCTTGCCCAGCTCTTTATACTCTTTAAACCCTTTCCAATATGCAGTAATGTTTCCAGCATTGCCTACCGGAATAAAAAGATAATCTGGGGCATCTCCCAGTACATCAGACACTTCAAAGGCACCGGTCTTTTGTCCTTCTATCCTAAATGGATTGACGGAGTTAACTAGAGTGACAGGATGGGATTTTACAAATTCTCTTACCAGCTCTAGTGAAGCATCGAAGTTTCCATCTACTATAAGAATCTTTGCCCCGTAAGCGATAGCCTGAGCGAGTTTACCTATTGCGACTTCGCCTTTGGGAATTAGGACGTATGCCTGCAAGCCGCAATATGCACTGTAGGCTGCGGCAGAGGCGCTGGTATTTCCGGTTGAAGCGCAGATGACACCAACACTTTTGGATTCAAGTGCTTTAGCAATGGCTACTACCATGCCTCGGTCTTTGAAGGAACCACT
>DDKW01000027.1:46745-91763 GCA_002339805.1 Dehalococcoidia bacterium UBA2588 | reverse complement strand
TGATTCAGCGCAAAACAGAAAAATGATTTTCAGAAACTCCGAAAACCATCATTTTATTTATCAAATTACAAGCAATTCGTAACCTTAATAAATATACATACAGTATATTTGCAGATTTGTATTGAAATAATGTTGACATTTGTCCTCAAAAGGACTAATCTACCAGTAATTGAGATTGTAGCGTAGCTACGTCTATACATATTTAAGGGAGGAAATGATCATGCTTAAAATAGGTCATGAGGTCGTAAGACCGGGTAAAACCCAATCTGATGCTTCTTACACGATTCCTGTGCCTGAAGAATTAGAGACCGTTCCTGGTATCCCAACGAACCAAAGAGAAGTCGATTGGTATAGCCGAGAATACCCAATAGAGACCATGAATATTACTGAAAGAGCCTCACGAGACTGGGCCAACAAAATTAGAGATGGCCACGCCGAAATGAGAGAGATCAGGAAAGAACACGATAAGCTGAACCGAAACTTGGTGATGGCAGCTAGACTAACTGGAGATGTAGAACCTACAGCAGAACCCAGTGGTCAAGATGTAACAGAGGCCATCAAAGAGAAAGCTAGAGAATTAGGCTTCTGTGAAGTTGGTCTAACCGCTTCTGACAGAAAATACTACTTCGCCAGCAAACAAGACTGGGTAAAATTCCCTCACGTAATCTGCTTAGCTTATGAGCAAGACTACGAGCCAACCCAGACAATTCCTAGTATTGATGCTGAAATAGTTCACTCAAGCACATACAGAACAGAAGGTGCTGCTGGGTTAGAACTTGGTAAATTCATCAACGAATTAGGTTATCGAGCACAAGTACACAGCCCTAATGACAACACTGGCCCTTACATTCCTATGTTCGTGGCAGCAGGATTAGGCCAATTAGGTGCTTGCGGTTATCTGTTAACTCCTAATGTTGGATCACGATGCAGAATCATGATGATCACCACTGATGCAGACGTTACTTACGACGAGCCAGTTGACTATGGAATTCACGCATTCTGCCAAGTATGTCAGGTCTGCGTAAACCGCTGCCCAGGTAGAGCTCTAATGAGAGATAAAATCTGGTGGAGAGGAATCGAGAAAAATAAACTATACTTCAAACGATGCCGACCAGTTATGGCTAGGTACTTAGGTTGTGGTGTATGCATGAAAGTATGCCCAATCCAGAAGTATGGAATGAAAAATGTTATGGAACATTATGCAGAAACTGGACAAGTTCTAGGTAAAGGAACTCACGACCTCGAAGGATATGAAATGGAAGGTATGGGTTACTTTGGTCCTGGTGAAATGCCTCAGTTTGATGCTGGGTTCTTTGATATGCCTCACGGTGATGCTACCGAATGGGCATTCGACGAATTCAAAAAGAAAGCTCAAGAAGCTGGCGGAGAAATCTCCGACACTTTGATAGGCGACTTCAAGGACGAAGTACAGCGAGCATTAGGCTTAAGTACTGACAACCTCGAAATGATGTACGAAGAAGAAGATTACATCTAAACCTTCGTTGCACAACAAAAAAAGGACCGGTTTAAAAACCGGTCCTTTTTTTTATCTAATTAAATATTATTCAGTTAACTTAGGAATTGAATCTTCATTAGAATATTCCGTTTTAATAGTTTCAACTAGCCTATCAAGACTACCCTCATATGCATCAGTATCAAAATCAATAACAAACACAGTGTTCTCAGATCTAAGGGTCCTAATGAATCTATTCCTGCTTTCCATTATCTCAGCATTAGGAGACACTAAATACATTAACCATTCATCATCAGCCATTTGTTTCTCCTTAGCCGATGATACATCGTTCCGAATCACTTCATTAGAAAATGACTCTTCAGTCGTAACAACAATTAATTTATCATAATGCCTGACCCATCTTTCAATCTCTTCTTCTTCAGATGTGCTTCTGCGATCAACTAAAGCATTTCCTCGGGAACTTTCAGAGAACAACCAACTTACGATACCTCTATCCCTAAGTTGCTCCTGTAATTTCTTTGCAAACCCTTCATGTTCCGAAGTGCAAGAAATATAACATTCAGAGGCAATGTCATGTCTTTGTATTGATTTAGATAACTCTATAAAAGACTCGGTTACGCCTATACCTCTTAAGAACGCTTCAGATAAATTGGAACTTTTAATTAATGAATCTACTCCTAAGGTACTAGGTGCATCATGCCTAACTGATGACAAATTTTTTACTGATGACAAATCACAATTCTGAAAAACTGTGTACCCTAATACCACATCGGTGAAATCTGCATCCACAAATGATACTGAATCTATATTTGCTTCAAATAAATCACTACCATTTAGACTAATGTTATCGAAATTAGACCTCTTGATACGGGAACCTCCAAAATAAGCTCCACTCAGATCAGCATCTTTCAGATTTGCTCGATCAATATTAGTTCTACTTAAATTAGCTCCTTTCAGATTAGCACCTTCGAAGTTAGTATCCGATAATATCGCTCTATCTAAATTTGCACCTTCAAGATTAGCTTTACGTAAATCTGCGCCTCTTAAATTAGCGCCGCTTAGTAACGTCCCACTCAAATTAGCTTCACGCAAGTCAGACCTGTATAAATGACACGGGTTCATGTAACTTCGGGAGAAATTAGCTCTTCTTAACATTGCTCCCATAAAATCAGCGTTCCTCAAATCCGATGCACTTAAATCCACCTGCGGCAATCGAGTGTGACTCATGTATGCTTCACTAAGATCCATAGTTGTAGTAGGGTTCTCTTCTCTCCACTGAGCGACCGCATCTCTACCTCGTTTAACGATCAATACTAATTCCATATCTGCCATATAAACACTCCGGAAAATTAAATTATGAATATTGGGGATTGTAGCACAAATGATAAAGCTATCTAACTTTATACTCGAGACACGCATCTTCATCTAATTCAATCCCAAAGCCAGGACCTTGAGGCACCAACATATTGCCTTCTTCAATTTGAAGTCTTGATTTAGTGATATTTGCAGAACGAGGCATATCTTCTACTAAGTATCCATTAGTAACAGCTGATAATAAATGGATATGAAATTCTGGTAAAACATGACCTGCTAATAAAATATTAGCAGACTCACACATGTGCGCTACTTTTATCCACGGGGTTACACCACCGACTCTAGACAAATCTATTATTACAACGTCTAGCGAAGAATTGTCCACTGTATCCCTAAATGATTCAAATGTATATAAATGTTCCCCTCCCGCTATAGGAACCGACAAATTCTCTTTTAGCTCCCGTAGCCCTTTAAAATCTAAGTGATAAATTGGGTCTTCAAGCCAAAGTATACCTGCCTTTGATAGTGCTTCACCGAACGATCTGGCCTCAGATAAGTTCCAACTCTCCGTTGCATCAAGCATGATTTCTAAATGCTCGTATTCTTTCCTCAGACTATTTATTCTATTGATTTGTTCGGATATATTGTCAACTTTGCCTATTCTCAATTTAATACGATTATGACCTGCAACAACATGTTGTTTAGCTGAATCCAATAGTTCCTCTACCGGCATGCTGTACCACAATCTATCACTTGCATAGCTACCGACAGAGTTGGAATGGCCTCCTAATAAGTCAGATACACTTTCGTTCGCTAATTTAGCTTTGATATCCCATATAGCAACATCCAGACTAGATATTGCCATATTGAGAAATCCACCCGGGCCGACCCAGTTTCCGTAGCTATTCATTAACTCATATAAATATTCGTTCTTATATACATTTTGTCCAACCAACAAATCCCCTAATTCTTTAGTTGCTTCATATAACGAATTTATAAAAGCTGGTCTAGTATTCACCAACCAGCCAATCCCTTCAGTTCCATCTTCAACTACTATTCTAGATAATATGTGCCAGTTATGGCTCACTGCATGACCAGCAGCCTCATACATCATATTCGCAGGAACTTTCAATAACTCAACTTGCACGCTTTCAATGTTCATAAGAATCTTCCTCGCATTTATAGCGGAATATTACTTCAATCATAATAATTTTCCAAATTTTACAGCCACGAGTATAATTGTGCTTATGATGGTATTTGTAGATGTTATTGGCAATTGACATAGGAAACACAATGGTAACTATCGGAGTCTTTGATGGGACGAAGTTAGTAACTACCATGCGTACTGCATCAGACTCTAATAAATTGCCTGATGAATATGGTTTATTACTGACCAATCTGCTAAGACTTAAAGGAATAGAACCATCTCAAATAACTGCAATCTGTACTTGCAGTGTCGTCCCTCCTCTTACGGCAACATTCCAAGTAGTATCTAACAATTTTTTCGATACAGAACAATTTACTATTACTTCAGGCATAAAAACCGGGCTTCCAATCTTATATGACAGTCCTAGGGACGTTGGTTCGGATAGAATCGTAGATGCCGTTGCAGGAGTCGAACTTTACGGAGCACCTTTAATCATTGTCGATTTTGGTACTGCCACTGTGTTTGACGCGATCTCTAACAAGAGAGAATATGTCGGAGGAGCAATAGTCCCCGGGGTAAATATTTCTGCCGAAGCATTGTTCCTGAACACATCGCAGCTCCGCAGGGTAGAATTAGTTGCTCCAGATAATCCTATCGGTAAAAACACAACTGCTGCTTTACAATCGGGCCTTGTATTTGGGTATACCGACTTAGTAACTGGTCTGGTTTCCAGATTCAAGAATGAGTTAGGGGAAAACGCAAAAGTAATTGGGACAGGCGGTTTGGCTCCAATCATTGCGAAACATACTAATATCTTTGATGACATTAATTTAGACTTAACTCTACTAGGGCTCAATATGCTATACGCAATCAATCGCCCAGATGACAAAAAGGACTAAAGATATGACCATTTTATCCGACTTGAACATAGTGTTGGGAGTAACAGGAAGTATATCTGCATACAAATCACTTACACTCGCTAGTAGACTCACTCAATCTGGAGCAAACGTCAATATAATTCTTACTGACGGTGGATCTGAATTTGTTACCCCTTTATCTTTTAGGGCTATCACCCAGAATCATGTGGTCACTGACTCATTTGATCCTCATTCAGAATACAGTGTCAATCACGTATATTTGGCAAAACATGCTGACCTAGTAATAGTTTATCCCGCTACAGCAAATTCGATAGCCAAACTTGCCCTTGGAATATGCGATAATCCTCTTGGTACAACTATTTTATCTACTACAGCTCCTACCATAGTAGCTCCAGCAATGGAAACTAATATGTACCTGAATGAATCTACGCAGTCCAATTTGACCAATTTGAAATATAAAGGAATATCCATATTAGGCCCTGAAGAAGGTTCTCTAGCATCCGGAGCATCGGGTTTAGGCAGATTGTCTGAACCAGAAGACGCCTTGGAAAAAATAAAACTCGTTATTGGTCAATCCAGAGGAGATTTTAAAGGTAAGAAAATTATCATCACAGCAGGCGGGACTCAAGAACCCGTGGATCCTGTAAGAATATTAACGAATTTGTCCTCAGGCAAAATGGGGTATGCTTTAGCTGAAGCAGCCAGAGATCGAGGAGCAGAAGTGACGCTAATATCCGCTCCTGTTTCAATAGACCCTCCTATGGGGACATCATTACTTGAAGTTAAAACTGCAGACGACATGCTAGCATCGGTACAACAAGCGATTAAAGGAGCCGATGCAATTATAATGGCTGCAGCAGTGGCAGATTACAAACCAACTACCTCTGCAAGCACAAAAATCAAGAAAAGCCCGGATAGTATGAGTATCGAGTTATCGCCTACCAATGACATATTGAAGAGTATCGAAAATGAAGATGTTATTAAAGTTGGGTTTGCTGCAGAGACTGATAATCTAATCGATAACGCTAAAAACAAAATCAAGAGTAAAAATCTAAACCTGATTGTTGCTAATGACGTAACGTTACCAGGATCTGGGTTTGGATCTGACCAGAATCAAGTCTCTATAATCGATAAAAACCTAAATGTACAAACCATAGAACTCGCTTCTAAATATGATGTGAGTAACAAAATCTTAGACTCACTACACCAATTACTGATTTAGGGACAACGTACTACAAACAATCCCTAAATTCTTCTATAGCTTTTATATGTGCATCAGGGCCCTTGAGTCCAACTTTCATGGTATTAACAGATAGATGACTTGCTCCCATTTCATCCCAATCAGTAACCAACTTGCTCCAATCCTCAATACCACCTTGATTCAGAGCAATCCGACCTTCAATCCCTATTTCTTTCCTATCTCGTCCAATTTCATCCATTGCCGACCACAATTTATCTAATTGGGCTCTACCGTTATCATCAGGCTGGAATTGAGGAATCCAACCATCTCCCAAACGGGCTATCCTATTAATAACACGATCTGCTCCGCCTCCTAGCCAAATCGGAATAGGCCGTTGGATAGGCAAAGGATTAATCCCAGCTGATGTTATATCGTGATAATCACCATGATAATCTACTATCGGTTTTGTCCAGAGTTCACGCAATAATTCTATTTGCTCTTCACTTCGTTTTCCTCGGTTGGCAAAATTCTCTCCCAGTGCTTCGTATTCCACATCATTCCAGCCAATTCCTATGCCTAGTCTAAATTTTCCTTCTGTTAAAACATCCACTGCAGCTGCCTGCTTAGCAACCAACGCGGTTTGCCTTTGAGGCAATATAAGAATACCCGACACCATTTCAATAGTTTCAGTACATCCAGCCAAGTATCCAAACAAAACAAATAATTCATGAAACATATCATCACTGCTGTAAGGTTTGTTCCATTCTTGTCTAGCTGAAGCGTCTGCCCCAAGAACATGATCAAAAGCCAAAATGTGTTTATATCCTAAGCCTTCCGCAGCTTGCGCGAATTCTCTTACTGCACCTGGATCTGATCCGATTTCAGTTTGCGGAAAAACCACTCCTACTTGCATATGGAAACCTCTCGTAATTTAATAAAATCAAATTGATGGCTGGGGATGCAGGAGTCGAACCCGCACTACCTGAACCAGAATCAGATGTCCTACCATTAGACGAATCCCCAAGATACGAAACATTTGACATTATACACCACTTGTATAAAATTCTATTTACAGTTCATAATACAAATCCCATAGGGAATTTGTGCAATTTTGGTGTTAATAGAGAGGGTTATTACTATGGTCTCATCAACTGCTTCAAGAAAAGAAATAACAGTGCTTGGTACAACTGTGGAATATTTTGTTGGAGGTACTGGAGATACATCTTTATTATTTCTCCATGGAGCTGGTGGAAATTCAGGCTGGCAAAAGTATCATGAAGAACTTTCCAAAGAATACACTGTCTATGTTCCGTCTCAAGCAGGGTTCAATGGAACAGAGAGACCTGACTGGATATATACAATAACAGATATGGCTCATTTCAATCTCCAATTAGTAAATGCGCTAGGTCTTAGCGATTACATTTTGATGGGGTCTTCTATGGGAGGTTGGATATCATCAGAAATGGCTTCAATGGATGATTCAAGCATACAATCTCTAATTCTTATTGACGCAGCCGGCATTAAGCCCGAAAAAGGAGAAATATCAGAAATATTCATGTGTTCCGCCCAAACAAGACTGGAGCAGCGATTCTATAACCCTTCTCAGGTGGAAAACTATGAAGCCTACACTAGAGAGTTAACCCAAGACGAAGTATTCACAGAGCATAGCAACAGAGAAATGGCCTCAAGACTATGCTGGAGACCATATCTTCATAACTGGAGCCTACCATTTTATCTAAAAAAAATAACCACCCCAACATTAATAATATGGGGAGAGAATGATGCTATAATTCCAGTAGAATGTGGATCGTTATTTCAAGCAAGTATTGCTGACTCCACTCTGGAAATAATCTCAAACTGCGGTCATTCCCCTGCAATTGAAAAACCAAATGAATTTATGGCAGTCGTTAATAAATTCTTAAGCAATTAAGTACGAAAGATAATAGGAGGATAGTATGACAGAAGTTTTCTGGTTTTCTGAGCAACCTTATGGGCACGTCACTGAAGATGATATCGAAGGATACGAATCGGGACGAATGCACTTCCCTAACACTATGTTCGATCCCATAAAGGCTCATGAATTGTATTCAAATTACCACGACCAATATGCTTTGGCGGATCAAGTGGGTTTTGACGGTATTATGTCAAACGAACATCACAGTTCATACTGGTGCATGAAACCATCGGTAAATATAGACGCCGCTTGTATTGCCAAAGTCACCAAAAACGTAAAAATAGCTATGTTAGGTAATGTGATAGCAGTACAAGATCCCGTAAAAATGGCGGAAGAAATAGCTATGTTAGATTGCATTTCTGGAGGGCGAATAATTTCAGGCTTTGTACGTGGCACAGCAGTAGAAACGCTACATGCTGGAATAAGTCCTACAGAAAACCGTGCCAGATTTGAAGAAGCTCATGACTTAATTGTCAAATGCTGGACAACTCCTGGGCCTTTCAGATGGGAAGGAAGATATTGGCCTCACAGGATGGTGAATCCATGGGTTGTCCCTATACAACGAGATCCTCACCCTCAAGTGTGGTTTCCTGGAACAGGTAGCCCTGAAAGTGTTATTTGGGCAGCTGAAAGACAATATCCTTACATGAACCTAGGTTCATTATTAGATCTTACAAAACAGCTCAAAGATATCTATTTTGAAACTGCAAATAAAATAGGTTATACCCCTGGTCCAGAACATTTTGGTTACCTCATGAAAGTATTTGTTGCAGACACAGAAGAAAAAGCTCAAGAAGTAGGAAGAAAATATCTATGGACAGAAGCTCACAGAAACCGAGGCCCAGCCGAGTTTAATGATCCTCCAGGGTACCAGTCTCGTGAAGCTCTCAAAATAAAAATGTCCAGACCAGTGATAGGTACAGGCACGATGGGCAAGAGAATGAGCTACGAAGAATTACAAAATGCCTATAACATAGTCGTTGGCACACCAGAAACAGTGATCGAGAAATTGAGACATATCAAAAAAGAACTAGACCCTGGATATATACTGATATATGGAAATGAAGGCGACATGGCACATAATGACGTAATGAGATCTATTGAACTGATAGGCGAAAAAGTAATCCCTGCGGTCAAAAACTTCTAGATTGTTTTAGAAAAGGAGCTACAAATAAGTAGCTCCTTTTCATTTAATTAGTCCAGCATTCCTGAACTCAATCCTCTGTGACTCAGTAAAGCCATACTCTGCTAAGATTTCCTCAGTGTGCTCCCCCAATCCACCCAAATGATGCTTGATTTCAAGGTTACTTTTACTAAATCTTGCCAATCCTCCTGTCATTCTAACGTTCCCTTGTTCTTTGTGGTTTACGTCAATTAGAAACCCATTTTCTATCAATTTATAATCAGAAAATAATTCTTCTTTAAAACGTATTGGTCCAGCAGGTATATTTTTTGCAAACAATATAGTAAGCCAGTCATCTGTACTTCGATTATTAAATTTAGACTCTGCCAATTCTACCAATCGATCTCCAAATTCCATGCTTCGTCGAGCTTTAGGATCGTAGCCTATCTCAAATCTTATGTCTTCTAATTCCAATACTTGTAATAACTTTTCCCTCAGAGGGTCATTGAGGCAAGCAACAGCCAGTGCGCCATCAGAGGTTAAAAAAGTACGGTAATATATGTTACCTGGCGTTATATCCTGTCTGGACTCATAAAAATCTCTTATCTCTTTATGACTCAACTTAGCTTTCCTAAGATTAGTTACATCTTGTACAAATTCTAAGTTTCGAGACTTATCTAAAGACTCCACCTCTACTAGCCTCATCCCCATCAATTGGAAAGCACACGACAGTAAATTAGTCTCAATTTTTTGACCCAAGTCTGTCTTCTCTCTGTAATACAATGCTGCACATATGGATGCGACCAAATTGATACCCGATGCAGTATCTATAAGAGGAGTAGACCAAATTTGCTCTGGTCTACCTGAATCATCAATTCTGCTCTCAGTTCCTATAAGACCACAAACACCCTGAATAACCAGATCATATCCTGATACATACCCATCGCCTGCATAAGATCCATAAGCAGTGTTTTCACAATAAATAATTCTTGGGTTTGTATTAGCTAACTGCTCATAACCAATTCCCAGACTCTCAGCAACGTTTGGAGATGAATTTACAATAACCACATCTGAATCCTTCACAAGTTTTTGAGTTATCTGCCTTGCTTCAGGGTGCTTTAAATTTAATGTCATGTGCCTTTTGCCGCGGTTATAAGCCATGAAAGGCCTGCTTTCCGACTCTGAAATCTTGTACATATAGCGCCAAGAATCTCCCCACGGAGGCTCTACCTTTATTACAGATGCTCCGTAATCAGATAAAATCATCCCCGCCAATGGGCCAGAAATCACTTCTGTAAATTCTAGTACTGATATACCTTCTAAAGGACCTGGCATACATTCACCTGCTCATTTGTGACTAAATATACACAATAAATAACATTGTGTCTTATGAAAGCATTGTATTGAATTCGTATATACATATATTTCTGATAGAATAGTGTTTTGTCGGGGCGTAGCGCAGCCCGGTAGCGCACCTGCATGGGGTGTAGGGGGTCGCCAGTTCGAATCTGGCCGCCCCGACCATTAAAAGTAGGATAATATGAAACAACCAAACTCACAGTTTATACACTCAGATAAATACCGAGGTTCAGTGAATTTCACACTGATATTCGCACTGTTCGTAATAGCATATGGACTATTACAAGGTGAAAGTGGGCAAACACTAGTTATAGTAGGAGCATTGGTCGCAGTATATGTATGGTTTACAAGAGCTAGGGAAATTGAAATATACGAAGACTGTATCTTAATCCGCTACGGCAAACCCAGAGTTAAAATAATTCCTTTCGAAAATATAGAAAGGGTAGACCCGTTACATCTACAAGTACCAGACAGATGGAGGATACATCTTTACAGAGGTCGCAGAATCGTATTACTAACTAGGGACCCAGAACTGTTTGTAGAAAAACTAGAAGAAGCGCGAGAAGCATATAGTGGCAAAATTCAAGACTAATGCTTAATAATTCAATAAATACGAAAGAAGGTTAATATGAGCTGGGAACAAACAATCGTAGATTCACTAAAAAAAGCAGACGTGTCACTGATCTCTTATGTGCCTGATCACTCTATCGGGAAAGTTACTAGCATTATCGAGAAAGACAGTTTTTTTCAGTTAGTACCCGCTACTCGAGAAGAAGAAGCTATCGGAATTGCAGTTGGAGGTTATGCTGTAGGCAAAAAAGCCGCCGTGTTCATGCAAACAAGCGGTTTTGGCAATAGCGTTAATGCGATTGCAACTTTGTGCGTTCCTGCACGAGCACCAATCCCTATGTTTATAAATATGAGAGGAGGCCCCGGCGAATTCAACATCTCTCAAGTAGCCATGGGGAAAATAACGAATCCCATCATGGACATGCTAGGAATAGTCAATTACACCATAGATGACGAATTCAAAATGGATCAACTCATAGATGGTGCACTAAAATTATGTTTTGCTAACCGACAACCGGTAGGAATATGCTTAACTTCCTTGCTGCATGGAGGTAAAAGTGTTTAGATTTGACGCAACAAAATTAATACTTTCAAAACTGGATAACCAACCCATAGTCGCTAACTTGGGACCCACTAGCGACGAACTCTGGCATGCTGAACACCGTGACAGGAATTTCTATACATATGGAAACATGGGATTATGTTCTTCTATAGCACTAGGGATGTCCCTATCATCAAATGAAAAAATCATATCTCTAGACGGAGATGGTTCTTTACTTATGAATTTAGGAACCTTAGCCACTATAAATCGAGAAAATCCCAAAAACCTAATTGTCCTTGTATACGATAATGAAATGTGGGGACAAACCGGTAGGCAGGCAACTCACACCTCAACCGGTACAGAACTTGTGGAAGTAGCCCAAGGGTGTGGAATTGAAAAAACACAACTCGTAGATGATTTAGAATCGTTATCTGAAGTATTCGATAGGGCATTAACCGAGGATGGGCCTTGGTTTATAGTAGCAAAGATCGACGAGACTGATTATCTCCCGGTACCCACTCCTGAACCAGAATTCACACTGTACAGATTCAGAAACTCTTTCATGTAATGAGAAAGGGCTCTCGGTATATTACCGAGAGCCCTTTCTTCAACTTCCAATTATCTCTGTCTACTTCAAATGTTTATTAAACCAACCTAAAGTTCGGTCAAATGCGTCTTTAGCAGCAGCTTCATCATAGCTATCTCTTTCATCGCAGTTAAACCCATGACCTGCGCCAGGGTAGATCTTGAAATCATAAGTTTTACCGTTTCTCTTAAGAGATTCCTCCATTTCCGCTACATGCTCTGGAGATGGTCTTGTATCTGTTTCTCCAAAATTACCCATTACAGGAATTTCAATATTTTCAGTCAAAGATAAAGGATTAACTCCATCAGGAAAAGTTTCATTAACACCGCCGCCGTAATATACAGATGCGGCACTTAACCCGGGACAGCTTGTTGCAGCTAGATATGTTACCCTGCCTCCCAAACAGTACCCGACTATTCCAATCTTTTGACCATGAGTCCTAGGATACATATTTTGAAGATAATCAATTGTCTGGTTGATATCGTCGATTATTTCCTCTCCCTGCATATTTCCCATGTAAGTGGGAACTGAAGGATCTCCGTATGGAATTTTTGGATTTGGGCTTTGTCTATGGAATATAGCAGGAGATACTGCTACGAAACCTTGCTCTGCAAATTGGTCACACACTTTTGTCATATGACCGTTCACACCAAAAGCCTCTTGTACTACGATTATTGCCGGAACATTTTCTGCACCTACTGGATAGCTAACGTAAGTAGCCATATCCTCTCCTTCGGCACTGTGGTCGTCTGGAAACCTAATATTTTCCCAAAATGATGGCATAATTACCCTCCTCTATATAAACTCTCTTCACTCATACATGTACAAGCAAGGGTTTTATCAGCAATGGGATTGTAGCAAAGCACATACCGCTTTACAAGTTAGAGCACTTATCTCAGTTAACGACACATATCTCTTACCTGCCATTGCTCAGCATGTATCTAAGCGTATGTGTCCCTAATATGAATTATTACCATTCACACACCAGAAGTATTTTGCAAATTAAATAGGTGTTGGATACAATAGTAGTATCAAGGTGATAAAGATTAGATGAAGAATAAAAAGTGGTTCCAAAGTGGTTTAGTTTATGGATTGATAGTACTAGGAGTGATTCTAGTAATATATAGCTTCGCGCCAACCATAAACACTAACGAAATATCTGTTTCAGAAGTAATCCAAAAAGCTCAACGTGGCGAAATACAAGAAATAATAGTTAGAGAAAACGAATTGACTATTATCCCGTTTCGACAGTCTGATGATTTAAAACAATTCACAAGCAGAATTGGGAATGATACAGATATTTTATCCATTTTGGCAGATAATGATGTGCCCGTAGGGGCGGATTCGGGTATCCAAGTATCCTACAAGGGATCAGGAGGATTCTCTAACTTGTTTGGGCTTCTCATAAACTTTTTGCCATTAATATTCTTTGGCGCCTTAATAATTTTCATGATGAGACAAGCTCAAGGCGGCAACAACCAAACTATGAGTTTTGGTCGCAGTAAAGCCAAAATGACTAACATGTCCAAACCCACTGTAACCTTTGATGATGTCGCTGGAGTAGAAGAATCCAAAGAAGAGCTTGTAGAAATCGTAGAGTTTCTTAAGCAGCCGGAAAAATTCCAGGCACTTGGCGCACGTATTCCAACTGGAGTTCTTTTGGTAGGTCAACCAGGAACAGGCAAAACATTGCTTTCACGAGCGGTAGCAGGTGAAGCTGGAGTACCATTCTTCCATATTAGCGGAAGTGAATTCGTGGAAATGTTTGTAGGAGTTGGCGCATCAAGAGTCCGAGACTTATTTGAGCAAGCTAAACGCAACGCTCCCTGTATAATATTTGTGGACGAAATTGACGCCGTTGGTCGCCATAGAGGTGCAGGATTAGGTGGAGGTCACGACGAGAGAGAACAAACACTGAATCAAATCCTTGTTGAAATGGATGGATTTGAAAAAAATACTAATATTATTGTTTTAGCAGCTACAAATAGACCTGACATTTTAGACCCTGCTTTATTACGCCCAGGTAGGTTTGACCGAAGAGTCACGCTAGACCTCCCAGATATCAGTGGAAGAAAAGCCATCTTGGGTGTTCACGCAGCTGGCAAGCCTTTAGATAAGAAAATTGATATGGATGCCCTGGCCAAAGAGACACCAGGATTTAGTGGTGCTGACCTATCAAACTTAGTTAACGAAGCTGCAATATTAGCTGCCCGTAATAATCAAAAATCTATATTTATGGAACAATTTGAAGAAGCGATCGAACGAGTCCAAGCAGGGCCACAGAGGAAAAGTAAAGTAATCAGTTCCAGAGAGAAAGAAATGACTGCATACCACGAAGCTGGGCATGCTTTGGTTGGATGGCTACTTCCTCATGCTGACAAAGTTCATAAAATTTCAATAATTTCCAGAGGTAATATGGGCGGTCACACTACCCTATTGCCTGAAGAAGACCGGTCACTATGGACGAAGAATCAATTCAGCGACATGATGGCTGTCATGATGGGGGGCAGAGTAGCAGAAGAAAAAATATTCTCTGAGGTCACGACAGGGGCAAGTAACGATATCGAACGAGCGACCAAAGTTGCTCTAGAAATGGTAAAACGATATGGAATGAGCGCAAGTTTAGGACCTCGCACATTTGGGAAACGACAGGAAATGGTGTTTCTAGGGAACCAAAGCAACGAGGAAAGAGATTACGGTGATAAAATCGCAGAAGAAATTGACCAAGAAGTACACTCATTAATCTCTTGGGCCTATGACAAAGCTAATGAACTTATAGAAGAGAATAAGCCCAAATTAGTTCAAATTGCAGAATATCTTATTGAATACGAAGCTGTATCAGGTGAGAACCTAGACAAATTATTCAATAGTATCAGTGGAACAGATGAATTAAACCCAGAAACAGGAGAGTCCCCAGAACCCGGGCCTGATCCAAAACCATTTACTCCTGACACCCCTCCTCAAATCAATCCAGGGGGGCAAGCAGCTCCTTCGATGCCAATAATAAATGATCCTATAGATTAGTCTTCCACCTCAGAGTCTATAGGCAAAGTTCTATAATATAATCCCCATTGCTGCATCAAAGCATCTACCCTAGGATCATTCAATGAAGTTAGATCTCCCATAAATCCTGCGACTACATGGGCAAATCTAGAATCTTCATCACAAACCCAACTCTTATCCGCAGGAATGGCATACATCATTCCATTCTGATGGGCACATTTAAGAGTCAGACGAGTAATACCGTCTTTTTGAGAATCAAAATTTGGGTCGTAAATCACTAAAAGGTCACTCCTTTAAAAAAAAAATAACAATACTTATATCTTTGCTAAGTGACTATAATTGTATACCATTGGCGTGTTAGAATAGAAACCGTAATGTAGTAATCCTAATTAACAATTAACAAGGACTTTTTATGTATCCACCAGGTGGACCTACGGGTCGACAACCAGAAATAAACTTAGACGATCTCATCAAGCAAATCAAAGGCGCTTTCTCTGGAGTTACCGGCAAATTCGGTAGATTTGGATTTGGCGGAATCCTGATATTCGGTCTCCTTATAATTGCAGCAATCTGGCTAGGAAGCGGAGTATATACTATCAACCCTGGTGAGCAAGCTGTGCTCAGGGTTTTTGGTGCAGCTCAAGGTAACCCGGTAACACAAGAAGGTTTGCATTGGTGGTGGCCCGGGCCTGTTGGAAAGAAAGATGTGGTCTTAACCACTGAAACC
This sequence comes from Dehalococcoidia bacterium UBA2588, assembly GCA_002339805.1. Taxonomy (GTDB): domain Bacteria; phylum Chloroflexota; class Dehalococcoidia; order Lucifugimonadales; family UBA3495; genus UBA2588. The sequence continues at coordinate 75,907 of DDKW01000027.1, read as the reverse complement.
CGCAGAATGGAACTAGGGTTCGTAAGTACTGCAGGCGGAGGAACTGCGGCAGTACCTGTAGAATCTCTAATGATCAGTGGAGACCTAAATATAGTAGACGTCCAGATGGTGATCCAATATACCATCAAAGACCTGTCTAATTTTCTGTTTAAGGTGAATGACCCCGGAGAACCTGAAAGAGGAGTTGATCCAGGAAGCCCCGACGGCAAAACTTTAAAAGATGCATCTGAAGCAGCTCTTAGATTAGTTATAGGTCAAAGTTCCATCGATGATGTAATAACAGAACAACGAGCACTAGTAGAATCAGAAACGAGACTTAGATTGCAAGAGATTCTAGATTCATATGAGACAGGCATCAACGTAGTTAACGTAAAATTACAAGATGTGAAAGCTCCTCAAGAAGTACAAGATGCTTTCCAAGATGTTCTTAGAGCTCGTCAAGAACGAGACACAAAAGAGAACCAAGCACTCGCTTACAAAAACGACATCATTCCTCGAGCTAATGGTGCTGCGGAACAGATTATAAGAGAAGCAGAGGCATTCAAGGAAGCTCGAATTGCTACTTCTGAAGGTGAGGCGGCTCGATTCGAATCCATATTAAACGAATATTACAACTCTAAAGATGTAACCCGGCAAAGATTGTATTTAGAAGCCATGGAAGATATTTTACCTGGTATATCTAAAATCATTGTTTCTCCAGATACAGAAACAGTGCTAATTTTAGGTGAAGACAACAAGCTGACACCTATACCATTATCCCCCAATATAGAGTAAAGAGATTAAAATATGAAACCGTTAATTTTATTAATAATAATAGTAGCAGCAGGTATCATTGGATTATCTTCTGCATTGTATGTGGTAGACGAAACTGAACAAGTTATAATCCTAAGATTCGGTGAAGTTCAAGATATCAAAAGAGATCCAGGACTTAATATCAAAGCTCCGTTTATAGACGTAGTCGTTAGATTCGATAAACGAATTCTTCGTATAGACGCTCCACCAGTTGCAATGCCTGACATAGAGAAAGAAAACTTAGTGGTGGATTCATACGCTAGGTATAGAATTACAGATCCTGTGAAATTCAGAAAGACTCTCAGAACCGAAACGAACGCTAGGAGCAGATTAGCAGACATTGTGACTTCTAGCCTACGTACAGAAGTTGCAAGAAGGGACCGCATAGAAATTATAGGAGCGGCACCGGTACTTAGCGCAGCAGGAAACCAAGTGGTGGATACAGAAGGAATTCCTTTATACGTTGGAACGGAAACCAGGAATGAAATCCTGCAAGTTGTTCTCGCAGATGTCAGACAACAAGTCACAGAACAAGATCTAGGCATTGAGATAAGCGACGTTAGAATCAAAAGAGCCGACTTCCCTGACGAAGTAACCCCGAGCATCTATACGAGAATGCGTGCTGAAAGAAATAGAATTGCAAGTAGATTCAGAGCAGAGGGTGATGAAAAAGAACTCAAGATCAAAGCTGATGCAGATAAACAAGCAACAATAATTAAAGCTGAAGCTCAGAAGACAAGCAACGAGATTAGAGGTGAAGGGGAAGCAGAAGCAATCAAAATATTAGCAGAATCCCTAAACAAAGATCCAGATTTCTTTTCATTCAGGAAAAGTCTTGAAGCTTACAAAAATATTTTTAGCAGCGACACTACAGTAGTACTATCAGCAGAATCAGATATATTTAAATTCCTAGAAGGTCCATACACAACAAAGTAAGAGCCCTTATGAAATTACATGAATACCAAACTAAACAGATATTCAGAAACTATCAACTCAATGTACCTAATAGCGTTTTAATCACTGAACCGAAAGAATTGGACCATGCCCTAGCAACGATAGGAGAGAAGTGTGTCTTGAAATGTCAGGTACATGCTGGAGGTAGAGGTAAAGCTGGTGGTGTGAAATTGGTATCTACCCTAACCGAAGCAAAAGCATACGTTTCTGATATGCTCATGAGCAACCTGGTCACACACCAAACTGACGATGCAGGAGTTCCTGTAACTAGTATATTAGTAGAAGAACTGACTGACATAAAAACAGAATTGTATCTAGCAATAACTTTAGACCGTAACAATCAATGTCCCACTATATTAGCAAGTAAAGCAGGGGGGATGGAAATCGAAGAAGTAGCCGAATCCAATCCCGATGACATAATCTATGAAAATATAAACCCGTCTGTAGGATTACAGCCATTTCAAATACGAAACCTTATCACGAAGCTAGAAATCCCCAAAGACTCCTCTTCAGAATTTTCATATTTGATCAATGCCCTAGTTAAGATGTTTTATGACATAGATGCATCCTTATTGGAAATTAATCCGCTAGTAATTACCAACGACTTAAAAGTAATTGCATTAGATGGGAAAGTGAACATAGAAGATGACGCTATGTTTAGGCATAATGATTTACTCACCCTGAGAGACAGGTCACAAGAAGATCAATTAGAAGCCGAAGCAACTGATCTGGGCATAGCCTATGTTAATCTTTCAGGTAACGTAGGCTGTTTAGTGAATGGCGCTGGACTGGCTATGGCCACACTGGATGTAACTAATCAAGCTGGAGCATCCCCTGCTAATTTCCTAGATGTAGGGGGTGGAGCAGACATAGAAAAAGTTGCTAAAGCTGTATCAATCATTTTATCTGACCCTAAAGTAACTAAAGTGCTTGTCAATATTTTTGGAGGAATACTAAGATGTGATATAGCAGCCGATGGAATTGTATCAGCTTATGAGCGTACCAAATCCCAACTCCCACTTGTCGTAAGAATGTTGGGTACCAACGTGGACGAAGGGCAACAGATTCTCAAAACATCTGGATTAAATGTCACATTTGCTGAAACCCTATCTGAAGCAGCATTGGCAATCAGCACACTCCAGGATAATTAGAATGGGAATATTACTAAATAAAGAATCAAGAATAATGGTACAAGGGATAACTGGTAAAGAAGGCAGTTTCCATGCCACCACAGGAATCGAATATGGAACTAATGTTGTAGCAGGAGTCACTCCAGGTAAAGGAGGACAAAAATTCAATGATACTGTTCCCATCTTCAATACAGTTTCGGAAGCCAAAGAAGCAACAAACCCTAATGTATCTCTAATATTTGTCCCCCCCGCTTTTGCACCAGATGCTATATGCGAAGCGGCTAGCAATGAAATTCCTTTAATAATCTGCATAACAGAAGGAATCCCTGTAAACGACATGGTTGGAACCATCCGTTATGTACAATCCAAACCCGTTCGCCTTATTGGTCCTAATTGCCCAGGAGCAATCAATCCAACAGATCGTTGCAAAGTAGGTATAATGCCAGGTGCGATACATAAACCAGGTAACGTGGGCGTAGTATCTCGTAGTGGAACCCTCACATATGAAGCAGTACACCAGTTAACATCACTAGGCATAGGACAATCAAGCTGTGTTGGAATAGGAGGAGATCCTATTATTGGAACTAATTATATAGATATATTAAATTTATACGAAGACGATCCCGATACCGATATCATCGTATTTATAGGTGAAATCGGAGGAACCATGGAACAAGAAGCAGCTGAACACATTAAGCACAATATTAACAAACCAGTATGCAGTTTAATTGTTGGGGCAACTGCTCCAGCAGGTAAACGAATGGGACATGCGGGAGCTATAATCACTGGATCTACTGCTACAGCAGCTTCAAAAGTAGCAGCGCTCAAAGACGCAGGATGTCATATTATTCCTACTCCCGCTGATATCGGCGATGTTGTTGCGAAAGTACTGTCCCACAATTAAACAACTACAATGTTCAAAAAATCGACAAAAACGTTTATAATCGTATCCCGTTAAAGTTTATATTCGCGGGCGTAGCTCAATGGTAGAGCCCTAGCCTTCCAAGCTAGTTATGTGAGTTCGATCCTCATCGCCCGCTCCAACTCTAAACAATTTCCTTTATTTCACGGTCTACATCTAACTTACTTAAGCTCACACATAATTCATCATTCTTCACAACAAAAGAATCTTTTGTTCTAAGACGAGAAACCAGATGAGTTATCATTTGATTCTTTGGGATCAAATACTGATCGAACTCAACATTTTCTTCCAAAAAGTTCGTTAAAAGTTCTACTTCCACGAAGTCTCTTTGTATAAATGCGATTGCCTCCAAATGCCGTCCCAAGTAACAGCCTCCAAATTCCATTACATGACAATTATTCTTGTCTTCATAAACATCTGTGTATGTATTTCTCGGGGACAGTTGATTGTCTCGAAGATAATCTTTTATCTCCGCATCTTCGGTATCAATGCTATCAAGATCAAAAACAAGCGTGATACTATGCATGGAAAATCCAGCAGGCTCTATTTTAATATACAACTACCTGCCAACTGATCTAATAATCAAATCAACATTAGTTGGCCCGGCTGGCAATGTCCCATCATCAATAGAATGCATTGCATCAACAATAGCGTCATTAAACGGTGTCTCAATGCCTAGTTCATCACCTTTCCTACATACTAATCCATTCATGAAATCTGTCTCTGTATGTCTACCTTTATGAACGTCTTGAGCCATTGAAGCCAACCAGTTAACTCTTCCACCTTTCTGAGACATCATGTCGTCTAATTCTTCAAATACGTCACCTTTATCTGCGTCTGCCCAAGTCTCCGCAGGGGTTCCATTAATTTCAACAACATTAAAGCCCTGCCCTAATCCGACCATTGCAGCTTCTTTTGCTAAATGAATCCGTATTAATCTACACCTAGGATCATCTGCCATATCTTGCGAGCCTAATGTTGACATTGCAGATATAGCGTTCCCCATCGAATTTTGGCACAATTTAGCCCAACGCTCACCCCATAAATTATCGGTTGCGTATGCTGCATCAATCCAATTCAATTTATTAGCAATCATTTCTGTCCTAGGGGTAATCTCAGCATGATGTTCTCCAACTCTAAAAACTACATGACCGTGATCTCGGCCAACCTGTCCACCTCTGGTAACATGACCCGGTTCCCATAAAGCCACCTCAATATGAGATGCTATACACCCTAGAGAGCGTTCGGCTCCGACTATAGATGCAATCACTGTGTCGTTCCAACAGTTCTGCAGTGATATAAAAAACCCTTCGGGTTTAACATACCTATCAATAAAATAGGTTGACCACTCCGTATCATAAGATTTCATAGATATAAATACGTAATCAAATTTGTCGTATATCGATTGGGCATCAGTCAAGTGCATTGCCTTTATAGGTACAGTAAATGGGCCTTGGCTGCCTGTTACGTGGAGGCCTTTTTCATTAATAGTATTAACATGTTCCGGCCACATATCAACGATAGTTACATCTTCTCCTTCCTTAGCTAAAAAAGCAGCTACATAACTGCCCAAAGCTCCTGATCCCATAATTCCTATTTTATCCGCCATTTTCTCCTCTCCTGTATTTATTTCTAAGTAGTTCGAACCAATCTTACACTATGTATTTGTTGCAAGCCTCTCATTTCTTCTAGCATCGCATTAGGTACATAATCATCTATACCTAAAACCATCATAGCCTTTCCTCTCAAATCCACTCTGCCTACTTCCATGAAATTAATATTTACATTATGTCTACCAGCAACAGTCCCAACTGCACCAATAGATCCGGGTCTATCATCGTTTTCAACGAATAATAGGAAAGGTCCTGTAAGTACTATGTCCAACCAGTACTCATTAAATCTAACTAAGTGCACTTCATCTCTTGAAGAAGCTCCAGATAATAAAATTTGACCGTAAGAAGTGTTTAAAATTACAGTTATTAAACTAGAATACTCACCTTCTTTACGTACTTTTTGTTCAATTACTTCCAAGCCTCTAGCACTAGCTATCAAAGGGGCATTAATAGCATTCACTTGTTCATTAGTTGTCCCTTGTATGAACCCAGCTAAAAATGCAGACTTCAGTACTGAAGTATCGTATTCAGATATTTCACCTTCATAAAGTAAGCTAATAGATCGAAATTGTCCTTCAGAAAGCCCGATAGACAATCTGCCTACCATTTCAGCTACCGGTATCATTGGAGAAACCACAGACTGATTTTCAGGACCCAACATCGGGGCATTGACTATATTTTTTCCGAAAGATCCTTTCAAAATATCCACCAATTGTTCAGCAACTTCTATCGCGACAGCATGTTGTGCTTCCATAGTAGATCCACCCAAATGTGGAGTGGATATAACATTTGGATGCTCTGTTAATCGAACATCAATTTCTGGTTCATCTCTAAAAACATCCAATGCTGCTGTTGATATCTTCCCAGAGTCTAAAGCTTGCAAAAGGGCATCGTCATCAATCACTTCTCCTCTGGCTACATTTATTAATTTTGCCCCATTTTTCATCAAGGAAATTTGCTCACTAGATATCATTTTTTCAGTTGAAGCCATGTAAGGGGTATGTATTGTTACGAAGTCGCTAGAGATTAACAAATCATTCAGATCGACCAATTCCATCCCCAGCCTGTTAGCTCTTTCCGAGCTTATGAATGGATCGCATGCGATGACCCTCATATCAAAACTTTTTGCTCTTTTTGCCACCTCAGAACCAACTTTACCGGCACCGATTATCCCTAATGTTTTGCCCTTAAGCTCAATTCCCATGAATCTACTTCTTTCCCATAAACCTGATTTCATGGATGCAGCCGCTTGAGGTATATGCCGTGCGCTAGCTATCAAAAATCCTATTGTATGTTCCGCAGCCGCAATAATATTGCCAGTAGGAGCATTAATTACAGCTATTCCTGCATTTGTAGCTGCTGTAACATTTATATTGTCAATTCCAATACCGGCTCTAGCTATCACTCGTAGCTTACTTGCCGCTAAGATTATCTCTTCCGTTACTTTAGTTTCACTGCGAACGATAAGTCCTTCATAATCATTCACAATTTCTATTAGTTCCTCAGATGATAATCCTGTTTTAATATCAACATCATGGTTTTGTTCGAGTATGGCGATGCCTTGTTGAGAAATCGAATCAGCAACTAATATTTTAGCCAACATTAACCTCTATTAATCTCACTGAAAACTTATAACTAAAATAGCTATTATTAGATTGTAACTCTATTTAGATATTTCACCAAATATGTCACTCATTCATACCAAAATACACTCATACTCAACTTGACCCAAAAACTAATCACCTTTAGGATTACCTCACTATATAAAGATGGAGCAATATACGCATGGCCGCAGATTTTACACTGGAAAACATAACTATTTGCAATACTCAAATTGAAATGCTAAAAGGTGGTTCTGGAGATCCTTTATTGATACTTCATGGGACAGACGGTAGTTTGGGATGGCTCAAATATGCTCAAGAGCTAGCAGAAGAATTCACTGTATACATACCATCTCATCCAGGTTTTGGTAATTCTGAAAAGCCTGAATGGATCCAAAGTATGACAGACTTAACATTTTTTTATAGTTGGTTGATAGAAGAATTACAATTAGAAAATTGTAATGTCATGGGATTTTCGATTGGGGGATGGCTAACAGCAGAATTATTATCAGTCTCTCCAAATTTATTCAATAAAGCCATTCTAGTAGATTCTGCTGGTATAAAACCCCAAAATAAAGATATTGTAGACATATTCTTGCTTACTCCACAGCAAGTTGCAGAATTAATGGTGAAAAATGTGAACAATGTCCCTGAATTTGAAAAAGTCTTTGGGGATTCTGAAGCACCTTCAGGGACTTACTATATCACTGGATCAACGGGGAACTTCAACCCACAGTACATTGCAGATAAAAACAGAGAAACTGCAGTACGATTATGCTGGAAACCTTATATGTTTGACCCTAAGCTCCAACACACTTTAAATAGGGTTAACAAGCCTGTGCAAATCATATGGGGTGCAAATGATGCTCTAATTCCTTTGGAATGCGCACAAATGTTTCATTCATCTATTCCTAATTCACAGTTAAATATTATTGATGATTGTGGTCATTTACCTCAAATGGAACAAACAGATAAATTTATAAAAATTGTAAATGATTTTCTTAAATAACTTAAAACAATCATTTCCTCATTCTAAAAACTCTAAAAACCAAAAGCAAAATTATCACTACCACCCCTATTAGTATTAGCTCAAATTGAGAGCGACTGACTGATAATCCAGAACTAAAAGCGTAAGTAAATATTTTAGGTAACGTAGTAGGCGCAAGAAATCTCAACACTACTAATATCCCAATGACTATAAGGATTATTTTTAATAATTTCATTTTTTATCGTTAAAGAATTACCCTAATGAAAACTCTACAGACAACTCACCACAAATATCTTTAAACCAGTCAACCACTTCTTGATGTAGCGGGATCCCTTCTTTTGAACGAATTAATTCCATTTCATGCTCTGGTTGACCAGCCACCATAACTCGCTCTTCTCCTGGAGCTGGTTTTGTATTTTTCATCATGTACATCCATTCATCCATTGTAGATTTAAAATCATCAACATCAGTGAAAGCATCAATTTTATATGCAGCAACATAATGACCAAAATTCGGTCTGCCAGGACTGGCTCCGTAACCAAATCCGGTCAAAACCCCTCCAAGTATATCTACTATACAAGATAAACCGTAACCTTTATGAGACCCCAGTTCTCTAGTTGCACCCACAGGGAGTAACTGATATTTTTCTGGAACTTCCATAGTTTCCATAATCGGTGTACCAAACTCATCAGCTAACCAACCCGGTTCTAACTTAGCTCCTAAACGACGAGCAATACCAATTTTATTGCTGGCTACCGCACTCGTAGCTGCATCAAACACGAATGGATGATCATTTTTTGCTGGTACAGCCATCGCTATTGGATTAGTACCTAACCTTGGTTCTGCTCCATAAGTTGGTAACACTGATGGAGGGCAGCTAGTCATACACACTCCGATCATGTCATGTTCTAAAGCTCTCATAGCATGGTAAGATGCCATGCCCAAGTGCCTAGCATTTCCTATAGTAACCATGCCCACGCCGACAGTATTGGCTTTCTCAATTGCTATATCCATTGCTTTAGGCACTGTGATTATCCCTAGGCCTCTATCAGAATCGATATTCGCAGTAGCTGGACTTTCTTTGATTATTTTCATATCCGGAGTTGGGTTGATTTGACCCGACGTATATCCATTTACATAATTACGCAACATATTTGATACTCCGTGGGAATCAACTCCTCTCAAATCTGCCGACACCAATACATCCGCTCCTAAATCTGCGTCCTCTTTCGACACACCCATTTTTTGAAAGATTGCTGATACCAAATTTCCTAAATCTTCGGATTGGACCAGCAAAGAATCTTCGGGATTAACTTTAAATTGCTTTAACAAAATATACCTCTATTCAGTGATAAATACCTATTTATATCGTATGTTACCATGTAGGCTCATATCACTCTAGTTCAATATATAAATCATAGGGAATTCTAATAATGGACGAATCATTAAAAACACTGTCAGAATTGGGGGCAATACCAGCGGTATCATTCCATGAACATTGGATGTCTGAAAAGATCTGTAAGATATTGGATGAATCTAATATCCCGTGGAGTAAAGATACTTACAATAACATCATAGCCAGTATCAACACTAATAATACCTCCGATAGGCCAATCGCTTTTATCGCTCACATGGATCATCCTGGATTCGAAATTATCGACCAGACTTCAGAATATATGATTGCGAAGCCATTAGGAGGAATCCCAGGTTATGGCAAAAATCCAGGTGTTGAACTGGAAATCGTTATAGATCCACAAACACGATACAAGGCACACATAATTGGGCCAAACCCAACTGATGATTCAACACTTCTAGTATCTACTGAAGACCCTGTAGCTATTAATAACCTGCCCGTAGCTACTGTGTTTAATCTGGTCGACTTTGAACTCAAATCTAACATAATCAACATGAGAGCACTGGATGATCTAGCTGGCTGCGCAGCCATGATATCAATATTACAGAAGCGTATAACTTCAAAAGATAATCAACCAATATACGGAATTTTCACTTGTGCAGAAGAAGTCGGTTTAGTGGGAGCTAGATTATTAGCAAAATCAGGACTAATTCCTAAATCTACTTTCATTGTTTCAATAGAAGCCAGCAGGACTTTACCAGGTGCAGAAGTCGGAAAAGGACCAGTAATACGTGTTGGAGATGCCGGTACAACTTTTGACAATGAAGCAGAATCCATTTTGATCAAAGCCAAAGAATTCTTAACCGAATCAGATACTAATTTTAGATGCCAAAGGCAACTAATGAGTGGAGGAGTATGTGAAGCTAGCGCTTTTTGGAGTGAAGGGTACCAAACAACTGGCATGGCCTTCCCTTTGGGTAATTATCACAATGGCGGAGACAACGAACAAATATTAGCAGAGTACATCCATGAAAGTGACTTTTTAAATGGAGTAGCTTTGCTAGAACGATCTACTTATCATGTTAATGATTCAAGTCCCACTAGATTCCAACAAAGATTCCAGGATTTGCCTGAATCACTAACAGAAAGATTAAAGTGATTTAAATTAAGCTCCTACAACCCTAATACGATGATTATTACTGTCGGCTATAAAAATATTCCCATTAGAATCTATGTCACATCCATGAGGCCTATCTAATCCGGCATCTGTTGCAGATCCTTTGTCTCCTTCGCCGCCCAATTTACCCCCAGCAACAGTGATAACTTGCTTAGTGTCTTTGTCGATTATTCGAATTGCATGATTCTCTGTATCAACTACTACTAAATTGTCCTTACCATCACATCTGATTGCCTTGGGAGCACCCCAAGTAGCCTCTAAAGCAAGACCTCCATCTCCTTCATATCCTCTTTCTCCTGTGCCTGCATACGTATGAATGATTCCTTGTGTATCTACAACCCTAATACCATTACCATTGCGTTCACATATATATGTGTTGCCACTAGAATCTGTACAAACTGCTCTAGCACCAAATATGCTTGCATCTGTCGCTAAGCCACCATCACCTTCACGTCCGGTTTCACCATTACCCGCAAAAGTTGTAATTATTCCTGTTCCTAAATCTAACCTGCGTATTCGCTGATCTTGAACATCTGCGATTAGGAGTCCTCCTTTGCCATCTAGAAAGCAGTCATTCGGTTCATTTAACATAGCTTTATCTCCCGGACCACCATCTCCTGAATATCCTGCATCTCCTGTTCCCGCCACAGTATTTATAAGACCCGTTGATTGGTCAATCTTGCGTACAACACTGTTCAATCGATCAACAACATATATATCACCATTGATATCTACTTGAAGACCATAGAGTTCATTGAAAGTAGCCTCAGTCGCTGGTCCTTCGTCTCCTGTATAACCAATCTCACCAGTACCAGCTATACCACTAACTATACCAGTCAGCATATCAACTTTTCTAACCCTGTTTCCTCTACTCTCACAAAAATACAAGTCTCCTTTAGAGTCAAATGCGCACATGAATGGCTCATTAAGTTCTGCAAGATTATGTGGTCCTCCATTTCCTCTGTCACCAAGTTCTCCTGTACCAACAAATGTATCAATAATTCCTGATTTAAATTCCATAATAATCTTCCTTTTTCATATTGTTATATATCTAAAGCTTTTAGTCCCAGTAATGCTATTTCTTCATCTTCCTCAGCAGTTAGTCCACTCACGCCTATTCCACCCAGAATATCGCCATTACTACTCATAACAACTACTCCACCTTTTACAGCTACCAAACTTGGGTTGCCAAAATCTGTGACCTGTCTATTTTCATTCTTTAATCTCTGCGCAAAATCAGAAGAATTTTGTCCAAACATTACTGCAGTATAGGCTTTCCTTATGGCTACTCCTTGAGGATTTAATCTGCAACCATCCATTCGTGCGTAATTCAATAAATTAGTATTATCATCAAGTATAGCTATTGCTATAGGTCTATTAGGTTCTTTCAATGCCACATCAATCATGGCGTTCATTGATCGCCTGACCTGTTCCAAACTCAACACTTCTTTCATATACATTTAAATACCTCCTTTGCCAACCAAATTCATTCTATCTCTGGCCTACCATGTTTACAACCAAATCTTTTATTGACCAGGGGATATCATTTAACTACAATTCCAATATCAATACCAGAGGAGAATTAGTATGGAAACGGTTGGATTTATAGGACTAGGAAACATGGGAAATGGGATGTCGCTCAACATCCAAAAATCAGGATATCCAATGGTAGTTTATGACCTCCGTGAGGAAATGACCAAGCCATTACTAGAGAATGGAGCTGCTCTTGGAAGTTCTCCAGCAGATGTAGCTGCTCGTTGCAATGTGGTGTTCACGTCCCTTCCGGGCCCCAAAGAAGTTGAATTAGTATCAAAAACAAAAGAAGGTATTCTAGAAGGTATACAACCAGGAACTATTTACATAGATCTTTCCACTAGTAGACCCACTTTAATACGTGAACTTGAACCAATATACAGAGAGAAAGGTGCCTATGTACTTGATGCACCAGTGAGTGGAGGCAAAACCGGAGCTGCTAGTGGCAATTTAGCAGTCATGGTCGGCGGAGACAAAGAAATATACGACAAAGTAAAGCCATTACTGGATTCTTTCGGAGATAAGGTTACATATTGTGGTGAAATAGGCGCTGGCACTGTAGCAAAATTGGCCCATAACATGATTGGGCATGGAGTCAGACAGGCTATAGTAGAAGGATTAACTTTGGGAGTCAAAGCCGGGGTGGACCTAGAACTTCTTTGGGAAGCTATAAGACGTGGTTCTCTTGGAAGAATGCGAGTATTGCATGAAGGATTACCCAGAATGGCATTCACCGGGAATTATGAGCCCGCATCTTTTGCACTGCAATTAGCTCACAAAGATATAGCTCTAGCTACGGAATTAGGCAGAGAATATAATGTGCCTATGCCAATTGCGAACTTAGCAGAACAAATTTCTGCTTCATGCTTAAACCGAGGTTGGGCTGAATCTGACAGCAGCATTACCACAAAACTTCAAGAGGAAGCTGCAGGCGTGGAACTTAGAGCATCAATAGACGCTACTAAAGCGGGTAGGTTCATAAGCACTCATCCAGATGAAGAGTAATTAATGACTAAAGTCACCCAATCAGTAACTTACATACTAATAACTCCTTTACTGATATTCATCCTTGGATGCTCCTTAGGAGCAACATCCAAGGATGAGATACCTGAGATATCTACTGGCTATGTTATGGATGAAGCTTTCCAAGCATCACCACCAACTTCTAGAAACGCAGAAATCAGTCTAATGTCTAATTCTGTAGAAACACAAAATACTCCAATAGTTGGTAATTATAACTCTGCTGAAATTCATACAGGTTCTCTGACAGTTGAAGTTAACTCAGTAACAGACAATTTAAATAAAATCGAAAATCTTATTGACCAAGAGCAAGGTTACATTGAACACTTAAACAGCTATGGAACTGACTATAATCAAAGTGCAAACCTTACTGTAAGGGTCCCTCAGGAAAGATTCAAATATGTCATATCAAACCTAGAGACATTAGGTATAGTATTGAACAAATCAATTGGTTCCGAGGATGTCTCTGAACAATTGATAGACTTAAATGCTCGCCTCAAAAGCTATACTAGAGAAGAAAATAATTTGCTCAAATTATTAGATAATTCAGAAACTATTTCCGATATTATAGCGATTGAACGCGAGTTGTCCCGAATTCGATCAGAAATAGAATCCCTGCAAGGAAAGCTGAAATACTACGACGGGAAAATCACAATGTCTACTATAAATATAAATCTCGTCACAGCCTACGCTAATAACACATCTCCCCCATACGGACTAATAGAACTAATCACGTCCAGTCCTAGAAATAATATGGAACAGATCAAAACCCTTGTGGAAAATGATGGTGGTAAAGTAGATTATATATCTTCCGATTATTCAAATAGTGTACAAAGCTTAGAGTTAACAGTGATAATCAAACGAGGATCATTCCCTACTATATTTAAATCAATAGAAAATCTCGGAACAGTTCACAACAAATATACAAATGAACCGCAAAATGCTAACAAAAAGATAGATGCTAAAATCGATTCCAGAATAACAGTTACTCTAAGGGAATCACGTTACCTAACACCAAATGCACAAATATCCGCAGCTATCGTTTTATTCATTTCGATAACTGCTACAGCTATCTGGCTAGTTACACGTAGGACACGATCATGAATAAACCCAATTGTTGTGTTGCCACGAGAAATTCTCTAAATGTAACAACTAGCAATCTTAGGTCTCAGGGCAGCGACCTCAATCCCTCCAACACAGCCAATCTTAGCTCCATGTCCCTAATTCCAAAAGGGAATTTCAATATGGGAACCAACAAACTAATAGGGTATCCAGAAGATGGAGAAACCCCCATCCGAAAAGTAACTGTTCAATCTATATACATGGATATTTACGCTGTAACCAATCGCCAATTTGGAGCCTTTGTTGAACAAACGGGCTACATAACAGAAGCTGAAAGATATGGATGGTCATTCGTTTTTCATGATTTCTTATCAGTTAATGTGGCAAAAACCGTAATCACACATCCACCAGGTACCCCATGGTGGTCTGTCGTAGAAGGAGCAAATTGGTTTGCCCCTGAAGGACCAAATTCAAACATTGAAAATCGAAGTAATCATCCTGTAGTCCACATTTCATGGAACGATGCAATAGAATATTGCAATTGGGCTGGGAAGCGACTTCCTACAGAAGCAGAATGGGAATACTGTTCCCGAGGCGGACTAAACCAAATGTTATATCCTTGGGGTAACGAATTAACACATAATGACAAACATATGTGCAACATATGGGAAGGAAGATTTCCAAATAAAAACATACAATCAGATGGTTTTGTTGGCACCGCTCCAGTTGGAACATACCCACCAAATAATTATGGTTTGTATAACATGTCTGGCAACGTTTGGGAATGGTGCTCAGATTGGTTTACGAGCACACACACAACCGAGTCTGTACGAAAATACCCCAACGGCCCCACCTCTGGTAGCCACAAAACCATAAAAGGCGGTTCATACCTTTGCCATGATTCTTACTGTAACAGGTATAGAGTCGCTGCCCGGAGTTCAAATACTCCAGACAGCTCCACTGGAAACCTAGGATTTAGATGCGTCAAGGATATCAAATAATCTAATCACATCACGAATGGAGGAACAAATTAGATGAGTAAGAAACCTAACCTGGTATTCATTTTTAGCGATCAGCAACGCCAAGATACTATGGCATGTTATGGCAACGACTGGATCAAAACTCCTAACCTTAACAAATTAGCAAATAGAAGTTTTGTGTTTGAAAATGCATACGTAACGCAACCTGTTTGCACTCCTTCAAGAGCATCCATAATGACAGGTCTCTATCCTCATGCTGCTGGTCCAGTATTAAATGGAATTGAATTATCTGATAATGTCCAATCAATAGCAGAAATGATCTCTTCTGATTACATTTGTGGCTATTTCGGTAAGTGGCACTTAGGGCACGGGGATACTGCTCAGCACGGTTTTAGTACATGGATTAGTACAGAAGATGGATATGAAGGAAAATTTGTAAGAGGAGGTCCAATTTCTAACCGAAGTGATTATCATCAACACCTTGTAGACAATGGGTTCACTCCTGACAAAACAGGTGGTAAAGTCGATACATTTACTCATAACAACTTAGTATCCTTTCCAGCGGAGTATCAAATGGCTCCATACTTAGGAGATAAAGCTGCAGAATTTATCGAGGAAAACAAAGAGCAACCTTTTGTAATGTACGTAAGTTGTATAGAACCTCATTCACCGTATATAGGTTCTATGCAAGATACTTACGATGCAGAAGAATTACCAGTAGGTCCTACTTTTCTTAAAAAACCAGAAAATGTATCTCTGCTTAATAGACTAAAAGCTGAATATTACCTTCAATACATGGAAAAAGGTGATCCAGCCCAAGATCCATATATGAGTACATGGGCAGCAGTAGGAGAAGATGTAACTACTGAATTAGGATGGCGTCAACTAAGAGCCCATTATTACGGCACTGTTTCTCTTGTTGATGAAATGGTAGGGAAAATCACATCCGCACTTGAGCAAGCCGATCTTACTAATGACACTATAGTAATATTCACTAGTGACCATGGTGATTTACTTGGAGATCATGCCATGCTAGAAAAACGATCATTTTACGAGGAATCCGCTAGAGTCCCACTGCTAATAGCCATTCCATTTATAACCTCTTCTAAAACAGAAATTGGAGGAAGCTTTAGTCAGATAGACTTAGTCCCAACCATTCTGGATTTACTGGGTCAAGATATTCCAACTCATTTGCATGGAGAGTCTCGTATCAACGTCTTACGTGGAACTGACTCCCTTCACGGGAATAACGTCATAGTTGAATGGAATGGGATTCGTGAGGGGCATTTTGACCGAGGACAAGCTACGCCTGAGATAGATCGTATGAACCATTCCATGTGGAGATCAATCATCCATGACAGATGGAAATTAAACCTTTGCTCCGGTGATCAAAATGAGTTGTTTGATCTCAGGGCTGATCCATATGAGGAAAATAATGTATTCAATAATCCAAACCAAAAAGACCGTATCACAGATATGACCGCACGCATTAGGATTTGGCAAAACCTGACAGGAGATGTTGTCCCACTACCCGATCTATAAACTACTCGGATCTAATTCCGTCATATACTGAAAGAGGAGTGGCTGCTAATAATCCCGCATCTATCGGCATAGTGATACCTGATATCCATCTAGATTCATCACTAGCTAAAAAGACATTAGCCCAAGCTATATCCCAAGCGGTACCTTCTGTGCCTAAAGGGCCAGCAGTTCGACGTTTAGAACGCATTTCTGAAGTCATTTTCCCTCCGACCATCGGAGTATATATATGACCAGGGGCAATACAATTAACCCTAACATTATCTCTTCCCAGTTGCACAGCCATAGATTTTGTTAGCGCTATTACTCCTCCTTTAGATGCTGCATAAGGAATACTTGGACTACCTCCTCCAGATCTAAGCCCAACTATAGATGAAATATTAATGATTGAACCACCTCCGGTTTCAATCATTTTGGGTACGACATATTTGCTAGTTAACATCATACTTTTTAGATTGATATCTAAAACTCGATCCCACACATCTTCTTGTACGTCTGTAGTAGATCCAGGCCCACTAATGCCAACATTGTTAAATAAAACGTCAACACGCCCAAATTCTGATATTGCATAATCCGACATAGCTTGGCATTCAGATGCAGAAGTAACATCACATTTATATATAGCTGCTACCCCACCTTCTGCAATGATTTCATTCAAAGTTTCTTCAGCAGCAGTCTCATTCATGTCGACCAAAAGAACTTTCGCGCCTTCTCGCGCAAATAATATAGATGTGGCCTTACCTGTACCAACTCCTGGTCCGCTAGAACCTGCTCCAGTAACGATACTTACTTTGCCGTCCAATCTTCCCATAAGAATCTCCTATTTTAAAATAACTTCATAAATTATTTATTGATACGCAATTGTATTCCAGATTTTTCTTCTTGCAATTTTGCCACCGCATCTGAATCTTCATGTCCCCATCCTCTGAACAAAGCTTCTACATGTCGTTGATCGACTAAATTAGATAATTCCATGGGAATACCATATTCTCTTCCTAAATCAGTAGCTAATCGTACATCTTTAGCAGCCAAAGCAGTTGCGAATCCTGGTTCAAAATTCCCCTGAAATAGAAATCTAGGAAATTTGTCAGCAAGGCGCTTATTTCCACCCGTGCTATTCGTAATGACATCTGCCAAAACCTCTAAATCCATACCTGCTTTTACACCCAAAGTGAGAGCTTCTGACATGAGAACTCCAATACCCATACTTAATAGATTGTTACAAATCTTTGTAACCATCCCGTTCCCAATCGGTCCGCAATATACGACATGAGAACCAATTGCGTCTAGCGCAGGCTTAATCTGATTAAAAGTTGCTTCATCCCCTCCTACCATGACAGCAAGTGTTCCTTCCGCAGCTCCGTAAGTGCCTCCACTCACTGGGGCATCAAGCACTTTTATCCCTTTAAGCGCACACTCATCATGAATCCTTCGGATGATAGTCGGTGAATTAGTAGATAAATCAACATAAATATTATCTCCATTAGTCCCTTCAACAATACCATTTTCTCCGAGTACCACTGTCTCTACATCTCTAGGAACTGGCAATGAAGTAAATACGACTTCATTATTAGTCACCACTCCTTTTGGTGTATCTGACCATTCTGCGCCCATTTCAAGTAATTCGATTGCTGACTCTTTCCTCAAATCATGAACAGTCAATTTATGCCCTTTCTTGGCCATATTGACTGCCATGGGGCCTCCCATGTTGCCTAAACCCACAAATCCTATATCCATACTTCCTCCAATTGCTTAATATTTATTTTAATCGGGCTATATCCTTATACCACAATAATAATATCGAACTAAGACCTATAGTAAATAATCCAGTAATAATTAGGCTATTTGAAATTCCAATATCCCACAAAGGATTAGCAGCTAACAAACCAATAATTAATGTTGATAATGGAATCAATCCCTGTTCATAATGCCAAACACTAGACACTCTACCTCTATACTCATCCGTAACTGTCTCTTGGATTAAAGTTTGATTGCTAACTATAAAATGAGTCTGGCATATACCCAATAGAAGCATGATAGGCACAGATACCCATACACTATTAGACATTCCTAATGTTAGTATCACAATTCCCCCTCCTATCAACGTAAGAGGGCCTATGAACCCTTTTCTGATCACATAACCAAAAGTCGATATATATAAACTAGACAAAACTCCCGCTAGTCCCATCATGATTATCATTAAAGTTCCAACATCTGCTTCTGAATTCAAAGCTTCTGAAGTGTAGTACGGAAGTAATAACAATATGGGAGTGAACACTACCGTCCTTAAGAAATTAAGTATCATTAATCGCAAAACAATAGTATTCCGACCTATATACCCTAATCCGCTTACCAAATCTCCATAAACCGATTTAACTTCAGACGTTCTTTTGTCCGTGAAAGGAGTCTTCATAGGTATTTGTAATAAAGTCATACCTATGTAAAGTGCAGTCTCAACAAAAAAATTCCATTGATAATCCACATACACTATGAGAGTGCCAGCAATTACCGCACCCAATAATCGCATAGATGTTACTGTCATAGCATTCAGAGCAAGTGCATTACCTAAATCATCGGGCTTTACTGTATTGGCAATTAACGCTTGCCGTACTGGTTGCGTAACAGCGAATCCCAAACCTGTAAAAATCATATACGCATATATATAAATAACATTATCTACAAGTCCTAATACAAGGGCTACGGCAAAAACCAATGCAGTAATTGCAGTAAAACTTTGAGATACAGCAGCAAGCTTATTCCGGCTCATTTTGTCTGCCCACACACCACCCACAGGGCTGAGTAGTAGCGTTGGAATCGCTCTAATAGCCACTGTCATCATAGATTGTATTCCTGATCCAGTAAGATCATACGTAAGCCAACCTACACTCACGAATTGGAGCCAAACTGCACAATTACCGAAAAAATTTCCTACTAACAAATAACGGAAATTTTTGTTATTAACCATTGATTCAAATGTACTAATAATCACACACCCTTCATCCGTTTACTCAAAGTTAAACAGATGCTATATACTAACACGAATATGAAATTCGAAACTAATAATGACAGCTACGCAACCTCTTCGAATATGTTCAACATACACAATGAAACAGCACGTGGTTACAGGAAAGCAGGCGAATTTCACAAAGCTATTAATATATACACAAAAATCGTCTCTGCTAATTTAAGAACCTACGGAGACAATCACATGATTACTCTTAGATCAATCAGCCGGCTAGCAAACACACATTACGCAAGTGGAGATTACGAAAAAGCTTTAGATCTTTTCTCTCTAGTTTGTCAGAAACGCGTAGAAAAACTTGGTAAAAATGACCCAAACACTTTAAGAAGTATGACAAGTATTGCAAATTGCTACTCTAAATTAGAATTATTCAAACAAAGTGCTGATCTACACAGAGAAGTTCTTGAACTAAGAAATAATATATTAGGCGCTCAGAATTCTAGAACTTTGCTGAGTAAAAAAAGACTATCTCAAGTATTAGAACAACTTAAACATTTTGGTTAATTGAAGCTCCCAGTATCATCAAACTTACTCACTATAGGCATTCTCCAATCTTTCCCAAAAGCTCGAGAAGTAATTTTGACTCCGGGTGGTGCCTGATACCTCTTATATTCATTCCTGTGTATAGAACTGATGATTTGTTCTACATGAATTTTAGAGAACCCCTTGTTTAGTAATTGTGAGTAAGTTAATCCTTTCTCTAAATATAATTCAATTATGTCATCCAAAATTTCATAAGGAGGCAAAGAATCTTGATCTAGTTGGTCTGGCCTCAATTCTGCACTGGGTGCCTTTTCTATAATTGCTCTCGGAATAGCGTCAAATCCAATAGTTGCATTTTTCCATTCACATAATTTATAAACCAACGTTTTAGGAATGTCTTTAATCGTACAAAATCCTCCTGCCATATCTCCATATAAAGTTGCATATCCCATAGACATTTCGCTTTTGTTTCCAGTAGATAACACCAACCAACCAAATTTATTGGATATAGTCATTAAAATATTACCCCTGATCCTGGATTGTACATTCTCTTCGGCAAGATTCTCTTTAGTTCCCAAAAACAGAGGATGTAAAAGGTTTTCAAACGCAGCATGTGCCTGTTCTATGGGAATATTTAGAAGATCAATTCCAATATTGCGAGCCAGAATTTCGGAATCTTCGACACTGCCTTTAGATGAATGTCTAGAAGGCATAGTTACAGCAGTCACATTAGAATTGCCCAAAGCATCCGAGGCTATAACAGCCGTTAATGCGGAGTCTATACCCCCAGATAATCCCAATAATACTTTACTGAAGCCGGATTTGCGTACGTAATCCCTAGTACCCATGACTAATGCGGAATAAATTTCTTGTATTCCATCCATCTTAATCACATCTCGAATTTCACCAGAAGTAGACGAATCATTGATTGTGTAAATCTGTGAAGGTTCTGATATGGACATACCTAAGTCTTCAAAGACCAAATCTGTTATTATGAGCTCCTCATTTAATGAACTGCCTCTAGCTATCACGTTTCCATTATTATTTACTATGAAACTATTGCCATCAAACACCAATTCATCTTGTCCCCCAACCATATTTATGTAAGCAATTGGAACATCATTTTCCTTGGCTCTTGAAGCTAGTTCAGTTTCTCTCATGATTTTCTTTTCGGTGTGGTAAGGCGATGCATTTATATTAATTATAAATTCAGCGCCTTGATCCTTTTGATTTTTAGTTGGTCCTTCAGGGAACCATATATCTTCGCAAATATTAGTGGCTACGCAAACATCATTTATCGTGAACACAAACTCCGATTGGCCTTCCACAAAATATCTTTGCTCATCAAAAACCCCATAATTTGGCAATATCTGTTTATGATATGTTCCCAAAACTTTCTGATTTTTAATCACACACGAAGCATTAAATAGGCTTTCTTGCCTATCCACAAAGCCAACTATCACACATATATTGTCAGTAACTTTTAATATGCGTTTTATAGCTTCTAAGTTAGATTGTATGAAGGATTCTTGATACAGAAGATCTTCGGGAGGGTATCCCGTAACGCTTAACTCAGGGAAAGCTAAAAGGTCCACACCATGGACCTTTGCTTCGTCGATTATTTGGCACATTCTTTCCACATTTCCAAAAACATCTCCGACAACCGGATTAAACTGTACCAATCCTAATTTTATATTTCTGGACATAAACGCTCCGTATGCTAATATACCTTTTACTGGTTAATCCTTTCAATCTCCGTATATAGCGGCAGTTGATTAATTATATATACCAAATTGTTATAAATGCTACTTAAATCTGAAAAAGCAAATTTAGCACAAAAGATACCTTTCTATTACGGATGGATCGTGGTTACGATTTGCTGTGGCATTGCACTCTGCTCCAGACCCCTTATGTCAGTTGCAGTGTTGTCTATATTCATGGTCCCAATGACCGAACATTTTGGATGGTCAAGGGGATTCTTCTCCGCTGCAGTAAGTCTGGGTGGAATAGCAGCCGTAGTTATATCCCCGTTCGTAGGTCGAATAATAGATAAATACGGAGCAAGATTCATATTATCAGTTGGATCCGGAATAGTTGCCTGCTGCGCAATGGGAATACCTTTTATTACGTCACCATGGGCATTCTATGGACTCTATGTACCGGGTAGAGCTGTGTTCGCAAGCCCACTTGAGTTAGGAACTTCAACTTCCGTAAGTAATTGGTTTATTCAAAAAAGAGCGCGTGCCATGTCTATATTAAGCATTTGCCAAGGTATTGGATTAGGAACCATGCCTTTCGTAGCTTATTTGTTAATAATCACATGGAGCTGGCAAACATCTTGGTTGACATTAGGATTATATACACTAGCTATAGGAGTAGTACCTAGTATCTTGTTCATGGGACGTAGACCCGAAGATGTAGGCCTTAATGTAGATGGAATAAAACCAACCACAATCAACAATGATGGGTCAGATGTGGAAGAAAATATAGCTAAGCAAGAAATTAACCTGACACTTCGGCAAGCTCTTAGGACTCGTTCGTTCTATTTATTGAGTCTATTTGCAGCAGTAGGTTTTATGGCCCAAGCAGGAATAAGCCTACATCTAGTTGCGCATTTTTCTGTTAGGGATTTCCCTGTGATATTAATAGCTTTCCCTGCAAGCGTATTCGCTTTATCTCAAGTTTGCGGCACCATTATATGGAGTAATTTAGTCAAACGAATCCCTGTAAGATTATTGCTTGGAATATGTGGATTGCTCATAGCAATAGCTTCAGTGGGGATAATATTTAGTAACAAACCTTTCGGAGGCCTCTTTAATTCATTTTTATTAGGTGTGTCTGTTGGAGGATTACATTATCTATTAAGACTTGCATGGGCAAATTATTATGGGAGAATTCACCTGGGATCCATTCGAGGAATCACATTACCTATACAAATTACAGGACAAGCTATGGGTCCACTATTATCAGGATTTACATATGATGTTACAGGAAGCTATACCATTCCTTTCGCATTATTTGGAATATTTGCTTTAATAGGAGGCATGCTCGTGTGCCTCGCAACTCCTCCTAAAGAATCAAGTTAGATGCTATAACCCAAAACTAAATATAATGGGTCTTCCATATAATTATGTTCTGGATTTATCAACTGTGTATGTGTTTGATCAAATCCTTCACTTCTTTCCATGTAAAATTCGACCAATTGCATTCTCGAAATTTCATCTGTTTCCTTCCATATGTTCACCGCTTTCGTAGGAAACATGCGATTAGAAAATGTAACTATGAATACTCCTTTGGATTTTAGAACTCGACTAACTTCTTGAAAAATTTTAAATGGATTAATTAAATATTGAACCGACACTGTCATTAAGACTGCATCAAAAATTCCATCATCAAAGGGCAGTTTAGGGTTCTCATTTAAATTATGGACCACGGCATAATCCAAATCAGGATTATCCGCCATTTCTTCCGCATTCAATCCTAATCCAACTATAGATTCTTTCGATTTTCCTTCTGGCCAGTGAGTACGCCAACTACTCATCAAATCTAATACAACCGCATTATCTTTAATATAATCTTGCAGTATACCCTTGACTAAAATAATAGCTCCATCATCTATATGTACAACAAAACGAGGATCTTGATAAAACAACTCATCATTCGATTCATCATATCTGCCAAAATAGTACTCAAAATTCTTATTAATAATTAAACTCCTATTTGTGTTTATTACATAAAACAGTAATATTGTTCTAATACTATTATAGAGGAGTTGATGAAATGAGCACCAACCCAGATAACAATAGAGGATATACATTAGAAATGCACAATATCATGGCCGCTCAGGACCCTGTGTGGTTTGAGAAGTACAATGATTTCATACATGCCACTTACACTGGAGAAAGAACCTTAGACCGAAAAACGAAAGAGTTGATCCAAATTACCGTAGAAGCTGCTTTGAAAGCAGATATGGAACAAATTCAAGCTCATGTGAAAGTAGCCTTACAAGTAGGAGCCACTGCTACAGAGATATTGGAGGCGTTACAGTGTGTAGTAGCACCGATGGGAGCCCTAGCCTTCAGAAGAGGCTTGCAGGCTCTTTCTGCAGAGATGGGATGGTGAAAGAACCAAAGGGCGCCGGTAACGGCGCCCCCTAATCATTTACTCCATTGAACTCTATTCCTGAGCACTCCAATATTATTAATCTCAACTTCTACAACATCTTTATCTTTCATATTTTCAGTAGCTCCATCTGTCCCCATCCAAATCATATCTCCAGGAACAAGAGTCAAGTACTTACTCATTTCACTTATATAATGTCGGACCCCGAAAATAGCAGTCTTAACATCATATTCACCAACTACTTGGTCATTCAGCCTTATAATTACATGAAAATCATCCGGCTCAAGATCTGTCACTATCCAAGGACCCATAGGCTTGAAGGTATCTGTATTCTTTGCTCTCCACATCGTACGGTCTCCTCGCTGCCAAGTCCTCTCACTAACATCATTCCCGATTGTATATCCAAACACATAATCTAAAGCTTCTGACTCAGATACATTTCTACATTCTTTACCTATGATTACTACAAGTTCTCCTTCGTACTGAACCTGTTCTGTTGCATCTTGAGGCACTATTATAGGGTCTTCATGACCAGTAAGAGCATTTACTGCCCGATACCCTATATCCGCTTTATCAGGTAAGACTGGGTCTTCCCCTTTCATTTGAGCAGCCCAAGTCACATGCTCTGGATAATTAATACCTGCAGCATAAAATGTGGGAGGAATAATAGGAGGCAAAAGCTTAATCTGTTCTAGGTTATGCACATGACCAGTTTTAGAATAACTCCCAAAAATGTCACCTTCGACTTGAATCACTTTATCATCTTCTATAATCCCAAAATACTCTCCACCATCATTAGCAAATCTACACCATTTCATGAAATTCTCCTACATAAATCTTATATATTAGTGCAATTCTGACACTGGATTCTGTATTGGTCAAGGAAAATACTTCGTGTTAGAATCTGGCAAAGTTATTAGGAGAAATGACATGAGATTAGAAGGTAGGACTGCATTAATAACTGGAGCTAGTAGAAATATCGGCCGAGAAGTCGCTCTAACCTTTGCACGCGAAGGTGCAAATTTAATCCTGAATACCCGAAATAGTAGTTCAGAACTTGAAGAAGTCGCAAATGAATGTAGATCTCATGAAGTACAAGTAATTACAGCCATTGCCGACGTGTCAGATGAATCATCAGTGAACGACATGGTGTTCAAAAGTTTCGAAACTTTTGAACATATCGATATATTAATTAATAACGCAGCAATTAGGCCGCATAAACCTTTGCTCGATACTTCTTATGAAGATTGGAGAGAGGTTTTTAGTATCAATCTAGATCCATGTTTTTACCTTAGCAGAGCACTATTGCCTAAGATGATTGAACACACTTATGGAAGCATAGTCGCGCTAGGAGGAATGGCAACTCTTACAGGTAGACCCAACACAGCTCCAGTAGCATCTTCTAAAATGGCTGTATTAGGTTTAATCAAATCCATAGCATCAGAATTCTCACAATACAACATCAGAGCGAACATGGTTAACCCAGGGTCCATAGACACTGAAAGAATACATCCGGAATGGTACCCTGAATATGCAAAAGACGGGAGAAATTCTTCCAAACATCTTAATCAGATACCATTAGGCAGGCAAGGACACACAAAAGATATAGCAAATGCTTGCCTATTCTTAGCTTCGGATGAATCATCATATATAACAGGCGACCAAATTAATGCTGTTGGAGGAAGATTTATTGTAACGCCTGGGGAAGAAGACTAATAATTTACTAAAAGATTATCAATTGTATCTTTAAGTAAAGTTTTTTCTGTAGGCCCAACAAATTTCCATGCTAAATTGCCCTGAGCATCTATAAGATATTTCTCTGGAATACCTCTTACTCCATACTCAAATAGAACACTGCCGTCATCATCAAGTATGTTTGCATAATCTATTCCGAACTTGTCTAAGTGATTCACAAAATCATCATGTGTATCCCAAATATTAACGCCTATGAACTCCACATCATAATTATTACCCAAATATTCAACATATAATTCATTCAAAGCAACAGCTTCTTTTTTGCATGGCGCACACCATGATGACCAAAAATCTAATAAGACAATAGATCCTTTATAATCACTCAATGATATGGCTTCACCTAAATGAGTCGAAGCCTGAAAATTATATGCCGGCTCTGAATCCATTTTATATCCAGAAAATTTACTGTTCACTCCTGCACTACCGGTACGATCTTTTAAAGAAGTAGAATAAATAGTTAGTAATGCAAGAAAGCCTATCACTAATACAGCGAATACAAATGAGATCACAAATTGTCTTTTACTCATCTATAATTCCTTCCTAGACATTCTTCTCTTTCCTTGCTCTCAATACAAGCCAGGGAACAATCACCAATAAAACGATCACAACAGAAACAGGAATGGAAATTCTCCAAAATCCTTTACTTGATACTTGGGCAACCACTACATCGAGCATGGTTGCATCTGGCAATCCTTCCACCATAATAAGTGGGCCATCCCCAGGCTCCACTTCATATAAATTCCAAGCACTGTATGCCGTGCCTTCAATATCTAAACTGGTTTGTTCTGCATCCATATTTATACTTGTCCCAGATAATCGATCAGGGATCATAGCTTGGAAAAATTCCGCTCCATGAATCAGCTTCTGTTCATAGTCAAATTTTCCTTCTTCATATTCTAATAAGTAAGAAAAACTTATTTGGTGATTCCCTGGAGTTATCGGTGAGGTTACGGCAAACCCAGTTCCCACAGAAATAATTTGTCCTCCTGGTAAATCTGTCTGTACATCTAATTCAGTGAAATTGTCCGGCATAGAAAACCTAACAAATGTTATTGGTGGAACATTTTCCATATCTGGTATTAATGTTTTATCTGAGTTATTAGTAAATTTGATAAATTCAACAACAGATACTGTTTGATTCGCTGAAGAGATATCTGCAATAACAAAAATATGCGTGTCAAAAGTTACTACTGTAGGATCCAAAGTTTTATCATAAACACTTATTTTAATAGGATCAGACAATGAATCAGATAAGACTTCTTTATTGTATATAAATGATTCATGCTCCACGGTCAAAAAATATTTCAGGTTAGAATCTTGCGATATTGAAAGAAATTCAAAATATCCATCATTATCAACTGAAGACTTTTTGGTTTCTACAGGTCCTCCTTCTGGATCAAAAGTATGCAATATAATTTCTAATCCTTCAGGAATAACAGAATCACGGGTCTCATTAACAACATATCCTCTGACATCATAAGAAGCCTGAGCATTCACTGGAGTTCCATTGAACACGCACAATATAGTAATGAACAAACCAAGTATTAAATACTTAATATTTACCAACCTAATACCATCATCCTCTTTCAATTATTCTGAGAGATCTTGCGTACTTGTAACTATGCTTTGAATACGTGCGTCATATTCAGATAATTGTGACTGATAGTCTAACTCAGACATGTTCCCAAGGGCATAATCCAATTCTAAAACTGCTCTCAGGTCACGCAAATCAGCTTCTGTTATTGCCGGATCCAATTCCTGGTCATTATTAGAACTTACTACGAACCCTTTTCTGGTTAAGAACGGACTTAGAATAACTATAATAACTATTACTAACGTAATTCCACCTATAAATAAATCCATTTCCCAATCCTTACTTGATAACTCTTTTGACCTTACGAGGCCATAATGACACCAAAGTCCCTAAAATCACAAACGGGCCTGCAACCCACATCCACCATATTAATGGATTAATCATAATTCTGAATCCAACTGATCCGTCTGGCATGTTCTCACTAGGAACCACATAAAAGTCTTCAATAGGAGTAGATCTAATGGCCGCTCTGGTTGATGCCATGTTGAAACCAGGATAAAAAGAACGTTTAGGCCTCATTTCGGCTAATGATGATCCATCTTTTTTTACACTGATAACAGAAGTAAATTCCGTACGATCTGAAAACATAGTCTCTTCTGTACCAATATACATGACCTCATAATCACCGATTTCATATTGTTCTCCTTCCTGCATTATGATGTCTCGTTGTTTATCATAGAAAGATCCTCCTACTACACCCAACGCAACCATTAGTACACTTATATGCACTATATAACCTCCATACCTGGTGCGATTGGCCATAATCAACCGCAGAAATGATCGTGGAGCGTCAATCCAAGACCCGGAAGACATCACTCTCACTCCCTTATACCATTCCCTAACAATACCGGTCGTTACTAAAGTTATAATAGCAAATGCTGTTAAAGGAATAATTTCTCTTACACCTAATATTAACAATGTACTAAACAGTAATAATGTGACTATTACAGGATATTTCAAAGCTTGCAATACCATTTTGTAACTAGAATTTCTCCAAGGTATTAATGGGCCTATACCCATTACAAGTAACAAAACTAACATAATCGGTCCGTTAACCTGATCATAATAAGGTCTAGCTATAGTAATTTGCTCAGAAAACAACAAATCGGAAATCAAAGGATAAACAGTACCCCATAAAGTTACGAAAGCAATTCCTAATAACAGCAAATTATTTATCAGGAAAGCGGCCTCTCTAGATAGCATTGATTCTAAACTTCTCTGACTCCTAATCTTTCCTAACTGATATAGAAATATTCCGAAAGGAATCAGTATTCCGATGCATAAAAATCCTAAGAATACCCACCCCAGATCCGATGCTCCAAATGAATGTACGGACGGCACTGGTCCTCCACGATTAACAAACATCCCATATAGCGACATAGCAAATACGATATTTATAATTACAATGTTCCAGATTCTGAACATAGAACGTCTCTTTTGAACAATAATTGAGTGTATGAATGCGGTGAGCGCAACCCATGGCATAAATGCGGCATTTTCTACAGGATCCCAAAACCAAAA
>DDKW01000027.1:0-46414 GCA_002339805.1 Dehalococcoidia bacterium UBA2588 | reverse complement strand
CCCCACCCCAATATTGTATATGCCCACCAAGAACCTAATAACAGACCCACTGCTAACATAGCCCAAGCTGTTAATCCCCAGATTCTTCCCTGCTCCACCCATTCGTCTTGTGATTTACCACATATTAAATGCCCTAAAGAAAATGCCATAGGTATCGAGCAACAAATCAGTCCAGACATTAAAGCAGGAGGATGAAAAAACATACCAAAATGAGTTAATAACGGGTTAATACCCTGTCCATCTAAGACCGGGATATTCAATTTTTCAAAAGGATCTGCCATAAAAATAATTACTGCTAAAAAAAATGTCATGATGAACATAAGAACAGCAGTTATCATGGGTAATACATCCGGATTAGTATTACCCTTAAATTTAATTGCTATACCAACCATAACGGACAAAACCGTTGCAATAAATAATAGAGATCCTTCATTGCCTGCGTAAAATGCAACCCAAGTATATATATTAGGCATAGCCAAGTTACTATGGGCAGCTACATAGGTTACAGAAAAATCATTAGTTACAAATGCCCCAACTAAGCAAATTGTCGAAGAAACACACAAAATTAATAGCATATATACGCTCCTATAGGAGCTAATTATTAATTCGTTCACCAATAACAATTTACCTGTTATGGATGCTATCAACGCATAAACCGATACCACCATACCGATCCATAGCAACAAAGAGCCTACATCCGCAAACACTATCTATCCCTCAATATCTCGTTTCCCATATACCATATTATATAAGACCCACAATCCTGCTGACATCATTAACACTAATATAATTACAGGAATGATCCATGCCAGCACCATAGTCCCTCGTATCGGAGGAGCAGCCAATATATCACTACCGTAACGTTGTTCGAAATAATCAAGTATTTGACCTTCAGTCTGACCTTCAGTCAACATATCTCTCACTTTTATCCGCATTTGTTTTGCAACTTCTACTTGTACCTGATCAATACTTTCTGCAGGGCAAACCGGACACATCAACATTTGATCTATTTTTTGAGCTTCAATTTCAATCTTGTCTGCGTCTGGATTATCGGCAAGTGCTCGGGTAGGTATAAGAAACAAAATGCAAGTAACTATGCATATAAATACAATTAAAATTGGAATATAAGTGGTTGGAGATAAAGTTCTATACAAAAATCGGCTTGTTATTCTTAATCTAGACTCATGACATATTCGCTAATCATGTCCATTTCTTCTTCATTTAACATGTTTTTAAAGCTCGGCATAACAACAACTCCAGAATACAAATATCCTTTGATCCCAGCTGTGCCAATTGCTTTAACCTCAGGGGCAGTCAAATTAGGGGTAACCGCAGGGGTATAACCATACTCGTCCATGATTATTTTAAGTGCAGGTCCGTTACCTTTCGCGTCATCTCCATGGCAAGTGGCACAGTTAACATTATACAAATGCTCACCACTATAATATGAAGTTGTTTTAGGTGCATCATAAACCGGTATCGCACTAGCAGGGACATCAAGTCTGGGAGGCTCATATGACTTATATGACTGGGTGTAATGCATTTCATAGAAAAAATCTAACGGATAAGATCCTTGAGAACAGCCAATACTTACCAATAGTAATACCAACGATGTGATTACCACTTTGTAGCGAGGGATTATTCCTATGTTTTTTATTATCGACTTCATATTGTTCTCTTATTATCTGAAATTATAATACGTTAAGCAATTTTAGTATCTACTGCACCAGCTTTAGATAACACATCATTGATTTCTTGTTCTTTACCTTCTTCGGCTCGAACTAATACACCTATCAAACCTTGAGATACTCGTTCATCATAAGCTTCAGTCATTTTGTGAGGCAATCTACTTTCAAACAAAACGCCTAAGACAGTGAACAATATTGCGCCCAACATTGTTCCTTCATACATTACTACTGCCATAGGAGGCAACGAGAGAATTGGTTTACCTCCTGTAATCAACGGATAAGCCATCTGAGTCATGGACGTAACCATGATTCCACCAAAAAAGCCTAATATTCCGCCAATAAATGGGAACAAAAACAGTTTGATATGTTCTTCTCGTTCGCCAAAAGCTCCCTCAGGATATGGGCAATCAGTCAAAAAATCTATGTCGTTTTCAGTTAAACCCGTTTCCTTAACCGCATCTCCCGCATCAGCAGCTTGATTAGCATCTTGGAATAAACCTAATACACTTTTAATAGCCATAATTTTTCCTTATTTTAATCTTCTCTAAAAGTAGCTGGAACCGTTCTTCGTCCAATCTGTACTTCTGTTTTTAGAATGTCGCCTTCTTTTATGTCATATAGTGGTATCAAAGGCATTACTTTACTAAACAGTAATAGTAGTAATGTCACTAGAGCAAACGTACCTAACACTATAATCCCTTCAAATATGGTCGGGGTGTAGTTAGCCCATGTAAAGGTAAACAATTGCTTATTTATTTGACCAGGCACAAACAAAATGTATCGCTCCAGCCACATACCTATATTCACAGAAATACATGCTATAGAGACAATAAGTAAGTTACGCCTCCATACTTTTCTTGACCATAATAATATAGGCAAGAAATAAGTGGTTACGATAAATATAATCATAATCCAGTTCCATGGATAAAGAGTAAACTGCAAAGTTCTTATCGCCACTTCATCCGCTTCTCGGCCATATATACCGAATATTATTTCCATACAGAAATAATAGAACCATCCAGTGGAGACAACTATAAGTAGTCGGCACAAAGCTTCTACGTGTTCTCTTCGTATGTAATCCTGCCATCCATAAGCCTGTCTTAGCAATATAAGTACAAAAATAACTGCTGAAACTCCAGAGTGCACTGCACCTACCACGAAATATGGAGCGAACACCGTAGAGTGCCATGCTTTTACAGATACTGCCATTCCAAAATCCCACGACACAATGCTGTGTACGGAAACGAAGACAGGTAGTATCAATGCTGAAAGTAAAATTCCAGCCACAATCTGTAACTTCCATTGCCTAGCGTTACCCTGCCAACCCATAGACAATGCTGTATAAATCTTTTTCCTGAGGCCAGTCGTGTTGTCTCTCAAAATTGCGAAATCCGGAATTAAAGCTATAAATACAAACAAAACGCTAGAGGTCAAATAAGTAAGAATAGCACTCGGATCCCATACCAAAGGGGATCTTATATTAGGGAAAATCCCTCTCGCAAAGTCATAAGGGAAAAACCAATACAAACTTCTCCAGGGTCTCCCAGTATGAATAATTGGCATAGTCATTGCTGTCATCAGGGAGAATATTGTCAGAACTTCAGCTGCTCGAGACGCAGGCCTTCGCCATTCTGCTTTAGCAAGTCTTAAAATTGCGGAAAGCATAACACCTGCATGGCTTATACCAATCCAAAAAACAAAATTTGTGATGAAAAATCCCCACATAACCGGCCTGTTCAATCCGGTTATTCCAAGACCTTTGTTAATCATATATCCCACGATTGTAGCTGCAATCAACACTATCAATGAGCATATCCCTACCGCTGGCCAATACCACTTGGGTGTGGACATTATTGAATTTAGTAGGTCCTTATTAATTTGTTCTGGGGGTAAAACTCGTCCTTCCTGCATGGAAGTTATCCTCTCGCTATAATTTTATTCTGGTTTTGCTAATACTAAGTAGTTGCCTCTGAATAATCTGCCCATTTTTTGATACATGGCGCCCTCTTTAATTTCCCAGATGTTCATCACAGGAAAGATCCTAAGACCGATAAGATAGACTAAACAAGCTAGTCCAATTATCCCAATTACCATGCATAAGTCCCAGATATCAGGACCAACAGCGTCCGGAACAAATGTGATTGATATGTCATATATTTGCTCTCTGCCCGCGTTAAACGCTCCAACAAATATTCTGATATTAAACATCAATGCCCCTATTAACACAAACACAGCAGCTAATGGTGCTCCCCAATCAGCTCGTCGAACCGGATTCCAAACCAGTATTAAGAACGGAATCAACCAGCTACCTAATGCATTTATGATGAAAATCCAAAACCACGAATCCACATACAGGTAATTAAGTATGTTTTGTTCGACTTCCATCCTGCCGTACCAAAAAGTTATAAAGAAAGCGAACATATGATAAATCCATAACAATGACAGTCCTAGAAGTATTTTACTTGCGGACCAAAATTGAGAGGCACCAATAAAGTTTTCAAACCCTCCCCATCTTCGGAAAATATACAATACGATTAAAATCGCGGCTAATGAAGTCTGAAATCCCATCAATGTGTAAATTGCCGGGAAAATAGAGTCTTTCCAGCCAGCTATCAAACTCATTCCAAAATCGGTTGATATTAAAAACTGAACGAAAGGAAGTGTAAGAAAGTACAATCCTC
This sequence comes from Dehalococcoidia bacterium UBA2588, assembly GCA_002339805.1. Taxonomy (GTDB): domain Bacteria; phylum Chloroflexota; class Dehalococcoidia; order Lucifugimonadales; family UBA3495; genus UBA2588. Next base: position 42,045 of record DDKW01000027.1, on the reverse strand, counting down.
CAAGGGCACCTATCGCAGCCTGCATAACAAGCCATTGTCGTTTGGAACCCTTCCAGTAACCTGCTACAAGCATATAGAATTTTTTCTTGATACCACTCACAAATTGAATGGATGCAGACATGTCTGGAGTAGCTGATAGCAATAATATCAAACAACTCATGACAGGCAACGATAACATTGCCATGGTTTCCCAGAAGTGCGGTGCTCCCCAAGGAACTTGAATCCACAAAGTTCTTCTAATATCTAAAGAGTGATGCCCAGCTCCATTAGGATTAGCTATTTCTGGAATCATGAGCATGAGAGGTATATACAATACAAAATTAACTATTCCCACTAATGCAAATATTTCAGCAATCCTAGTTAACGGGCGCCTCCAATGACTTCTTATTAGCCGGAATGCTACGGATACCAAAGGCGCTGGGGCTGTAACCATAAATACGAAAGAAAATGCAGCCATGTAATATCCCCAAGGCTCATAATCATTCAGTCCATCCGCAGAGGCTCTCATCACAAATCCAACCACTCCGATAGCGGTTAATATCAAAGTTAACCATAACAGTAACTTATTTATACCTATTGAAGTTGCCTTAGCGGGCAATCCTGCTAAATCATCAGCATCCGGGAATACCCACATGTCTTTATAATGATGATTTAATGTTTTAAGCTCAGCCATGAGATTCACTGTGCTCCATTTTGAACTGATCCACTTTCTTTAAATATATAACACTAGGATCTGTCCCTATTTCTTCTAGGATTCTGTAGCCCCTCGAATCAGAATGACCCTCATGATTGTGTAATTCTTCGAAATACCCATGTATTTTGTCTTCTTGATTGTTCTGGTCACCAAACATCAAAGCGTTGGTGGGGCACGCCTGAACACAAGCAGGCATGAAATTCCTAGCAGCCATAGTCTTATCGTTCAGTTTAGTTCTTTCTCTTCTTTCAACAGTTATTTCTGCTCTTCTTATCCTTTGGACACAAAAAGTGCATTTTTCCGTTATTCCTCTAGTCCTAACAGTAACGTCCGGATTAAGTTGATTTTGCAATCTTTCTGGCCATGTAGGTTCCCAAAAGTTGAAAAATCGTACTTGATAAGTGCAGTTATTTATACAATACCTGGTACCAACGCATCTGTTGTACACCTGGACATTAAGTCCTTGATCGTTGTGGTAGGTGGCATATACCGGGCATACTGGCTCACACGGAGCATTCCCGCAGTGTTGGCACATGACCGGAAGGTATCGCGCTTTGACATTTGGAAATTCTCCTTCCCAATATCGCTCAATTCGAATCCATTCAAAAGCTCTTTTTTGCATAAACAGATCTTTAGTATTGATTGGCAGATTATTCTCCGCTTGGCATGCGACAACACATCCATTACAACCAGTACATTTGTCTAAATCGACAACCATACCCCATTTATGTTCAATTTTTATAACCATTACACTTCCTCTATCCGATCATATTTAATGATCATGGTCTCCAGGAGAAGTTGTTTTGATTAACTCTTCTCCTTCGGTAAATCCTACTTCTCTAGATTCGTAATCACCTTCAAATTTAGCTATGCGTAGACTAGTCCCTGTATTAGTGATGTTCACGGTAGTGGCAGCCCAAGCTAAGCCATCGGTACCCTCGATTTTGTTATTTTCCACAATATTTAAAACATTAGCGCTTTCTCCATCAAGCCGATCAGTTGCATAAGCGGAGCCGACAGTTCGCCCTTGTCCTAATGGAATACTGATTACGTCTGGTGGTTGAGCCGGACTTACAAAAGCTATACCTTTAATAGCTTCCGCACCTGATCTAATCTCAATGACATCCCCTTCCCGGATACCTTTATCATCTGCGACTTTGTCGTTAATCTCTATCCATGTCTGCCACGCTACCGAAGTGATCGGGTCGGGAGTTCCTTGTGCCCATGGTATATCACCATTTCTGCCATCTAACAGTGAATTATGAAGGAATGGAACTAAATAAAATTCACCATTCCCTGACAGTTTTGGGTCTTTAGACTTAACAGTGATTTTATTTATTAATCCGTTAATGTCAGATACATCTGCACCAGTGGCGGACTTATCCCACCATCCGCCTTGCCTCAGTAAATTAGTCCAAAACTCTTGTTTTGTAGTCCCTGATACGGAACCTCGATTTAATTCAAATAGCTCATCTGACATTCCTTTGAGAGCATCTTCCAATGACCTCCAAGGCAAACTCGAATCTTTGCCTGAATCTTGAGCAAGTGTTAGGAGTACATCGGACGAACTTCTTGGATCCATGTCACTTAATGGATTGACTATGGGTTGCTGAACACCAACAGTTTGATATCCAGCTGAGGGTTCCGGAATATCATTCCCCCAATCTTCCATATAGTTTCTGTCGGGAAGTATCATATCTGCATAATGATTCGTTTCGTTAACAAAAGATCCAATATTCACCATATACAAGTCATCTGAATTCAAAACTTGTTCTAGGCCACTCCAGTCAGGCGATCCATATACCGGATTAGCGTTATAAACAAATAACATTTTTATTTTGGAAGCTTTAATATCTTTAATAAGCTCCTCAATATCAGTCAATGTATGGGAGTTACTATAACCTTTAAGTTCTTTAATAGGCGGTTCAGGGTTAAGAATCACTCCGCCTTCTTTGCCTACACTCCCAACGAGATGGTTAAGTAAGTATATCGACTCTAAATTAAATAACCCATTAGTAGATGCACCAGCAGTACCTCCACCTAAAGCTATGGCTGGTGAATGACTAGCAAATTCTCTTGCAACGGTACGTATTAGTTCCGACACAGAATGCGATCCAAGAACATTGTCGGGAGTCCCTAATTGGCTTCCGATGTTTTCAGGACTATACCCAGCCAAAGCATTTAATCCTTGCCCAGATGTCAAACTGCTAATATCCACATTAGAGGGATATAACCCTTCTTCGATAATGACGTATGCAATACTCAAAGCCAATTTACCTTCTTGCCCCGGAGCAATCGGTATCCATCTGTCAGCATTGGATGCAGTAACTGAAAAACGAGAATCCACATGAGTCATAATCCCTCGTTTGGAGTGATCACTATCTCTAAATTCTCCGTATCCTACTTCCCATTGAGTGGGAGATACCCAAGTTGACAAAAAGTCAGCTCCGAAAGACAGCACATATTGTGCATGTCCAATATCATAATGAGGCTGGATGTCTTGACCAAAAACATTTTTGATTGCTGTCCGGTATGTCTTTAGATCCAAAGATTCAAACTCAATGCGTTTCCCACCGAATGCTTTTATGAATTCATCTGCAATAACGGCACTATATCCTCTCATGGGAGGGCTAATCATAGCTACAGCACCATCTCGTGCGCTTAATTCTTTAGATACTTCATCAAGTGCGCGGCTCCAAGTAATGCTATCAAATCTTCCAGAGGCCTTTTCGCCATTTAATCTTAGAGGCGCAGATATTCTGTCGGGATGATAAAGCTGTTGCAGTCCCAAGTCACATCTAGCACTCTGTGCGCCTAAGTTAGTTGGGTAATTAGGATTGCCTTGAACTTTTTTGGCTCTTCCTTCTACTACCCTGACCACAACTCCTTCGCTGTTAGGACAAGTCCCGCAAAGTGTCGCGTACCAGTTCTCTTTACCTTTAACAAGATCTTCAGGTAGAGCGACTGGGCTCTGAACCCTCAATTCATCTTCAAATACATCGCAAGCAACCGCTCCCATCGCTGAGATGCCGGCCCATGCCAAAAAGTTTCTTCTTGTTAATTTCATCCGTAAACCTTGTTTCTATTATTTATGGCAGATCGTGCAATCTGTAGGAACATCGTATTTCCTGTGGCAATCTAAGCACGTGCCCATTTTCAAAGATTGGAACTGTTTAGGTTGCACTTCTTCCATTTTTGCCACTTCTCCGTGACAAACAGTGCAAACTTCTTTTACTTCTAATTGAGTTTCAGGAGTATCTCCCATGGTGAAGTGCCTAATGTGAGCTTCATGAACAAACCGCACATGATCTGGTAATCTGTGAACTCTCTCCCAATTGACTGGAACACCGTCGCTATAGGCTGTTACCAGTTTATCAATTTCTGCCTGAGCTTCTTCATCTCCTCCGGATACTTTTTGATGGCAGTACCAGCATTGCTGCAATGCGGGAACTGTAGCCGAATCACCTTTTGTCACATTTCGATGGCAAAATTCGCATTCCATTCCAAGTCCGCCGTCATCAACAGACCCGGCATGTGCTGTATGTGGGAACGCTATAGGCTGGGCAGGTGCATTAGCTAATCCGAAAGGAGCATTAGAGAACCACGAAATCGCTATCACTAAGAGTATAAACCCTGTGATGCCAGCCATTATTAATCCAACTAGAGTTGCTGCTACTATGTTACCTTTTGGAATCATTTACTCTCTATCACTCATATCAAGAATCTAGGCCAAAAATCGCCTACCCTCATCCACATATTCACAGCATTAATTAGCAATAAAATTATTGGGATGAGCAAAACTAACGCGAATGCAGTTAACGGTAATCTGAATTTATTTGCTGTATTAGGCAAGTCACCAGTACTAATGAGGGACGGAATAAATAAATGAGCAGCAGCCATAGAAAAGGCAAAGCCTGCAACGAAGGGAGCCAAAGTCCAAATCGAGGTCAGATATAGGTGTATGTTCATCCAATTGAACGAACTTAGTGTGCCCGGATCTTCTAGCATATTAAATGTTGTAGTGTCTCCTCTCTTCCTTAGCTAAAAGCTTGTTTGAAAAGCTAACACAGCGAAATTTTAGTGTCAAGATTAATTATAGTCTAATTAGTACTATCAATTCAATCAATTTTTTTTATCTAATTATGTATTAGACTCGAAATCAAATAATGAATATAATATTGAACACTCATACAGGATATGTGGATGTTATGAACTCAAAACAAGACATCACTTTGCCATCTGGGATTACCATAGATAAAATCCTTGAAGTGTACGAAAAAATGCTAATGGTTCGCACCTTGGACGAACGGGTTTGGGCTATGAACCGCCAAGGTAAAGTTCCCATAGCAGCTTCTTGCCAAGGCCACGAAGCTGCACAATTGGGCACATTGCTAGCGGCTGAACAGGGCCCTGAATGCTTTTTCTTTACATATTATAGAGATTTAGCATTGAAATTTGGAGTAGGCCTAGATGAAACCCAAATTATGCTTTCCTATCTCGGCAAAGAAGGTGACCCATACAGTAATGGCCGGCAATTCCCTTTACAAGGTTCAGATTTGCCAAGAAATATTATCCAATTATCCAATGTAGTAGCAGCAGGAATGACTCAGGCCGTTGGCCATGCTCTAGCATCAAAAATCCAGAATAAATCCACTGTAACCATGTCATTCTTTGGAGACGGTGCTTCCAGTCAAGGAGAATGCCACGAGGCAATGAATTTTGCAGGTATTCATAAACTACCGATCATATTTATATGCGAAAACAATCATTATGCAATTTCAGTACCACAAAAATTACAGATGGCCATATCAGAAGTCTCTGAAAGGGCTCCAGGTTACGGACTTGAAGCGCTCTCTATAGACGGGTCAGACCTGTTACAAGTTTATGAAACGATGCAAAAAGCCATTGATTTAGCGAAGACTTTTAATCCAGTATTAGTAGAAATGAATGTTGAGCGCATCATGCCTCATACCTCTGATGATGACCATACTAGATACAGAGATCTCTCGGAAATTGATGAGTTGACAAGCAGGGATCCTCTTAAAAAACTCGAATCTTTAATTTTAGAAAATAATCTGTCCAGCGATATACAAATAAAAAAAATTAAAGAAGCATGCATTGAAAGAATAAATACCGCCACAACATTGGCAGAGGCTGCTCCGGAACCAGACACCAAAACTTTGATGAATAATCTTTTCGTTGAGTGAACATCATATGGCAGAATTAAGCGTAATTGAATCTATTAGAACAACTCTCTGGGAAGAAATGAAAAGAGATCCCTCTGTCATAGTACTAGGCGAAGACATAGGACAACGAGGAGGAGTGTTCTTAGCCACTCAAGGTTTTCTTGAAGAATTTGGCGCGACTCGAGTAATAGACACACCATTAGCAGAAGCTTCAATAATGGGAGTTGCGCTTGGAGCCTCTTTTAATGGATTACGTCCCATCCCAGAAGTACAGTTCTCAGATTTCATATGGCCCGGCTTGAATCAAATTATTGGGGAAGCCTCAAAAACTTCTTACGGTAGCAATGGTCAGTTAAATGCCCCTATGGTAATCCGAATACCTTATGGGGGAGGCATAAGAGGGGGGCTATATCATTCACAGAATGTTGAATCTTATTTCTTTCACACACCCGGTCTAAAAATTTGCGCTCCTTCAACTCCCTACGATGCAAAAGGATTATTGAAATCCGCCATACGAGATAACAATCCCGTTATATTCCTTGAACACAAGAAAACATACCGGCTGGTACGAGGAGAAGTGCCAGACCAAGACTATTCTATCCCGATAGGCAAAGCAGATATAAAAAGATCTGGCCAAGACATCACAGTGATATCATATGGACTAATGTTACATTACTGCCTAGAAGCTGCTAAATTGTTAGAAGATAAAAAAGTTGACTCTGAAATAATAGACTTGATGAGTTTACGCCCTCTAGACATTCCAACCATTGTAGAGTCTGTGAAAAAAACAGGTAAATTGATTATCGTTCACGAAGACAATATTACTGGGGGTGTAGGGGCAGAAATAGCAGCCATGGTTTCCGATTTAGCATTCGATTACTTAGATGGGCCTATAAAAAGAATTTGCGGTCCCGATATCCCCACAATGCCTTTCGCAAAGTCTTTAGAAGATGCATACCTACCAAATACCCAAAGTATCTATGATGGCATCTTAGAATTAAGCCAGTATTAAAGTTTGGAGTCTGATTTTGCTAGAAGTTATTAATCTTCCTCAGGTTGGTGAATCCATAGTCGAAGGAACCATAGCTAAATGGCTGAAACAGCCAGGAGAATCTATAAAGCAATACGAACCGTTAGTTGAAGTCATTACAGATAAAGTAACTATGGAAGTGCCTAGCCCTGTGGAAGGTATCATTACTAAATTATTAGCCCAAGAAGGAGAAACAGTAGCCGTAGGATCCCCTATACTCGAACTTAATGTCCAAAATGAAACCACCTCTGAGCCCGTTGCGAATAATTCCAAAGTGTCTAGAACAGGTTTCTTAGTCGACAACATAACTCAAGTAGGACCTACAGGAGGAATCCCCACGGATGCTGTAGAAGATAGCCAATCGCCCGAATCAAAACCGTCAGCATCAAGAATATCTCCAGCAGTCCGGAGGCTAGCACAAGAATTATCCATTAATCTTAAAGAAGTGCAAGGAACAGGTATTAATGGCAGGATTACAAAAAATGACCTACTCGCTTTTCAGCAACCTATCGAAAAAGATCCAACTTTAAATAAGAAAACAACTGCAATAAGAAAAACCATAGCTAATCACATGATGGAAAGTTACACTCAAATTCCTCATGCATGGACAATGATTGAAGTAGACGTCACCAATTTAGTGGACACCAGAACTCGCTTCAAAGAGAAATTCGCGTCCGAAATGGGATTTAATCTCACATTCATGCCTTTCTTTATAGAAGCAATAATGACCTCACTAAAAAACAATATGAATTTCAACGCTGAATGGAAAGGCAATGAAGTCGAACAGCATATTAATATTAATCTTGGCATTGCCGTAGCTTCTCCGACCGGTCTAATAGTTCCAGTGATACATCAAGCTGAGTCTTTGAATTTTAAACAGCTAGCTACTCAAGCAAACGCTTTAATAAACAAAGCTAATACAAACAAATTAGAAATAAATGATGTTCAAGATGGAACTTTTACAATTAATAATACTGGAGCATTGGGATCACTTTTATCTAAACCAATTATCAACCAGAATCAATCCGGAATCATTACTATGGAAGTTATTTCCCGAAGGCCTCACGTGGTTGGAGATGGAATATCTATACGTTCAATGATGAATATATGCTTGGCTTTCGACCATAGACTTAATGACGGTTACGAAGCTTCTAAACTGCTGAACAATGTGAAAGATTACCTGGAAAACATTCCTTCAACTTTCAGTTTATGAAGATGAATTCGACACTAGATATAGTTGACCTAGGCTTAATTCCTTATAAAGAAGGGATAGACCTCCAGAACCAATATGTGCTGGATATGCAGGCTAGTAAACGAGGAAATACTTTGCTTCTCATGGAACATCATCCTACTGTAACCGTAGGTCGCACTAGCAACCCAAATCATCTCCTCCAATCTATAAAGAATGAACCTGAAATTGAAATCATTAATACAGACAGAGGAGGGCAAATCACCTTTCATGGGCCTGGACAACTGGTAACATACCCATTAATAAACATAAAATATCTAGGGGGACCTCTCAAATATATACGAACCTTAGAATCTATAATCATATCGGTACTCAATGACCTAGAAATAAAATCTCAAACTATAGAAGGCCTCACAGGAGTCTGGGTTAACGACGCAAAAATAGCCGCAATAGGGGTTAAAATATCAAAAGGAATAGCATTTCATGGGTTCGCATTGAATATTAACACCGATCTCTCTTTTTATGATCACATAGTCCCGTGTGGTATAAATGATAAAAAAATCACATCAATGCAAAACATCCTAGGAATCGAATATCCTATAGAACAAGTTAAGCCTTTGGTAATTAAGCATTTTTCCGAAGCATTTAATCTAAGAAATTAATTCGCACTCTTGCATAAGGAATAAATCATGTCTATATCTAAAAAAATCCATAAATTCATCGAAGAAGGCGGATGGATCAGAAAAATGTTTGAGTCAGGAATTATATTAAAAGAACAGTACGGTTCCGAAAATGTATTCGATTTATCTTTAGGAAATCCAGTAATAGAACCACCTCAAGAATTCCACGAAGCATTACTGAAGTTAGCCTCTAATCCTAGACCTGGAATGCATCGTTATATGCCTAATGCAGGATATCAAAATACCAGAGACGTAATAGCAAATTCAATCGCTAAAGAATCAAAAGTAAACCTGACTGGTAACAATATAATAATGACATGTGGAGCTGCTGCTGCTTTGAATGTCACGTTAAAAACCATACTAGATCCCAAAGAAGAAGTGATTATATTATCTCCTTTCTTTGTGGAATACGAATATTACATTGATAACCATGGTGGTAAACCTGTTATCGTTCCAACTAATCCTGATTTCTCTCTGAACATGGATGATATCGAGAAATCTATTACGTCTCGTACTCGAGCAATCATAATAAATTCACCGAATAATCCTACAGGGGTTGTATACAATGAAAAAACATACCAGGACCTATCGGAGATATTCATAAAAAAGCAAAAAGAACACAATCGAACAATCTACATTATTAGTGATGAACCTTACAGAAAAATTGTTTTTGGATCTACAGTATGCCCGCATTGGTTCAACTATTATGACAATTCAATTATTGTTCACTCTCATGCAAAAGATTTAGCTCTTCCGGGAGAACGCATAGGATACATTGCCGTGTCTCCACACAGCGCAGAAACATCACTGTTGATAGACGGCCTGACATTCTCAAACCGGATCCTAGGGTTTGTAAATGCGCCTGCATTGATGCAAAACCTAGTTGAGCATTTACAATCAACAGTGGTAGATCCTCAAATATATGAAACAAAAATGAACTTCTTATATTCTGAATTAACCGAAATGGGATATCAGATAACAAAGCCACAGGGAGCATTTTACTTATTTCCTAAGAGCCCTATTAAGGACGATGCTGTATTTACAGAAGAATTACTCGCCGAAAAAGTATTGGTAGTGCCCGGCAGAGGATTTGGAAGTCCAGGACATTTTAGAATTTCTTACTGTGTTGAAGACTCAGTAATTGAAGGATCTTTACAAGGATTTAAAAAAGTTTCAGAAAAATACCACATGATATAGTGTCTGAGTACAAAATATCTAGGATATCAAAATGAACATTCCAACTATACTAACAATTATCCGCATGATCGCAGTGCCTTTCATTATATTTTTTATATATATAGGACAATTCTCAGAAATTGTTCCGCCCTATAACACTATTCTAATATTCGCTGCAGGAATCTTATTTGCCACAGCGGCAATCACTGATTTCATAGATGGCAAATTAGCTAGAACTACCTCTCAAGTAACAAAGCTTGGGACTTTCTTAGACCCTATTGCTGACAAATTCATGGTGTGTTCCGTTCTTGTCACGTTGGTTCTAGTCTATTCTGAAACAAGTTATGGGCTGTTATTTACAGTATTAACTACGGCTGTAATAGCTAGAGAAATATTAATTACAGGTCTTAGAGAATGGACTGCTAGAATGCGAGAGGAAGAAGCCTCTGCCGTTTCCCAATCCGGCAAATTAAAAGCAGGATTTCAAATGACCGGCATCACCATGTTAATAGTGGCTCCTTGTGTTAACAACATTACTTTTCTCCAAATATCTATGGCTGTATTTGGAATAGGTGTAATTCTAGGATTAACATCGGCATACAGTTATTTAAAGGTATCAAAAAAAACTTTCATGTAGCCTTAACTGGATTATTCGGTCAATTCCGAATCGGTGTATTAGATGGAGATAGCTTTATGGGACGACGAAGCGTCCAATATGATCCTGCAGCACAAATATAAATGATGATGCATGGAATTAAAGACCAATAGTAGCTATCTGTTTTGTCAAAAATATATCCCATCCAAACCGGTGTACTCATAGACATCAATTGATTTGGTAAATGATGCCATCCCTGCAAAGTAGCAAAGTTTTTCCTGCCAAAATAATCTCCTAACATTGCCCACGCTAATGGATTCGCAGCATCAGATAAAGCTAACATTACTGCGAACAAGCCTAATTGCCACAATGCACCACTCCGATCAAGCAAAACCAACATCGACGCTCCTCCGAGAAGCATACACAATGCACTTACCTTCTCTTTACGCCATCTATCACCTACCCAACCAATCATAGGGTTCAAGGCCATCGAACCCACTGAAAAAACCATCATGAAAAAAGAGGCAATAATTAAACTCTCTGTCTCTGATCTATCTGTACCTTGTAAAAACCATATCATCATTGGAGCCATCAACAAATTGATACCAGATGTCACAGTATTCCGTAATCCTGTAGCAATCATCAACTGCCAATAAGCGACTGTGTGCATGGCCTCACTTATCCCAAAATCTTCTTCTTCTCCATAATCAGAATCAGATAAATTGATATTCGGATCTTCTATTATCCCATCTGGCTTAAGCCCCATAGACTCCGGAGATTGTTTGACCAACCAGGAAGTGCTAGTCATAAAAACTATGACAAAAATTCCAGTAATGAAAGAGGAACGTCTCCATCCCCAAGTTAATACCATCCAAGCAACCAGCGGAGCAAATGCGCCCCCAAATCCATTACCTGTAGATATAATTGACATGGCCAAGCCTCTATGTTTCCTGAACCAAGCATTAATTGCCGGGATAGCTGCTGTATGGTATCCGGCTCGAACACCAAAAGAAATTAATCCAACAAGCACTAAACAGAACATAAAATAACTGTGTACAGCTGCTAAAAATATAAATCCCAACCCGGAGGTTATTCCACCAAATACCAACATGTTTCTATAACCAAATTTATCTACTAAATACCCGATTATGGGAGCTGCAATCCCCGCAGTTAATCTACCCAACATATCCGCAAATGCTATAGAAGAAACTCCTATGCCTAATTCTTTACGTATAGGTATTACATATATAGTGAAATTTCTATTGAAAGCACCAATTTTGACAGTAATGCCTAGTAAACTAACCAAAACAATCCACCAACCATAATATATTCGTGGGTTAGGTGAATTTGGTTTTTTTTCTATATCCGAATTCAATGATTAACCTTAACCTTTTAGTAATGATATTCTAAGATGTTCCCGGCAATTTGGGAGCTTTTAAAGTCCAATATGAACCTGCCGCTAAAATGTATATCATTATGCATAGAATCAAAGCCCAATAGTAACTTTCTGTTTTATCGTAAATAAGTCCCATCCAGACTGGAGTGCTCATAGACATCAATTGATCTGGAAGGTGCTGCCAGCCACGCAAGGTAGCGAAGTTTTTCCGTCCGAAAAAATCTCCTAAAATAGCCCAGGCCAATGGATTTGCGGCATCAGCCAAAGAAAGCATAAGTGCAAAAATAGCCAACTTCCATAAAGAACCGCTATGATCCAAAAGGGCTAATATCGAAAGGGCACCCGTAATCATACATAATGCACTCACTCTATTTTTATGCCAACGATCCCCAATCCATCCCACCATAGGATTCAAAAATAAAGTTCCCAGAGAAAAGATAAGCATAAAGAAACCAGCGATTATGTAACTTTCTGTCTCATCTCGCCCTCCGCCTTGCAAGAACCAAATCATCACAGGTGCCATCAAAAAAGCAATCCCGGCATGGACCGTGTTCCTAAATCCAACTGCTATCACCAGTTGCCAATAGGCAAAAGTTGTCATCGCCTCTCTAACGCTGAAGTCACGTTGCACAACTCGGTTATCTGGTTCCGTTGTGATAATCGAAGAATCTTCGACATCATCTGGATCTTCACCATCTGGATGCAGTCCCATAGACTCTGGAGATTGACGAACTATCCACGACGAGGTACTCATAATGGCTATTATGAAAAGTCCTGTCACAAATGCCGAACGCCTCCATCCTAGAGACAGAATCATGAATCCTACTAATGGCGCAAATAACCCGCCAATGCCGTTCCCTGTAGAAACAATAGACATTGCTAATCCTTTATGTTTCCTAAACCAAGCATTTATTGCAGGTATTGAGGCATTGTTATAACCTGCACGAACTCCCAAGGATATCAATCCCACCAAGACCAAAGTAAATGTGAAATAACTGTTTACTCTGGCCAACAATATAAAACCTAGGCCCGAGGTTAATCCCCCAAAAATCAACATATTTCTATAGCCAAATTTATCAGTCAAATACCCCCATAATGGGGCCATAAATCCAGCAGTCATCCGTCCAAGCATATCTGCAAATGAAATAGCAGCTACTCCTATACCTAATTCCTTAGTAAGCAACGGAACATACATCGTGAAGTTTTTGTTGAAAGAACCTTGTTTGACAGTAATACCAAGCAACCCAGTAGCTACGATCCACCAACCGTAAAAAATTGGTTTCTCTCTAGAACGGCGCACATTTAAAAAATTCAATTTAGCCAATTCATATCCTTTAACATTGCAAAACAAACACTATACAAAAAAAACCTTCAGAACGCCAACACATTGCTGATTATTTCCCATATTATGCAAGACTTTGGCAGCACTAGATTACTACGGATCGGAATGATAAACTACGACCATTATGAGTAATCTAGAATACAAATCACTGACAACATTAATAAGTTTAGCCTTGGATACTCAGAATTATTCACCCGCAGCTCAACCTGCAGTTAATGGATGTTGTTGTAATTCAGATCTTTACGGAACATAACATGCAGACCCGCGTTAAAACGCGGGTCTTTTAATTTCTAAATCAGCCACAAATTACAAGGAGACAGATAAAATGGCAACGGAACCACTAAAAAACACACAATTATCTACCGATCCATCAGTGATCGGACTACAAGTGGAATCCATGAATGGTGATACTATCCCAAATGACAATTTCTTTGTCCGAAGCCATTCTACTCAACCAATAATAAACATGAACACGTGGAAGCTCGATATTTTTTGCGATGACACTTGCATAAAATCATTGAATTACGACCAAATTTTATCCATGCCGTCTACAGAATTTAAGAATGTATTAGAATGTGCTGGCAACAGTCGTGCAGCCATACAACCTCCTGTAGAAGGCCTTTTATGGGACAACAGCGGGGTTAGCTCAGCTTCGTGGACAGGGGTTTCCGTCTCTCAAATAATAGAGGGCCTAGACCTAGACGATTGTGTCGAAATAGCGTTCATAGGAGCAGATACCAACATTAATCCAAGCACTAACTCAAACGAAAACTTTGGAGCAAGCCTCCCCATTGAAAAAGCATTACTACCAGAAATTCAACTAGTACACTCAATGAATGGTGAGCCTTTACCGGCCTCCCATGGGTATCCGTTAAGATTAATCGTTCCCGGATGGTATGGAATGGCTTCAGTAAAATGGGTGACCGAAATCCGGTTATTGTCAAAAGCCTATTATGGATTTCATCAAAGCGAGTACTACGTTTACCAAAAACTCGGAGACCTAGCATCTGACAAGCCTGAAAGGGTGACTACAATGCAAGTTAAATCTTTGATAACTGCCCCGAACAGGGGACAAAGTTTTGCTGATTGCCCTGTTACCATCAAAGGTAAAGCATGGACAGGCGCTGGAAGTGTAAGTAGCGTAGAAATCACATTAGATGAGGGTCAAACGTGGCATGCTGCAACACTTCAAGAAAATGATCAGCCACGACATTGGACTTCCTGGGAATATACAATTAATGATGCCAGTCCCGGATATTATATAGCCCAATCTCGAGCATCAGATTCAGAAGGTAATATACAGCCTCTAAAACCCGAATGGAATTTTAGAGGGTTTGCTAATAATGGAATTCATGGAGTTCCGTTCAGAATAAAACCGATATAAACATTGTCGGTATTGGATAATAACTCTGTTATCCTTAATAATTCAGCAAACAGGACGATTCAACACGGTAGATGCAATTTTCCTTTTGACCAATCTACCTAATTTCCGATCATCTACCAATTTTCTGTCTTCTACTACTATAGTGCCCCTCAGTATAGTAGTTACCGGCCATCCTTGAGCATGAAATCCCTCCCATATACTGTAATCACTAATATGGAAGTCACTCATTTCCAAGTTTTTATCAAAAGAAGGGTCAATTAATACGATATCAGCATCTGATCCAGGCGCTATTACCCCTTTCTGGGGATACATACCCATTATTTTTGCAGCATTACTAGAAGTAACTTCCACAAATCTCTCCAATGACATCTTTTGCCGGCTAACCCCTTCACTATATGTAACACCCATTCGTGTTTCTATACCGTTATGGCCTCCAGTAACATCTGACACTTTTTTACCTTCAATTTTAAGGTTCCAGTTTGTGCAATATTCATCTGTAGCAACAGTGCTTAGCCCATAATCTACTAATCCTCTCCACAATGACTGCCTATCTGATTCCGACTTTAATGATGGATAAGTGTGATATTTCATGCCAAATTCTTCTTTATAGTTATCCGCATTGAAGCAGCAATAATTATGTAAAGTTTCTCCATATATAGGCATGCCTTTTGATCTCGCCTCTCTCACCGCTAGTAATCCTTCGTTAGCGCTTACATGAACAAAGTACACTGGAGAACCTGTCCATTCGGAAACTCTTATAACTCTCCGAAAGGATACATCTTCTGATTCGTTACTATGAACCAAATGCATATTCCACCATTCTGTATTTTCATTTCGAGCCAGTTTTTCATACATATGCTGAACCATATCATCATCTTCAGAATGAACCATCAACATAGCCCCTGTTCGGTGAATCGTTTCCATTAAATCATGAAGATGACCCATCTTTACCATTCTGGGTTCTCCTGCCATCTCTGGAGGCCTAATATTAGTAGTGAAAATCTTAACTGTAGCAAATCCTTCTTCTATAAATTCATGTAGTCCACCCATGATCCTATCTGGAATTTCACCCAGCAACATCAAATGGTGAGAATAATCTGCGTAAGATTTCCCTGTCCATTCTTGATGTCTTTCTGCTAAAGCTTGCTCAATACTTATGCCGGGGTATTGAATCGCAAAGTCTAATATACTCGTAGTTCCTCCAAATATTGACGCACGACTAACATCTTCTGGGGGAGCGGTTCTTTCGTCATGCCCCATGATAGGAGCAGATATATGAGCATGGGGCTCTATACCGCCAGGAACGACTATTTTGCCTGAAGCATCAAGTATTCTGTGAGATTCTTCATTGATAGAACCAGGAAGAGAAACATTAACTATTTTTTCACCTATAATTCCAACATCCCATAACCCAGATCCCCAAGGAGTTACGACGGTCCCGCCTTTAATTGCTAAATCTAACATAACATCTCCTGTGTCTTATTAAACAGTAGTTTCTGCCGATGTTGCCTCGGGCAAATATGACTCCCAGTCCGCTACTTGCTCTTTCTTGGTAGATGGGAGCAACATAATTGATACAACCCCCATAAGACTAAATGCCATAGAAACTATCAAAGTAGCATCAAAATCCCCAGTTAAGTCTCGTAGAAACCCACCAATCATAGCACCGGAAGCCATACCTGTTCCTGCACCCATCATCTGGTACCCGTAAGTTCGTGCAACTGGAGCACCTTTATAGTACTGGCGGTTTATTATAGGGAAAGAGCTCATTTCTCCGCCAAAGCCTATTCCAAATAACACAGCAAATATGTAAAACATCCAAAGATCAGGACCCAATAATAAGATTATGATAGGCAGCACCTGTAATAGAAAACATAATCCCATAATCAATTTACTGCCTAGCAAATCAGATAATATAGGTGAGCCAAATCGGGTCAACGTGCTTGATACCGACATCACTATAAAAACAGCCGCTGCTTGCACTGCACTTAATCCATTATGTTCAGCTATTGATGCTAGCCACACCACAATAATTGAGTGACCCGCACATCCCCAATAATGGATTCCTATAAGATTCCAAAAAGCATTCGTTTTTTGTGCTCTTCTAAGGAACACCGTAGAACGTATTTTTGCTTCATTGCCAGTAGATGGAATTTCTATAGGATCGTCTGGATCTGCTCCAAGAGGCCTGACATTGACATCACTTGGGTGATTTCTGTAAAGCATAATAGCCAACAGCAAAACAATCCCTCCGCCTATTCCCGGCAACCAAAAAGCTCCTCTCAATCCCAATTGTTCAAAACTTAATATATATAAAACGATAGGGGCTGCTACAACGGGTCCCAAGCCTTGAGAAGACTGTAAAACTCCCATCCCTATACCTAGATGTTTTTTAAACCAAACAGAAACTCCTACGGTTAACGGAACTTGGAATATAGCCATCGACAAGCTCACAATGATGCCAAAATAAAAATAAAATTCCCACAAAGTACGCATAGTCGATGTAAGAACCATTCCAACCACAAAAATAGCAGTACCTACTAACAAAGCTTTCCGGAATCCTAATCGATCCCCTATCCAGCCAGCCGTAGGGCCAAATAAACCTGAAGCTATCCATTGTATAGCGAATCCATAACCCACCATTCCATAGCTCCATCCAAAAGTTTCAACAATTCTCGGGATTAAAATGCTAGAAGCAGTACGAAATGAAGAAGCTGAAAGACGCATGATAGCCGCTGAAAAAACGACAATCCATGCGTAATGTATTCTTGAGGTCATGCTGCTCCTATCCCTTTAGTTATCTATGTTATTCAGTATTTGTATATAATATACAAAGGTTATCAATTTACGGTATGGTACATATTAAGTATTAGTTTGTCTAACATTTGAAGAGTTACTACATGAATTCCAGCTTAACAACTATAAATATCCCCTTAGTGCAAGATATTTCAAACAACACCGGAAGCGATCTTATACAAAATCTCCGTTCAATCCTTGGCGTTCAATCTGTTGAGGCAGAAGCAAATAACAACGGCATCTATATAAGCTACGACGCAAGGTTCTTATCCCTATCTAGTCTAAGAATCGGAATCGAGCGAGCTGGGTACGCTATTAAATCCACAACCCTTACCCTAAACATTTCAGGCATGACCTGTGGCGCGTGCGTTAATCATGTTGAGACAGCAATCCGAAATATTCCCAACACACTTGAAGCTAATGTCAATTTAGCAACAGAACGGGCAAACATAGAATATGTCGCAACTGACTCCATAGAATCATCTAACTTTATTGCCGCAATCACCGAGGCAGGATACTCAGCAAACACGCCAGGAACTTACAGCCAAGAAATAGACCGACTTAACAAAAACGAAGAATTGCAGAGAATCAAAAACAGATTAACTGTTTCATTTTTAGGAAGCATGTTCATTTTCTTAACGAGTATGCATTTCCTACCTTGGCATGCCATAACCTCTAACGTTCCGTTTCTAGAAGTGTATTGTTTGGTAATAGCAACCGTAATTCAATTCTGGTGCGGTTATAGTTTTTATACTTCAGGGATTCGAAGTTTAATAGCTTTAGCCCCGAACATGAATAGTCTAATTATCATTGGCACGAGTGTAGCGTACGGATACAGTGTTTTCATAACTATCCTTAATACTCCCTTGATAGACCCCTCCATTTCCGAGTTATTTCCTTCATATTTATTTTTCGACACCTCAACTATGATCATCACATTAATACTCTTAGGCAAATATCTAGAAACAATTGCTATGGTTAAAACATCTCAGTCAATCAGGCAACTTATTCAATTGAGGCCTACTACCGCAACTTTATTAAGAAACGATCATCAAATAGAAGTGCAGATAAACGAAATAGAAATTGACGATGTCATATTAATCAGGCCCGGTGAGATTGTACCCGTAGACGGAGTTATTCTTTCAGGATTCACTAGTATAGATGAATCGATCCTAACAGGGGAATCAGTTCCTCAAGACAAGGGGCCCAAATCACAAGTTTATACAGGAACGATAAACTTTGACGGTTCCATTACAGTAATTACAACCAAAAACACAGCTGATTCTATGTTATCGCAAATAATCTCTCTAGTAGAACGCGCCCAAGGATCTAAAGCACCAGTTCAAATTCTGGCAGACAAAATATCGTCCGTTTTCGTGCCATCGATATTATTACTAGGACTACTCGCATTCCTGGGCTGGGGCTTATTTGGACCTTCACCTCAATGGATAATCGCGTCTACAACATTCATATCGATAATAATAATCGCGTGTCCATGCGCGTTAGGACTAGCTACGCCAACCGCTATAGTCACCAGTACTGGGAAAGCAGCACAATTAGGTATATTAATAAAAGATGCAGAAACTTTAGAACAACTCAAACATATTGACACAATTGTGTTTGATAAGACTGGCACACTTACGGAAGGAGAACTCGAAGTTTCATCAATTGAACCTATTTCCTTACCAGTAGACAACTTCCTCAAAATCGCCGCTTCACTTGAAAACTACTCAGAACACCCCATAGCAAAAGCTATAGTGCAGCATGCAAAATCAAGAAACATTATTCTAGAAGATGTCACAGAATTTAAAAACTATCCCGGACTGGGAGTAACCGCAAGAAAAGATAGCAAATCAATTGTCCTAGGAAATCAAAACTTAATGCAGACAATCAATCTTGATGTACCTGAATTGGACACAATTGAAACTAGAGTCTATTTATCGATAAACAACGAATTTGCAGGGTTCATAACTCTAACCGACAAAATCAAACAATCTGCGCCCCACACTATCCAAATACTGAAAAGTACAGGAAAAACCATCATTCTCGCAAGTGGAGACAACGACCTAGTCGTTAAAAATATCGCAGAACAACTTGGAATCTCAAAATATTATTCCCAGACTACACCTGAAAAAAAGTACTCTCTCATAACTGATTTGCAAGCCGCAGGAAGCAAAGTTCTAATGATAGGTGATGGAATTAATGATGCACCTGCCCTCACACAATCTAATATTTCAATGGCTATAGGACAGGGTTCTGACATATCTATTGAAGCTTCCCAAATCACACTACTCAGAACTGATTTATCAGCAATAATAGATTCATTCAAGTTAAGTGAAATCACCTCGAAAATCATCAAGCAAAATTTATTCTGGGCATTCTTTTATAATTTATTACTCATACCAATAGCAGCAGGAATCTTATATCCTGTGTTTGGAATGCTCAATTACAATGCATCAAACCTTAGTTTCATATTCGGAGACAACGGATTCCTGAACCCTGTTATGGCAGCATTCGCAATGGCATTTAGTTCAATAACGGTAATATCAAACTCCCTAAGAATCAAGAAAATCAACCCTTAAATTAACCACAGCACCGCTTATATTTCTTCCCGCTTCCGCATGGACATGATTCATTACGACCTATTTTCTTTCCAGAAGCGTCAATCGCGAGTTTAGTATTTTTTTGTCTTGGTACTGGAGTCTGTCCAGTATCCATATGGACATTAAACAAGCTTCTAAGCATATCCGACCGGATCCGGCTTAATAAATCAGTAAACAACTTAAAACCCTCTGTTTTATAAACAATCAGAGGATCTCGCTGACCGTACGCATGTAATCCAACTCCAGTCCTTAAGTTTTCCATAGTAGTTAAGTGAGATAACCATCTGGTGTCAATTGATTTAAGCAACAATATCCTGGAAGCTATACTCATATTATCCTCGGTCAACTCTTGTTCTTTCTCTGAATAAACTTCCTCAGAGTGCGTATGCAGTACATCTTTAACATATTTTTGATCAAGTTGCGCTAACGATTCTTCTTCATCAATTTCTTGTGGGACAGTACTAATAGCACTCAATTCTGCATAAAAAGCGTCATAATCCCAAAAGTCACTGTTATGTCCCGACAGGTGTTGATCAACCATTGCATCATATTCATCGCGCAACAAAGTTTTAATTTTATTTTTTAATTCAGACGAATCTAATATGTCATTGCGCTCTTGGTAAATAACTGTTCTCTGATTATTAAGAACATCATCATAATTTAATAGATGTTTTCTAATATCAAAGTGATAACCTTCAACTTTAACTTGCGCACCTCTGATAGAACGAGTTATAAGCTTGTTTTCTATAGGAATATCTTCTTCTAACCCCGTCCAGCTCATCACCGATTTGATTCGTTCCCCTCCAAATCTTTGCATTAAATCATCTTCTAAAGAAACATAAAATTGAGAAGTTCCAGGATCACCTTGTCTACCAGCTCTACCACGCAACTGATTGTCTATTCTTCTGGAATCGTAATGCTCGACACCAATTACATGAAGCCCTCCTAATCCTATTACAGATTCATGTTCAGAATCCCATTTTTCAGTGCTATCAGACTTACCGCCAAGTACTATATCTGTACCTCTTCCTGCCATATTAGTAGACACTGTGACTGCTCCCAATTGCCCCGCTCCAGCAATGATTTCAGACTCATTTGCATGGTTTTTAGCATTTAGCACATTATGAGGTATTCCTCTTTTCTTTAGTCGATCACTTAGATATTCCGAATCATCTATCGAAGCAGTCCCGATCAAAATTGGTCTGCTTGTTTCATAGGTTGACGCTATATCTTCTACAATTGCAGCCCATTTGGATTTGGAATTTTGAAACACCAGATCACTTTGATCTTCTCTTTGAGTCGGTAAATTCGTAGGTATTTCTGTCACTTCCAGGCCATATATTTGATAAAACTCATCCGATTCAGTCAAAGCAGTTCCCGTCATGCCAGATAATTTCTTATAAAGTCTGAAATAATTCTGCAACGTAATAGTCGCATAAGTTATACTTTCTTTCTGAATTCGCAGCCCTTCTTTGGCTTCTACTGCTTGATGCAGACCATCTGACCAGCGCCTCCCATATTGTAACCGTCCAGTAAATTCATCGACAATTACCACTTCACCATCACGGACAACATAATCTCTATTCTTTTGTTTAGAAAATTGTGCTACTACTGAATTCTCTGCAAAATGCACCAAATGAAAGTTATCCGGTTCATATAGATTATCTACTTTCAACCATTGTTCGAATTTTTGTATCCCTTCCTGTGTCAATGAGGTTCCTTGCGTTTTTTCATCAACCACGAAATCTTCATTCTCTCTGAGTCGAGTAGACAGTTTAGAAAATTGGCCGTATAAATTTACAGGTTCCTCAGCTGGGCCGCTGATAATTAAAGGAGTCCGCGCTTCATCAATTAAAATGTTGTCAACTTCATCCACAATCGCGAATTCCAATCTATTCTGAACTCTCTGCTCGCTTTCCACGCTCATATTATCTCTAAGATAATCGAACCCAAATTCATTATTTGTCCCATACAATATGTCTGAATCATATGCTACAGAGCGGTCTACTAATTTCATGTTCGTAGTGGAATCAGGATCATACACATAAGCGCTATCATGCTGAAGGCATCCTACTGTTAACCCTAACAACGAATAAATAGGCCCCATCCATTCCGCATCTCTAATAGCCAGATAATCATTCACAGTTACAATATGTACTGACATATTCAATGCATTCAAAAACGCGGGCAAAGTTGCAACCAAAGTCTTCCCTTCTCCCGTTTTCATTTCTGCAATTTGACCACTATGGAGGGCTATTCCTCCAATCAGCTGTACATCATAATGCCTCTGGCCTAAAGTCCTTTTAGATGCTTCTCTAACTAAAGCGAATGCAGGGACTAAAACATCATCCAGACTTTCCCCATTGGTAATATTAGATTTAAGCTCATTAGCTTTATTTAGAATTTGGCTTTCGGACAAATTCGTAAAATCTTGTTCCAGCGCATTAATCTGTTCAACCAATTTTTGAGCACGCTTAATGACCTTATTATCACCAGTTAATTTTTTAAATAATGTAACCATATCTCAATATATTTTATATTTATTTTCAAATAATCACTATGATTCTGACTATATATTTCCAAGAAACTTCTCAATCTCCAATGTTAACGTAATATCATCACCAGACAAATTATTTTTAAATTCCAGATCAGGATCAGACATATCCTGAACTCCCAAATCAGTAATAGCGTATCTCTGATATTGCATACTGTACGGACTCAATCTTTTGATGTAGCTTAATTCCTGCAATTCTGTTATCGCCACAACAATCCTTGTTTTCCATAGAGGATTATTTTCATAATCAGAAGCTATTTCCTTTCCACGAATAGATCCAGGCAGCAGATTTAGAATTTTATCTTCCCACAAAGTCATTAATTGTTGAATTTGGAAAGCAGATTTAGGAAAATGCACATTAATTAACAGAAGAATCACGTACAAGTTTATCTTTGAATTATTCATCAGTAATTTAAGATCTCATGAATTCTCTAACTGAACTGATGACCAATGATTTTCCCATTCCTCTCTCATTTCAGATTCAGTCTTACCTGAAGAATAACCTGGCGACACCAAGACATTTGCTTCTGTGATTTGTATTAGAACGTATCGTCCACTGGGATAGGCTCTACCACTTCTGTTAGCTGTTACCGACTCATGAATTTGATCAAATAAATCACCTTCTGTCAGAATTTGTCCTTTCCCTTTAAAGGAATATCCTTTTCTTACAAAATAATCCAATATGTTGATCTCACAATCTGGATTTTCTCTAAGATTTCTGATTGTGTCCGGAGATCCTAAATCAGCAAAAACCAAGTGGTCGTCATCCCAGACTGCAGTCGTTCCTTTAGGAGAAAGATTTGGTAATCCTTCAGGAGAAACCGTGGCAATGAATCCCATTCTTTGCTGACGAATCATCCTCTTCATATCTTCATTGAGTATTCCCATATCAGCTCCTAGCTAAGTATTATAAAATACTGGAGCGGGCGAAGGGATTCGAACCCTCGACTTTTTGCTTGGGAAGCAAACACTCTACCACTGAGTTACGCCCGCACTCAGATTTATACTGCAGCAGTGAGAATTATCTCGACCCATACACCTGCCCTAGCGAGATGAGCTGAGCCACATGCTCTTGCAGGGGCACATCCTTCAGGTATCCATGCATCCCATACGGCATTCATTTCATCAAAATACCGCATGTCATCTAGCCATATCTCAGCACGTAACAATTTGGATTTGTCAGATCCTGCATTCTTCAATAATTCATCGACTTTAGATAATATTTCTGTAGTTTGAGTAGTAATGCTTTCATAACCTGTTCCAGTTGTTCCAGCCAAATATACTACTCCGTTATGAACAACACTCCTACTCATTCGTGCACCGGTTTCAGCTCTTGTTATTTCCATAAGTCCTCCTCTTTAATGTGATTCGAATTTGGGCACATGTTTATAATGCTCTAATTCGATACGTTATGATTTGGACATTATACTCGAATTCTGGAGAATCGATACGACACTAGTCACACCAATACAAATTCTATAATTCAGAAGATCTGCAAAGTATGCAGATTGTAAACACAATCCTCTTGATTAAGGCTTGTGTTTATCTATTAAATCAGCGACTCGCCCGTCAATATCACCTAGTTCTACGCCTGCATCAGACCTAGCAACTCCAAGGTGTGCAGCTTGTTCTATTTCTTCCCATTCAGGTTCCAGTTCGAATTCATCTCTGAGCTCTTCAAACAAACTGTCTAAACTTTGCTTGTCAAACATACTCCCTCTCTCGATCCGTCTTTATGATCCTAAATAATTAAAATAATTCCTTAGCCTATGGATCAAGCCCTAGTCTATCCCAATATATATCTGATGACAAGTCTTGATCTTTTTTAGTCCCTGTAAATATTTAATCTTTTAAAACCATGGCGTCTCTGCCTGCTGTTTCCCCAGCTAATTTACCAAAAGTCATACCAGCAGACAATCCAGAACCTCCGGGATAATTATAATAAAATAAGCCTCCGACCATTTCTCCTGCAGCATAAAGACCCTGTATTGGCTCCAAGCTACTATTCATGATTTGACCTCTGTTATTAATCTTAACTCCCCCAAAAGTAAAACTAATCCCTGTAGTCACAGCATATCCAACATATGGAGGCTGATCTATTGTTTCTGCCCAGTTGGTTTTATCAACTTCAAGGCCTTCGGTGCAGCGGCCATCTTTAATTGTGGGATTATATTCAATGTCAGTCCTGACGGCCTTATTATAAGCTTCAATTTCGTCGACTAAGCCCTTGGGGTCAATATCCAAACCCAACGCTAATTCTTCAATCGTGTTTGCTTCGAATCTAGTTACTTCTGGGATGTTATATTCATCTCTCAATAGTTTTCTTTCTAGTACTTTGCCATCAAATATTTGAAACGCTAGCCCTTGAGGTTGATCCATTAATGCTCTTCCATAAGTTACGTATGTGTAATTCCGGAAGTCATACCCTTCATCTACAAATCTTTTTCCGTTAATATTCACAATCAATCCAAACGGGTAAGAATGTTTTTGGTAAAGCTCTGTGATGTTTCTGTCTCCGGATGCAGGTGCATTCATATCCCAGGCTACAGCATGGCAACCGCTGTAATGCCCATGGGATTGAGCTCCAACCTCTAGAGCCATTCGGATACCATCGCCTGTGTTGTACGGCACTCCCCTGACTTTAACGTTTTCCCATCCAGGTCCTAAATATCTAGATCTCATTTCAGCATTGGCTTCAAAACCACCAGAAGCAAGAACAATTGAACCAGCAGAAATATCTTCGAAGCCATCTGGTCCTAAAATCGTTATTCCAGAAATTCTTCCTTTATTGTCTTGAATTAATTTCTTGGCCTCAGCTCCATATCTGACCTCTATACCTTCACGCTTGCAAACTTCAAATTGTTGATCAGAAAGACCTTTCCCAGCTCCTACAGCTTCTACTATGGCTCCACCCCAAAACCTATACTTATCTCCGTCTTTGAATGCTTGTCGCCCAAAAGCCATTACAAATCTTACGCCTTTCTGTGTCAGCCATTTCATAGTTGGAAGTGATTGAGTAGTTAGAATTTGAGCTAGCTCTGGATCCGTCAATCCATGTGTGACTCGCATCATGTCATCATAAAACTGATCCTCTGTATAACTACCAACTTCTATTGAATTTTCTTCGGTTTCTGACATGTCATAAATTACTTCTTTTAGATCTTCAATCCCGTCAAAGGAAAATCTGATTAACCCACCGGTAAAATATGTATTCCCACCTCTAAAATATTCAGGGGCTTTTTCTAATACCAACACTGAACTGCAGTTCTCTTTAGCTGCTATTGCAGCACTCAGTGCAGCATTACCTGCACCCACTACTATTACATCATATGAATTATCCATTTTTTACCTCTTTTCATTAATCTAAGTTGATAATCAAACTATTACTCTGTTCTAACACATAAATATTCTATCACTCAATTATCATGGCACAAATCTTAAAGTTAAAACAATTTTATCTGTTGTGTACGATCTTCCATCAAGCATTCAAAAGAATTAAACCTAACAGAGTTTACACGCGTTGATACTTGAGTCAAAAAAAGATCCATTTGTGGCTGCAATTCCAATGAAGCATTCAAAAAATCTAATTCCCTAGTTGAAGAATTCGATACGTTCAAATCCGCATTTAAAGGAAGAACCACAGGACATCTATCATGAATGTCACCTAGCGGATGCCTCGCAGAACATGTCAATATGGAACAATTTAAAGACGAAGAAGTCTGTCTGCAAATACCGACCATTAAAAACAGTTCAGAATCACGCAATTGAACATTATACGGAATCTTTTCAGTGCTAAATTTATCCCATTCATAAAATCCAGAAGCAGGAATAAAACATATATTATCCATACTTTTATTCCATTTGTTCTTATGGAGTATCCGTTCTATTCTTGTGTTACTCATCAAGGCAGTCTTACCGTCAGATGTTGTAATTGGAATTCCCCACTGCATGATACTCCCTGTAAACACACCTTTTAATTCAGATACCACAGAAATCTGTTGAGATGGAGCTATGTTGAAATTAGGAGCCTGGTCAAAGTCCCATAAAACGTTTGGTAATTTAACTGATACATCACTAGTACTATAAGATAAATTGAATCTGCCACACATATTATCTCGTCTTACCCACCATTAAATACATTCATTTGAATTGACCACTGGGACAATATAAATATACAATAGGAGGAACAAATTGCATAATATGCACTCTTTAATGGAGGAGCACCATGAACGTTACATCAATAGCAATCGAAAAACTCAAAGAAGTTATAGACCAAGAAGAGCAATCAAGTTCTCTAAGGGTAGTGGCAATGCCTGCCGATCATGGAGGACTTCAATACATGCTAACCATGGAAAAAGAAACCCAAGATGACGATACTGTGATGTCACTAGATGGAGTAGATTTCGTAATGGATTCTGATAGCGCTCCATTTCTTGAAGAAGCCACGATTGACTACGTGGAAAACTTCGGAGGGCAGGTAGGATTTGTAATAAACAATCCTCTCTACGCTAGTGCCGGTGGCGGCTGTGGTGGCGGTGGTTGTGGCTGCGGCGGCGGCGGTGGTGGCTGCGGCGGTGGCGAACCCGAAGCCGGTTGTGGCGGCGGCGGCGGCGGCTGTAGTTGCGGTGGTGGTGGCTGCGGCGGTCATTAAGTACCCGAAAATCTAATTAAAGGAAAGGTCTCTATTACTGAGACCTTTTTGTATTTATGTATATGAAAAACTCACCTCATGGAAAGAATTCTGAAAGTTTTAGACCCGTGATTATGGGACTAAATGGCATGGTTGCATCAGGCCACCCTCTAGCATCCGAAGCAGGTATAAACGTGATGAGAAATGGTGGAAATGCAGTAGACGCAGCGCTGGCTGTAGCTTCTACTTTATCAGTGGTGGAGCCAATGATGTCTGGACTTGGCGGTGATGGATACATAATGGTTTACTGGAAGGACACAGATTCAATTGAAATAATCAACGGTACAGGTGCAGCTCCATTCAAAGCCGACCCAAAGTTGTTTAAAGACACAGGAATTCCATCTAAAGGAATCCTATCCGTCTCCACACCAGGATTAATCCATGCTTGGTTCGATGCTTATGAAAAATATGCATCATTAGAACTCTCTACGTCATTCTCAGATTCTATACGCATAGCAAAAGAAGGGTTCCCTGTCTCCCATTACTTATCAAACGCGATCGGCGAAGACTCTATGCTATGTTCATTTGAAGATTCTCAAAAAATATTTACTCGAAACGGAGTCCCTTTAAACCCAGGAGAAATCCTCGTTCAAAAAAACCTCAGTGAAACCTTAAAAACGCTAGCATCAGAAGGCAGAGGCGCATTTTACAACGGAAGTATCGGCAAAGCATTAGTTGAATTTATCAGTAAACATGAGGGATTGATTACTCAAGATGACTTCAGTGCTTGCACTTCTAGAACAGAATTACCTATATCAACAACTTACAACGGGTACACAGTTTATGAATCCCCTCCAAATTCGAGTGGCCATATTTTACTGCAAGAATTAAATATTTTAGAAAACTTTGACATCAATAACCTTAATCCACATTCCCCTGAACTAATTCATTTAATGATTGAAGCCAAAAAGCTAGCTTTTAGTGACCGTGAAAACTATATGTCAGATCCTGACTTTATAGACATTCCAATCGAAGGAATGTTAAGTAAAAAATATGCTACTTATCTTGCTTCATTAATTGATCCTAGCAAATCAAATAATATTATAAATAAAACTAATCCATGGGATTTCCAAAACAAACCACCCAAAAAACAAAACAATACCCGCAAAGGAGCCTCTGAGGAATCAGAAAATACAACTTGTTTTGTTATCGTTGATAGCCATGGCAATGCTGTATGCCAATTACAAAGTCTTCAGAGCTCTTGGGGATCCGGAATGATTGCTGGAGACACTGGAATTCTTTTAAATAATCGTATGACCTACTGGCACTTAGACCCCGACCACATAAATTATTTACAACCAGGGCGACGGGTAAGACACACCATGAATACTGTGATGGTCTTTGACGAAAAAACCAAAGAATTAAAATGGGTCTTAGGAACTCCCGGGGCGGACACTCAGGTTCAAAGTAATTTCCAGGTCTTGGTTAATATGATTAACTATGGATACAATGTAACTGAAGCGGTTGAAGCTCCTCGCTGGAAAGACATATTAAGTCCAACAGAATCAAATTATCCTCACTCCTTTGCCAATGAAGTAATTATGGAAAATCGATTCTCCGAACAAATTATCTCGCAGCTTGAACAAAAAGGACACCAGATAAGAATCCTTGACGAGTGGGATGGGATTGTTGGACGAGAAATGATTATACAATCTGACCCAATAACGCATACGCTCCACGGAGCTGCCGATCCA
This sequence comes from Dehalococcoidia bacterium UBA2588, assembly GCA_002339805.1. Classification (GTDB taxonomy): domain Bacteria; phylum Chloroflexota; class Dehalococcoidia; order Lucifugimonadales; family UBA3495; genus UBA2588. Next base: position 13,036 of record DDKW01000027.1, on the reverse strand, counting down.
CGATATGATGGCTACGCGATAGGGTGGTAAATTAGTCAAATTAAAGGCGGTTGCTTTGAATATACCAGGCGAAAAACGAAGCCTCATCCCTGATGAAAGCGGCGATCAGGCCGGTAAGTTTGCAGAAGCCATACGCGACAACGACATGGATACTGCATGGAATCTTCTTTCCAAAGAGACCCGTGGAATGCGCATGGGTGTATGGGCTACAAAAAATAACATTAACATGCAGGAAGCATATCAAGCAGGGTATAACCCACAACACCTGAGAAGACAAGAAATGATGTCAGACTTCCGAAACACTGTGTTGAGCATGTGGGCGTTGGAAGATCTAACAGACTTAGGAGTCTCTCCATCCAGCTACATAGATGATACTCATTGCTTTGCATTCCTACCTTTTGGGGTTACCAAAGAAGAAAACACAATTAACAACAAAAAGCTGATGTCGGGACTAATCATCCCCATGCTATTTGAAGATAGTGAATGGGTTGTAGATATGCCCGGATGGAGATTTATATATTAAGGAGAGTAATATGCCAGGACCACAAATACCCAGCGAAAAGGAAATAGAACAATATTTAACAACCGATAACAATTGGGGGAGATGGGGCAAAGATGATCAAATGGGAGCCATGAACTTTTTAACTCCTGAAAAAGTAGCCCAAGCAGCTAAGTTGGTAACATCTGGCAACCGTGTGTCGTTATCCAGGCCTTTACCAACGACCCCTGCAGCCAATAACCCTACTCCAGCACACCATTTCATGATGAAGAACCCACGGTCAAATGGCAGTGGAGCTGCAACAGATTATTATGGAGTATCCTACCATGGCCAAGCTACGACCCATATCGATGCACTCTGTCATGTCTGGGACAAAAATGGAATGTGGAATGGACGTCATCCAGATGAAGTAATCGGTTTTAACGGCACATCTTGGGGATCCATAGAACACTGGAAAGAAGGAGTAATCACACGCGGAATATTACTAGATGTTCCTAAACATCGTGGAACCAATTACGTGACTCACGACCGACCAGTACACGGTTCAGAACTTCAAGACATAGTAGAATCTGAAGGCATAACACTGTCACCAGGAGATGCAATTATAGTTTATTCCGGCAGAGAAAAGTACAACGAAGAAAATGTCACATGGGGCACGAACAGAGACGAGCGCCCAGGGTTACACACATCTTGCTTAAAATTCTTGCGAGACAGTGACTGCTGCATGTTAGTATGGGACATGATGGATCATTCCCCGAACGATTACGGATTAGCTTGGTCTGTACATGCAGCGATTTTCGCTTATGGAATCGCGCTATTAGATAATGCCCTTCTCCAACCCTTATCAGAAGCATGCGCATTAGAATCCAAGTACGAATTCTTTTTAACTGTAAATCCATTAGTAGTAGAAGGTGGCACTGGATCACCAGTAAACCCGATTGCAATTTTCTAGTAAGTAAATGGTGGGCCTGGATGGACTCGAACCATCGACCTCAGTCTTATCAGGACTGCGCTCTAACCGGCTGAGCTACAGGCCCATTTCCATGGGTTTAACTACGAAATCTACACTCATTAACATCTTTGGACATTTCCTTATTCTGAGAGGGACATAAAACGGACACCTTCAGGTAGAACTCGCAGCGTTGAGTATTATACATCACGTGATTACACTCTTTAAACTACCACCATTTGAGAACCATTCTCATTCCATGTTATCATAATACCTCAAAGAGCAATTATGCTTTAAAATAGGAAAACAAATTACAATACAAAAGGAGAAGTACAATGAGCACAGGAAAAGTAAAATGGTTTAACCCAACAAAAGGTTACGGTTTTATTGAGAGTGACGAAGAAGGCGACGATTTATTTTTGCACATTTCAGCTTTACGAGAAGCTAACATTGATGAGATCAATGAAGGTGAATCTGTATCATATGAAGTAGGCGAGAATAGAGGAAAGCTTATCGCTACTAATATCAAGAAACTTTAAAACATAAAAGCAATTATCTTTTAACATAGAAAAAAGTACTAATCGTTACATCTATTAGTTTATTGAATTTTAATGGTGGGCCTGGATGGACTCGAACCATCGACCTCAGTCTTATCAGGACTGCGCTCTAACCGGCTGAGCTACAGGCCCATTAACTACGACTCGAGAATTATATACTTCACACTAAGAGCATTCAACCCAACATAATGAAAGTACCCTTTGGTGATGCCCCAATTACAAAACTACATTAATTCTACAGACTGGCTAATCATATCAATCAACGAGTCACAGCATATGCTTTTATTCATAAAATTCACACATAGTAATATTGTTTAAAGGGTAATATAATAAAATATAATACTAATTAAATGGAGTTTACAATGGATTTTGTATCTATGACTTTCTGGGTCGCTACGGCAGCGATGTTGGCTTCATCAATTTTCTTCTTTTTAGAAAGGTTTGATGTGTCACCCAAATGGAAAACCTCAGTCACTGTGGCTGGATTGGTTACATTCGTGGCTTTTTGGCACTATTTATATATGCGAGGAGTATGGGTTGATACTGGTATGAGCCCAACTGAATTGCGATATATTGACTGGCTTATTACAGTCCCTCTTCAAATCGTAGAATTCTATCTCATACTTGCTGCGGTAACCAAAGTTAAGGCAAATCTATTCTGGCAGCTACTAGCGGCCTCTCTAGTCATGCTTGTTTTTGGCTATCTAGGAGAAGCCAACATTCTCAACATATACATAGCTTTCGCTATTGGCATGCTTGGGTGGTTATATGTAATTTATTTGGTCTTCTTCGGAGCCGCAAAAAAAGTAAATGCACAGAGCGGAAACGCCTCCAGTCAAATGGCATTCAATGCAATACGAATGATAGTACTCGTTGGTTGGGCGATTTATCCTGTAGGATTTGTCCTTGGAAATTTCGGAGACCTAGGAGTGGACGGAGTAAATGCAATGAATTCCATTTACAACCTAGCAGACCTAGTGAATAAAACTGCTTTCGGTCTTGTTATTTGGTTCGCTGCTAAGAAAGATTCAGAAGCATAGATATTTCAATTACAGGTTTGGGCTAGTCCGCTAACCCAAACCTGTAATGATTTTACTCTTACCTAATTTTCTTCCCCAGAAGATTCTATTTGTATAGTTCTAACAGGGTAATTAATCACAACCGAATTGTGATTAAATGCATCGTGGATCCTTTTGATAAGCTCTGACTTCAAACTAAAACTAGACAATCTATCTTTTGCCTGGATAAACATCCAAAAATCTATATTAGATTCTCCAAACGTATCAAAAGCAAAATACGATCCAAATTCTTTAACAGCCGAATCACTTTCATCTACCAAAGAGGTCATAACTTCTCTACAAATTTTCTCTACCTCTTCCAAATCACTGTCATAACTCACCCCGCATTGAACAATGACATTTAAAGAACTTCGTGGCTCGTTATAATTAGTTATTACAGTTTCGGAGAATTTAGAATTAGGGACAATAACTAGATTATTCATTACAGTTCTAACTTTAGTACTTCGCCATCCTACAGCTACGACATAACCTGAGATTCCATTATCTAACTCAATATAATCCCCGCTAGCAACCGATCCTTCGGTGATAACGTAAGTTCCGGCAAACAGATCTGACAAAGTGGGCTGAATTGCCAGAGCAACAGCCAATCCACTCAGTCCCAAACCTGCTATAAGGGGACTTATATTTATCCCTAAGGTATCAAATATCAACAAAGTGCCAATAATATAGATAATGATTACTGACGCTCTTCTACCTATTGGAATCAGCTTAGAATTTACTGGAGTCCTTGTATTACCTTTCAAGCTCTGGGCATACCAATCAAAGGCATTAAAAATCAATCTAGAAAACGCTAAAATCAAAAAGATTATCAATAAAACAGATAGTGCTTTATTTAATATAGCTTGCGGAACATTACTATAATAGATTATCCCCACATAAATTCCACCTAATACTATAAGTCCTGAGAAAGGTAGCCTGAGAGACTTAAGTAAAGCGTCGTCTAATTCTGTATCTGTGCTATGGGAAATTTTAATCAGAAGCTTAAAAAACCATTTATAAACAATTATTCCGATTACAAGCGCAGTTAAAATAATAGAAGCACTAATTATCAAAGGAGTTAAATCAGTTAAATTCATGTCATATGTCATTGCGTGTATACCTTACCTTGAGCCACTTTAGCATATCTAGGGTGTATCCCAGGAACTGATGATATCAAATTTAAATCTGTTGTAGTTATCAATGATTGTCCATACAAAGAAGCCATATTCAAAACACATCTTCGTTTATTTTCATCTAACTCTGACAATACATCATCCAACAAAATTATTGGATCATCCTCTCTTCTATCAGATATAAATGATGCCTCTGACATTTTAAGAGCTAGTGCAAGGATCTTCTTTTCCCCTCTTGATCCCAGTCTTCCGATGTCGAACCCATCTACTAATATTTTAAAATCATCCCTGTGAGGGCCCACCAATGATGTGCCAGCCTTCAATTCTGCGGGGAACTTATCCAACAATTCAGCTTCCATCCACTTAACAAATTCTTCTTTATTTTTATTAGTTATAGTAGTCGATTTTAAATTAATCTCAATTTTTCTGTTTTCGCTTCCTAATTGATTAAAATGATTTCCCAACAATTGAGACAACTCTATCAAAGCAGCTTGACGCATCTGACTGATAACATATGAATCCTCAATCAATGTATTATCCCAATACACTAATTCAGATTTATTTGCTCTTTGTTCCCTAATAGATTTCAGTAATTTATTCCTTTGTTGTAATACTTTCTGATATCTACTTAAAGAAGTTAAATATTCTCTATCACTTTGGGAAATTAATATATCTAAAAACTTTCTTCTTACACTAGGCGAGCCCTCTATAATCCTAATATCATCCACATGAAAAACAACGGCGCTTATCGTTCCGAAAAGATCCGATGCCGTCTTAGCAATTTTGTTAACTCTGATCTGCTTTTTTATTAAATAGGAATTTTCTGAAGAATCTGTCTTTTGTTTTGGATATGACTGAGCGAGCAATACGATTTGATATTCTTTTTCTAATTTCATAGCTTGACCATGAATCACACATTGTCCCCCAGTTAACGCTACCGTTTGGTTTACCACTTCTCGTTCATTTTCAGCTTTAAAAGAACGCCCTACAGACAAATAATATATTGCTTCCAGTAAAGATGTTTTGCCTTCACCATTATCGCCATGAAATACAGTCATCCCATTATGCAGAGATAGCCCCACATCCAAGAGATTTCGGAAATTCGTAATCTGTAATTTTGCCAAATGTGACAACGACAATTCTCCATCAAAGACGTATACACTAGGTGATCTGAAGAAAACTTGACTGTCATTATCTCACATTATGTTCATGTAAACTCACATAAATTAAACAAATGAAATCAAATAACCTTCGCGTATATTTTAAGGCTCGATTACAAACACCTCATGTAACTCAATCGAAGGAACATCAAACTGCACCCACCCATCTGATTCTTCAGATTTAACCGTAGCAGACGTTACTAAACTACGAACTTTGCCAGTACCACGAACACGAACAGAAAAGGGGCCTACAGGAATTATTTCGTGCAGTGGCTCCTGGGTAGTACCAGTCAAATTAACCATGTGCAGTATGCGCCGTCCTTCTTGCTCATAAATTTGGCAGTCAATCAAGCCCGGGCCGGATACACTGCAAGGTATTTTCTCATTAGAAGCCCATCGAATCACATTAACAAGCATATTGCCATGGTCAGGGAAATTATCACGCCTAAAACACCTATCTATATCAGCCGGCAAATAAACGATTTTTCCACCTTGAAAATGTTCTCTAACCACTGCTATCGGTTTCCCGGTATCATGTTCTCTCATCCAAGAAAATTCTGGAGGGAAGATAGGAAACTCAGGAATATACGACAAAGGCACACAAGTATCTTCAATGACTTTTATGTTTTCTATCCTACCACCAAAAGGCAAAATATCTGTATCTTCAAAGCCTTCCAGAATACCGTGTCTCTCGCTTGTCAAATCCACTTCATTGCCAATTTGAGGGCCATAAAAAGACTCTCCCCTACGTGGGTGCAATCTCATATAAGAATGATGATCGTAAACTTCCCAAGTAGCAGCTGAAATTTTGGTGTTCCCTTCATATCCTCCATCATGTCGAACGCCTAAGATTTCAGCTAACCCAAAATCTTGTCTCTTAACACCCCATTCATCATATAAACTAGTTTCTCCACTGGCAACGAGACTGCCACCATTCTCAACGAATTGTTTAACCGCATCTATTTGTTCATCAGACATTGCTGCTAAATTGGGCAATATGAGCAAACTGACTTTATCAGAATCTCGTTTAATATGATCAGCATGGATTGGAATATAAGGAATCCTGCCATGAATCATAGCTTGAACAAACCCTTCATGAGGCCATATAGCAGATTCTTCCGGAGTTTCTTTTCCATAATAGTCAATATTTTCATGAGACCATACGATTCCTACTGATGCAACAGGAGTCCGATTAATCAAATAATCATCATTATCAGCATGCCAGTTCATCATTGGTTCCGAGGTCTTATACTGACGTCTATCTTCATGATAAGCTCCAATGTGATGCCACCATGGCAGTATGGTCCCCGCAAAGCCTTCGGCCATCCACATGTGAGCTTCTGGCACAGGCTTAGCAGACAATCTAAATGCAGGCGTTCTCCCTTGATACACAGGCATACTTTCTGGAATCAACTTATCCCATCCCATCAACCCATGTAACAATTTCCCAGCGTGACTGTTGGATTGAAAACCAAAAGATGGGCGATGCTGATGATCTAACATAATAAATCTTGATCTTTCCAGTATTCCTTTCATTTCCCTGAATCTAAAAGATTCGGTCATAGGACTGCCCGATATCATTCCGAGCCATAAGCAATCTGGATTCCCACTATGTTCTTGGGCAACTTTATTATTTAGATCCCATATATGAATTCGCCTGTCGTAGTTCCATCTTATCCATTTTTTAAACCCACTATCATCCCAGTTAATGGCGCTAGGTAAATCTAATCCATAACTGTCCAGGAAATTTTGTTTGCAGTTTTCACAATAACAAATCTGGCCATGATTCATTCCACTCCAACTGTTATCAGTAAAACCATCCGGTTGATATCTATCAATGATCTCTTTCAGAACATCAGTAAGAAATTCATCATAATATTCACTAAATATACATGCTGTATATCTGTCGCCTACCTGAATTGGCTTTCCTTCATTATTTCGACAGAACCATTCAGGCTTTTCAAGGAAAAATTCTTCTGTAGCCCGATTGGAGTCCATTCGAGCCAACACAGATAACCCTTCTTCCCGTGCTACAGTATTAATTTCACCGTATAAATCACGATTGTCCAGAAATTGAGCTCTATAATGAAGTGGATATTTAGATGGATAATAAGCAACAATTCCACCGGCATTGATCACTACCCCTTGAACATTAGTGCGTTTCCAATGCTGTCTCCACCATTCAATATCATATGTTTGAGAGTCAATTTCAGTAATATTTGTTTGGCCCCAACGTAAGGTTCTTCGATGCCATGGTTCAGACATATTTATAACTCCAATATAAGCATTAGGGGATTAATAATAAACAGTTAACAGATTAAAACTGTTTGGAACAAGTCTCGCATAGTCCATAAATATCAAATCTTTGATATTTAATTTGAAAAAGCCCAGAGTCCTGAATTTTCTTTTTGATACGACTCAGGTAACTGCTTCCTGAATCACAATCTACAATAGACTCACATTTCGTGCAAACCAAATTCAGATGTAATGTGTTATTTGAGTCGTATCGAGATTCTTTCTGGAAAGGCAATTGCGCCACCAGTCCAGCTGTTTCCAGTATGCTCAAAGTTGAATAAATAGTTGCCAATGTCAAATACGGAAAAAACTCTCTAACACGTGCATAAATATCTCTTGCCGTTGGGTGGTCGGCGGAATTTATCACCACTTCAGCAATTGCTAATCTCTGAGGGGTTAATCTAATTCCTTGGTCTCGTAATTTTTTAGATATATCTAAAGTAGTCAAAACGTCCATCAATTTCTAACGTGATTCAAGAAAACAATGCCTTATGCTGACGCAAAATGCAATCATCCATTATCACGTCCAAACCTGCTCTTCTAGCAATTTCTGCCGCGTTCTCATCCATCACGCCATCTTGCATCCAAATACATTTCGCTCCGATTTCAATCGCTTTATCCACTATCTCAGGAACAAATTCTGATCGTCTAAAAATATCCACTATATCTATCCCTTGAACAATTTCATTTAAATCTGAATAACATTTCTGGTCTAACACCTTCTCAAGTGTAGGATTAACAGGAAAAATTCTGTATTGATGTAACTTTAAATAACTAGCGACATTAAAACTTGCCCTACCTGGATTATCAGATATTCCTACAACTACTATATTCTCTGCACTACCTAATATTTTCTTAAGCTCTATAGCATTTGGATTCATAACATGATCTCCTATGACCAACAATTATACGTATTTCGGCATCACTTTATCAACAAACAAGCGTATAGATCTTTGAGCTACTTCATCAGGCATGTTCCCAAAGTGAAAAGCACAAACAAAATAATTTGCTCCCGTTTCTAAATATGCATCTAAATATTCACATATCATTTCAGGTGTACCTGCCACTGCTCTAAATCCAGCAGATCTATTTGATTCCCCTATGTTTCCTGGCTCTTTTTCGAGATATTTATCCTGTCTAACAGTACTCACGTATCTTTCTGAATCTGCAGTTCGGTCAGGAAGTCCTTCAGGTCTTGGATTAAGTTCTTTTAAAAATTGAGTTAATCCTCTATTTTCTGCCTCAATTCTTCTGGGAGCAGATAAATTCCATATGTATTCATCCCAAGCAGGTCCTGCAGCATCCAAAGCTTCTTGTTCAGTATTGGCTATCACAATGTGATTAACGAGTCCTATTTTAGGTAATTCTGATTTTGAGTCCCCGTGTGCTTCTTCCCATATTGTTCTGAATCTACTCACATTAGGGCCGAAATCAGCTAAGTTACCTACTACAATACAGTTCATCCCTTCCATTGCAGCAGTTTCTGTATTCCTCATATACCACATAGGGGGTCTAGGGCTTTGGTATGGCCTTAGCCTCATTGGCAATTCATCAAATTCATAAAATTGACCTTTATAGGTAAGATGTTCTGAAACCAATCCCAATCTAACAATATCTAGCGTTTCTTTGTATTTATTGAAATTATCTTCTACGTCTGAATCACTTCCCCAAAAATATGCTTCTAACACCCCTCCTCGCCCTACTCCTATTTCTAATCTTCCATCACTCAAGTGATCAAGCATGCATATTTCTTCAATTAATCTTAATGGGTGATGTAATGGCAACACGTATATAGTGGGGCATAGCTTAATATGGCTAGTTCGCTGAGAAGCAGCAGACAAAAACACATTTTGAGAAGGTGCCAAACTGTGCACCGCAGGAGTATGATGTTCTGCTAAATGGTATCCATAAAAGCCGGCTTTATCGAACATTTCAATTTGATCTAAACGATGCTTATACAAGCTATTCAAATCAACGCCAGGAGTGGGCTCTATATGGTCGAAAACCCCAAATTGTAATCCCATATCATTCCTTTTACTTCACTGGGAGAGCTTGAATGATTCTCTCCCAGCTGCTATATCATGGCAGGAGCGGAGGGATTCGAACCCCCGACCACTGGTTTTGGAGACCAGCGCTCTGGCCAAACTGAGCTACGCTCCTTTATGGTACCCCTGGAGGGACTCGAACCCCCGACGCGCGACTTAGGACGCCGCCGCTCTATCCACCTGAGCTACAGGGGCAAGACAATATCCTACATTAGATTCAATGTCCCTTTGACTAAGAAATGTTAAATCCGACACCTAGTAGTGTCAACCCATACGCTCAGGTTTACTCATAACCAATTAACAATATCTGAAATTACTGCCTCTCGTATCTCATGGGCCATATCATACTCATTATATAAGACCTCATAGCCTTGGCTCTTCAAAAAGGCTTGTGTTTCTTCACCATTACTTATTGGGACTACCCCATCTTTAGTCCCATGTGCTATGAATATTTTTTGGGTTCTGCTATCCGGCATTATGCTCAATAATGAATCCGGGTTTGGCATAGAGGAGCTTAAGCCTATCAACTGATCAAATACCTCAGGTTTGCTTAATCCGCACCTGTACGTCATTCCTCCACCTTGGGAAAATCCTAGTAATTTGTTGCCTGACTTTTCAATATTATAAGATTTGATAACCTCATCTATGAATCCATTTACCGTCTCAATCGCCGTTTGTATGTCATCATCAGAACATAGATCTCTTGGGGGATGCCATCCATAGCCTTTGGCCCCAATACCCAGATCAAATTCCATCGGTGCGTTAGGGCATATATAGATATAATCAGTAGAACTAATCATGGGGGTCAATCCCGCTAAATCTTGCATGTTAGCTCCAAATCCGTGCAGGACTAACATCATTGGATACGAACGGTTTTCATCGAAACCATCTGGCTCAATGTATATATATGGTAGGGACAAGTCTTGCTTAGCTTCAGCTTTCATACATTGCCGCCTTTAAGTGTTAGATTATGAGGTTTAGTGCGGTTATTTCTTAGATACTAAATATGCAACAAGATCTTCATATTCTTCATCTGACATGCTACTTCGAAGCTCTGGCATAACAGGGGCATATCCTTCAACAACGTAGGCGGTCGGGGCGTCGATAGATTCCTTTATATACTCCTCAGCAGACAAAGCCGACCTTGTACCAGCCACAGTGCCTATTTGGCTTAGATTAGGACCCAGCACGCCAACTGCTCCTGGCAAGTCTTCCATCGTATGACAGCCCACACAACCAAGAGTTCCACTGAATACTGCCTCTCCTGCAGCTGCATCTCCTGATCCTGTAGACGCATCAGCAGCATTTGAAGATTCCGTCATAGGAGCGGGAGTAGGAATTAAGCTTTGTGCATAAGCACTACTATCATTTGTTTTCTCTGCATAATAACCTTCATAAGGTACAGCTCTCGCCTCCGCGTATTCTCTAGGTGTTCCTGTAAGCCCAGCATATAATCCAATTAATGCTATTCCAACTACTGTCCCCAGAGCCAATCCCCCGTAGAAAATTTTTGTTAAAAGAGGATTATCAAACTTCAAGTGCATGTAAAACATAATTACTATGTAAAACTTGGCAATAGACAACAATACCAACGGACCGAACGCTAAAGCAGAACCCTGCATCGATTCAGGTAATATGATGAGGAACTCAATAGCGGTTATAACAAATAATATAATAGCAATAATTACATATTTCTTTGTAGAAGGGTGTTTTGAATGCTCGTTACCGTGCCCGCTACTCATTTTATTCTCCATTTCATTTTCTTAGTCAAATTCTTTATTACCCTGTAATAACTGGGCCCGCATCAAAACCACCCACTAAATACAACAGCGTAAATATTACAATCCACACAATATCAACAAAGTGCCAATATAAACCACAGATTTCCACATCTAGCACTCTTGCTGAATTCACTTTGCCTCTAAATGACAATATAAACAAAACCCACAACCACACGATTCCTAGAGATACGTGGGCTCCATGGAAACCGGTTAAAGTGAAAAATGTACTACCAAATAAATTGGTGCTAATCAAAAGACCATGATGAGCAAATTCCCAAAATTCAAAAATCTGAAATCCAATGAATACCATTCCCATGACTGCAGTGGCGGCAAGCCAAATCCGAATGCCCTTTAAATCATCCTTTTGAGTCGCTGATAAAGCCATTACCATAGCAAAGCTACTGCATAGCAACACGAATGTGCTTATGGTTGTTAAAGGAATATCTAATATATCTATCGGATATGGACCTACCAGGCTCTGTCCTCGATACACCATATAAGTCGAAATCAACGCTCCAAAGAACAAGCAGTCAGTACTTAAGAACACCCAGAAAAGTAACTTTCGGTTGTCAATTCCTGTGCAATTTTGCTCTTCTTCGTGATGTGCGGCTTCAGTTATTTGTGCCATATTAAAAGCCCCTCTAGTGATCCTTTTCTTTAGTTGGAGGTTCGTTACTCCACGCAAGAACACCTACGAATATCAGCAGGCCTCCTACCACAGATATAGGATATTTAACGAACCAAACAGGTATTTCGATCATAAATCCAATTGCCATAATCAACAATGCCAATGACGTGAACGCCGGCCAGTACGAGGGATCAGGCAAATGTACGGTTGAAGGATCCACCAACGCTTGAGGCCCCGGAATCTCTTTCCCTTCGGATGCAGCTCTTCGTTTAATAATCCAATATGGATCTCTCCCTTCTACCTCTGGTAATTCAGAGAAGTTATATACGGGCGGTGGAGAGGCAATGGACCATTCTAATCCTGGAGCATCCCAAGGATCATGTCCTGCGTCCTCACCAGATCTGTAACTTGTGATTATGTTGTAAACGAATATCAGCATTGATATAAATAAAATGATGTAACCAGAAGACGATAACGCATTCAAAAAGTCCCATCCAAATTCAGTAGCATATGTATATATTCTTCTAGGCATTCCATTCATACCTAGATAGTGCATAGGGAAGAACGTGACATTCAATCCTATAAAAGTAATCCAGAAATGAATTTTTCCTAGCTTCTCACTAAGCAACTTCCCTGTTACTTTAGGGAACCAAAAATAAATTCCGGAGAATATACCCAGTATAGCTCCACCAAAAAGCACATAATGTAGATGAGCAATTATGTAATAAGTGTCTTGTTGCTGATAATCACTCGGGGCAACGGCATGAGACACTCCGCTCAATCCACCGATAATAAACATCCCAATGAACCCGACTGCAAATAACATAGCAGTCTTGAATTCAATAGATCCACCCCATAATGTTCCTATCCAGTTGAATATCTTAACACCTGTAGGAACTGCTATAAGCATAGTGGTGATAGTAAATACAGA
>DDKW01000003.1:15129-31620 GCA_002339805.1 Dehalococcoidia bacterium UBA2588 | reverse complement strand
GCATATTCTAAATCTCTTTTATCCCACGTTAGTGGATATCCTTCTATTTTAGAAACTTTGTAAGTGTCTCTCCACATTATCTCTGAAACTGCAGAAGTTAAGGTTGTACCATGAAATCTCACATTATTGAATTGAGTTAACCATGGAACCATTCCAATATGATCTATATGACTATGCGTAATTATTGCATCAGTAATTGGTGGACATTGATCCGGATATTTTGGAGGGCGTGTTGGAGCTAATCCATAATCGATAAGGATTCGGGTTCCTGTGTTATCTTCAATAACGCACCCAACATTACCAACTTCATCGCCACCTCCTAAAAAATGAAAACGGATGCCTTCCTTTACTTCTGTCCTAGGATATCCGGAAGACTGGCCGGGAGCGTACAGGACCATGCTTTACCGGGTACACTACACGTCATGAGGTCTTTGGACATCCGTCCCCTATATTTCCAGTAGAATCATGATATAGTTATTGGAACTTAATGAATTGTTTCAAAATGTTTATTTGTTTTCGATTTTATAGTTATATCGTATATTGTATATTGTTAATTTTTCTTTAAAAAAATTGTATCATACACACTTTATTCTCTTTCCAGTGGAAATACAGGGGTCAGGGGGGATATGTTGAGAACCAACACCTCTTCAGTCGCGTTGTGACAAGATTGCCCGATTCCTTGTTTGTTGTTGACAATGATCGTTGTTTTGGTTGTGCAGCTTGTGTATCTTTATGTCCAGTAAATGCTTTAGTTTTAGATGATTTACTAGCTGTTGTAGATGAACCATCATGCTCTCATTGTAATTATTGTATTCCTTTCTGTCCTGTTCATGCTCTGTCGATAGAAAAAATGAGTTAGTAATTAACTGCTGGGTCAAACTTAATCTCCTTTCGTCATTATGAATAAACTATGCAACAAGACCCGGAGGTCCGATTCGGAGCCGGGAAATCTTTTGATTTCACTCCACCTTCAGGAGCGGCCTTTTTCCTTTGGATTATTTCTTTACTAATTATAGGCGCCGGACTTTTAGTCAGTTTTATTGCCCTGATTAATGATGATTTTACAGGCGCGGTTATGGGGGGAGTTTTTGTTATCCCTGGATGTTTATTGGGTGTGATTTTGACGCCTACAAGGCTACAAGAAGAATATAATAAAATCCGAATCAAAGAGAAACCTAGAGATTTTATTCAACGTTCTGAAGAAGGAGGCCGAACCGGAAGTTTCTGGAATGGGAGTTATTCTTCAAGCCCAAAAAAAGATGATAGAGGGTGGGTTTTCCAATCGCCAGGTCCAGAATATTGGGATAAAGAAGATCGATATGGACCTGACGACACTGGCATAATATCCGAACATCCAACCATCATTGGAACTCCTATACCGGCTAGCTTTTCTCTAGATGGAGTTTTGATTTGTATCATGGCCTTATACTCAATCCCAATCACTATGCTCTCAGTATATGCTGGTGTTGGAATACTTGAAACAGGATCGGATACCGAAAATAGTTCTGTGATGGCTTGTGCCCTAATTTTTGGCCCGGCCATAGCCTCTATTGCATATGCATTTATCATGTGGAGGACCGGAACAAAGATGCAATTGACTATTGACATTCCTACTTCAAAAGTTAGATCTATGGCTGCAGGCGAATTGGAATTAGTTGGACAAGTCCGAAGATCTTCAACACCCGCTCCCCCTGTTCAGGTTGGTAACGATCCAGGCCGTACTTGTGATGACCTACACGCATGGGAATGGAAGTACGAAATATATGTTAAAAGATACACCGTTGAAATGACTGACAAGGGGCCTAGGCCAAAGACCGAATATAAGTGGGAAACTATAGAAATCAAAGAAGGAGGATACGATTTTATTCTCCATGATGGTACTGGAGGAACTCTTGTTAAACCGGACACATTCAAACATAAAAATTTAGGAGATTATCTTCGAATGTGGGAAATAGATCACAACCGAAATTTGGGAGAAATATTTGGTTCGTTAATCACCACTACTTTCGGCGGCTGGACTATATTAAAACATAAATGGACATTATGGGGAATAGCTTTAGGAGATCCGTGTTATATTCTCGGCACCGCAAAAAGTCGAGCTAAAGAATCAAATGATTCTTTGACAAATTACCAACAAACTCTAATGCAGGTCGTTGGTGAAAGTGGAGTAGGTTTTGAAGCAAGATTCGAGAGGGGCACAGAACTAGGAGTGCTCGGAAAAGTAAAATCACAGGTAGAGTACAAAATAATTCCAGGAATTCTTGCAGCAGGCTGTATTATTGGAACATATTTGGCTTATGCCAATTATTAAATGTATATTTTCTTCATTGTTAAACCACAATTCCGGGTCAAGATTGATTACTATCATAGGGGTAGGATAGTCATGAATGGTGCGACGATAGCAGTTCTTTTGGGAATAACAATATTTTCACTTATCCTTATCATGTGGTTTTTCAGTACATGGAATAGACTAGTTAGACTAGAAAAGGATGTTGATAGAGCTTGGGCAAACGTGGATACCATCCTTCAGCAACGATTTGATATGATCCCAAATTTAGTCAAGATTGTTAAGCAGTATGCAGAACACGAAAAAGAGATTTTTGGCGATTTGATTGAAGCAAGAAAGACATTTGCAGAAGCATCCAAGGGAGGTAACGTTAGCGGCGTTATGGCGGCCGAATCGATGCTTTCACAGGCAATGCCAAAATTATTAGCACTTTCCGAATCGTACCCCGATTTGAAAGCAAATACCAATTTTTTGAAATTACAAGAAGATTACAAGGAGATAGAAGACTCTGTTACCGATCAACGCCAGTTATACAACAGTTCTGCAACAAATTTCAATACAGCAATCGAGATAATACCTGACTCAATTGTTGCCTCATTCAAAGGATGCCAAGAAAGAGTCTTATACGAAGCAGAACAAAGAGCCCGAGAGTCAGTAAGCATAGAGTTCTAAAATTAATACAATTCTAATAATAAAGCATCTTCTCAGTGTCCATGGAAATCAGCGAGATAGCCTCTCAATCCAAAGAAATACATCAATGGATCGTAGATAAAAGAAGGACAATACATCGGAATCCAGAATTGATGTATGAAGAATTCGAAACCAGTAGACTTATTCAAAATACCTTAAAAGATCTAAAAATTCCATATAGAAAAGACATTGCAATCACGGGAGTTATTGGCACCATAGGGAACGGAAAAGGCCCCTGTATTGCACTAAGGGCAGATATGGACGCTCTACCTATTCATGAAGAGACAGATATAGATTTCAAAAGTGAAATAGACGGTAAGATGCACGCTTGTGGACACGATTGTCATACTGCCATGTTACTCGGTGCTGCAAAAGTATTGAAAAAAAATGAAGACAAAATTAATGGAACAATCAAATTAATTTTTCAACCCGCAGAAGAAGGAGGGGCAGGAGGGAAAATGATGAGAGAACAGGGCGTTCTCCAAGACCCTAAGGTTCAGCAGATTTTCGCATTACATGTCGCAGGAACAATGCCCATGGGCACACTTGCATCAAGAGAAGGAACACTTTTGGCCGCAACATCTTCTATCAAAATTATAGTTAAAGGAAACGGTGGACACGCAGCTGCACCTCACCATACAATTGACCCAGTAGTCACCGGCTCAAAGATAATCGTCGAATTACAAACACTAATATCTCGAGAATTAAGTCCCTTGGAATCAGGAGTAATTAGTATTACAATGGCAAATGCGGGCAGCGCTACAAACGTAATCCCTTCGACCATGGAGTTACAAGGAACCATAAGATCGTTAACTAGTGAAGGTATTTCTAAATTACAAAACAGAGTCAAAGAAGTAGCTCAGTCAATTGCTATCGCTAATCGCTGTGAAGCAGAGGTAACTTTCCCCGGCAACGACTATCCTCCCACAATAAATGACGCTGAATGTTGGCGATTAGGTAAATCAGCAGCAAAAGAAATACTTGGGGATGAGAAAGTATCAGAGATGGACTCAATAATGGGTGGCGAAGATTTTGCATATTACACTGAAGAAATACCGGGATGCTTCTCTTTCCTTGGTGTGGGAAATCCCGATATAGATGCTGTTTATGATGTTCATCATCCTATGTTTAAAGTAGATGAGACGGCTCTATCTTTAGGCACTGCTGTTCATGTAAATACTGCATTCAAAGCGTTGAAAAATTTAAATTAATTATTATGCGTTGCTATGAGAAGATAATATGAAAATCGCTATTATTGGTTCTGGAATAGAAGTTTTCACATGTGCACATACGTTATTGGACATTGATTCAAATTTTGACCTCCATATATTTGATGAAAAGGCCGAGTCTGGAATGTATGGGGAAGAACCGGGCCTTTTTTCTGAGTGGCCAATAGTCCCAATTAGTTGGAATAGTAATCTTTTCGAACAAAAACCTAACGACAAATCGTCAGCGATAAGATACTCTTGGTTCGTCAAGTCTCTTTCAATATCTATTGCTCAGAGGGGAGTAAACCTACACCTGAAAACTATAGTAAAAACCATTGAGGGGAACAAAATAGACTTCTATGGTGCTGGATATTTAGGAATGGGCCAAATGAGTTTTGAAAAAATTATAGATTTCAGAAAAGAGACTGTTGGCAAGCTCTGGTACGGAGGCGTTACAATTTCAGATACAAAAATTGAAATTTTTGGGGTCAGGCCGGATCAGACAATGGAAATATGGAGCCAGGAAGAAAATATGGGCGAGAATTTGATACAGAGAATGGAGTGGTACGGGGCCGATCCCCGTACCGCATTATCAGACAGGGTCAAAATTGGCATCAAAGCCGCAGAATCATTATTTCAAAGATAATTTATTGTAAAATTTTAGATGCTTGATGTATCTAGGACTTAATATGGCTGGAGTAGAGAGTCACACATTGGAGCATGTTTGTGATAAGACAAAAAATACAAGACACGCTATTTTGATTGATCCGGCGGACCAGACTCCTGATACGGCAGCCAAAAGAGCAGTCGCCGCAGTTGCCGCAGGCAGTAAAATGATACTCGTGGGCGGTTCGAGTGACACAGATATGAATAACGTGAATAATACTGTAGTCGCTATACAAGAAGCACTTGAATTGGTGGCATGGGCGTCGTCTCAAGACTCCGGTCTTGAGGAGAAAAATTGGAAAGTTCCAGTCGTACTATTCCCTCAAGGTGCGGCGGCACTTTCTCCTGCAGCAGACGCAATAACCTTCATGATGCTAATGAATAGCAAATCTCCTAGATATCTAATAGAAGAGCAAGTTGCAGGCTCCTTATTCATTAAAAAAGCAGGTATTTCTCCATTGCCAATGGGATATATTATCTGCGAACCGGGAGGTAAAGCTGGAGAAGTCGGTGAAGCAGACCTCATCCTGTCATCCGAAACTGAAAGAATTTCTGCATATGCGACAACTGCTGAATACTACGGATTCAAAATAATATATCTCGAAGCGGGAAGCGGCGCAATAACACCGGTTTCTGCCGATTTGATCAAAGCGGCCAGAGAATCTTGCGGACTGACAATCATTGTAGGAGGCGGGATAAGAGACGGAGAAACGGCAAAAATCGCATCTGATGCAGGAGCAGATTGGATAATCACAGGCAATTTAACAGAGTCTTTTGATGATGCTAACGCTTTACAAGATGTACTAACTGAGTTTATTTCAAAAATGAATGCTTAACTCTCTTTTAACGAAGCAAGTAATCTATCTATTTGGGCCTCCATATCCAATATCAAAATCATCTGCTCCTCTTCAACCTTAAGCAATCTAGAGTTATCATCTTGTAATTCTTGTATGCGACTTTCTGAAAGCCCGCCACCATCTATTCTACGGATTTTTTCATTTTCTAATTTATTCTCTAATTGATTATAACGAATTTTCATCACACGCAACTGCTCTTCGAGATCCGCGACAGAAGAGCTATCTCCTTGCTCTAACTCTATGGCTTCTAATTCCAATTCTAATGCCCTTGTTCGTTGTCGTGAAATTACTAATTCCTGCTCTATCTTCATAGCTTCATTCCATACCGAAATAACTTCCTGAACTAGTTTTTCATGCGAAATTTTCCCCAACCGCACTTCTAATGATTCTTCCCCTTGCTCCGATGAAGAATCGACAGAGGAAGAGGGACCCATCATTAATCAATAAACATCGCAACTAACACGTTCTTGAACCTTGAGTAAAACTATAGGTATATCTATCGATTTTTGAATATTCTTGGCTTTGCCGTTTTCGTGGCGTTTATATTAAGGACGAAGGTCGGTCACAATATGCAAGCATACCGGATAGACGGGGTACTTCGCCAAGGAAAGACAAACCAAAAGTTCTGCATCGACTTAGTCGCAGAAAATGAGGAACAAGTAAAAGAAAAAGTATACTCAAATTTTGGCAGCCGTCACGGCGTTAAAAGACGATACATCACAATTAACTCAATTGATGAAATAGATCCTTCAGAGTCTTCAGCCCCGGTCGTAGTATCTCATTTTCGCGACAAATAATCAACTTTAACACGTAACGGTGAAATCAGATAGTCTCTAGGAAGGGTCGTGTTGAAGAAAACCTTCATGCGTCAATACTGGCGTATCCAACAAAGTCAAACCCTCATATCCATGGGTTTTTGGATCACAACACTAACTTTGTTAATGTGGCCTTACGTTAGCTGGAGATTTGAATCAGAACAGCAAATGTTGGCAATTCCGATGACGTATTGGGGACTCGGAGCAATTGCAATTTCTGTATTATTCGTGGTATTAATTATTGGATGGGTTTATGATGTATTCCTCGGATTATGGAGAGAACATTTGACGGTTGTCCAAGAAAGAAATCCATTTACTACATACAAAGTTAATGCACCATTTGGAATGCTATTGGCCCAAACTAATACTATTTTACGAAAATTATCAGAGGACGATGAGGACATAATTCGCCATTGCGATTTTGTAGACAGATGGCTAGAATGGAATTCCGAACAAGAAATATGGGCTAGAACAATGTCTTCTTGGAAAGAAATTGTAGGTGAAGAGGACCCGTACTTATTCCATCTTTCGCCCGAAGCAAGAGAAAAATTAGATGCCGCGGCTAAAGAAATGCAAGATTTCTAAATTGGGGAGATAATTTTGGATTTTGATAAAATAGTTCAAATCGCTGAGTTAGCGGGCGATGCAATACTTGATATTTACAATAAATCTGAAAATATTAAAGTCGAACATAAAAGCGATAAGTCGCCTTTAACAGAAGCAGATTTAGCAGCCCACAACCTCATCGTCGAAGAATTGAAAAAAATCGACAATACTCCTATAGTATCTGAGGAAGGAAATGAAGGAAACCCACTTACTTCCGATACTTGCTGGTTAGTAGATCCATTAGATGGGACAAAAGAATTTATCAAAAGAAATGGAATGTTTACAGTAAATATAGCATTGATGAGTCGGAAAAGAAATAGATGGACGCCAATTTTCGGCGTAGTGCACGCCCCCGTTTCCAAAACAACTTGGTTCGGGGGTACGATAACTCCATCCGAACGAAGAGGCCCCGGAGGAACGGGTTTGATGATGGTCAACCCCTCTTCTCCTCCACAACCTATTCGTTTAGTTGCCAGTGGCACACATAGAGGTGAGAAAGATGAGTTATTTGCTAAAAAACTAGGTCATTACGACCTTGTTCGCATGGGTTCTTCTTTGAAAGCATGCATAGTGGCAGAAGGATCTGCTGATTTGTACCCAAGATTCGGGCCTACATCTTGTTGGGATATAGCAGCAGCCCATGCTATAGTGTCTGGAGCAGGAGGGATTGTAGTGGGACCATCGGGTAAAAATCTAGATTATGATTTGGTTGAAAATGTGTTAAATCCATATTTCCTCGTTGCAGCCGACAACCGCTGGACTGAGGATTGGGTAGAATTACAGTAAATCAAATATTTTTATTATATTTTTCATTTAATTAAAACAGACCAAAACCCGTCGATGTGAAATAGACCCTGTACTACGCAAACACATGTCCCACCTCGACGCTTTGGAGGCAGAAGCCATCCATATTATGAGAGAAGTGGTGGCCGAAGCAGAAAATCCAGTGATGTTATATTCTATCGGAAAAGACTCTTCTGTAATGTTACATTTAGCTAGAAAAGCATTCCACCCTGGCAAAATTCCATTCCCAATCATGCACATCGATACTATGTGGAAGTTTTCAGAAATGATTGATTTTAGGGACAAAACTGCAAAAGACTTGGGAGTAGAATTAATCGTTCACATCAATCCTGAAGGCAAAGAAATGGGAATGAATCCATTTATTCACGGCTCTTCAAAACATACCGACGTAATGAAAACTGATGGATTAAAACAAGCTCTAGACAAATACCAATTTGATGTTGCGTTCGGTGGTGCTAGGAGGGACGAAGAAAAATCCCGAGCCAAAGAACGAATCTTTTCATTCAGAACCTCTACACATAGATGGGATCCCAAAAATCAGAGACCTGAACTTTGGAATTTATATAATTCAAGGAAAAATAAAGGAGAGTCCATACGAGTTTTCCCCCTTTCCAATTGGACAGAACTAGATATATGGCAATATATTCATCTTGAAAAAATTCCAATAGTGCCATTATATTTTTCTAAGGAAAGACCGGTGGTCGAAAGAGACGGAACTCTAATATTAGTCGACGATGACAGGATTCCTTTAGAAAAAGGCGAACAGCCAAAACTCAAAAGTGTCAGATTTAGGACTTTGGGTTGCTATCCATTAACAGGCGCTGTAGAATCCGAAGCGAATACATTACCTGAAATTATTCAAGAAATGCTACTTACTACAACATCTGAAAGACAAGGTAGAACTATTGATCATGATTCAAACGCATCAATGGAAAAAAAGAAACAAGAGGGGTATTTCTAATGGCGCATGTTAGTGAGTTAATTTCTACAGATATTAATTCATACCTTAGATCACATGAAGAAAAAAGTCTTCTCAGATTCATCACTTGCGGATCTGTTGATGATGGAAAGTCAACACTAATAGGTAGAATGTTGTATGAATCTCAGATGCTTTTTGATGACCAACTATCAGCATTAAAAAGTGACTCAAAAAAAATAGGCACCCAAGGGAATGAAATTGATTTTGCATTACTAGTGGATGGATTAGCCGCTGAGAGAGAACAAGGGATTACAATCGACGTGGCCTACAGATTTTTTTCTACGGACAGAAGAAAATATATCGTAGCAGACACGCCGGGTCATGAAGAGTATACTCGAAATATGGCAACAGGAGCATCAACTGCTGACGTAGCAATAATCCTAATAGATGCAGAACAGGGAGTCCTTACACAGACAAGAAGACACTCATTTATCGTGTCAATGGTCGGCGTTAAAAAAGTATTATTAGCCGTAAATAAATTAGATTTAGTTAACTATTCACAAGAAGTTTACAATCAAATTGTATCGGATTATACTCATTTTGCGAACGATGCACTAGATGTAGAATCAATCACAGCAGTGCCGATTTCGGCTTTATTTGGAGACAATGTTGTGGAGAAAAGTGAGAAAACACCATGGTATAGTGGTGAAACGATTATGCAATATCTTGAGAATGTTGAGGTACGAAACCAAAAGGAAACATCTTCTTTCAGGATGCCGATCCAATGGGTAAACCGCCCAAATTCGACCTTTAGAGGATTCACAGGATTGATTGCTAGTGGCGAAACAAAAGTTGGAGACAAGATCAGACTACACCCCGGTGGAAGAGAATCAACAATAGGGAGCATAGTAACATGGGATGGCGAGTTAGAAAAAGCAGTAGCCGGGCAATCTGTTACTATAACGTTGAATGATGATATAGATGTTTCAAGAGGAGACATTATTGCAGCTTCCACAGACCCATGTAGCGAATCAGATCAATTTCAAACACGAATCTTGTGGATGAGTGATGCTGCTATGATTCCTGGAAGGCAATATATTCTCAAATCAAATACACAAACCGCATTACTAACTTTGGGCAGACTAAAACACCGTATCGATGTCAACACCCTAGATCATTTACCCGCCAAGACTTTGGAATTAAATGAAATAGGCGTTTGTAATATTTCATTAGATAAAAGAATAGCATTTGATTCTTATGAAAACAATCAGACTATGGGCGGATTTATTGTGATAGACAGACTTTCGAATAACACTGTAGGGATGGGGTTAATTGATTTCGCACTTCATCGTTCAGAAAATATTCATTGGCAAAAAATGGATGTTTCTAAAGAATCAAGATCAAAACAAAAATCACAAATTCCCAAAATAATATGGTTTACCGGATTATCTGGCTCAGGAAAATCATCTATTGCAAATATATTAGAGAAGAAATTGCAAGCACTCGGAAAACATACAATCACACTTGACGGAGACAATATAAGGCACGGACTCAATAGAGATTTAGGATTCACATCAGCGGATCGCGTTGAAAATATTAGGAGAGTAGGAGAAGTAGCTAAATTAATGGTAGATAGTGGCCTAATTTGCATCACTTCTTTCATATCTCCCTTCGAATCAGAAAGAAAAATGGTACGTTCCCTAATGTCTGAAAATGAATTTGTTGAAATATTTGTAGACACACCATTATCGATTTGTGAAGAGAGAGACGTCAAAGGTTTGTATGCAAAGGCTCGTTCAGGACAAATCCCTAATTTTACGGGTATATCTAGCCCTTATGAAGAGCCCAAAAATCCAGAAATTAGAATTGATACTACAAAGATTACTGCAGAAGAAGCAGCCAATAAAATAATCCATTTTATTACTAATTGATTTGAATTGCTTTTGCGACGCCTTCTTGACAGGCGGCAACTTCGGCAGTTCAATGAGCGCAGTGGATAAAGCAGAATTGCAACGCATTGCACAACAGGTCGAACTAAATCGACAGAGAATGGAATCTATTGAACAACAAATGTCACGATTAGAACAAATCAGGATAGAACAACTCCAAACAATTGAGACATTATCTGCAATTCCTGATAGTGGCGCAAAAGGTGCAATGATCCCTCTGGGCTCTGGAGTCCAAATCGTGGCAGACATTCCTTCCAAAACGGGAGCTGTAATAGATATTGGGAGTAGGGTTCAGGCTGAAAAACCAATTTCAGAAGCAATCGAGATTTTGACTCAGAGAACCGAAGAAATTCTAGAACTAATGAATAAAATGAAAATGGAATTCAGCGCTATCGAAGAAACAACAATTTCATTGGCCAATGTTTTCAATGAACAGATGACTACTTTACAGTCCGAAAATATAGAAGAAATACCAGATAAAAAAGAAGTACTGCAAGACAATTCACCGAATAAACCCCGCAAAAAAAGAAAACGTGGTACAGAACTAACTCTTGATGATTAAGTGATAATATGGGATTATTCGATCGATTTAAGAAAAAGACAAAGGATGCTGTTGATAGAAAACAGATCACTGTCAAAGACGATTCAGTTGAGGCAGAAGAGATACTTCAGAAAAGAGAAGAATTATTCACCGCTATTGAAGAATCCAGAAACAAAGAAAAGATATTTAATAACGTTAATATTGAAGAAAAAGAAGAAGATGAATGGGACGATTTTACTGAAGACACAGCAAAAAATCCATTTTCTAAGGATGTGGATAAAAGGGCCAGAAAAATTGCAAAACAATCAGAAAAAGCAGATAAGAAAAAAACCACGAGCTCAACTCAGAGTAAACCCATAGATCGTATGAAAACAACAACGGGTAGAGAATTAGTACCTCTTGTAAAAGAGTTCGCCATAGACCTATCGGATGCTAAGGTTACCAAAGGAGGACAAATAATCCGTGGAGGGCCAGTATTGGACGAAATATTATTTGAACTAGAAGAAGAACTTCTACAGTCTGATATGGGGCATTCAGCAGTTACAGAAGTGATTAATACGCTAAAAATAAATTTAATCGGCTCGAGAATTGATACCCGAATAGGGTTGGAGAATATAGTTGAAAATATAGTACGTAAATCGTTACAAAATTTGCTTGAGGCAGGATATTGGGATTTTGATAGAACCATCCAGTCGTTTGTGGCCGAAGAAACCCCCGTATCGATAATGATAGTCGGAGTTAATGGCACTGGTAAGACAACAACTACGGCTAAAATCGCCCATCGTCTTAGCGGACAAGGATATTCTGTTGTTTTAGCCGCGGCGGATACTTTCCGTGCAGGAGCAATAGATCAACTCGCAACTCATGCCGAAAGAATAGGTGTCCGTTGTATCAAAAGTCAGAGAGGAGGAGATTCAGCAGCAGTTTCTAGAGATGCTATAGAGAGTGCCAAGGCTAAAGGCGACGATATTGTCATTATCGATACCGCGGGAAGAATGCAAAATAAAACAAACTTAATGGAAGAACTTCGAAAAGTGCATAGAATCACACAACCACATTTAGTAATATTTGTTGCCGATGCATTAGCAGGCAATGATGCTGTAACACAAGCTAAAGAATTTCAAAGAATATTAAATTTTGATGGCGTTACATTATGTAAATTGGACACTGATGCAAAAGGTGGTGCAGCACTTTCTATAGCGCATGCTACTGGTAGGCCAATTGTTTTAGCAGGGATCGGTCAAGGCTATGATGACCTCAAAGATTTTGATCCTGAATGGTTTTTAGACTCAATATTAGATTGACTTTCACACCGGGTCTTTCATGTATCATACCCCTTGTGTGCAGTTTGAGATGTCACGTGTAGCCCTTGTCGTAGTTGGCAATTCTATCTTAGAGGGTAGACTAAGAAACATAATGTCTCGAAGAGAATGGTCCACTGAAATATGTCAAGATGGCGATAAGGCGGTAGACGAATATGTTCGTTTAGAGCCTGGATTAGTATTTTTAGCATTAGATTTACCGACAATGGATGGACACATTGCTGCACTTGAAATGAGAGAGACAGATCCCAATGCAAGAATTGTATTTGTCTCCAGTAAAGCAAGACTATCCAAAACCCAAGATGCGGCATATTCCTCAGGCGCGGTTACGACACTTGTTACACCAGTAACATACAACGATATAGATAGAAAATGGGATGAAATTATGGGCGACATCCCCGAAGCTCCCGGGCTTTCAGACTTGGATACTTTATATCCCGAGTTAGAAGAGCCAGCATTACCTCCTCTTCCAGAATTACCGCCGCTTCCAGAATTACCTCCTTTACTAGTTGATCCAGTAATTGAAAAGCCCAAGAAGAAACGAGGGAGAAAATTAAAACTCCTGATATTATCATTATTGCTTCTGAGCACAGCATTGGGTATTGCTCACTATTTGGAATATATCGATTTACAAGAGTATTATGATGAATTACTCAGTATTATCAATTAGAACTGCTGGAACAGATTCAACAAATGAACTTCCTTCAGGCGCACTAGTAATAACTTCAATTTTTACTGAAGAATCATTCAGTAATGTTTCATCATTATTTTCTAGACGATAATTGAGACGCCATCGTTTCAGAACTTCTCTTGCAAGGATGAATATGGTTAGAAGTGAAATTCCAATCGCTGCGAACCAGTATATTGCATAAAGAACAACTTCTTCATATGGCGCCATCTATTTCCCTCGTTCAAGGATTGCGTTCCATGAAGCATTAGCATATGCTTTTGCCGCTGCAACGCGATCGCTTTGACCATGAATTCCTGAACCAACAATAATAATATCTGCTCCAGACATTATACTGTCTTTGGGGTCCCCATATCTTTGACCCATTTTTCCAGCACTAGAATCTAAGTTAATACCTGGCGTCCAAATCATCTGACTATCTCCAACTAAAGATCTCAAATCTTTAATTTCTTCTGCAGAACTTCCATTTCCAATGTATCCTATCACGTGAGGAGAACCTTTTCCTGTTTCAATAGTATTTTTTGTATAATTCGCATTTAGAAGGTTACCGCGACTTGACATTTGCGCCAATAGTAAAACCCCCCCAATTCTTTCTACATCCGCCCAACCAGCTGCAATCCCGTCTACAATATCTGGACCTGAAATTCGGTGTGCGGTTACAATATCTGCCCAAGAACGAATATCATAGATTCCTGCCATTTGATTTTGAGAGATTTTTCCGATATCCGCGAATTTTCTATCCTCAAAAAGTACTAAATCCAACGAAGTAGCTAATTCTGTTAACTCCCTCCAATCTTCTTTATTGAAGTCTTTTACCATGTCTACATGAGTCTTTAAAGCCGCAATATATGGGCCTACTTCAGTAATTAATTCGATTAAATCAGATATCGACTCCATGTCAGCCGCTAGACAAACAAGCGACTCCTTTTTTGTTGCTACTTCCATAACGCGATGGGCTAGAGGATTTGCACAATTTTCCCACCTTGAACCCCATACTGTCTGAGCCTCCATGCTCTCAAACACATACCATAGGTATGTTAACTCATCGCCTATTTTTACGAGATTAAGCCTATGCTCCGCACCAGTTTGATTATTGACGAGTTGTTACGAGAACTACTCACAGGGGGCGGAACCAGATGGGCCAAGTACAGATTTTTAACTTCCAAGTTACCACTCGCGATATAGAAGGTTTAACCGATGCTCGCGGAGAATCTATCAAAGCAATGTTGGATTCTGATTATTCTATTTCAGTAGATTCTGTGAGAGTAATATTAGGCTACCAAGTAAAAACTGATATTTCAGAAAAGCAGGCTAAAAGTGCGATTTATGATTTATTTGCAGACCCTATCATAGAATTCGGATCATTGAACGAATCACTAATTGACAATAAAAAACTATTTCCAAAATTGCCCGAAATTGCAATTACTGTTGGATTCAAACCAGGAGTTACAGATAATGCAGGGCAAGCAGGCCTAGACGGACTAACAACAATTTTTCCGAAAGCATCGGATAAATCACAAGTTTCTACGACTATGACATATTTATTCTGGGGCGTTCCAAACAATATTTCACCCACATGGCTAACGAGTAAGTTACACAATCAAATGATTGAACGGGCAAGTATTTCTGATAGAAAACAATGTTTGAATTCAAAATGGCCAAACTTAGAATTCCCAGAGCGACCACCACTGACAGAACAACCATCAGCAACAGTAAATCTAGAAGTTAGTGATGAAGAATTAATTGATATTAGTGAAAAGGGTCTTTTAGCATTAAATTTAGAAGAAATGAAAGCAATCCAAGCAAACTACAGAAAACCGGCAGTCCGTTCTGCAAGAAAGAATTTAGGACTTCCAGAAAATGCTCCAACAGATGCAGAACTTGAATGCCTCGCTCAAACGTGGTCGGAACATTGCTGTCACAAAATATTCGCAGCCAATATTCATCACGTAGATCATGAGACAGGTGAAGATACTTACATCGATTCATTATTCAAAACTCATATTATGAAACCGACTTTGGACATACAATCTGAAGTTGATTGGCTATTGAGCATATTTCATGATAACTCAGGAGTAATTGCTTGGAACGAATCATGGAGCCTTTGTATCAAAGCAGAAACACATAATTCTCCAAGTGCGTTAGATCCTTATGGCGGCGCAATGACAGGAATAGTGGGAGTAAATCGAGATATTTTGGGTACTGGATTGGGTGCAAGACCAATAGCTAATACAGATGTATTTTGCTTTGGACCTCCAGACTATTCCGGTCGTTTACCTGAAGGACTATTCCATCCCTCTCGGGTGTTTCGGGGAGTACATGCCGGAGTAAGAGCGGGCGGTAACGAATCAGGAATTCCAACAGTCAACGGCTCAATCGTTTTCGATGAAAGGTACCTAGGCAAACCATTAGTTTATTGCGGTACTGTTGGTATAATGCCCAGGAAATTAGCAGATGGAAGACAGAGTCATGATAAAACTCCAAAACCAGGAAATATCATTTACATGGTTGGTGGAAGAGTTGGAAGTGACGGCATTCATGGAGCAACGTTTTCCAGTCTAGAGTTGACCGAAGATAGCCCTTCTTCTGCAGTTCAGATAGGAGACCCTATCACTCAGAAAAAAATGATAGATATGGTACTAGAGGCTAGAGATTTAGGATTAATACAAGTAATCACTGATAATGGTGCAGGGGGACTATCTAGTAGCGTAGGCGAATTAGCAGAATTGACTGGTGGTGCAGATTTAGATTTAGCAGCAGTGCCTTTGAAACAGCCCGGACTAAGTAAATGGGAAATATTAGTTTCAGAATCACAAGAAAGGATGACTATAGGAATTAATCCTGAAGACTGTGAAGAGTTCGAAAAGCTAGCAAAGTTGCACGAAGTTGAAGCCACTGCGGTGGGCGAATTTACTGATTCAGGAGCATTTGTTGTACGTTATGGTGATGAAACAGTTGCTCATTTACCAATTTCATTCTTACATGACGGTTGTCCCCAATTGCAATTAGAATCAGAATGGAAAGCCCCAAAACACCGCCCAATTTTATTCCCATCCGCAGATGCAGTTGAAATGGGAAAAATTCTATCCAGATTGATGGCTAGACCTAATGTTGCTAGTAAAGAATGGTGGGTAAGATC
>DDKW01000003.1:0-14819 GCA_002339805.1 Dehalococcoidia bacterium UBA2588 | reverse complement strand
AAAGAATGGTGGGTAAGATCTTATGATCACGAAGTCATTGCACAATCAGTGATTAAACCGTTTTGTGGAGTAAATCATGATGCTCCCGGAGATGCAGCAGTAATTGCACCAATTCAAGGAAAAACACAAGGAGCAGTTATTTCCAATGGAATAGTTCCAAGATATTCAGATATTGATTCATACGCTATGGCGGCTGCCAGCATAGACGAGGCATTGCGGAATGCAGTATGTGTTGGCGTAGATTTAGACTTAATCGCCGGACTTGATAATTTTTGTTGGCCTGACCCTGTAGAATCTATGAAAACACCTGACGGACGTTATAAATTAGCACAACTAGTTAGAGCAAATAGAGCGTTAGATGAAGTATGTAGAGCATATAATTTACCATGTATAAGTGGTAAAGATTCTATGAAAAATGATGCCACATTAGACGGTGAAAAAATCAGTGTTCCTCCAACGCTTTTATTCAGCTTAATCGGTAATCATTCAGATGTAAGAAAGGCGGTTTCTAGCGACTTTAAACAAGTTGGAGACATGGTTTATGTTGTAGGCGAATCCCATCAAGAGTTAGGTGCTAGCGAATTAGCATTCATGCTTCGCGACGAATCAAATGGAGAAAGCGGAATTGGGGGAAAAGTCCCTCAAATTGACACATCTAGGAATCTATCTCTCTATCGCAGTCTGACCAAAGCCATGTCAAATGGATTAGTATCCAGTGCTCATGATTGCAGCGACGCCGGTCTTGCCGCTGCAATTGCTGAATGTTGTTTTGGTTGTGATTCAGGAGCAGACTTGGACATTTCAGATTTATTTAATGCTGATATTAATTTAGATTATTGGGGCGCTCTATTCGGAGAGAGTCTTGGCAGAATATTAGTCAGCATAAAGCCTGAAAATTCCGAGATTTTTGAGACTTTTATGAAAGGACATGAATGTAATTACATAGGAAAGGTCAGCTCTGGTGATAAAATAACAATTACAGACTCCAACAATCTTGTATTGGTCGGTTCAATGTCTGAACTGAGGGATTCCTGGAAAGGTACTTTGAATGGAGGTAGAAGTTAATGATCCCTAAGGTAGCTGTTCTTTCCGGTTTTGGAATTAATTGTGAAACGGAAACAATGGCCGTATTCGAAATGGCTGGGGCTAAAGCAGATAGAGTACATGTGAACAGATTAGTCAATGGAGAATTAAATTTAGAAGATTACCATATTATGGCGGTACCAGGAGGCTTTTCTTTTGGTGATCATTTAGGAAGTGGCAGATTAATGGGTAATAGGTTACGTTTTGGCTTACGAGAACAAGTGAGAAATTTTGTCAAATCTGGCAAACCAGTAATTGGGATATGTAATGGCTTTCAAGTCCTCGTGAAAATGGGGCTATTACCGGGAGATGATGATGTCAGTTTAACTCAAACAGCATCTTTAGCATTAAATGATTCAGGGCATTATGAAAATCGTTGGGCGACGTTAGAGTTCGACTCTAATAGCCATTGTATTTGGACTAAAGGGTTGACAAGAATCAGGGTGCCTGTACGCCATGGCGAGGGGAAGTTCGTAACCGCAGACAAGAGACTACTCGACAACTGGAACGAAGCAGGACAACTAGTTGTGAAATATGTAGACCCGTCAACTGAATATCCCTCTTCAAGTGATGAAGTATTACCGTATCCAATTTCTCCCAATCAAAGCTGGAGAAACATTGCAGGTGTATGTGATCCATCAGGATTAGTGTTCGGTTTAATGCCTCATCCTGAAGCCAATCATTCAACATGGTTGGGCGCAACTTGGACTAGAGAAGACATAGAGCATGGCGAAGGAGAAGGAATGAAGATTTTCAAAAACGCTGTAAATTATGTTATAGAAAATTTTGATAATTAAAATAAAAATCTTCTTGCAATAGGTATCTATCGGCATTGTTATGACAATTCGTGATGCGACAGAAGTGTTCTCGGAATGGGCTCTTAGAAATAGAGACGAAGGAATGGAAAGCGGTCACGCTAATTCAGTCACTGAAATGTTAAACATCGCCATTCCTATGCTTGAAGAACCATTTTCAGCGATAGATGTTGGTTGCGGAAATGGCTGGGTATGTCGCAAATTACAATCAAATGATAATTGTAGTAAGGTAGTCGGTATTGACGGCTCTATTGAAATGATTAACAAGGCAAAACAAAAGAGTATGGGCGAATTTCATTTAGCGAAACTTCCGGGCTGGAAACCTTCACAGAAGTTTGATTTGATCCACTCGATGGAATTTTTATATTATCTTAAAGATCCATTAGATATGTTGAAAGTCTTTTTTGGTGAATGGTTGAATGAAAAAGGAGTTTTAATTGCAGGTGTTGATCATTATTTGGAAAATGTAGAGAGTCATGATTGGCCAAAATCTCTCAATGTACATATGACAACATTGAGTGAAGAACAATGGAGACAAGGTATGATTGATGCTGGATTCACCAATGTTGAAACACGACGTGTAGGTATCAAGCCAGGTTTCTTAGGGACTTTAGCAATATTTGGTCGTAAAGGTTAACATTACCGCTTAATTGATTTAGGACGGAATGCAATTAATGCAATACTAACCAAAGCTGCAACTACTAGTGGCCCAGTAATAAAAATCTCCTCGGTGGCAGAAAATTCCCATGCCGCTGTTGACCAGCCTAAAGCTACAGTTTCCAGAACTGAAGCCAGCATCACAATATCGTATAAATTTCGTTCTGCAACTGGGTCTCTAGCAGCTAGTAAAGCGCCTACTCCATTTACAGCAACCAAGGCTGCACCTAGGTTTCTTAGCCAAGCAATATTTTCAGTATTCGCACCTTCTAATTCCGCATACCATTCAGGTATGAGAAAGAAAACCATGCCCATAGCAATGCTAGACCAGCCACAGATCTTCAATGTCAGGACAGTTTTGTCCAAAATAAACCCTCAATTATCTTAAATCCATCCGGAACCTAAAAGCCCACTCAACGCCAAAATTCCCCAAATTAACAACGGGGGGGCGTTTTCCTTCCAGTTCATTGTGATCTGGTTCTTGCCCAAGTTGTATTCCAGCCCCTGCGCGCATATGATGACGAACCACACCCAGATAGGGCCAGCGATTAAGACAGCCATCTTAGCCATCTCCTCTCCCTCTAGCAAAAATGCCGTACCCAGCATCGTGACTGTGGATAGAAGGAACCAACCGCTAACGAGTTTGCTCGTGTCGTCCTGCCAGTCGGTGGGGAGGATAACTCCCATGATGGCGTGCATCAGTGCGACGATTACCAGCCAGATCTGAGGGTCTAGGATCGTATCGATCATACTATTCACTCTCCATATTCCAACCCAGTACGCCTGTTAGAGCAGTCATGCCCCAGAAGACGAGGGGAGGTACATTGTCAGCAAATTCCCAAGAGACCGCATCCGTTGTATATGTAATCTCAAGCCCCAATGCTATACATAAAACGAACCACACAAAAATTGGTCCCGCGACTACTGCTGTCAATCTTGCACGATCTCGACCCTCAGTCATGAATGCTGCATAGAGCATAATAACAGGGATAATTAGGAATATTCCGTTTATCATCAGCTCATTGTCGTTATCCGGATCCATTGGAAACAGTACCCCGACGAATGTATGTATCAGGGCTGTAATTATTAACCACCATTTCGGATTTAGAACTTCTTTTTTCCAGTCCATATTATTGACCATCCTTATGTAAATATCCCGCTGTAGTTAATCCGCCTAAAAATAGGAATGGAGGAATCAACCAAAGAACTCCGGGCATTTCGTATCCAGTATCGCCAAGTACGACAAACATGACTAAGAAAAACACCATCATTATGCTACCGTTTGCCATAGCAAATTTAGCTTGAGATGAACCACTTAAGACGAAAGCACAGGCCAACCCCATTGCACCGAAGCCTGCCATAAATAAGCCAAAGAGGACCTCCATCGCAAGACTTTGGTCGTTAACCCCCTCTGCACCCCATGCACTTTCAGCCCATGTCTCGGCGTTTATGTTATTCTCGATACCACCAATTAGGGCTACAACCCCACAGATAATATACCATATTTTTGGTTGAAATATTGTTTTTGCATCCATAATAAATTCTCCTTTCAAAGTATCAATATACTCTTATACTTCCCTTTAAGGTTAGGCATATAGATATTTTCTACATATCCAATAACGAATTAAGAAACTTGAATGGCTTGAACCATGCCCCAAGACTATGTCAGACCCAAACATCACGGTCGAAGAAGAAGCAACCGTGATTGATATTCTGTCATTATTACATCCTGATGCAAAAAAGAATTCTCTTCGAAGAATGGTCGATCACGGACGTGTAATAGCAGATGGGATCAAAGTGAATAAGGGCAATACAATAATTTCTCCTGGCACTACAATTACAGTACTTTCAAAATCAGATGGTAATGAAACTGCTGGTAAATACAAAACTACAATTCCAGAACCCGAAGTTATGTACTCGGACAAATCAGTAATAGTAGTCAATAAACCAGCAGGACTTCTTTCAGTAGCGACAGATCGAGGCGAAGCAGATACCATGTTTTCTCGTGTTTTTGCTTGGGCTTGGGAAAATGGGAAGACTAGAGCCCATCTTGTCCATAGGCTGGATAGAGAAACATCAGGATGTTTGATATTCGCGCGTTCAACAGAAATACGCGATATGCTACAAGAACAATTCAAAGACCGTTCTATTGAACGAATATATCATGCAGTAGTTCACCGCAAACCACCTACTAATTCAGGTGTTGAAACAGGCCGTATTCAGGAAATGAAAGATAAGAGAATGAGACTTGTTCCAGAAGGGCGTCGTGCCGGTAAATCAGCAATTACTAACTGGTGGTTAGAAGACACGGGTCCTGAACACAGTTTAATCCGAATAAAAATAGATACAGGGCGTCGAGCCCAGATCCGTCTTCATATGGCAAACTTAGGCTGTCCGGTAATAGGGGATACGAGACATGGATTCGGTAAAGCTAGCATCAACAGACTTTGTTTACATGCAACATCTCTCAGGTTTAAACATCCCAATGGAAAGGCAATGAAAGTCGAAAGTCCAATACCAAGACAACTAATTTCCGAATTAAAAAGACGTTTAGGATAATCATTCTTCTTCTGTAGAAATATTGATTATTTTTCTAGGCATGTATAATTTAACTAAGATAGCATTCAATATAGCAATTATTCCCATTACTGTTGCCGAAGCGATCATGCCTTCCATAAATGCAAGTTGTGCATTTTCTATCAAAACTGCTCCCAACAAATTGCCATTTTCTAACATCTCCGCACCGATCTGCATTGCTGCAGGAAACGACTCTAGTGGAATAGCTCCCAATTCCAAACCATCGGGGATAGTCATATTTCTTTGATAGTATTCGTTCAGAACGCTACCTCCTATTGCTATACCTAATGCTCCCCCTATTTCTCTACTTGCATCATTTGTGGCGCTACCTACTCCTGCTTTATTCGGAGGCACAGAATCCATTACTACAGTTGTTGCCGGGGCCAGAGTTAAGCCCATACCAAATCCAAGTAACAAGAAAATACATGCTAATCTGCTATATTCCGAATTAATTTCAACGGTAGTAAATATAGCCATTGCAATCGTCATTAATACCAACCCTGTAGAGATAACATTGTTACTTCCAAATTTAGCAGCCAACCTATCACTATTTGCTGCTGCTGGCATTAATCCTAATGGAAGTGGAAGGAATCTAATTGCCGCTTCAAGAGCTGTATGCCCTCTTACTAATTGGAAATGTAACATTTGCGTGAACATGAATGAAAACATCACGAAAGAAGCCAACATTATTGCTATTAATCCTAAAGAAAAACCCTTAAATTTAAAGAAATTAATTGGTAACATCGGGTATTCTACTCTTTTTTCCCAATTTACAAATAAATAAGCCAAGATTATTGCTAACACAGCAATGAAAAGAATCTCTTGACTAGTCCAACCCAGTGAGGGTGCTTCAATAATTGCATACAAAATAGTCCCGAGTGCAGATACTGACAATAATGCTCCAATTGGGTCCAAAGGAGTCTTTTTACTATCTTTTGAATTTGGAACATATATCAATCCTAAAACTAATGCCAGCAATATTATTGGAACATTAATCAGAAATACCATTTGCCAATCATAATTTTCTACAGCCCAACCCCCTACTAGAAGTCCGATAGGCGCCCCAATACCTGCCATCATCGTCCATATACCAATGGCTTTCCCTCTTTCTTCTCTTGGGAAAACCACGATCACAATAGATAGAGTTGCAGGCATAACTAAAGCAGCACCAAATCCCATTGCAGCCCTAGCAATAATTACATCATTTGAGGAATCTGCATAGAATGCGGCTGCCGCTGAAGCGGCACCAAGTAAAATCAGCCCCAACTGCAAAGCTCTTTTTCTTCCAAAACGATCTCCTAATGCGCCCATTACTAACAAGGTCCCACCAAAGATTAGAGCGTAAGAATCAACAATCCATTGCAAATCACTATTGTCAGCCTGCAAGTCTTTGGACATTTCAGGCAATGCTACATTCAAAGTAACGTTATTCAACATCACAATAACAAGACTCAGACTCATTATTCCAAGAATAATCCACCTTTTTTCATGACCCAAATTTTCTCCCATGACATTACGGAGAAATAGACCCTTTTCAAAACATAGGTTACAATATTAAAACCACTCCCGACAACCATGGCTAATCGTCTACATGCGTTCTCAATCGCATTAATTTTCATATTAGTCAACATGTCAGGATGTATATTTTCTAATAATTCAACAACGGATGAAATATCAGAAAAAGTAACATATCCTTCGATTTACGATAGACATACACTTACCTGGCAAGACAATCACACATTTTCTTACATATTAGAACAAGGGCCACATTATGCACTTGATGTTCAAGAAGCTTTTATTGAAGTGGATACTTCTGAAATTTGGGAAACAGGTCCCGAAACATCAGAAGTCCATCTTTCATACTGGCTCCCAAGCAATACTTTGGATGGTGAACAGGTTCCAGTTATTGCTGTCATTAGTCCTTACTATTCATATGGTGCCCAAGGAGATGAATCTTCTCCGACTAACATTGTAAGTGCAGGAAGAGGAGAATTTATTTTCGAAAATTTCGTCCCTCATGGGTATGCATTTGCCCAGGTTGCTGTATTTGGAACTGAACTTTCCAGTGGATGCTTCGATTATCGCGGCGCAGGTGAAGGTTTGGGTATACACAGTGCTGTAGAATGGCTTGGTTCACAGAATTGGTCAAATGGTCACGTTGGTCTATATGGTAAATCCTACGAAGGAGCAACACAATGGGAAGCCGCGGCCTTGGGTAGTGAATATTTGAAGACTATTGTACCAATTTCAGGAACAACTGCTCTACATCCTTTATTGTACAAAAATGGTAGTGCTGAGGCCAGAAGTCAAGTTATGCATATGAATTATTTTTCTAGTACAGTAGATTACAATGAAGATGATTTAGATAACGTATGTCCAGATATAATAGAGGGTTTATTCGCAGGCCCAGTCACTTATGGGGCCGGTGAATTAGACCCATACATGTCAAATTATTACGATGAAAGAAGTCACATTGACAAAGCGTTTGAAAATTGGAACGGCAGCGTTTATTGGGTCCAAGGTTTACAGGATTGGAATGTTGACCCGCATCAAGTATTCGGAGGACCTATAGGTGTAAATTGGTATCAAGATTATATCGATGCAGGTTTTGAAATTAGAGGAATACTCGGACAATGGGAACATAATTATCCAGATCAATGGACAAAACATAATGCACAAGATAGTGGATATGGAGGAGAAGCAATTCACAACATGACTCGTTGGGACTGGGCTCAAGATTTATTTGAATGGTACGAATATTATTTGAAAGGAATCGGCCCTCAACCCGATCTGAATGCCCAAGTTCAACGAAACGATGGTCAATGGCGTATAGTAGAAACATGGCCCCCTGAAGATATAGAATGGTATAATTTACCGCTATCAGACTGTTCTAGCTCGGGTGCATTTACTGGTGGGGGAGCCCCAGTTGTTGGAGGCGGGCAGACTGTTACTACAACATGCTCCGCACTTTCAGAAACTGAAGATATCTTAATTTCGGGATTAATTAGACTTCATTTAGAAGCGGTAGCGACGATGGATGGTGGTCAGATATTCGCAGAGTTAAGAGACTCAGAGACCGGCATTAGACTCGGCCATGCTACTATGGATATCAGATACCATGCTGGAGGTTATGAACCTCAAACAGTATTGCCCTCAGAACAAGTTACAATGATGATGGAATTTCAAGCAATTGATGCTATACTTCCTGCAGGTCACGGGATTAATATCGTATTCACTGAATCAGGCGAAGATTATCTTGCCCCTGCCTGTGGCCCTAGTTGTACAATACATATCTTACCATCAATCTCAGAGTTATCAATACCTCATGTTTCAAGTGATTCAGGCAATGTCCTAATCACGCCACAGAGCCCAGATGCTGCAAATAGTTAGATTAGAGATATAAGAAATAACTTCTATCTTTTATTTCGGAATAATCAATCATACTTCCATTAAAATTACTTACAGCTTTCTCTGCAAGCTGTCTCATAGCATCACTAATCCAAGAAAGGCTTTGAAATTCATTTAACTCAAACCAACCATAATCAATAATTTCATTATTATCTATATTTACAATTGGATTTTCAGTCTCTACATAATAGGCCAGAAAAATTGCTGGTGTTTGTTTAATTATACATTCTCTCAAACCAACCAAACCTTTCACTTGAGCATCTATACCGCACTCTTCTTTCAATTCACGTCTCACAGCAAAATGGGGCAATTCCCCTTTGTCAACAGATCCCTTAGGCAATCCCCAGAGATATTTCTGCGGTCCCTTTGCTTCTTTTACCAGAAGAATTTTACTTTCTTTTATCAAACATGCAGCAACACCCAAATCAGTTTCAACTGGTCGCATAGTCATTTTACTGTAATATTCCATTTATCAAATACTGTTTACGTTAAAAAGTACTCGATTACTAGTAGGATTCATTGCCAAAGTATGTTTCCTTGCCAATATGTCACTACCAAGGCGAGCAATGGAACAAATGGGTTTTTCCGTTTGCTGCCTGTCTTGTGATGCTCCAGATATTGCAGGATCGCAGAGGTGTAGAGATTGTATTTCATCGCATGTGAAAGTACGTGATAAAATATCTTCAGGAGTCGCGATTTCCAAAGCAGACAGACTTTCAAGGGAATTTATTACTATGCTTGCAAATCCCGGTGATTTCATCGAAAATACTGTACATTCAGAAACTATGTCTTATTACAAATCATTGATAGACAAACATCAAGGAAAATCCCAGCCTAAAACAGCCGACGAAGTTCGTCAAAGATTTGAATTACAAAGAAATAAATCTCAAAAATCACTCATTCGTGATGTAGCCAATAATAGAAAAAGAAGCAATCAAGTACTGAATTCTGAAGATATAGAAGAACTTTTATCGAAAATTAGTGATAAAAATCCAGAGGCTAGTGAGTCCTATTGGGAAGAATTACTAGAAGATGTAAATGAACTATTAGATGAAGATTGAAATTACGAGCATTCAAACAAGATGAATCTATGGGTTATTACAATGGCCGAAAAACGTGACCCCCGTGCAGGGTGGTTAGATGATGACCCATTTGATAAAATTGGTAGCAATTCTAAGACCCATACTCGTGCTAGAGACGATGGTAATTGGCGTAAACCACATGTTAGAGTGGTCACTGGAGTTGCGGGTCAACCTTTTTTTAGATCTTTTTCACAGGATCAAAATCAACCTAGAAGAATCCATACTGGTTCTATTTGGCATTTTTCAAAATTAGAAAAAGATCATCTAATTAAGGCTGTGTTAGCCTTTACTGTAGCATTAGGATTTTTTGCTACAAATGGGATTTTCAACGCATTATCCGACCCTTTTAATTTTATCAAATCAGGAATAATACTAGGTCTGGTAATTTGTCCCGCCTTTTTATTCCATGAAATCGCTCATAAAATTACTGCCAGAAATTATGGCTGTTGGGCAGAATTTAGAGCTTATGATAGTGGATTACGATTTGGGGTAATTTTAGCGGCATTAACAGGGTGGATATTCATGGCACCGGGTGCAGTTATGGTTTATGGGAACACTACAAAATCTCAGTTTGGCAAAGTTGCGTTGGCCGGCCCGATTAGTAATATCATACTGTGGATAATCGGCATAATTCTAATTTTACTTGGTTTAGAAACATCGGGTACACTTACTGTTCCATATGCAG
Source organism: Dehalococcoidia bacterium UBA2588 (assembly GCA_002339805.1). GTDB lineage: Bacteria > Chloroflexota > Dehalococcoidia > Lucifugimonadales > UBA3495 > UBA2588. The sequence continues at coordinate 4,512 of DDKW01000003.1, read as the reverse complement.
GAAATGGCAAGGGAATGTTATGGTGGTGGTGCGTCTCTAACGCCGGATTAGCATTATTCAACATGATTCCACTTGGCCCATTAGATGGTAGGAAAATTAAACATTGGTCAGATTTTGTATTTTATTTCTGGTTCATTATATGCTTTAGTTTAGTTTGGTTCAACGCAACATCACTTAGTAACTTGATAGGATAATTGAAATTATTTGTACCGTAACTGATGAATAGTAAACTAGATGCTAAATCAGCATAAGAGTCGCTACGGTACAATTAACCATTTTGAATATCTGACTTTAAGTTTGACCCGTCATCAGTCAAAATCGACTTTTTAATATAACTATAATCATTATTGCACCGTTCACATATAATATCAGATCATTTAATAAATTTATATTCATTGATAGCCCTAAGAATAGAATAATAATGGATTGAAAGCCATAGCCAAGCATCGAGGACACAGTCAATTCAAAATATAATTTCTCACTCCCCTCTCCAGTCATAATATCTATTATTCTATCTTGCCAAGAAAAACAAATCAGATATATTTTATGTAAAAAATCAACATGTATCTGTTTTTCCCAAGGTTTTGCAATGGGCCTGATTCGCTCATCAATACGACTTGTATTATCGCCAGAATTAATTCCTCTCGCCCTTACAGAGAAATGATTGAATAGAGAATATTGAAACAGTACAGCAATAACAATCCCTGAAATATACAAACCGCTCCATTCAAGATATTGACCAAATGCATATGTAACCAGAATCAATCCAAGTGTATCTGCAATTGTGTCCCAATATCTTCCAACATGCGATGGTCTTTCCCTTATTCTCGCTAATTCGCCATCTACGGCGTCGATAACACCTTTTATTACAAGAAGAATACAACTTTCTAGGATGTATTCTTGTAAAATTAACCAAGCACAGAAGATCGATAATAATAGATGGAAATTAGTAACCATTAATACGCTAATCTTGGTATTCTTCAGTAGATTCGCAAAAAACCTAGCAATTGGTCTACCCCAGTCTGACAAATCTTTTGCGCCACTGATATTACCATATTTTCCAGAAGACATAGTCAATCTCCATTCCAATTTTAGAGTAAAGCATTCGTAATGGGTTTCTCATCACAATGGAAGAAAGTCATTAGAGCCCACCAAGTAATCATATCAAGACTATTGACTACATTAGCAACACCTGTGTTTTCCTCACCATAGTTTTTACCTGTAGTATCCATCCATGCTTCCATTTCATCCAAAGTATCGCATACTTGATGATAGCACCAATAACCATCGACCAATCCTCCAAAACCAATAGTAACTACATCTAGATTATCTTGAAAACTAGCATGATCGCTTCTTGCTGTCGTATCTTCATATACAATAATCTCGGGTCTGTCCATATCCAACCAGACACTTGTTTTCCATGTATCTGCAGAATAATTTGTCCCTATCAGTGTCCCCATTTGTTCTTCCAAGCCTAAAGCATCAGAACCAATCCAGTTAGAAAGACCGACCATTCCAGGTTGATCTAGTTGGTCATGATTGGGCCCCGGTCCGATATAAACTCTCATGGGCCAAACTTCAGCATCCTTAGGATATCCATCTTCATCTATTGCAGGATCTGGATCACCATGAGGTGCCCCTCCTCCACCTGGCCAATTCACTCCAGCCATATCTAAATTGATATAATTGGTAATCGTCACATCTGGATTGTCTTCTCCAACATAGTACTCTGTCCAGTAGTCAGATCCTCTTTTTCCACCTTCTTCACCTGACCAGAGACAGAAAACCATTGTTCTTCTACTCTCAAAATTAACTAATGCTTTTGCAGTTTCCATCACCATAGATGTACCGGCAGTATTGTCATACGCTCCAACTCTAGTTCCGTAGGTTCTTTCGCCTATTATGTGAGGGTCAAGAAGAAGTCCATTTACAGGAGGCGCAACATCAAAATGAGCTCCAAAAACTAACCATTCATTTTGAACTTCAGTACCCCATTTATAAGCGCAAATATTGTATGCTTCGGGATTCTGTGATCCAGTAATATCTGTAAATTCATATCTATGTCCTATTACCTCTAAACCAAAGCCTGACATTTCACTAATTAGGTATTGAGCAGCATCTTCGTAAGCTGGATTGCCTTGGCCGGCCCACCTATCATAGTAGCCTTCTTTGCCATCCACAATATCAAAAGAATCAGTGGGGTCACTCATCTCATATAATCTATCATACACACTTCTACCGTCAACAATCCCCGTTGAATGAACTCCTCCTTCATCTTTAGATAAGGACATAGATCTTTCAATTGATATGATTTTCACAATTACCGAACCTCCTGTTACAGCACTGTGATTTACAGTGTCGAACGTATTATTTTCGGAAGCAGAAATCCTTTCAATTCCGTTATTTGAATTACCCAAATTCCCTCCTCTATTTACCCAAGTCATCCAAGACTCCCCTTGGTCTCGAATTGGCCAAAAATCTCTACCAAACTCACCAATTATGAAAACCATATTCTCAATTCTCGGAGGAGCCAAAACCGATAGACTTAGAGAATCACCTTTTTCTAAATCAACGATTGTTGAATTTTGAACATAATTTGTACTCTCCTCAATAATTAAGTAAGGGATGAAAACGGAAATAGAACTAGAGGCAGACAACTCCACATTTTGGAAAAAACCACCTTCTAGTATAGATATATCAACTTTTAAATCACCCTCTTCGAAAGAATTTTCAGAGCCAGCAAAACATCCTGTTAGTGGTGCTGATAACATCAAAAGTATGAGTAAACCAGCTACGCCGCCACGCTTCATATTACTCCGAACAAGAATATCTTGTTGAACTAAACGGTTCTATGGCAAGTAATTATTCAACGGTAAAACTACCTGCTCCTGTAATTTGTGTCTTCTTAGGTTCTTTCAATACTAACGCAAATACGCCTCCTAATATCAGGAAGAATACTCCACAACAAGCTGTACCAACTCCGCCAACTGCTGCCAAGAACCCTCCCGCTGCGTCTCCAATTTCATCTCCAATTACTTCCCACAATCCAACGAGCTCATAGTTTTCATTCGACTCAATTGTATAGTCTCCTTTTTCATACGACCAAGCCGAAATAGAAGCCATATGATACCACCCATCTGGATCATCTTCCCATCCAATTGGCTTTTCTCCATCATCTTCACAATTGACAGTAATATGATTTTCTCCTGTTTCATTTGTCATAGTTATGATAAATTCATCACATCTAACATCATCACTAACCATAATCATCATTTCATCCCTATCTTCAAAATAATAATCTGTAGTTCCTGCATTTCCACTGAAACTACTCTTTTCATCAACCTCCCAGTCTCCAACATCATTGAGTGATGAACCTCCACCAATTGTCATTACAACTCCTACTAATGTTATCAACGTTCCAAGAACAAGAAAGATTTTACCTGCTATGTGCATAATGGGCCAACTAAGGGTACGGGATATAAAATTGACACTATTTATCCATCTTTTTTCTACTTAGTACGATATAAGTATTTAGTGCGAACATACATCTTTCAGGTAGAAGGTGACATTTTGAGCGACATAGTTAGGAGAAAAGAAAGTATTACGCAGGACTTTGAGAAAAAGACATTAAATGGATTCGTTGGAATCTTTCTTCACATAATTGTTCTTGGTTTTGTTAACCTGCTATTATTGATACTTACAGGAGTAGGCGGTGCTCTGGGAGGACTTGCATTTTTGATTACAATATTTACAGGTCCACTTTGGTTAATTTACTGGAATAGCTATATTATCATAGCACCAAATGAAGCGGCAACTGTACAGTTTTTTGGTAAGTATTCTGGAACTGTAAATAAAGAAGGGTTTCATTTCTTCATTAATCCTTTTTATCACAAACAAAAGATTTCTATGCGTATAAGAAACTTTGAATCTGCTAGATTGAAAGTTAATGATGTCAATGCGAATCCTATTGATATTGGTGCAGTAGTAGTTTGGAGAGTTTTTGATGCCGCTGAGGCACTTTTCGAAGTAGATCATTACGATCATTATGTGCAGATTCAGAGTGAGGCAGCACTCCGTGCAATGGCAACCGCTTACCCATATGATATAATCGAAGACAAGGATATTGGGGGAATCTCTCTCTCGAGTCATCAAGAAGAGATTGCAGAACTTTTACAAGCATCGGTTGAAGATCGACTTAAGCAGGCAGGAATAGAAGTACTCGAAGCTCGAATCAGTCACCTGGCCTATTCTCAAGAAATAGCACAAGCAATGCTACGCCGTCAACAGGCTAGTGCAGTAGTGGCAGCAAGAACCGAGATAGTTAAAGGAGCAGTGGGGATGGTCGAAGAAGCATTAGAACAACTCAGTACAAAGAAGATAATTGAACTTGATGAAGACAAAAAAGCGACTATGGTCAGCAATCTATTAGTTGTCCTTTGTTCTGAAACAGACACCACTCCAGTAGTTAATACTGGAACGATATACTGATTGTGGTGCAGAGGACAGGATTTG
>DDKW01000040.1 GCA_002339805.1 Dehalococcoidia bacterium UBA2588 | reverse complement strand
TGGGACGAAATGTCCGAGTCCATGTCCCTCAGAGGTGCACAAGCAGTTATCGGGGTGGTCGATTTGAACAATAAAGCGAGCAAACACGGAAATTGGCTGGTGAATGGTGATGACAGGATTATCGTCGCTGTAGACTGGGAGGAAAAGGACTTCACCCTATTGGAGGTCGCATACCAGGTTTTGAGAAATAGAGTGATAGGGAAGGCTTCAGGTAGCAATAAGGTAGCCAAGACAAAGGCTATTGACAGTATTAAATGCGAGAAGCTTCTCAAAGGAATACTCGAAAAGATGGAAGTTATAGGCTCGATGAGAACGAAACTAACAGGCTTAGACAAAGGTGTGGAAGGAATTAGAGGCGATCTCAACAAACTAGAAAAGGGAGTCGGAGCAGACGTAGGGGAGTTACGGAGCCTACTAAGCTAACACGATAAGAGGAGGAATAGTTATGCCAAAACCCTTTGATTTGAACATGGAGGAAGTCCTAGAAAACTGGGAACCTTTTCATGCGATTCGAGAGATTATTGCCAACTCCTTGGATGAGCAGTTGATGTCAGATACAGCAGAGATTGTAATTGCGGCAAGCAAAGATGGTAGTGGATGGCACATCCGTGATTTTGGTCGTGGTATTGAAATCGAGCATTTCACTCAAAATGAAAACCCAGAGAAATTTGAAGGGCCAGAGGGTATCATTGGCAAGTTTGGAGTCGGCCTAAAAGATGCTTTAGCGACTTTCCACCGCCATGGAATTAGCCCAGTGATTAGTTCTCGTCATGGGACATACAGAATTGCCATGCATCCAAAAGAAGGATTTGAAGACATACAAACCCTACATGTGATGTTTGATGAAGAACCAAATGATATGGATGGCACCGATTTCTTCCTTGAAGGTGCTACGGATGATATGGTTGATGCTGCAAAAGATTTATTCTTGAAGTTCAGTGATACCGAGATCATAGAAGAAACGAAATACGGTTCGATTCTAGAACCTGTGATTGGTGAAGGAGCAAATCGTGTCTACATCAATGGCGTTCTTGCCAGTGAAGAGGAGAACTTTTTGTTCTCATACAACATTACCAATTTGACAAAGGCTATGCGCAAAGCCCTGAATCGCGAGCGAACAAATGTTGGTCGAACAACATACACAAGCCGTGTAAAATCCATCTTAAAGGCAGCAACTTCGGATACCGTATTGAGCGAACTTGCTGAGCAGATTAAGACTCGTGACGCAGGAGTACAGTGCGATGAAATCCGTTGGGCAGAAGTTGCTCAAATTGGAATTGAAGCACTTGCAGAAAGAGACGACAAGGTCATCTATGTTACTACGGAGGACTTGCTCAATAATCCCGACTATTTGGGTGATATTCAGCGAGATGGCTACACAGTAGTCACAGTTAGCGATAGCGATCGTGATAGGATTACAAGTGATAATGTAAACACATTTGGCGATTACGTTGTAGATTCTCAGGTCTCCTTTGAGTTTGATTTTGTTGAAGATGATGAATTGACTTCTGCAGAGAAGGCAGTTTTTGAAAAGACCAAACAAATTCTTGAAATTGTGGGGTGGGGGGTAGCGGATCATCCCTCCGTTCGTATATCCGAAACCATGCGCCCTGAATCAGATTCTAGTACTGGGAGGCTGGTTCTCCATGATGCCGCTGGTTGTTATTCATACGCAAGTGGGATTATAATTAGAAGAGATCAATTGGCATCTTTGTCGACCTATGCCGCAGTATTACTACACGAAGCAGCGCACGCCTCTTCAGGTGCAACAGATGCGACCCGAGATTTTGAGAATGAGTTGACAAATTATCTTGGTCGAACCGCAGAGGCTGCAATTGATCACGAGTGATTTGAAGTATGAACCCCCATATGATTTTGTCACTATTTAGATAGATTATATCATTAGCTAGAACAAGAAAGCATCGAACAACCAACTCTATGACGTGCCCATTCTGGACGTTTCTTAAACCATTTTTCTTCATATTCGGGTTGTTCAGAATAAGGTTTTTTGAGTACATGGTATAGCTCGATTGCAAGTGAAAAATCATCTCTCTCTGCAGCATCAATAGCTAACTGTGCCATCCAATTTCTCAATACATATTTAGGATTGAAAGTCTTCATTTTTTCTTGATCCGGATTTTCTTTAACTCTATTCCACCACTTTTCGAGCCAATTATTCCATTCCTTTTCAGGAATTCCTTCTCTGGAGTAAAATGCTTCCCAAAAGTTAGTTATTTTAGGTTCCTTAATCGTAGATAATATTCTGAAAAATATTGTCATATCAGTCTCGACTATCTGTAATAACCTAAGTAATTCTATAATTATTTCATCATCACCATTTTTGAAATAATCTAATCCAAGTTTCCCTACCCACATATCATTACTATGTTTTTGATAGGATTGATAATAGAAATCTAGTGCTTGATTTAATTTCTCAGGTTTTTCCAATAACGGAGATATAGACTCAAGCAAACGTGCATAATTCCATGCAGCAATATCCGCTTGATTGCCAAATCTATATCTTTTCTGGCCAGAATCTGTAGTATTAGGTGTCCAGTTGAGATTGAAATCTTCTATCCACCCATATGGTCCGAAGTCTATTGTTAAACCATGAATTGACATATTGTCAGTGTTCATTACTCCATGTACGAACCCAACTCGCATCCAATGAGCAATCATTAATGCAGTATCGTCTGCTACGAACTTCAACCATTCAATAATATCATCATCTGTTTCGGTATTATGAGTTGGAAAATGATGCCTTACGGTATAATTCACTAGACTTCGGAGAGTTTCAACATCTCCAGTTATTGAATGAATTTGGAAACTTCCAAAACGTATGAAACTAGGTGCAACCCTGCACACAATTGCACCAGGTTCTGGAGCCGGCCGACCATTATACAATATATCTCGCATTACCTCTTCTCCAGTAGTTACTAAGGATAGTGCACGAGTTGTTGGAACACCGAGGTGAAACATGGACTCACTACATAGAAATTCACGTATAGAAGAGCGCAGTACGGCTTTTCCATCGGAAAAACGAGAGTAGGGAGTGACTCCGGAACCCTTGAGTTGCAATTCTAATATTTCCTTACCAGTGTTTACTTCACCCAAAGTAATAGCTCTACCATCACCAAGTTGACCTGCCCAATTACCAAATTGATGGCCTCCGTAACGTTGGGCATAAGGAATCATCCCAACTACTATTTTTTTCCCACCGAGTATATCAGATTCCTTTACTTCCAAACTAAGATCTTCTGCCATCTCGGAGGACCATAATCTAACCAACGGGTTTGGTGTAGGAGTTGGATTGACTTTTGACCAACAGGCTCTAGGGACTTGCCTAGGCATTGAGTTGACTTGTTCATCACCAGGAGTCTCATCAATGAACCTGTGAATCCAATTCAAAGTACTCAGAGAACCCTTTTCCATATGTACCTGTCAAAGACTAAACAATTGAACTTGTGTATATTCAATACTCAACTTATTATAATTTCTTGATTAATCCAAAATTTCATCAAAAAATAACTACTTTTCCTCTATTCTTACTAATCTTCTCCGTTTTCCCTTATTCAATTTACTGTGCTCTTCGACAGTGCCTGTAGAAGAATGGATTAGGTCGATTTTCGTGTATGGAACCGGTTCGTAGTTTTCAGAAATTCGTTCGTAAATTAGTTTGCTATTGTTTGGATTTATTTCTATTCCAATACCAGCTCTATTCATCGATTTTGCTACCTTCAAGGTGGTTCCTGAACCCACAAATGGATCCATGATTGTGTCACCCTCGTTAGTGTATAAATCAACAAAAAATTGAACTAATTCTTCGGGGAAGGCTGCTTGGTGATAATTCATCTTCTTCAAATTTGGAGGCCTGTAAGCAGGGATTCGGATGATGTTACTAATGCATCTCCCATTTGGATTTTGCTTTTCTTTCCGAGGGTCTTTACCGAGCCACTTTTGTGGCACACGAATTTTATTGAAAATATAATCATAATTGTAATTTTTCGCAAATACAAGCACATATTCAAATTTATTATCCAGAAGTCGCTCAATGTAGAAATTTGGTTGTGGTAATTCATTTGGTTTGTACCAAATGATATTATCGATAAGTTTCCATTTTGATCCATTTTTCTGCATGGCAGCGTACAGATCCCACATAATTGGACGATATACCTTGTTCTTCCTTCGATGAGCCAGATTGATAGCGAGAATTGCATTTTCATGCGAATGCTCGTAACACTGATCAAACACAGTCACCATCCTTTCGAGGTAATCATCATATGATTCCTTGCCAATTTCATCCGGGTGGCCGTAATCTTTTAGATTCCAGTATGGAGGTGATGTAATTATTAGACGAGCATTTTTTGGTACATTCAGTGCCTTCATATTTTCAGATGACCCTATGAATATTTGTTGCTCCGATTCCATAATCACTCTCCGTCGCCAATGGCTTATTAGGATACGGGTTGGAAGTATATTCAAAATCAGGATATCTAGCATTCGTTGGATATATAAATTGGCATTCATTTTCTTGCATCGTCACCATTGCAGATGGGTCAAAAAAGCACCTCTTCCAAATCGATTGGGCTTTACCATTCTCACCAAATGAGTGACAAATATCAAGAATTTGCACTTCTTGATCTTCTACAATGAGTCCCACATTCAAGTTAGGAAAACGAGGGTGTTTCAATTTATGACAGAAATATAGGATTCACCTGCCTCTACCCATTTCAAATTTGGATTTTTAGAGGATTCTATGTTGGCGCCATACTTTTTGCAGAATGAATGGAAGTGAATACGCTGATTTTCTGGAAGGAATACTGAACAGCTTTTTTTATTTACAAATGCTCCAATCACAGCTGCCTTCCATATTGTCGCAAATTGGCAGAATTCGTCTGATGAGGCAAGAACTCCTGCCAATCCCTTTCTATTTGATTCAAAGCCAACCCCATCTACTAATGCTAGGAGAGTCACTTGATTGCGAACTCCAGCATTAATCATGGTTTCATTTGCTTGTTTCATTTCAAGTGCATCTTTTGATTCGCCGTATTGTCCTATATTTGAGGTGTGAACAGTTGATAATACTCTGAGAAATGCTCTCTTTGAGTTGGGTGACACAAGATCATACGACTGTCCGTCGATATCGATGTCTTGGCATAGTGGATTCTCTGCTAGTTCTATTGGTTCGAAAGGTAGGCCACATTCCTTAAACAAAACACCTAGCCGCCTCTCCGCCTCGTGACCCATTCTCTTTGCTCGTTCTTGCCTGACGTAACCAGGCCATGTAGCCTGCCTCAATGCTTGAAGAGTTTCTATTGAAACTGGTCTAGATTCTGGTCTGAATACACGTTGTAGATGGGCGACTAAATACTCACATGCGTATTTACGCCCCAATTCGTTTCGTACTAACGAGGTTGCTTTACTTAGACCTCTTGGTCTATTTTCTGTTCCACATTTTCCCTTGATATCCGAAAGGATTTTATTGCGTGTAAGTCCTACAATCTGGAGAAGGAGTAGAATAAATTCTGGTTCCTCCGACAGAATATCGTCTAGTGTAGCGGATAACTGTTCAGTAGAATCTAGGTTACTCTCAGACAGTAATTTTACTAGTTTACTTGTCTCTTGGTCATCCAGAAAGGCGCAGTCGTCGAACTTACCTTGAAATTCGTCTTCTGAATGATTCCATACAAATCTATTGAACTCTTCAATACGATTTTGAGTGGTAGAATCTTGCATTGTATTAACCCCTTATTCTTTTCATATATTAATTTGAACAACTATTGAACAATGGTTGGCCAATGAAGATTACTAGTTTTGCTCTCCTGCCTTCCATGACTTGCTCATATGTTTAACAGTAATAGATTTACTGGCTCTCGACATCGGTTAGAATCAATTGAATGTTCTGACTCTGTTGAAACCATTAACAGACCGATTCGGATAGGCCCTTTCATCCCCTACCCTCTAGTCCGATGGTATAATATGTAAAATAGGTACTAGAATATGTCATGAGTGAAAGAATGAATATTTCTTCAGGTGCGCCATGGGAACCTATTGCTGGTTACTCCCGTGCAGTAAGAGTAGGGCAATTCATAGAGGTTGCTGGAACTACTGCTGTGGATGCGCAAGGAAATTTCTTCGGCGAAGGGGATGTAGTTGCCCAAACTCAGTATATACTTGAGAAAATCCAACACGCAATAGAACAAGCAGGTGGTGCCTTATCCGATGTCGTCCGTACTCGGATTTTTGTTACCGACAGGGAGTATATGATGGAGGTTGCAAAGGTGCATGGAAAATTCTTCGGCGAAATATTGCCAGTCTCCACTGGTGTGGAAGTTGGTGCTTTAATCGATGATAGGTTGCTGGTAGAGATAGAGGCAAGCGCAATAATTAGCTCGAACTCTTGATACATAGCAAGGGTACCCTTTTGTTCAGATTTAATCACATTGCAGGGATAATATTTTTGTTAAGACTACCAATAGCCCAAGTGTGTCGTGGATGTACCGACTGGCTTTCTGGATATTGTTCGACATCTTTCTCGAGATTATCCCAGAAAAGGCAAGAAAAATCATTGGCTCATTCCTTCTGATTTTTGGTACTATAGCAATTTTATGGGCCACATCAGCGGAGTTTGACGCTTGGACGGGGATTGTTGGTATAGTTGCCATTATTGCTGGTATTTATTCTATCTGTTTGGGGTTATATGTTTGGTGGGGAATATTATCCGGTTCATGGGAAAAATTTGAAGATGAGGAATATATTTCTCCTGAATCTACATTGGAAAATAGCAAACAACAAATTGAGTGCTCATCCTGTAATCAAAAGTTAAACATCCCTTTTAGTTATACAGGGATGATTTCTTGTCCTGCTTGTGGCATTTATATCAAATTAAATGAAGGGATAATACAACTAGAGGATATGACATTAGTGGAAGAAAATGATTCGAAGGTTTTGGAATTAAATGAAGGGATAATACAAGCAGATAATAAGATATCCGTGGAAGAAAAAGATTTGAAGGTTTTGAAATTAGATGAAATGACCGATTTAATATGGATAATTTTTGGTCTATTGTTTGTAATAATTATAATATTCTCATTTTTTGAATATGGATTTTCTAGTACTTTTGGTTGGTTCGGTTTTACAATTATAGGCGTAATAACATTCTTTCTCCTGCTTCCTGTTATTTGTATTATTTCAGGAATCATAATTATGATATTTCGTAAATTGAATCTTGTTAAAACTGACGGAGACTGGGGTGTATTAGATATAATCCATTCAATTTACATTGAAATTTATCCAGACAGACCCCTTCTCAATGAAAAAAAATGAGTACCTTGCGAGAAGTTCTGTAGGCCAATCGTAAGGGTA
>DDKW01000020.1:90527-129911 GCA_002339805.1 Dehalococcoidia bacterium UBA2588 | reverse complement strand
TCATCTATTATCTTGTATGGAATTTCTTACAATTGTTTACATTTAGCAAACGTCAAAAAACCCTATATATTAGGTTTGATACCTCCTCTAACTACCTTAGGACTAGGTAATCAACTTGGACTCATAGAATTCCTCAGGTCCATAAATTTATATTCCCAAAAGTTATCTCAGTGGATATCAATAGATAATTTATCCTATATATCTGGTAAATCGTTCACCTTATTCCCTGTTGAACCTTCATGGTGGTGGAGATCGAGCAGGATCATAAACAGCTTTGATGAGAATGGTTCAAGTTTAGATTACACTATAACTGAATTCCCTTTATTTAGTTTCTTAATCGGGGATCTTCATGCACATCTACTGTCAATACCTTATCTTCTGTTAGTATTTTATCCAGTCCTTGTAATTATATTGTTCGCTAAAACCAAGCAGCCTGGGAAATTTCCGCTGCTCCCAATCAGCTGTGTCTCAGCATTCCTAGTCACAATTTCTACATTAGTAAATCCTTGGAATTTACCTTTCAGTATTATTTTTTTAGGAGTGGCTTTCTATTATTGCTTGAACCAACAGCACACATTCAAGGCCATTAATATAGTAAATGTGAAAATATATGTAATTGTAGTAGTAGGAATAGTGGTTTGTATGTCTCTACCTTTTATCTTACATTACAATAGTACTAATACAGCCATAGCTTTAAATATTGATTTCAATACCAGATGGATCCATATGTTACTAGTGAATGGAACATGGATGTTTGGATCCGTTGCAATCTACGTTATTTGTTTAAAGTTTATAAAACCATATTTAAAAACTCTTACTACCGTAGAATACATATTGCCTCTCAGCCTAGGCTTGTCTCCGTTGCTTTTATGGACATTATTGATTTGGTTTGTCCCAGTAGATGATCCCTATACAATTATCATACTCAGAAAATGGTCCTTTGTACTACCTTTATGTTTGTTAAGTAGTGCTAGTCTATTCGTTGTGTTCAATGCGCAGAAGTTACTTAAGAAAGAAAACATAATTAGCTTTCCGCTCATACTTATCGCTATCGGATATTTCATACTATCTGTGAGTGAACTGTTTTTCATTGTAGATGTGTTTAATAATCGAATGAACACGGTTTTTAAATTTTATTACCAAGCATGGTTTTTCCTGAGCATTGGCGTAACTCTATTCTTAATCGTTCTCATTAGAAACAGCTCACTCTTAAGAATAAAATATCGTATCATTACGCCTGTAGCGTTAATATTATTAGTGATGGTTGGACCAGCGTACTATCCCATAGCCTTAATCACTAGCCACGATTGGATTAACCCAAAAGAACTAACAATGGATGGAATATCTTTTTTGAAACAGCGTGACCTGGCTGAATACCAAACTATTTCATGGCTCTCAAAACAACCCGCACAAATATTAGCAGAATCTTACGGAAAAGATTATTCAAGTCATGGTAGACTATCTTCATTTTCAGCCCATTCCTCTGTTTTAGCATGGCCTGGTCATCAAATCCAATGGCGCAATCAGCTCGATACGATCAATGAACGTCAAATTAATCTAGATCAATTATTCACTACTCATGACATTGCCCTGGCACATTCCTTAATCGACAAGTATCAAATCAGTATGATTGCAGTAGGTCCATTAGAAGAATCTATTTATGGAGGAAATACAGAAAACTTCTTTGACAAACATTTTGATGTCCACTACTCGAACAGCAACTTTAAGATATACGGCACTAAATATTATGATCTTGTTAAATAGACGATTATTAACACTCTTAGATCCGTATGTAGTGGCGTACATATCCATAATCATATTTAGCCTGATAATTAGGGTTGTAGGATTAGATGATCGAGCCATCCATTACGATGAAGCTATACACCTTATGGCTTCATTCAAATTGATGCAAGAAGGCGTATATGAGCATTCCGCCTGGATGCACGGTCCATTCCAAATCGAGGCTGTCAGTTGGGTATTCAAAATTGTAGGCGATTCTTTATTTTCCGGTCGCATCTTATATGTTTTATTTGGCACTGGTTTAGTATGCTTACCATTACTACTTAGAATCCATGTTGGAAAACCAGCGTGTCTAATAATGGCTCTTTTATTAAGTATTTCTCCAACTTTGGTTTACATGAGTAGATTTGGACGTAATGACATTATCATCGCATTCTTTTCCTTGCTCTTATTTATACTTGCTTACAAATATGCAATATCTGGTAAATCAAAGTTCTTATTCCTCATATCGATCACATTAGCACTAATTTTCAGTACAAAAGAGACCAGTTATTTTATAGTGGCCACCATGGGAGCAATACTCGTTATTGTACTTGTCTGGATTACAGTAACAAGAAAACATGAAACTTCAAAGTCACTTCTAAATACCAGACTATGGGATTTAACCTTACTGTTATTTGGATTGATATTCCCTTTATGTGCCGCTCTTATTGGTTTCTTTCAAACATCCATGGGCCTAATACTTGTTGCTCCCGAAGGAACCTCAAATACATTAACAGGGGCTTTAGGTAATGGGAATCCGTGGATACATGTAGAAAGCTTATTCTCTAATTCAGTATTAATAATAATGCCTGTGACAATACTCAGTGTGATTACATTTAGTGTGTTCTTGAAGTCCTGCGCGTCCATATTAAAGAAAGCTTTTATACTTTCATTATTGATGTTCTACATCTTGTACGCTTATATATGCGTATCAATAGGAGAAATTCATAATATTTTATTAATTTCGGTCACCACATCAGTGATACTTCTTTACTTTTGCATCACCTGGTCGAAATTTATAAAAAATCTTATTGGTCGGAGTATATTTATATATTGTTCCTTTGCAATTGCATTACACCACATACTAATCTGCACAGGTGCAACTTTAATACCAACCTTTGCCCGACTGCTATTCCCAGGTACCCCTGTGTTTAATGAATTTATGACTTTAGCCAGCATAGTCACACTGATCATTATTACTATCTTTTACTCTATATCATTAGCAGTGGGACTATATCGCTTTTCCTACAAGTGGATCCTCCTGTTAGGATTATTCACTTGCATAATACTAGTCACTTACACTACTTATTTCACTAATTCACAAGGATTTTATACCGGTATTTGGCAAAGCTTAGGATACTGGATGGCCCAACAAGAAGTTGCTCGCGGTAATCAGCCCTGGTATTACTATGTCGTAGGATTAAGTATTTATGAATTCCTTCCAATCATATTTGGCATTTTAGGCATAATATGGTCATTAAAAACTAAACATATAATTGGTGGTTTGTTCTCATTGTGGGCGATTGCCAGCATAATATTTTTTACTGTTGCATCAGAAAAAATGCCATGGCTCCTAATCTATATTAACCTACCACTCGTCCTTTTAAGTGCACTTTTTATAGGGTCATTTTTGAATGCGAAAATCTCTATTTCAAACAAGGCCAGCGAAGTATTTTTATTATTTGTATGTTCTGCCGCTCTATCGTTAATTTTACTAACCGTTCTATCAATGGAAATCAACTTGTTCTTTATCCTATTTTTGATATCAATAGGCTTGGTATTAGCATTCTTTTCAGCCACTTTGATTAGACATATTGAACCTGCAAACTATAAAGCGATATTAATATTACCCGTTTTTGCGGTTCTAATAACTTTAACTCTAAACAACACATATTTTTTAAATTATCGGAACGATGACTCATTAAAACAATTTATGACATATGCACAAGGTAGCAACGAATTAGCTAACTATTTTTTGGGCTCATCTAACAATACAGCCACCCTGCAGAAAGTTAATCATTTGACCACAATTGATTATGACATATGGTATCCAATGCATTGGTACGCTAGACACGACGACATTAATGGAACAGTGGAATTCCGTTGTTTCAAAATACATGGGAATCCAGAATGGAATGAGACTTGTGTGACCATAAATGATATTACTAAGAAACAAACTTTCTTAGTAAGTGAAATCCATCATCCTTTGTATCAATCACAAGCCATATCAAAAAACATAACTGGACCTGTACACAATATACTGTGGTTTCCAGAAATATACAGGCGCCCGGGTGAAAACAGAATCAATGAACCGATTATGGAACAAATCAAACTAGATTACATGTATTTTAGCAGCGCAATTTTTGATTCATCTTTCTGGAATTCTGTAAGAAATTACTTGTTCCTAAGAGATACTGATCAAGATTGGTTTCACGGAGATTTCTATATATATGAACAACTACCCAAACATTAAGCCCTATTTAGTTTGCAAACTTAGATACCCAGTGTAAAATATTATTAAAAGATAATACAAAGGCTGGCTGAAAATGTCGAAAATCAACACAACTAATGAATCTAGGCGCTCTTTTCTATCCAAAATAGGAATCGGCACAGCTGTCATAGCTATAGGTAGTAGCCCCATCTTGAATTGGATTCGCAAAGAATCTGTTCACACAACCAACCATTATGAAGACTCCATCTTCACTCCCAAAAACCCGAAAGTATAACTACTTGGCCCTCCCAAAAGACCGTTCCAAGAAATAATTTGTTAATTCTAACACCGTAGGTCGACCATGCGGGCAGGTGTGCGGGCTTGTAGTGTTTTCCAACTCTCGGACCAAAGAGACCATCTCTTGCATAGGTAATCGTTGCCCAGCCCGTATGGATGAATGGCATGCTATTGTAGCAATCAGAGAATAATTAGGAATGCCAGATTGCATATCTTCTAATTGAAACAAGAGATCTTCGATAAAATTCCGACTGCCTGATACGGCTATTGACTGAGGGATAGCTCTAATCAAGAAAGAATTATCTCCAAAATACTCTGCAATAACCCCAGCTGCTTTTAATCGAGACTCGTTTTCATGAAAATATTCAAATTGTTCCGCATTGAGCTCTAAATGAATTGGTTCGAGTAATACTTGAGGGGTTTGTTCGTATTGATTAATGTCATTATTCAATTTATCAAATATAATTCTCTCATGAGCAGCATGTTGATCTATTAAATAAACCCCAGAAGGAGTTTCTCCAACAATATAAGTCAGCTTAACTTGTCCCAACACATTTATGTCCCTCAAAGTCGCTCTATAAACCCCTCCTGAGACCTGTTGCCTAATATCACTATCTCTTTCTGCAATATTGTGTCGTATCATATCTAACTGAGTATCAAAATTTTCACCAATGTTCGCTGGGGATTGTTTCGTCATAGGAGAAATGTTTTGGATCGAAGTGATACCCGAAAATTCAGACACGTTCTCTCTAACGGACCTTTGTATATTTGAAAAAATTTGAGATTCTCTTAAGAAACGAATCTCTGTCTTGGCAGGATGAGCGTTAACATCAATCTCATCAAACGGAACATCTAAACTAAGTATTCCTACAGGGAAACGTTTTTCAGGAATTAAACCATGATAGGCTTCAGTAAAGGCGCGACTTAATATTAAATTATTAACAGATCTACCATTAACAAAAAATATCATACCCTGCCTGTTTGAACGATGCAGGTGAGTTGGAGATATATAACCTGATATGTGATGTCCGTCTCTTTCAAATTCAACATTTATGAACTCATTTGCGATTTCACTTCCAAAGCATTCTGTAACCGCATCTTTTACATTTCCATTACCAGGACTATTTAGGATTGTCTTTCCATTAGATATTAATCTGAATTTAATCGCAGGATATGCGCACATGTATCGAACTATCAAATCTTTAATTTTGATATTCTCGCTTCTAGCTGACTTTTGAAATTTCTTTCGAGCAGGTAAATTTTCAAAAATATTTGAAACTGTAATCTCAGTACCCGGTTGGCAAGCTGATGGCTGAATTGTCGATGGTGTTCCAAACACATTTTCCAGTTGATATCCAAAGTCTGATTCGTGTACTCTACTTAACATTTTCATATGAGCGACCGACGCTATACTAGGTAATGCTTCTCCTCTGAAACCCAGACTTTCTATCTTGAATAAATCTTCATCTTTGCTAATTTTACTAGTAGCATGATGTTCAAAAGCCATAGGCATATCCGACTCAGAGATGCCTGTTCCGTCGTCACTAACTATCAAGCATTCAGCGCCTCCGTCTACAACCTCTATTCTGATATCAGTGGAATTAGCATCAATAGAATTTTCTATCAGTTCCTTGACTACTGAAACGGGGCGTTCAATAACTTCACCTGCTGCTATTTTTGCGATCAATAAAGAATCTAATTTTCCAATTTTAGCCATATTAAAACAGAGGTAAGATCGTCCCTTTAGGTTTGTAATGCTTATTCGATGAGGTTTTCGTAGCTGCTACTTCTGTTATCACTTCATAAATAGTTGCCATAGCATCATCTATATTGCGCTGGAAAAAAAATGGTTGAACCCATAACCCACCGAAATGAGCTACAATTTCAGGATAATCATCTATTACAAAATCTGGCACTTCTGGAACTTTAAGTGATTCAAATTTTGCATCAAAATTGTCTTTGGGTTTTTCATATACTCCAGATACATACTGTCCTAAATCATGTTCTTCTATGACTTCCCATCTTTCTCCCATACCAGACCATATATAAATAGAATGCCCATCATCTAACAATTTTTGGAATGTTTCCTTAGTGCCAGGCCTCAAAGAATTGTCCAGGCCAAGAATCGTATAATCTACATCAAAAAAAACTTTCAAAATATTAATCCATTAAATTATTAAAACACAGAAATATCACTGATAACCAGAAAATCAATCCGTAAAAACTCATCTCTCGTAATGCTTCCGTAACTTTGTGTCCCTATACTGTTGCCGTAACTTCTACAAGTCATTGTAGCAAAAACTTAGTTACTTAACACATATGAAGTGTTATGTTAAGGAGTTTCACAAATATGCGCAACACCCCTACACAAGATGAGCCTACGCCTATCTATAAAATATATTGCAAACTGAGTGAACTCCCAAAACTTAACGATGAAATGGCTGCTTCCTTCAGAGTGTTAAGTAAAGCAGGGCTTATAGATAAATCAAAACCTTTTGTAATAGATCCAAAGCAATCATAATATGATAATCAAATTGTTCAACATAGAAAGACTGAAATGGGAATATTTCCTATGTGGTGGAGAAGATCGTCCTAAACGAAAACTACCACCTTCTATCTCAATTATTGATATAAGCAAATGGAAGGAAATGACTCCAACTAGCAAATTCAGATTCAATTTCTCTACAAATTAATCTTATACTAAACCAGTTTCTTGACGTCAGCACCAACTGCTATTTCGTTTTTATAGACAACCAAAGGTCTTCTGATTAATCTTGGTTCCTTTAGCATTTCTAGTATCTTCTCATGTTCCGACATAGCATCGATATCTAGCCCAAGTTTCTTGAAAGAAGGACTACGTTTAGCAAAGATATAGTCGATATCAGTATAATTTAGGAACTCCATAATTTCCGACTCCGATAGCGGGTTATCAAAGATATCTCTGTCAACAATGTCAAAATTATTTTGCAAAAGTAACTCTTTTGTCTTTTTGCATGTCGATCATTTATTCCATGTGTAATAGATCATAATTGATGTGAATACCTCCTTCACAATTCAGATTTTAATTTGTACAAGAAATTCATAGCATCCATTGGTGTCATATTATTTACATCAATTTCGGATATCTGTTTTAATAGTTCTTCCGAAGCCCAGTTAAATGTTAGTTGGGAACCTTTTATCTCGCCGTTTTTATTATCACTATTAAAAGTAGTCTGCCCTTCTAAAGATTCTAATAGTTCTGCAGCTCTTAGCAACACCGATTTAGGCATGCCCGCTAATTTAGCAACATGGATCCCATAGCTTTTATCAGAAGAACCTTTCAAAATGCGTCTCAGGAAAACGATTTCCCCATTATTTTCAGAAACCGCGACATGATAATTCTCTATCCTTGGCAGGGAATCAGCCAGTTGACTCAACTCATGGTAGTGAGTAGCAAATAATGTCTTACAGCTTAATAAAGGAGAATTATGTATGTATTCAATAACAGATTGTGCAATTGCGAGCCCATCATATGTACTGGTACCTCTTCCTATTTCATCCAGTATTAAAAGAGACCTGTCAGTAGCTTGCAGTAATATATCTGCCGTTTCAGACATTTCCACCATGAAAGTCGATTGGCCCGTGGTCAAATCATCTTGTAGGCCTATCCTGGTAAATATTCGGTCTACTATCCCAATTTCTGCAAAATCAGCGGGGACAAAGCTTCCTATTTGAGCCATAAGAACAATAATCGCTGTTTGACGTATATATGTACTCTTACCAGCCATATTAGGTCCTGTTAAAACAATTAAATTCCCAGATTCCTTAGAAAGTAACAAATCATTTGCAATATAATTATTATCGCCAATGACCTGTTCTACAACTGGGTGCCTACCACCAGATATACTAATGTCAGAGTTTTCAGTGATATTAGGCTTTACATATTTATTGCGAATAGCCATCCTAGCATATGAACAAATCACATCTAATTTAGCGATCCCTTGAGAACTAGATAGCAAAGAAAAATGAAACGCTGAAACTTGGCTACACATTTGGGTAAATAACTGCTTTTCCAATATATCGATCTTATCTGTAGAAGTAAGAATTTCTAATTCATAATCCTTCAATTCTGCCGTAATAAATCTTTCAGCATTTGTAAGGGTCTGTTTCCGAATATAATCATCAGGCACTTTGTCTAAATTAGACTTACTAATTTCTATAAAATATCCAAACACTTGATTGAATCTAATACGTAAATTCTTTATTCCGGTTCGTTCTTTTTCCTTGATTTCCAAATCCACTATTACATCTTTTGTGTTTTTAGATATTTGACGAAGCTTATCAAGATCTTGAGAAAAACCTTCTTTTATTATCTTGCCTTCTCCTACTTTCCCTTCCCAATCAGGGATAATCGCAGACTCTATAAGGTTACTTATTTCAGTGGTAATCCTAGACAAAGTGCAGACATCTCGAATATCTTTGTATCCAGATCCATCCAAGTAATCCACCAATTTATTAGATTCATTGATCGTATGTTTCAAACTTAACAAATCATTAGGATTAGCTCTGTTGAACTTAATTTTGCCTGTGATGCGTTCTAAATCAGATATATCTGCCATTGCACTTTCAATTTGATCCAAAGTAGTAATATCTCTCACTAAGCACTCTACAGCGTTTAGTCTCCTGGTTATGCTTGTGCAATCTATCAAAGGTTGACCCAACCATTTTTTTAGAAGCCTACCCCCCATTGGAGTCTTTGTATAATTAAGTGTCTTAAATAAATTTGCTTGCGATTCAGAAGATTGATAATTATCAAATATCTCTAAATTAATCCTAGTTTGTTGATCCAGCACCATAAAATCGTCGGTTTTATACACAATTGGAGACTGAAGATGATCAAACATCATTTTATGGGTTCTATCCAAATAAATTAAAATTCCTAATACGGCTTCTGCCATTACTTGATTAACTTCTGTATTATTGCTCAAATCTTCCAACCGGCCTTCTGATACAACATACTGATGACTTACCGTCAAATCAAAATCCTGATCTCCAATCACAGTCAGTACATTGTCAGTTTCGTGTTTTACACTGTAGCCGTTTAGAGATTTAACAAAAGTTGCATCTGATTCACAAACCAAGATTTCAGATGCACCTAACCTAACCAATTCCGTTTCACAAGAATTTACTTCTACACAGGTCACTGCAAACTCTCCGGTTGATATGTCTACATATGCTAATCCGACTTGGCCTTCGTTTTTTCTCAAACAAACCAAATAGTTGTTAGATAATTGATCAAGAAATTGATCTTCGAATACAGTTCCAGGAGTAACGACTCGAACTACTCCTCTATCAACCAATCCTTTAGAAGCAGCAGGGTCACTCAGTTGTTCACATATAGCTACTTTGTGCCCATTTTTAACCAATTTACCCAAATAAGAATCGCAAGCATGGATAGGTATACCTGCCAGAGGAACTACGACACCTTTACCAAGACTTTTCTTAGTCAATGTTAAATCGAGTTCTTCTGATATAACTTTGGCGTCTTCATCAAAACATTCATAAAAATCGCCCATACGAAAAAACAGTATCGCATCCTCATAAGATGTCTTAACGTTTAAATACTGTTCTCTAATAGAAGTCACAACCGCCTCAAATTCCTTCTAAGAATTTAATGTACTTCACAAGAAGGGCTATTCTTTCCAGAATCTCTCTTCTATGAAGTTCCATCCATCATCTACTACTTCTTCCCTAACTGATTCAATCATTCCAGGATGTCCACATGCATATATGAATGTTTCATTTTGAGGAAGTTCTCTGGTAACTAACTGATCCTTTACTATATTATTGACTCTACCGGTCAACCCAGACCAGCTGTTATTTCGTGAATCTCCTGGTCTACTTATTGTTGGAACAAATTGCACAACATCAGGATATTGATTCGCTAGATTTTGTAGCTCTTCGTCATATACTAATTCATCATGATAACTTGCGCCTAGCAAAACATAAAATGTCCGTTCCAAGCCGTCATTAGAATTCAAATGATTTCTGATCATGCTAACATAAGGTGAGACGCCTGTTACAGTAGCCACCATAACATGATGACGATAGTCGGGCTTCAAAGTAAAAATACCTTTCGCGCGAGGTCTTATAGAAACTCTATCACCTATTCCTAGTTCCCATATTTTAGGAGTCAATTCACCATCACGAACTAATTCTACAAATATCTCCAAATGTTTCTCATGTGGAGAGGATGCTATCGAATAAGCTCGCTCTATACCTTCGATCCCCAAAGTACAGTACTGTCCGGGCTTGAACGTAAAACTAGTATCTACACATTCCAACTTAATGACCATTAGGTCTTCGGTTACCTGATTTCTAGATACCAACTGGGCTTCAGGCATCGCCATTTACTTTACCTCTTCTTATTTAAGCTAGCGGGTAGTATTCTTAACTTTGGTACATCTGCCATCTGATTAATCTTATCATTGTTTTGTAGAGCAACAGCTAGCTCTCCAAATAAGCTCGTATGAGCGATAACGCCATCAGGCAATTCATTATTGATCCGAATAGTACCATCAGCAGTATATTCATCAGTCTGTAGAGTAACTTTATCGCCATTTTCAATTTTCATTGTTTCTGCTGACTCGGTGTTTAACTCAAACACATCTGGTCTATGAATAACATTGTGATTATCTTCTTCGGATATAGAAAATAGGTCATTATCCATAAATAGAACTCTACCTTGCACTAAGAAACATTCATCAGTAGAAACATCTTCGAAGCTTTGGTTAATATTCGCACTCAATTTTGGTCGCGTTTCAAATAATCTTTCTGTGCTATTGTGTTCCTCATTTAATGGCCACTGTACTCCTAGAGACTTATAAGAGGTATACAACTCTTGAGTAGGCTTTGGCATATCATATCCAGACCTAAACACTAACTGGACATTCTTATCAATCAAGTCATAAGAAATTCCTTGATAACTGCTCACCACAGATGCTATTTCTTCCATTACAGAAGCCTCCGAATCAAAGCTTAATCCATCTATCTGCAATATATCTGACATTCTCGTTATCAATTCTATCTCAGATATAGATTCATTATTCTTTAATTCCATTGCTGGTACAATTTTCTGAATCCGTCGCTCTAAATTGGTGTAGGTGCCAGTCTTCTCAGCAAATGTTAAGCGAGGAAGAACAACATCTGCATCATCAGTAAGATCACTGGGGTAACTTTCCAAAGTTACTAAGAATTCCAAGTCTTTTAATTTGTTTTTTAATCCATTGATAATTGGGTGGCTTTCATTCAATAGTTCACCAATCACTAACATGCTACTAATGTTCCCATTAGTTATTGAATCCTCCAACTTATTTAAACCAATTCCTGGATTCTCTGTATCAGCAATAACTACTCCGTCGGGTAATCTTCTATGCAAAGAACCCATGTCTTGAGCCCCTTGTTCATTACCACCTTGTCTCATCGGATAAATTCCGCCTCCTTTTTTACCCAATGAATCAGTAATCAAACTTATATTAACCAAATGTCCTACAATCTCATCAGATTGCTCATAACTTATGGTATCTAAAGAATATATTATTGAAGTCTTTTCAGACTTGCTTAACAAATTAGCAGCAGAATTAAGAGCTTCTTCAGTTACTTTGGATTTCATAGATATATTTTTTAAATCCAAACTTTCAACAAATTCTATTAAGTCATCGGAATTATCGATACGTTCTTCCAATTCTTGTTTAGATATTAATCCGTCACTCAACATTATTTTCATGATCCCTAATAGCACCAAATTCTCTGTTCCTGGATAAGGCCTTAGCCACAAGTCACTATGTCGAGTCATTTCCGTTTCTCTTGAATCCAAAACTACTATTTTCGCACCGGATTTCCTGGCTTTCTTGATTGGTAGTGAGACCAAAGTGTGTTCTTCTGTTATGTTTGAATTAAAAACTAAACAAGCTTCAGAATCTGTGAGATCCCAAATTGAACCTGTACCAGCTCCAATTCCCAATGTAATTTGCATTGCCTCTGTCAATTTTGGCTTGAGATTAGTAGATTGATCAATATTATTAGTTCCCATGTACGAACGAACTAGTTTTTGCCATAAATACAATTCTTCGTTGGTATTATCACTCGCGGTCAATAATGAGAACTCCGACTTAGAACCTTTGGACCATTTATCACAAATATAAGCAATGGCCTCATCCCAGGATACGTTCTCCAGTTGGCCGTTTTTCCTAATTTGAGGATGCCGAATTCTAGAGGTGGAATTTAAATAGTCAAGTCCAAATTTACTGCGATAGCATCCTTGTCCATGATTAACAGGAGAATCTAATTCAGGAACTACCCTTATCATTCGACCAAAATCATTCAACTCTAAATTGAGCTGACAACCCACAGGGCATTGCGTGCATACGGTCTTTTTTACTTCTCTAGGTTTCTCCCATTTATTTTCTTTCTCTACCAAAGCGCCTACGGGGCATACATCAAGGCACGCTCCGCAAAATTCACAACCTGATTCAAGAAGAGAACTACCAAATGAAGTCCCGACAAGAGCTTTTCCTCCCCGGTCTATAAATGCGATAGCTGAGTCTCCTCGCACTTCTTCACAAACCCTAACGCAACGTCCACATGTAATACATAGATTGTAATCCCTGTCATAAAAAGGGTCTTTAAGGTCAAGCGGTAATGATTTATAGTTGTAATCTAGGTGTGATTCCAATTCCATTCCTAAGTACCTTACAGTATCTTTGAATTCACAACGTTCATTCTTAGGACATGTTATGCATCTATCATTTACGTCTACATGCCGTAAACATACGTCACTTGGGCCACATATATCTATACGATGACACGTAAGGCATCCATTTGGATGCTCTGCAATCATCATACTCATTATCGATTTTCTCAGATCATTAACTTCTGGAACATTACTATTAATTTCCATTCCATCTTGTACTGGCAAAGTGCAAGATGCGGGCATTCCTCTACCGTCTACAACAGATACAACACAAGTTCTGCACGCCCCAAAAGGCTTCATCCCTGGGTGATAGCACAGATAAGGAATGTATATACCTGCATCGATAGCAGCCTCGAGAACCATTTTACCGGGTTCGGTTTGAACTTCTTGACCGTCAATATGGATGGTTATTTTATCTGCCATAGATATTCACACTATCTCCTAGTTCTTGTTGGGGAAAATCTTTGGTTATTACATACTTTAGTAAGGCACGTGTGACCGATAATATGCTGATTAAATTCCTCAGGAAAGTATTTGATTGCAGATGCTACAGGATTGAATCCTAATTGGCCATGACCACATAAAGACCCAGCTTGCATATTTTCACCAATATTCCGCATTAGATCCAGATCTTCATCCGTACCCTCCAAATCACATATCCTCTCTATAACTTCCAATAAATGGCTCATACCCATCCTACAAGGGAAACATTTACCACAAGATTCATATTGGCAGAAAGCAATTAAAGAACGCGTCAAATCTACTATGCAAGTCCGATCATCAGCTGCAATTATTCCACCCGAACCTAATATAGCACCAGCATTTCTGAACGTTTCATAGTCAAGTACCAAATCTATATTATCTGCATTCAAAACTCCTCCTAAAGGACCTCCCGTTTGAACGAGCTTTAGATTTCTATCTCCTGACACTCCTCCAGCAACTTCATACAATATATCTTTCAAGTTCAAGCCCATAGGCACTTCAATCATCCCAGTGAATTGTAGCGCTCCGGACAAACACAATATAGCCGTGCCTTTACTTTGCTCATACCCAATCTCTGAAAACCATTGTCCGCCATTCCGAATAATTTCCGGGACGTAAGATAAACTTTTCACATTGTTAATATTAGTGGGTTTACCAAAGACTCCTACTTGTGCGGGAAATGGAGGTCGGTATCTTGGCATTGATCTTTTGCCTTCAATAGCTTCCATTAATGCGGTTTCTTCCCCTGCAACATATGAGTCCCCTGTCAGTGCCACTTCCATATCAAACGAGAAATCAGAACCCAATATATTATCGCCAAGCAATCCTTTTTCATATGCCTGTTTGATAGCATTTTTAGTTCTTTCAATCGGGCCGTCATGTCCATGACGAATAAATATGTACCCGTAATTAGCATTTGTTGCATATCCAGCTAGAATAACTCCCTCTACTACAGTGTGAGGATCACTTTCCAAAATGCCTTTGTCATTAAATGCACCAGGATCACCTTCTTCGCAGTTACATAATATATACTTATCAGGTGCGTTATTAGACGCAAGAAAACTCCATTTTATTCCTGTTGAGAAAGCTGCACCTCCTCTCCCTCTAAGCCCGGAATCTTTTACTTCATTGAGGACTGCTTCTGAATCCATTTCAAACAATGCTTTGTTCAAAGCATGATAGCCACCATTCGCAATATATTGGTCAATGTCATAAGGGTCTATGTCCCCTGCATTTCTTAGTGAAATCCGTTGTTCTTTAGCTTTCATAGGATGAGACTCTAGCCTAGGCACATCTTCTATGTCTTCATCTCCAGAATATAAAAAGGCTAAATCAGAATTAACCTTAGAATCTTTAATATGAGACGTCAGAATCTGTTCGAGATCATTTTCGGAGACATTCCTATAAAACACCCTATTTTCACCTGGTAACTGTATGTCCATTAGAGGCTCAGCGAAACAAAGCCCCAAGCAACCGACCTCACTTACATTGGCATCTATTTTCAAATCATCGAGGATGCTGCGTATTTTTGGTAGTAAATTCTTACTTCCAGCTGCTTCGCCACACAAAGCTGTTCCAATTCTTATCCAAGGTTTAGAGCCTGAATTCAAATCATTCCAGCGCTCACTTGCTGCAGACGCTATCGATTCAAACATGTTAATTTCAGTAACCAAATCCACTACCGTTCCATCTTATTTGGATTTCTCTATAATATCTTTCAAAGTGTTCTTTGTGACACGTCCGATCAAGTGGTGATTAACCGATATCACTGGGGCTTGAGCACATGCTCCCAAACAAGTATTGAAGTCCAATTCAACCGATCCGTCAGATGTTTTACCCTCTGTTTCCAATTCGAGTACGTTCAGTGCTTCACCGAAGATTTCCATAGCACCTGCTATGTGGCAAGTAGGGCCCCAGCAAATCTCGACAGTACATTGAGACCTTGGCTCAAACTTAAAGTTGGGATAAAAAGAAGCGACAGCCCACACGTCATTTACAGTGGTGTTAGGAACTTCAGAGGCAACCACTTCCATTGATTGTTTTGGAATGTATCCCATAGCATCCTGTATAGCCAGTAAAGATGACAGTACAGTTTTTGTGGGTTGTTCCTGATTACGAACGGCTTCTACAATAGCCGTCGTTAGCACATCCATCGAGTTCCCTCTTCTAATTCAAGCGTGTACCAATACTAACACACGCTTCGTTTGCCATTCAACCAAACTATGACTCGAACCAACTGTCTCACATATCACAACTCGAGAATATTCCGCATCTCAGACAAAGACTGTATAACAGCGCAATCTTCCATTTCTTGATACCAACATTCTCTATCTAACAAAACTGGTTTGATTCCAGCTCTCAATGCTCCTTGAACATCAGAAAAATATTGGTCTCCAACGTGTACGCAATCAGATGCCTTGGCACCATATTCCTTCAAAGCCCATTCAAAAATCCTGGGGTCCGGCTTCTCAAACCCAACTTCTTCAGAATTTATACAAAAATCAATATATTCTGATAAATTAAGTTTTCTAATTAAGGACGACATATCTTGCCTTAAATTAGTGATTATTCCTATATCCATACCCTCAGCTTTCAAGAATTTAAGACAATTTATAGTATCTGAGAACAATACGAATTCTTTAGGGATTTTTATAGCTTGCTGCCAAATTTTAGAGGCCAAATCCAATGAAACATTCAGCCCTGCGTGGTCCAATATTATACGTTCATATTCGATGAAAAAATTGTTACGGTCAGAGTGATCTCTCAATCCTAATGGAGACCTATCGTTCTCTTCGTTGAAATAAACATCACCATACTTATACCCAAGTGCTAGTTTTTCTTCTTCAACATCAAATCCAAATTTTGAACATGCTTCCTTTTGAATACATTCTAAAGGTGGCCAAAATTTAACTAATGTATTATAAAAATCAAAAAATATTACCTTTGTTGTCATAAATGATATATATATTATCCAAGTATTTGTGTCAATCCAATACGATGCATTGAAATATTAGGATATGATTCTGTATCCTAGGACTATAATCTTTTAATAGGACTTTTTATGAAAATTGCGATTGGTGCTGACCATAACGGATTTGAACTCAAAAACAACACCTTGATTCCGTGGCTGGAATCTCAGGGTCATCAAGTAATTGATGCCGGTGCTTATGAGCATGATAGTGAAGATGATTATCCTGACTTTGCCAATAATGTCGCAATGGAAATTTCCTCTGGCGCAGCAGACAAGGGAATAATTATATGCGGCAGCGGAGTAGGAGCAAGTATAGCAGCAAACAAAGTAAGAGGAATCCGAGCTGCTATATGTCATGACACATACAGCGCTAAGCAAGGTGTTGAACATGACGATATGAACGTTATTTGCATAGGATCTAAAATCATTGGTGAACAAATAATACATGACATATTAGAATTATTTATAAATGCCTCCTTCTCTGATCACGAAGAAAGATTCGTTAGAAGACTAAATAAAGTACTGAGTATAGAAGCACAAAACTCCTAAAAATCATCAATAATATCGGAGATATCATGTTTGTCAAAAGAAACCTAACCGACTTCGTTGAAACCCGAAACGGAAATATGTATTTCGAAAAATCAGGATCCGGATTCCCTGTTGTACTTCTCCATCCCTTGGGCATGTCTACTTGGGTTTGGGAAAATATTGTAGAGGAAGTTAGTAATTCTTATACAACATATGCTTTCGACATGCTCGGACACGGTAAATCCGACAAGCCTAATATCAATTTTTCTATACCCGATTATGCTGAAGCTCTGGATGACGCTTGCCAAATATTGAATATCCACCGAGCCCATTATGTTGGTAATTCAGTCGGGGCTTGCCTAGCGATTGATATGGCAGCTAGATACCCTGATCGAATTGACAAACTAGTTCTAATAGGCTGCCCAGTGTACAATCCCAATGAAGCATCAAGTCGAATTGAAGCATCTAAAAAAGACTTTGACGAAAACGGATTGCCATTAACCAGAACATTAGAAGACTTGAAGGAACGAACTACATTCGCAAACCCTACACAAGAATTGTTAGAACTAGTCAACTATTCTCGTAATCAGGCAGGAACATGGGTACAACATCTTTCTAACAGTCTTAATAATTATGATCTTTTAGCAAGGCTTCCATTAATAAAAGCCAGTAAAACTCTCGTTCTTTACGGAGCAAAAGATCGCCTTAAATCAGGCGCTCCAGTCTTAGAAAACAACATCTTACGGTCATCTACTATGATATTAGAAAGCGTGGCTCATGTTCCTCAGGTAGAATCTCCTTCCTTGTTCACGAACACACTAATAAACTTTTTATCCTAGCTGACGGGGATTAGTCTGCAGCTATAGTTCTAGATCCAGATTTTTGTTTAAAATAAGGGATTACATACTTGTCAAACAACCTAAGAGTTTCCATCACTTCCTCATGAGTTACTGGTCCTACCTGAAATAATGGCATTATCTCATCTATCCCCAAATCTTCGTATTTTTCTAAATAACGTATACAGTCATCCGGGTCCCCCATGCAGAATCTATCTCCTTCATCCAACAGATCCATTGAAGTAACTTCGTCTTTTCTAGCAGTATCTATCTTAGTAGCCCTGTCGTAATGCCATTTATAATCATCCGGTACATCTTCAGGAGCGTATCCTTCCCAAACTTTAGAGTCCCTTACTTTTTGCTGGTACCTATACCAATCTATTAGTTCAGCACTTCTTTGCCTTGCCTTATCTCTATTTTCAGAACAGTATGCTACTGTGCTACCAGATATTTTGTTGGTTACTACTTTGCCAACAGGACTGGGTGATGCAATGGAATTTCTATAAATTTCTATCAATTTTTGTGTTCTTTCTATGCCAATACTAGTTTGGGTTAAACAGCCCAATCCTTGTTTACCAGCTTTTTCAAATGTGTATTCTTGAGAACAAGCCTGCCATATAGGAGGATGAGGATTTTGAATTGGCTTAGGAACCACTTCTCGTTCTCCAATATTAAAATACTCACCTTGATAGGAAAAAATTTCATCTGTCCAGGCTTTAGGAAGTATTTCTAAGCTTTCTTCAACGATGCTTGTGGCATCTTTCAAATCCCTAGCAAACGGTATCATTTGATAAGGATATCCCGACCGACCTATTCCCACATCAACCCGACCGTTACTTAATATGTCTAAAGTAGACATACGTACTGCTGTGTGAAGGGGATGATGCAATGGTGGCAATACAGCTGCTATGCCTAATCTGATGTTTTTGGTTCGTTGGCTTATAGCTGCCAACGCCAAGTCTGGAGCGCTTGCGTGAGACCATTCAGATCTAAAATGGTGTTCCACGAACCATACTGTACTCATCCCTATTTCATCAGCATAGGAAACTTGTTCTAGCATCTGATTATATTTTTCAGATTCACTCCCAGCATTCCATGGCTTGGGAACCTGTATTTGATAAAAAAGCCCTATATCCATAAATCCTCCACTAAATAGTTAATTTATTTGACTCTAACGTATTTATCCACTGATTTTTCTGCTGTTAGTCCTAAATAGATATCACCTTTACTATCAACCCACGAACCGTGCGCTGACCGGCATGACCATCGTGATAAAACTTCTCCAGTTTTAGACAAGATACTAAATTGTGGTGGTTTATCATCTTCTGGCCTTTCACTAATATAAAATAACCCATCCGAGTCACAGGAAATATCCAATGGCCTCTGCATGTCTGTCCACATACCTAGGTGATCACCTTCAGGTGAAAAAATTTGTATCCTGCTGTTTTCTCTATCACATAGATAAATATTGCCATCCTGTCCAACAATCAAACTGTGTGGCAAATGAAATTCAAACGGTTCAACTTTGCCAGGCTTGCCCCATGATTTAACTAATTCACCATTCGAAGTAAACCGGTGTATCCTAGCATTACCATATCCGTCAGAAATATAATAATCGCCATTAGGATGTGGAACCATTTCTGTAGGCAAATTAAATGGCTCTGCAGCTTTGCTCAAAAGCTCACCAGGAATTTCACAACCTGTATCTGATGCCACACCATGTTCACCTATTATCTGTAAAGGTTTACCATCCAAAGTGAATCTCAAAGCTACCTGACCTTCTCTATCAGTAATGTATACAATATCATTCTCAATGTACAAACCATGAGGACTCACAAAAACACCATTGCCCCAAGAGTTCAAAAAAGTTCCTGTTTCGTCAAAAACTAGAACAGGAGGATCTTTTCTCTGGAAGACATAAACATTATTATTTGAATCTGTTGCTACAGCACTCACTGTACCCAATTTCTCATTGTTTGGTAAAACAGCCCAGTCTGGGTAATACTCAAATTTGTAGTCACCTTGTCCAACTAATTCATTAGCCATTGTTTATCTCCTTATTATCTTTATCTATACCCTTCATATAATGATTTTACGGTTGTAACAACTCTAGGAACATTAGGAACATATTGATCTTCCAATACTCTGCTATAGGGCACAGGAGTATGGGGTGCTGTTACCTTGGTTGGAGGAGCATCCAAATAATCAAATGCTTCTTCCGCAACTCTTGCACATATATCTGAAGCTATACTACATACAGGCGTATCTTCGTCTACGACAACTAAAGCGTGTGTCTTCCTAACAGATTCTATTATGTGGTCATAATCAATAGGTGACACACTTAATAAATCAATCACTTCGGCGTCTATTCCTAATTTATTTAGTTCAGCAGCAGCGTCCATACATATCCAAGTCATTTTAGATATACCCACCAGAGTTATTCCGGTACCTGACTTAAGAGTTCTGGCTTTTCCTAGAGGTAATGTATAAGACTCTTCTGGCACAATAGATGGCTGAGTGTATAACCCTTTATGTTCAAAATATATAACCGGATCATTATCCCTAATTGCAGCGGTAAGTAACCCTTTGGCAGTGTATGCATCTGATGGTACTACTCCTTTTAAACCTGGCATGTGACTGAATAAGGAATAAAATGATTCAGAGTGTTGAGCAGCGCTTCCAAATCCTGCTCCTATACGAGTCAGCATTGTGAAAGGAACTTCTACCTGACCTCCAAACATATACCTCATTTTGGCAGCATTATTTATCAGTTGATCCCAACACACGCCCATAAAATCAACAAACATCAATTCTGCTATAACTCTTAAACCAGTGGATGAAGCTCCAATAGCAGCTCCCATAAATCCGGCTTCTGATAAAGGAGTATCTAACACCCTCTCTTTCCCGAACTCTTGGATCAGCCCTACAGTAGTCCTAAAAGGCCCACCCCAAGCATCCTGTATTCCTAAGTGCTCCCTACCTGCACCTCCTGCTATTTCTTCGCCCATTATGATGACGTTCTCATCTAACCTCATTTCCTGTTTCAATGCTTCATTAATAGCTTCTCTATATAACAATTCTCTGCCAGCGGCAGGTATCATTTCCACCATGACTCACTCCTTAAATATTGTTCAGATTGACATATTGGTCCCACGTTTCATCATTGAAAGAGGGTAATCACTATAAACATCCACATATAAGTCTGAAACTTCGGGCATTGGGCTACTGTCTGCAAATTGGACGGCTTCTTCCATAAGTTTTAAACAGTCTGAATCAATTCCATCTAGTTCACTTTCAGATATTTGACCATCCGGTAGAACTTTATCTCTAAATAACTTCAAAGGATCTCTCGTCTTATAATAATCTTCTTCTTCTTTTGTTCTATAAGTCAACGGGTCATCAAATACAGTATGTCCATAATATCTATAAGTTTTACATTCTAATAGAGAAGGACCATCTCCAGATCTAGCCCTTTCGATTGCTAAACCAGCCGCTTCATAAACTGCAAATACATCCATGCCATCGACATTAAATCCCGGCATATCATACGAAGCTGCTCGATCAGATAAAGCTTCTACTGAAGATGCATACTCAAAAGGGGTTGATTCTGCATATCCGTTATTTTCGCAACAAAAAATGACTGGCAAATTCCAGACTGCAGCCAAGTTCATCGATTCGTGTAAGACCCCTTGATTAGCTGCCCCATCACCGAAGAAAGCAACCGCAACCCTATTAAGTTTCTTAATTTTGGACGTTAGCGCCGCACCAACAGCCAAAGGAATACTCGCCGCAACTACACCATTAGTACCTAACATTCCTTTCGTCATATCGGCTATATGCATTGAGCCGCCTTTCCCTTTATTCGGACCAGACGCACGGCCAAACAACTCAGCCATCATAGCCTTAGGATCGACACCTTTTGCAATACAATGCCCATGACCCCTATGCGTACTACCAATATAATCTTCATTGGACAAGTGAGCACATACTCCTGCGGGAACTGCCTCCTGTCCAACTGAGGAATGGACTGACGCAGACATGCCTCTCTGCCCTGTCTCGGGGATTCCTCTCTCTTCAAAATGCCTGATTGTAGACATCACTCTGTATAGATGTAATAAGCCTTCCTTATTTAGTTCCATATTATCCCCACTTAATATTATGTAATCTCTGAATTAAGAGTATTGTACAGTTATTTTCGTTCCTTCTCCAATATTAGCTGTTTTTGCAGCATCACCCTTGTATATGCTAATCTCAAGATGATCGTGACTCCCAATTAATGCAACAAAATCACCTATGGCTTTCTCTTGATTAAAGGTTTCGCCGAGATTTGTTATCACTAATCCTCCCAAATTAATTTCCAGTCTCTTGCCACGACATATATATTTCGAGTCTATGTTTGATATCAAATTCCCAAAATGATCTATATAAATTATTTCCCCTTCAATAAAATCTTTATATACCATTGGAACAGGTATCGGATCATAAGTCATAGCACTTACTAATTTGCCGAATTGACTAGGATTCTCACCTCTTGCCAATAATGCCCCAACGGGAGCAAAAATATCTCTTCCATGAAAAGTATTACTCAATGGTTGGTTCCAATATTGCTCTTGATCCAATGCGTACAATTTACATGACCCGGATGGTCTAATAAGTGAATCACAGGATTCATCACCAATGCAAACATAAGGCTGAACTACCTCACTAAGCACTCCATTATCAGGCGCTATGAAAAATGCTTCAGAAGTTTCTAAAATTATAATTTCCCGGTCTGTGCCCACGTCTGGGTCCACGACAATAAGATGTACTGACATATCAGGGAAATAATCATAACTACATTTGGTTAGAAATTTTGCTTGATTTAAATTCTGTGGCTTAATTTCATGCGTGATATCCACAATCGATGCAACGGGATTGCGATTTATAATTACGCTCTTCATCACTCCCACATATTGGTCTTGGTGCCCGAAATCGGTCATCAAGGATATTATGTTAGCCACTAGAGACTCCTGTTATTTAACTTAATCTAACACTCACTATAGATATTATTAAAAACAGCACTGCCAAAATGATAGTAAACTGGAAAAGAACTTTTTCTAATCCTCTCCTAGTTCGTATTGTGCCTTGTCCGCCTCCAAATATCCCGCCTCCTGAATCCCTAACCTGAAGCAGAATAATCAAAATGATAAACACAGAAATCAAAATCTGAGCTATGTTCAAATAATTCATATATTATCCTTCCTAATACCTTGCCAGAACTTCCAAAACTATGTTTGTCACAACATCTGCTTTGGCTTGTCCTTTAGTTTCTTTCATAACTTGTCCTACCAAAAATTTCGATGCAGATTCTTTCCCTGATTTATAATCTTCGACCGCCTTAGTGTTACTATCGATTACACTTTCTACAGTTTTGAATAAAACATCTTTATCAGCAATTACAGTATAATTATTTCGTCCTATTATAACCGATGGACTATCTAAAGTTTTAAAAGATTCTGACAGCACATTCTTCGCTATATTAATACTGATATCACCAATACCCACAGCCAAGACTAATTCCGCCAGATAATCTGTGGGCAATGTGCAATTCGAGAAATCCTCGCCTTTATCTTTCATAATAGCAGTCAAATCACCTAATATGAAATTACTCGTAGTTTTCATCAGGTTCTTGCCTTCTGGTTGGTTAATTAATTTACTCACAACATCTTCGAAGTAATCAGCTGTGGATTTCTCCGAAGTTAGCAAAGTAGCCTCATATTCCGTAAGCCCGAGTTCATCAATGAATCGTTTCTTTCTATGACTTGGCAATTCAGGGAGTAATGCTTTAATCTCATCAACCATTTGGGCAGAAATAGTTAACGGAGGCAAATCAGGCTCAGGGAAATACCTATAATCGTGTGCTTGTTCCTTACTTCTTTGGGAAGCAGTGATCTGCTTATCATCAACCCAGCCTCTGGTTTCTTGGACAACCTTTCCTCCAGACTCAATCACTCCAATCTGCCTGTGTGTTTCATACTCTATGGCTGAAACCACCGACCTAAAGCTATTCATGTTTTTAATTTCGGTTCTAGTACCAAACTCCACTTGACCTAGGGGTCTAACGCTGACGTTAGCATCGCATCTGAAGTTTCCGTCTTCCATATTTGCATTCGAAACACCTAAATATTGCACAATAGAATGCATATTCATGAGGTATTGCCTAGCTTCTTCTGCCGATCTCATATCAGGTTCAGATACTATCTCCATAAGAGCTACGCCTGCGCGATTAATGTCAACTACGGAATATGAGCCAGAAGAGTCGGAAATATGACTGAGCTTGGCAACGTCTTCTTCCAGGTGCACCCTAGTCACATTAATATCCTTTGGTTGCCCGTCAATATCGATAGTCATTACCCCTGCAAGAGCCAATGGCTTATCAAATTGAGATATTTGGTAACCTTTCATCAAATCTGGATAAGGATAGTTCTTTCTATCAAATTTCGTATACTCAGGTATTTCACAACCTAAGGCAAGTCCGGTAAGAATCGTGTACTCAACCGCTTTACTATTAATCTGTGGCAATGAGCCAGGCAAGCCTAAGCATACAGGGCAAACTCTGGTGTTGGGTGAAGCAGACTGATAATCTGAACCGCAACCACAAAACATCTTACTAGCTGTTGCTAGCTGAACATGAACTTCGAGTCCTATTACTATTTCATATTCTGTTGCCAATTATTCATCATCCTCATATTGCGATTTCAACGATTCTACAACCGCTGGATCTGCCAAAGTAGTAGTATCACCCAAAGTTCTACCTTCCGCTACATCTCGTAATAGCCTTCTCATTATTTTCCCACTTCTAGTTTTGGGTAGCTCTGCAGCAAAATATATATCGTCCGGTCTCGCCATAGGTCCTATTTTCGTAGCAACATGTTGTTTAAGTTCAACTACAAGATCATCAGAAGTGCTGATTTGATCTTTTATAGTGACGAATGCAACTATAGCCTGGCCTTTCACTTCATGGCTCCTACCAATGCAAGCAGCTTCAGCTACCTTAGGATTATCAACCAATGCACTCTCTACTTCCATAGTGCTAATCCTATGTGCGGAAACATTTATAACGTCGTCCACCCTACCTAATAACCAAAAATATCCTTCTTCATCCAATTTAGCTCCATCTGAAGTGAAATACTCTCCAGGATACTTGCTCCAATATTGTTCAACAAATCGATCTTTATCTCCATATATACCTCTTAGCATTGATGGCCATGGATGCTTTACAACCAGATACCCTCCGCCTCCGGGCTCTACAGAATTACCATTGTCGTCCACAATATCAGCATCTATACCAGGGAAAGATTGGGTGGCACTACCTGGTTTTAAAGTGGTAATTCCCGGTAATGGACTAATCATTATTGAGCCTGTTTCTGTCTGCCACCATGTATCAACGACGGGGCATCGCTCTCCTCCAATATTTTTCCAATACCAAACCCAAGCCTCTGGGTTAATTGGTTCTCCTACAGAACCTAGCAATCTTAACGTAGACATATCGTGTTTATTAGGATATTCCTCACCCCATCTCATAAAAGTCCTGATAGCTGTTGGAGCGGTATATAAAATAGAAACACCATACTTAGCAACAATTTCCCAAAACCTATCTTTGTCAGGATAGTCAGGTGAGCCTTCATAAAGAACTTGAGTTGCCCCATTAGCAAGTGGGCCATAGGTTATGTAACTATGGCCTGTAATCCATCCACAATCTGCAGTACACCAATACACATCATCATCTTTTAGGTCAAAAATCCATTTAGTTGTTGCATACGTACCCACCATGTAACCGCCTGTAGTATGCACAATCCCTTTAGGTTTTCCGGTAGTACCGCTGGTGTACAACATGAAAAGCATATCTTCACTGTCCATAGGCTCAGGATCACAGACAGAAGACTGTTTTTCTACCAAATCATGCCACCAAACATCTCTACCTGAAACCATTAACTCATCTGCATGTCCCGTTCTACGTACGACTAAAGCATTTTCGATAGGACTATCTTCCGTTATTGCATCATTAACATTCTGTTTCAATTCAACAATACTTCCTCGCCTGTAACCACCATCAGCGGTGATGATAAGTTTAGATTGCGAATCTTCAACTCTGTCTTTTATGGATTCTGCACTAAATCCTCCAAAAATAACGCTGTGTGGTGCTCCTATCCTGGCACATGCCAGCATAGAAATTACTAATTCTGGAACCATTGGCAAATATATAGTGACCCTATCTCCTTTCTTTACACCCAAGCTCTTTAACGCATTAGCACATTTACTAACCTCGCGTAACAAATCCCAATATGTATATACTTTCCAGTCTCCTGGCTCTCCTTCCCATATCAAAGCTGCCTTGTTCCTTTTTTCTGACTTAGCATGCCTGTCAACACAGTTATAAGACGCATTAAGTTTTCCATTCAAAAACCATTTGGCATCAGGAGCGTTCCATTCTAGTACTCGATCCCATCCTTGAAACCAATCCAATTCTTTGGCGAACCCTGCCCAAAAACTTTCTGGGTCTGCCTTAGCCTTTTCATAGATATCAGGATCTGAAATATTCGCACTCGCTACAAAATCACTCGAAGGAGGGAAAGTCCTATCTTCTCGTAATAATGCATCTATACCACCGTCATTAGTAGCCATGTTATTCACTCCTGCAATAAAATTAATAGACCTATTCGATTACACAAATAATAATACAAAACTTAATGTAGTTTTGACACTTTAGATCTCAATTTACCTATTCCTTCCACTTCTAGTTCGATCACATCATCATTCTGTAACCATTTACCGTGCTCAGCTCCACAACCTCCGCCGACTGTGCCAGACCCGAACACATCCCCTGGGTACAAAATTTCTGCCTTAGATGCATGTTCTATCATTTGATTAATAGACCAATATATATTCCCAATATTATTATCAGACCAAATCTCTGAATTAACCCTAGCTATCATCCTAGAATCTAATACATTGAATTCATCCGGTGTAACTAACCACGGCCCTAAGGAAGTTCCAAAGTCTTTACCTTTTGAGGGGCCTAAACCAACACTTTGTTCTCGGAATTGAATATCGCGAGCACTCCAGTCGTTCATAATCGTAAAGCCGCCAATGAAAGAAGCAGCTTCTTTTTCAGATATGTTAGTGCCTTCTTTCCCTATGACAACCCCTAATTCCAATTCATAATCAACAACCTCACTATAATCAGGCCAGATTATGGGTTCTTGATGCCCCAATAATGATTTATGGTTTCCTTTATAATAGACAGGCATTTCGTACCAAGCATCTGGGACTTCCGCTCCTCGGTTTCCTCTAACTGTCTTGATATGCTCTTCAAAAGCTATGAAATCCCTAAGGGACGTCGCTTCTACTGGAGGAAGATACACTACATCATCCAGATTCCAGCTATTAGCCTGAACACAATCCAAGTCTTTCAATTTGCGTGAAAGTTCACCCTGAGAATCTGTATTAGCCTGAATTATTTCAATGGCGGTATGGGTAACAGGATCTACTCCAATTTGTTTCAATACTTCCGGAGCACTTAACACCCTGTTGTTTGATACATCAACAATACCAATTTGAGTTTCATTCAGGCGGTTTTCTGGTTTAAATCGCATTATTTTCATGCTGAACACCTCGGTAATCCAACTAAAATTTTGAATAAATTAAGTTGGTATCGTAACATATAGTTAACGCCAATATAAATCGAATTCTAGGGCGATTAGCTCAGCTGGTTAGAGTACTTGCTCGACACGCAAGAGGTCAGTGGTTCGAGTCCACTATCGCCCACCATGAAATATTGACCGTTAGTACCTATCGGGTTATACTTTGCTAGCTCAAATACTGGATACTTAGGTAAATAAATATGCAAGTCGACAAATTATTCCAAACTAACACAAATGAACTGCCAGATTTTGGTCCCGGGGACACGGTTAAAGTGAACTTTAAGATCAAAGAAGGTGACCGAGAAAGAATTCAGGCATTCATTGGCGTTGTAATTAAACGGGATAATGGTAACGGCCCAGCATCGAATTTCACTGTACGCCGGATTGCCAATGGAATTGGTATCGAGAGAGTGTTCCCATACAACTCTCCACTTATAGATTCACTAGAAGTTACACGAAGGGGATCAGTGCGAAGATCGAGGCTGTACTATCTAAGAGGGTTGCAAGGTAGAGCTGCCAGAATTAAAGAGAAAAATACTTACACCGCCCAATCTTAGTACACTACACCACCAGCTCCCAGCGCTGTTAGCAATAGATGGAATTAATTGGAATAGCAGTCGATTCACCAATAGGGAAATTACAAACTTATACCTACTCGACTGATGAGAACTCACCTATAGCACTTGGAGAACTGGTTTGGGTGCCATTCGGCAAGAATACCGTACAAGGGATAGTCGTTAATCGCGAGACCAACAGTAATCTAAGTCGTATTAAAGCTGTCATAAAACTTGTGGGGACCAATTACAAGTTGAGCGAAAAGCAATTAGAAATCGGGATCTGGATTAGCAGGCATTATCAAACTTCATTATTCACTGCGTTATCCTTGTTTTTGCCTCCCGGTGCCAAGAATAAAGTTTCCTATTCCTACAAAATCCAACATGAACAATCTTTGAATATTCCTGAAGCTTTACGAGAGACCGTGAATAGTTTATCTAATCTTAGTAGCATAACTGAAAGAGATCTCAAGAAAACTCTTGGGCCTAAACCCGATAGTCTGATTCAGCAACTAGTAAATCAAAAGATACTCACAAAAGTAGAAAAATATCCGGCTGCATTAAAAATCAAATACTATCAAACAATTGTATTATCGCAATCATATTCAAAGAACTTTACTAAGGACGAATACAAACATCCCAAATTGACAGTCGCAAAGAACTTAATTGATAATTCGCTGGGAATTTCCCCATCACAATTTAAAAAAACAGTCGGCAACACAGCATACAAAGATTTAATGTCACAGGGGATCATTGGCATATCCTGGTCTAGACAAACCCCGTCTACACCAGAAAATTCCTATAAGGAACTACCAGACCCATTTTTAAAATTAAATACAGATCAAAAAATAGCGGTAGATACTATTTTCAAAAACATTCATTCTCCCCATCCTAATGACAAAAGATTTTTGCTACATGGGGTGCCAAGCAGCGGTAAAACCGAAGTCTATATGAATGTCATTTCTCGGATTCTAGACCAGGGGCAAAACGTAATATTTTTGGTCCCTGAAATCTCCTTAGCAACTCAAACTTTACAAGAATTAAACAACAGGTTTCCTGGTAAAGTTTGCACCCTTCATAGCAGTCTGACAACACGACAAAAGTTTGAAGTTTGGACAGAAATTCAGCAAGGCAAGTACAATATAGTGGTAGGTCCGAGGAGTGCACTATTTTCCCCTGTGGAAAATCTGGGGTTGATAGTCATCGACGAGGAACATGAATGGAATTACAAACAACAAGACATAGAACCCTTCTATCATGCAAGGACATTGGGCCTACAAATATGTCTCAAAAATAATGCTACTCTTTTGTTAGGAAGCGCAACTCCTTCAGTAGAAACTTTTTTCAACGCGTCCGAAAAAGGATTCTACAAATTACTAAATCTACCTAATAAAGCTATTCCGGATATCACCGGCACAGCAGATAAAACGGCTATTGAAGTCATAGATATGAGAGAGGAATTATTAAATGGTAACAGTAGCATATTCAGTAAAACCCTAATACAGGAACTCAATAATTGTATAAACAGTAACAAGCAAGCAATCTTGTTCCTAAATCGACGCGGTACTGCTTCGATAGTTTCGTGCCGAGAGTGTGGGACTAAAGTTTCCTGTCCTAGTTGTAGCACTATCATGACATATCATCAAGACTACAATTCACTGGTATGCCATACCTGCAATAAAAAGCGGAAGTTTACCGAAATATGCCCAAATTGCAAAGGTAATCAAGTGCGAACATTAGGAAGTGGGACCAAGGGAGTAGTCGATGAACTCCAGGCACTTTTCCCGAAAGTTAATATAGGGCGATGGGATGGAGATGTATCCAATTCTTTTGAAGATAATTTAGATATATATAACAATTTCAAAAATGGTAATACTCAAATTCTGGTCGGGACTCAAATGATTGCTAAAGGTATTCATGTTTCCAATGTATCGTTAGTTGGAGCAATTCACGCAGATGTAGGTATTAATCTTCCTGATTTTCGCGCTTCAGAGCAATGGTTCACAACTTTATATCAATTCATAGGGCGTACTGGTAGAGATGGGGCACAAGCAACTGCAGTAATTCAAACTTTTCAACCAGATCACCCTGTAATATCGTTACTGTCGCGATACGATTATCTGACAATGTACAACCAAGAAATTTCAAATCGAAAAAGATTTCATAATCCTCCCTATAGCAGAATTGCTCATCTTGTGTTTACACATGTCAATAATACTAATTGTCAAAAACATGCAACTGAAACGGCTAGAGAGCTACGGACTATTATTCAAGAAACTAATTTGAATGACATAGAAATTCTAGGGCCCGCACCTGGTCTTCCTAAAAAAACAAGAGGGAAATACCGTTGGCATATTCTTGTTAGAGGTTCAAATATACATCGGTTGCTTAGTCAACATTCCTCCAAATCCAATTGCACAATAGATGTAGATCCATTGCATGTCCTCTAAAGAACTTTACACCACATTATTGGCACCATATAATTTCGATTTAAATCACTATCTGAAGGAGTATATTCGTGGCTCTGTTGCAAATGAGATTTTTGCCTGATCCTATCTTAAGGACCCAAGCAAAAAAGATATCCAAGATACCGTCTGCTTTCCCTAAATTCACTGACGACATGGTCGAAACTATGATCCATGAGCATGGTGTCGGTCTAGCAGCAAATCAAATAGGTTCCCTAGAAAAAGTCTGCGTAATACAACTCCCTGATTGGGAAGAAGCCATAGTACTTATAAATCCCGAAATCACAGATAGAGAAGGAGAAGTAGAACTAGAAGAAGGATGCCTAAGCCTGCCTGGTTATAGAGGAGTAACTTTAAGATCTGAAAAAGTTAGGGTGAAAGCCATGGGATTGGATGGCAAAACAATGAAAATCCAAGCTGAGGGTTTATTTTCTCAAGCATTGCAACATGAAACTGACCATCTAAATGGTATTGTTTACATAGATCAACTAGTATCTAAGGATGAATTCTACAAAATCGAATTTGACGACGAAGGAAATGCTGAATACGTACAAGTTAATCAGGATTCAGCATTATCCTGAATTCACATAAGATTTGGCCTCAGAGTATATGGAACTCACTTTTTTAATAAATACAATTAACTCAATCTTGACATCCAAGGGATTGAATGGATATCTGGTTGGGGGCTTCATAAGGGATACTTTAGTCAAACTGCCTCCTAAAGATATAGACATGGTGATTATTGGTGATAAGGAAGATATCCTCCCAGAAATTTTATGTGCAACCGGGATAACTTCTGTATTTAATGACACTAAAAATAATATTACAAAACTAACACTAGATAACTCTTTAAATAATACGGGCATTCATGAATTAGATATAAAATTCACTAACGAACATATCGAAGAAAACTTGTCTTACAGGGATTTTACATTTAATGCTATAGGAGTAAATTTATCAGACTATGCAAATGAATTCTCTACTGAAAACCTAATCGACCCATACTGCGGCCTCACTGATATAAAGACTAAAAATATTCGCTACGTGAGTTCTTCAGTTTTTGTAGATAATCCAATACGCTTACTGAGAGCTATTAGGTTCGCTTCAACACTGGAATTTAGTATTGATCCTGAAACAGCAATGCAAATAAGAAAAGATTCGCATTTGATTGAAACAAGTCCATCAGAATTAGTCGGAGCTGAACTCCTAGAAATTTTATCTCACAACAACGCTAAAACCTACATTGAGATATCGGACAGATTATCTTTACTACCACACATTATCCCCGAATTGAATTTAACAAAGGGGGTGTCTCAACCCAAAGAGCATTATTGGGATGTATGGCAACATAATTTACACTGCTTGGAGCATTCAGAAAAATTAATGCAGGGGCATCAGAACTCACCAATCTATTCCATGAGCCCCTGGACAAAAGATATAGAAGATCATTTCAATTCACTTGTGTCGAGCAGCCATACTCGAGGCACTCACCTCAAATTAGCCTCTCTATTGCACGATATAGCAAAACCTAACACTAAGACCCTCGACAAGTCCGGAAGAACAAGATTTCCAGATCACGAAAATATTGGATCCGAAATGGCAATACGGATTTTGAAAGAATTAAAAATGGAAACATCGACTATCGATTATGTATCCACTCTTATCACCCATCATCTACGCCCTCATCATATGCAACAAGGCGTGACAGCCCCCACTGGCAAAGCCGTGTATCGTTATTTCAATGCGCTAAAAAATGAAGGGTTAGACGTATTATTCCTGCACATGGCTGACTATTTATCTGCCAAAGGGCCTCAATTAACCATTTCAGATTGGGCAACTCGTGCTAAAATGATGTCTCATGTAATCGATACTCACTCAGAACAAGTATCAGAAGTATCGAAAACACCAACGTTAGTAAATGGAAACGACTTAATGACTGAACTGAATATTGCACCCGGACCGATTCTGGGCCGTCTCCTGAGCGGCATAAATGAACAGCATGCTTTAGGCAACAT
This sequence comes from Dehalococcoidia bacterium UBA2588, assembly GCA_002339805.1. Lineage (GTDB taxonomy): Bacteria > Chloroflexota > Dehalococcoidia > Lucifugimonadales > UBA3495 > UBA2588. The sequence continues at coordinate 97,135 of DDKW01000020.1, read as the reverse complement.
ACACAACTCAACAGAGGCTATAAATCATGCCCGCAAAACACTGAATACTATCCAAGGACAAAAATAAACAATGAAAACCCGTTTAATTAGAGTAAGTATCATCATAGTGACACTATTAATACTAGCAACCATGGCACTCAGCTTCCAAAACATAAACATCGAAGGTAGGTTTTTGCCCACATTACAACGTGGTTCAGAAAACGTATTAGGACTGAAATTGGGCTTGGACCTCGAAGGAGGAGCTCATTTAGTATATCAAGCAGATTATGGAACCACCATTTATATCAAAACCACAACTGCAGTCAAACCAGAAGTGGTAGCCCAACTAATCGAACAGTCAAAAGCCGAAATCATCGAAGTGCTCAGCAATGAAGAAAACACAGAGTTTTACATAAAAACTGTCAATTTAAGTGAAGATATCAAAGCAGCGGTTATGAATATCAAAGAACAAGGACTCCTCATAAACACTGAAATTGAATTAGACATGAAAGACGTACCAAAACCTACTGAAGCTCAAATGACAGGTGCTGTAGACACTGTGCTCCGCAGGGTCAACTTATACGGCACAGATGAACCAATAGTTCAGCAATATGGAGATGATCGCATTCTGGTACAACTTCCAGGTATAGGAGGTTCTCGAACTACTTTCAGCTTCAAAGAACCGCAGGATCTAGAAATATCGCAACTGGATACTTTCATAAGCACACTTTTCGTTAGATCTAGACCATCAATAGAATTATCCTCTCCAAATACTTATCTCCTCAAATCCGCATCTTTGACTCAAGAGATGGTTGATGGACTCCAAACAGCATTGGAAGACAAATATGGAGAACTGGCATCCATACAAAGTATCGGAGGAGTTGAAGGTGCAAAAAAACTCATTGGAAAAACTGCTCTATTGGAGTTTAAAGAACGAACCTGTACAGACTTGTCTTGTCTAGAATACTCAGATTCTGATATTGGCCTTACTGGCGATGATCTAGCCGAAGCATATGCTTCAACCAATAGCCAAACTGGGGAATGGGGAGTGAATATAAGATTCAACGATACAGGGTCCGAAATATTTTCCAACCTTACCCAAAGAATTGTTGGAAATAATGGTAAACGAATCGCAATTATATTAGATGGCGAAGAACTTATTGCGCCAATATCAAGAGCATGGATAAGAGATGGCAGGAGTGAGATTACTGGAAACTTCTCACGAATAGAAGCTCAGACCATTTCAATACAATTGGACTCCGGCAGATTGCCGATCCCTTTGAACCTGATCCAAGAAAGTTCCGTCGACGCGCTATTAGGTGAAGAATCTCTTCAGCGCAGCTTATTAGCAGGAATTGTGGGGCTGTCATTAGTATTAATATTCATGATTGCATACTACAGAGTTGGTGGCATCGTGGCTGGGTTGGCACTAATATTCTACACCCTCCTGGTATTAGCATTATTCAAAATTATACCTATCACTCTCACCTTACCTCATATAGGAGGATTAATCCTATCTATTGGACTGGCAGTAGACTCTAATATCTTAATATTCGAACGCATGAAAGAAGAAATCCGCCTCGGCAGGACTGTAACTTCCGCTATTGAAGTTGGCTTTAACAGAGCTTGGCCTGCTATTCGAGATGGTAATGTATCAACTCTAATCACATGCGGAGTGTTGTTATTCTTTGGCAACCGACTAGGAGGTGGGTTAATAAATGGGTTCGCGCTAAGCTTGCTTATAGGGGTGGCAGTAAGCATGTTTACTGCTGTCATAGTAAGCCATAATCTTCTACAAATACTAGCAGCGCTTGGACTATCAAGTAAAAAATTCCTATTCACTCCAGAAAAAATACGTAAAGCAAATTCTTAGACAAGAATAGCTCATTAAAACAAAAGGTAATTAATTAAGAATGATTGATATAGTTGGAAAAAGATTCTGGTATTTAATAATATCTCTAATACTAATAACTCCTGGCCTTGTATCTTTAGTAATACCTCCAGGATGGTCCACTTTTGATTCTGGTCTCAGACCTGGTATCGACTTTACTAGCGGAACTGTTATGTCAGTTAGATTTGCAGAAAGAACCAATGACTCCCGTATTTCAACAGTGATGGCCGAAAACGGGCACACTGCAGTCCTCATACAGAGAATTAACGACCAAGATTACTTGATAAGAACCAAGGTACTATCACAAGAGCTTGATAACGGAGTGTCCGAAAGAGAACGTCTCGAATCCGCGTTATCTGAAAAAATATCTCCTGTAATTAGCATGGATGTGGACACGGTGTCACCAATCATTGCTAAAGAAACTATAAGAAACACCATGCTAGCTTTAGGAGTGGCTTCAATATTCATCCTTGCATACATATGGTACGCGTTCAGAAAAGCTCCAAACGCTCATAGATTCGGTTTTAGCGCAATACTAGCTCTAGTGCATGATCTGATTATTGTTCTAGGTATATTTTCCATATTAGGACGAACACTAAACATTGAAGTGAATTCGATGTTTATAATTGGACTTCTAACCGTGGTAGGTTACAGTGTTAATGACACTATTGTTGTCTTTGACAGAATAAGAGAAAACAGTCTCAAATATCCAAACGCACAACTCGCATCTAACGTCAATCTTAGCATTTGCGAAAGCATTGGAAGATCAGTAAACACTAGTTTCACCACCCTTGTTGTCATTCTTGCGATGCTACTTATTGGCGGAAACAGCATCCGTGAATTACTAATTGTGGTTGCTATAGGAGTTGCCGTAGGTACCTACAGCTCCATATTTGTAGCGAGTCAATTCTTAATATTTTGGGATAATCGGCGAAGACGGAGAAGTTCTTAATCTTCTAAATTAACAACTATGTTATCAGGGGATCTAGCTAATACAGCTTCTTGAGGAACATCATAGGGATTAGCCTCTATATGTGGAGTATGAGCAGGAACAAAAAGAAAATCTCCTGGCCCAGCCTCTACAAACTCTTCAAAATTTTCTCCAAAATATACCCTAACATGTCCGCTCAAAATATATGCGGCTGTTTCTGCTTCTCCATGATGATGAGGAGGGCCTTTCTCGTTTGGAGCAGCTGTTACTAATCCAAGCCAAATTTTAGACGATCCTGTACTATCTTTGGTCACGCCTGGCCTTCGTATCATCCCAGGTGTCTGAGAAGTCAAGCTAGCTTCAGCCGCACCTTGAATAACATAGGGTATTGTTCCGTCGGGTTTATTACTCATGATTTTCTCCTATCAATTGTTTTCTACAGAGTCATATCTACCAAGATTCTCCCTACAGGAGGAGATTCTTGGATAATAGTCATTATATTTTCCAGGTCTTTTAACTCAATAATTTTGGAAATAACCGGTTTGATCTCTCCCGCAAGCATCATTCGTTCAGCCAAAGCGATACCTCTCCTACTAGTACCAGTAGAACATATTATCTGTAAATCTTTAAACAGCATATCTCCAACGTGTATATTTAAAGGCACCCCATGGATATCTCCGAGCAGCATAATATATCCATACTGTGATACACAAGCTACGGATTCGCTAAATTGTATCGACCCTACTGGGTCAATAAATAAATCCGCCCCTTCATCCTCTGTAAGAGCCAGAACAATCTCTTTGAATTTAAATTCTTCAGATGGATCATAGGTTACTACATCGTTAGCTCCAAGTTGTAATAAAAACGATTCAGCTGACACATGTGTTGTCAAAGCTATAACTCTTTCGAACATTCTCGCGCACTTTTGTAATCCGTACACACCTAATCCACCTGTGGCTCCAGATACTACCGCTGTCTTAAATTGGCCTTGATACTTCACGAATGCGTCTTCAATAACTCCGATAGGACAGGCTAGCATACATGCTTCTTTAAGGCCTGTATCGTCTTGAATTTTAAATAATGAGTTCTGGGACACCGATATATATTCAGCAAAACCACCATCACGTCCATGCCCTATACCTTGGCCGGATCGGCATCGGTGGGATTGATCTAGAACACATCTATCACATTCTCCGCAAGAATTAGTCAATAATGACACAACCCGATCTCCGGGCAAGTAATCTACAACTTTACGGCCTACTGCTTCAACGATTCCAGACACTTCGTGGCCAAGCACAACCTCATCAGACACATTTCTTTTAAGCATCCCGCTAATAATAGCCAAGTCATGTCCACAAAACGAAGAATAGGATACACGTACCAAAACTTCCTTGTCTTTTATCTCTGGAACATTTTTATTAAATATTTTTAGCTCTGTTGAATATTTGTTAAACAATGCCGCTTTCATTGCCAAACCTTATGTATAATATCCAAAAGTATAACAATTTGGATATTATTATGTTAATGGGTGCTCACGTATCTGCTAGTGGTGGATATTTTAGAGGAATAGAGAGAGGAATGGAATTGGGCTGTGAGTCCATTCAAATATTCCCATCTGCACCACACAGTTGGTCAACAAAAGCTTTGACTCAGGAACAAGTTATCCAATTCAAAGAAATATTCTCCAATTCAAGTATTTCATCTGTGCATCTTCATGCAATATACTTACTTAACCTGGCTACAGGAGATGAAGCTCATTTAAACAAAAGTGCTAGAGCTATGATCGAATTCTTAGATATCTCAGATACTATCGGAGCTTCTAGTGTCGTATTACATCCTGGAAATCATAAAGGATTAGGGCAAGAATCTGGACAGAAAATATTAGAAACATCCCTGTCATCGATACTTAATCAAACATCCAAAACCACGAAAATTTCCTTGGAAAACATGTCTGGATCTGGAACCCAAATGTGCGGGGATTTTAATCAAATAATTAATGTAATAAAAAATATTGAGAGCGACAGAGTCGGAATATGCTTAGATACCCAACATGCGTTTGCCTACGGCTACGATATCCGTGATTACAAAACCTGCTATGAAATTATATCCTTAATAGATTCCGAAATTGGTTTAGAAAAACTTCACTTAGTCCATGCTAACGACTCTAAAAGCCAACTAGGGTCTCATTTAGACAGACACGAAAATATAGGACAAGGTTATATCGGCAATATTGGGTTCAAAAATTTTATGAATTGCCTTACAGATACGAATATACCATTCATTTTAGAAGTACCTGGATATTCTGGCAACGGACCCGATGATAAAAGTATTATGGATCTTAAAACACTACACCACCAAGTCACTAAAGAGCCACTCTCTTGAAAACCAAACTTTCATTCATTTGTACTTCTGTTTTTGGGATCGGATTCATACCATTTGCGTCTGGTACATGGGGTAGTCTATTTGCCGTTATTGCATATTACCTCTTAGTGAATTATCTTTCATTCACTGTATTACTGTTCTTAATAGCATTAACCACCGTGATAACCGTGCTCGCTAGCAACATTATTATCCCAAACAATACATCAGATCCTAAACATATAGTATTGGATGAAGTTGTAGGCATGTGGATTACTTGCCTTTTTATCACTGATACTACCCAAATATTGTGGTTTGCACTCGCTTTTATACTATTCAGAATATTAGATGTAACTAAAATCCCTCCGATTAATCTTCTCGAAAAATTACACGGGGGCACTGGAATAGTTGCAGATGATATTGGAGCAGGCCTGCTCGGAGGATTAATCCTTTTATTAACGACTGTAACGCAATTAGTATAACAATATTAGCTACTCTTGGTTTGGTATTTAAATAGCGGTATGATATAATCTGCGAGTTAAGAATCCGTTGTTTATACTAACAACTCGCACATGAAAATCACAAAAATAAACTAAGGCAGGTCAAATGGTACAGTCTTCAGAGCTACCTAAACAAGAAAATGTAACCGAAACTAGAGAGCCTAACGCTCCTATATCCATGAAAAATCTTCTTGAAGCTGGTGTTCATTTTGGACATCAGACGAAACGATGGAATCCTCAAATGAAGAGATATATATTCACTCAGAGGAATGGTATTCATATAGTCGATCTGCAACAAACTCTTGGCATGATTAATGATGCCGCTCAAGAACTTACAGAATTAGTTGCAAACGGAGGTAAAGTACTCTTCGTTGGAACAAAAAAACAAGCACAAGAAGTTATACAGGTAGAAGCAGAACGTTGCGGTATGTGGTACGTAAACCAACGTTGGCTCGGTGGAACACTTACAAACTTCACCACCATTAGATCCAGAGTTAGGTATATGTTGGACTTACAAGAAAAGAAAGAACAAGGATACTTCGACCTGCTAACAAAAAAAGAAGGTACAAAACTCGGGGAAAAACTTGCTAAACTGGAAAAATACTTTGAAGGCATAGGAACCATGGATAAGATTCCTGATGCATTATTCGTAGTCGACATAGGGAAAGAGGATATATGCATAGCTGAAGCTCAAAAACTGGGTGTTAAGATATTTGCAATAGTTGATACTGACTGCGACCCTAACAAAGTTCAGCATATAGTCCCTGGTAATGATGATGCAGTAAGAGCGATAAAATTAATAACATCAAAGATGGCAGATGCAGTAATTGCAGGAACCAACATTCTTAATAGTAATCTGGCTACTGATTCCATCTCCGAAGAAGACTTTGAGTTCAATACAGACGACAACCCTGCAACTGGCACCCCAGAGCAAGCTCCCGTTGCGGAA
>DDKW01000020.1:88126-90162 GCA_002339805.1 Dehalococcoidia bacterium UBA2588 | reverse complement strand
GAGCAAGCTCCTGTTGCGGAAGTTCCAGCACCTGAACAAGCTCCTGTTGCGGAAGTTGCAGCACAGCCCGAAAGTGACGAAGCCAACACTTCATCAACCTCAGAAGAATAATTAAAATCTAGGAGTCAAACCAGTGGTTACCGTAGATCAAATACGACAACTAAGAGAGCTCACAGGCGCAGGAATCATGGAATGCAAAGAAGCATTGCAGAAAAACGATGGAGATCCCGATAAAGCCATGGCCTACCTTAGAGAAAAAGGCTTCGCCCAAGCAGCCAAACGAGCCGATCGAGAAACAAGTCAAGGGTTAATCGAATCTTATATACACACTGGGGGAAGGGTCGGAGCACTGATAGAATTGGGATGCGAAACAGATTTTGTGGCCCGAACAGAAGACTTCCAAGAATTAGCACATGAAATTGCCATGCAAGTAGCCGCAATGGCTCCTAAATATGTATCTATAGATGATAAAAATCCTGATGATGACAACCCAGATGCCCAAGTTGTTCTCCTAGAACAACCTTATATTAAAGATAGTTCAAAATCCATCCAAGATCTCATCCAGGAGCTAGCCGCGAAAGTAGGGGAGAACATTAGAGTAGTTAGATTTTCTAGGCTGGGCTTAGGCGAATAGAACACTTATGAACAATCCACCATTTAAGAGAATTCTATTAAAACTTAGTGGTGAGTCCCTTAGAGGAAGTTCAAGCGAAGCGATAGACTCAACCACTGTGGATTACCTAGCTAAAGAAATCAAGCAAGCATGTAATTTAGGGATACAACTCGGAATCGTGATAGGCGGAGGAAATATTTGGCGTGGTGAAGATGCCGAACAGCGAGGTATGGACAGGGCCACCGCCGACTATTCAGGGATGTTAGCAACAGTCATAAATGGCTTAGCCGTGCAAGATTCTTTAGAAAAAAACGGGGTTACCACTCGAACTCAAAGTGCCATACATATCCAAACAGTCTCTGAACCCTACATTCGAAGAAGAGCCATAAGGCACTTGGATAAGAAACGAGTTGTCCTATTTTGCGCCGGTACAGGAAATCCATATATGACCACTGATACAGCAGCATCCCTTAGAGCATTAGAAATCGGGGCTGATGTTCTTCTAATGGCAAAAAACGGAGTAGATGGAGTATATGACTCTGATCCTAAGAATAACCCAAATGCTAAGAAACACGAAGAACTATCCTATATGAAGGCATTGAACGATAGGCTTCAGGTTATGGATTCTACGGCGTTAACACTATGCATGGATAACAACTTGCCCATAATTGTTTTTGACATATTTAAAAAAGCCAGTATGAATAATATAATAAGTGGCATTAAAGAAGGCACATTAATTCATGGAGGTTCCAATGGCAAATGATACTGATTCAGGGAATAATCCGGAAAGCATAATAGCAAATTCTGATGACCGAATGGACAAATCAGCTGAAGCGTTAATCAGGGATTTAAGCGGTTATCGAACTGGTAGGGCAACTCCATCGTTAGTGGAAAATATAATGGTGGATTATTACGGTTCAGCTACCCCGATTATTCAATTAGCCACTATAACTACCCCAGATGCACAGACAATTCTGCTCCAACCTTGGGATAAAGGTTCGGTATCAGACATCGAAAAAAGTCTAAGCACATCCGAATTGGGTTTTAATCCATCGAATGATGGCAACATGATCACTATACCAATTCCTCCACTGACCCAAGAACGTAGAATTGAAATGGTAAAAGTTTTAAAAAAACGCACAGAAGAAAGTAAAGTTTCCATTCGTAATATCCGGAGAGACGGAATAGACAGCCTTAAAAAACTGGAGAAAAACAAGGAGATCTCGCAAGATAACCAAAAACGACTGCAAGATCAACTACAGAAAGTGACAGATACTCATATTGGTGCAGTGGACGAAATATTTTCTAATAAAGAAAAAGATATCATGCAAATATAAAGATGCCGGACCAAGCTCCAGACATCAAACCAACGAGTACAGCTCAGCCTAAGCACATTGGATTTATCATGGATGGTAATGGAAGA
>DDKW01000020.1:62764-87819 GCA_002339805.1 Dehalococcoidia bacterium UBA2588 | reverse complement strand
TTATCATGGATGGTAATGGAAGATGGGCCAATGGACATGGCTTGGAACGTGAAGACGGCCATAAACATGGAGTTGACTCGATTGAAAGCCTTATTCAATACATGTCGGACATAGGAACTCAATATGTCACTTTATATGCTTTTTCTACTGAGAACTGGAACAGACCTAAATCTGAAGTACGCTCCATTTTCACTTTATTACGATCGACATTACGTAACAAACTAGACCATCTAATAAATTCAAATATTCGAGTAATACACATCGGAGATTTAAAAGGCATTAACAACACTACAAGAATAGCAATTGAACGAGCTGTAGAATCCACAAAATCTAATACAGGCATGACAGTCATAGTAGCTATTAATTATGGGGGAAGGAAAGAGATAGTGGATGCAGTAAAACAGATCATATCTTCCCAAATAGAACCAGAAAAAATAACTGAAAGCACAATAGAAGAACACTTATACACAGCAACCGTACCGCATCCTGATTTAATAATAAGAACAGGAGGGGAATTTAGGACTAGTAATTTTCTTTTATGGCAATCAGCTTACTCTGAATACTATATCACTGATACATTATGGCCAGATTTTACCGTAGAACATCTAAAAGAAGCCGTATCATCTTTTCAAGCTAGACAAAGAAGATTTGGCAATATAGATTCTTTAAACAATCATGAAGACTAGGACTTTATCGTCAATATTCGGCGGAGCAATCCTAGGAATAATACTATATGCCGGTGGAGCCTGGGTAATTATTAGTTGCATGATTATCAGCATAATATCTACCTACGAAGCTCTAAAATTGACTCCGCATAGTAAATCGGGAGCCCTAACGTATATCTTTGTAATAGTTTTTATGATCTCGGCATTAGTCTCTCCGGACATCACCAAATTCATGTATCTTAGTTCAATGATAATTGTGATGCTGGTCATAGCCTGCGCACTGTATACAGTGAGTAATAGCAAGGAGCAGCACCCATACAAAATGCTCGCATATTCTATAGGATTACCAATATACAGTGGATTCCTATTCTCTCACGCACTGCTACTGTATCAAGCAACATCTCTACCCATCGGTATAGGTCTTAAAATATTACTACTCACGATAATAGGAACATTTGCTACTGATACAGGTGCATATATTTTTGGGAGTCTATTCGGGAAAATAAAGATCGCTCCAACAATAAGCATAAACAAAACGCTTGAAGGTAGTATAGGCGGATTTGTATCAGGGGTTATAATAACTGTAGCAATAGGTAGTTTAATCCAGATTCCAGCTACACTCGCGCAAATTACAATTCTGGGGATTGCAATTGGTGTCTCAGCGCAAATCGGCGATTTGTTTGAATCTAAATTAAAGAGAATTATGAACACAAAAGAATCAGGCACTTTTATGCCAGGCCATGGTGGTCTATTAGATAGAATAGATGGATTATTGATTACATTACCAATCTCATATTACATATTTTGGGCAATATCTTAAAATGAAAACAATAGTAGTTATCGGTTGTACTGGATCCGTTGGAACCCAAACCCTAGATATAGTTAGGCAGTTCCCTGATCAATTATCAGTCATAGGTATGGCTGCTGGTAATAACACAGACTTATTCAACAAATTGATAGAAGAATTCAGCCCCAAATATGTGAATTGCAATCGTAATTCAGCCATTAATAGCAAGGGGGTATCTTTCCTAAACTTGGAAGAAATGTGTTCTTTGCCAGAAGTGGACATAGTCGTAATGGCAACGTCTGGGCTGATCGGATTGGAGCCTACAATTGCTGCTTTAAAGGCAGGAAAAACTATAGCATTATCTAATAAAGAACCATTAGTCGTAGCAGGAGAACTAATAAAACAAATTGAAAAAGAATCTACTGGTCAAATATACCCTGTCGATAGTGAACCTAGTGCCATATGGCAGTGCATTGGAAGTTCAAACAAGGTACATAAACTTATAATTACGGGTTCTGGTGGATCAACAAGGGACATCCCAATCAATAAACTAGATCTCGTTACCCCAGAAATGGCTCTAAAACATCCCAATTGGGCCATGGGCGAAAAGATTACTATTGATTCTGCAACGATGGTCAACAAAGCTTTTGAAATAATAGAATCTCATTGGTTATTTAGTATGCCATGGGAAAAAATGGAAGCTGTGATCCACCCTCAGAGTTTAGTGCACTCTCTTGTTGAATTTGATGACGCTTCAGTAAAAGCTCAAATTAGTAATCCAAACATGCAGATTCCCATACAATACGCCTTATTCTATCCGGATAATATTACTAATCCAAATTTCGAACGGCTTGATTTCAAGGAATCTATAAATATGAATTTCTTTCCCATAGACCATGAACGCTATCCTGCCTTTAACACAGTTCTAACAGCGGCTCAAATGGGAGGAAGCCACCCTATGGTAGTAAATACAGCAGATGAAATAGCTGTCGAACAATTCCTACAACATAAAATTAAATATACTGATATACCTCGCATAATCGAACACATGTCCAATGGCCATTCCAACACAACCTATCGAGATATACGAGACATACATGACATCATAAACGATGCATCCCGCAAGACTTTAGAAATCTGTACAACTAAATATTCATGAGCAGTCTAATAATCACTCTGATTAGTTTCGTCAGCGTATTACTAGTAGTGGTATTAGTTCATGAATTCGGACATCTATTTACCGCACGATGGTTTGGTGTTAAAGCTTTAGAATTTGGAGTCGGTTATCCACCAAGGCTTTTTAAAGTTTACACAGGCAAAACCGAAGTTTCTTTAACATCTGATACCGTATTTTCACTGGAAACCAAACTTCATGTAGGCCAGATTATCCACATTAGGTCAATATGGAGCAATAACAAGCTACAAGCAGATCGAGTAACTGATAATGTTGCCCAAATTCACAATGACAGAGACTTTGATGGATTAGTACATCAGGGCAAGGTCCGTTATATCTCAGACAACCAGTTATTAGTAGCGGATATGATCTACTCTGTAAATCTGTTCCCCTTAGGAGGATTCGTACGCCTATCAGGGGAAACGGATTCTTCGATGCCCTTAAGTTTAGCAAGCAAACCAGCTTGGCAGAGAGCCATAATATTGCTTTCTGGAGCCTTAATGAACCTTATATATCCCATTATAGTATTCGCCACGCTCAGCATGATTCCTCATAATGTACCAATTGAGAATAGCGGTCGAGTCCAAATAGTGGAAATAATTTCAGGATCCCCGGCAGATCTAGCAGGAGCCGAATCTGGAGACATAATCCTTTATGCAAACAAAATGCCTATCAAATCACCTTCAGACCTTCGTAAAATGCTGAATGAATCTCAAGACGCCGGAGCTGTATGGGAAGTTGAGAGAAGTAAAAGCTTATTAAGTATTAAGGTTACTCCGAAATATGATGATTTGAACAATCAATGGATCAGTGGGATACGAATTAATACTATCGACCAGGAGTATACTCGACAGTCTAATCCTCCCTGGACAGCAGTTTATGATGGATTCGCTCAAACTTTGGGACTCTTATACGCACTGCAACATGAAATCAGAAACATGGTAACCAATGATATCCAGAATCAAATCACTGGCCCTGTAGGAATAGCTCAAATTACCGGGGAAGTAGCGCAACAAGCAGGTCTCCAAGGAGTAATAATACTCTCCATAATAATCAGTATAAACCTAGCGATATTGAATATCTTACCCATACCTATGCTAGATGGTGGTAGATTATTATTTGTGATCATTGAAATAATCAGAGGTGGAAAGCAATTAACGCGCCAACGAGAAAACTTGTTCCACGCGATGGGCTTTGTATTTCTGATAACTTTGATCATAATTGTTACAATGAAAGATATACAAAAAATCATATTAGGAGAATCATTCCTAGGTGGATGATAATCACCCTCAAGGCAAAAAGGTTTAATGATGAGAAGAAGTACCAGTGTTGTATCTGTAGGTAATGTTAAAGTCGGGGGTAAAAATGACATTACTGTACAAAGCATGACTAAGACGAATACCAGTGACATCAAAGCAACTGTTAAACAAATCAAAGAACTCGAAGAAGCTGGCTGCGAAATAATCCGTTGTGCAATCCCTGACATGGCTGCAGCTGAAGCAATAAAATCAATAAAACAACAAGTGAAGATCCCAGTGATAGCAGATATCCATTTCCATTATAAATTAGCCATTGAAGCTGCAAAAAATGGAGTAGACTGCTTACGGTTAAATCCTGGGAATTTAAGAGATTCCGAGCAAATCAAAGACGTTGTCAAAGTGGCCAAAGAAAGATCAATTCCTATCAGAATTGGTGTCAACTTCGGAAGTTTGCCCCCTGTAGGAGGAATTGGCAAAACCAAAGGTTTTTCCAGGCATATGGATATGGTCAACAAGTTACCGAAAGCAGGTGATACCACAAGCAATTCATATAGCGTCGTTGATCACATGATAGCTACAGCATTATGGGAAATCAGCTTGTTAGAACAAATGGACTTCGATGACATCAAAATATCCCTGAAAGCTTTTGATGTTCCAACTACAGTTGAATCGTACAGGAGGCTTGCCAAATTAGTTCCTTACCCATTCCATTTAGGCATAACAGAAGCAGGGACAGCCTTTGCTGGATCAATAAGGACATCAGTGGGATTAGGTGTCCTGCTCTATGACGGCATAGGGGACACAATTCGTGTTTCATTGAGTGATGACCCTGTAAAAGAAGTAGAGGCAGGGTTCGAAATCCTTAAATCACTAAACCTAAGAAGCAAAGGCACAACACTAGTTGCATGCCCAAGCTGTGGGAGAGCAGACGTAGACGTGCGAAAATTAGCTAACGACGTAGATGCATTACTCAGGAAGACTGATAAAAATATAAAAGTTGCAGTGATGGGATGTGAGGTTAACGGTCCTGGTGAAGCCAAAGATGCAGACATTGGAATAGCAGCAGGTGCGGGCAGAGCAATAATATTCAAAAAAGGTGAAAAAGTAAAAGTAGTTCCAGAAGAAAATATGCTCGCAGCACTAATGGAAGAAATAGAAAACACCCCTTCTAACGCGTAAGTTAGAATATATAAAAACACGATGGGGATAAGGACAATCCAATGAAGCTCACGCAACTCGCTTATAAGACACTACGTGACACAGGATCAGATGCAGAAACGTCTAGCCACGCATTACTATTACAAGCAGGCTTTATACATCAACTTGGGGCTGGGATTTATTCCTATCTTCCATTAGCGTTAAAAGCAATCAAAAATATAGAATCCATAATCCGTTACGAAATGGACAAAACCGGAGCCCAAGAAATTTTAATGCCTCATATTCAGCCGCAAGAATTATGGGATTTAACGGGGCGTACAACAGCTTTTGGAGATAATTTGTTCACACTTAAGGATAGAAGACAAAGAGGCCTTGTGTTGGCACCTACTCACGAAGAATCTGTAACTACTATAAGTAAATCCATCATCCAAAGCTATAAAGACCTACCTTTTACCTTGTATCAAATCCAAACCAAATTTAGAGATGAAGCGAGACCTCGCGCGGGACTTATTAGAGTACGTGAATTTTCTATGAAAGATGCGTATAGCTTTAGTGCCAACGAAGATTCTTTGGATGAAATATATGAATCCATGGCAATAGCCTATAAAAATATTTACCAAAAATGTGAAATACCTGTGTTAATGGCTGAAGCTGATAGTGGAGCTATAGGAGGCAAAGATTCACACGAATTCATATATCCAACCGAATCGGGAGAAGATACTGTAATCACTTGCTCCAATTGCCAGTACACCGCTAACGTCGAAAAAGCCATTGGGATCTTACCCGCTGAAAATCATGATACAGAAGCACCTCAAGCAGAAATATCTACACCAGGAGTAACAACTATCGAGGAAGTTTGTAATTTCCTTAATATTAATGCCAATCAAACATTAAAATCACTTTGCTACTCCGCTGATGGCCAACTAGTTATGGTTTGTATACGCGGGGATCTAAACATAAATGAAGTGAAATTGAAGCATATACTAAATGCTACAGAATTAAGAGCTGCATCTACTGCAGAAATCGAACAAGAAGGCCTAGTTCTTGGGTCTATGTCTCCGCTGGGAATAAGTAATATAAACATAATAGGAGATACATCCATAGTTACTAAAAAGAACCTTACTGCTGGCGGGAATAAGCCAGGAACACATATTGTCAATATAAATTATCAAAGAGATTTTCATGTCAATCAAATAGCGGATATTTCAACAGTTACCGAAATGCATTTATGCAATGAATGCAATGGTAAGTTAGAAGCGGTTCGAGGAATCGAGATAGGCCATATATTCAAACTTGGGTCATTTTTTTCTGAGTCATTAGGACTACATTTCACAGATCAAGATGGAAAACAACAATTCCCTTTAATGGGCTGCTATGGGATAGGAGTAGGAAGACTTCTAGCGGCGGTAGTAGAATCAAACCACGATGATAAAGGAATAATATTCCCTAAAAATGTTAGCCCTTATCAGGTACATCTTATAGCTTTAAATGCCAATGATGAAACATGCTATGAAAAAGCTCACGCAATATATGATTCTCTTTGGGATCACGGCGTTACTTGTTTATTTGATGATAGGACAGATCAAAGCGCAGGGGTAAAATTTAGAGATTCTGAACTATTCGGTATCCCTTTACAGGTCATAGTCAGTCCCAGAAATCTAAATAATGATATCTGTGAAATCAAACTAAGAAAAACACTTGAAACATATAGTGTTCCACTCGGAGAGACTATAGACCACATTGTAAATTCTATTTAACAGAGGTCTCAGAATTACGACTCTCCAATACTGAGTCATATAATTCTAAATTACGTTTCAATCCTGGCGCTAATTTACCTGCCATAGAAGAATTCAATATTAACAATAATCTGAATTGTGCTGCTAGATCAGTTGCCAACTTAGACTTAGCCTCCGCTATAGTATCTCCAGAAACAGGAACTCTCAACCCAGATAGAGGAAGCATAGATTTACATTCTCCTGCCCAATAGGTGTCTAGTGAATCAATTATCACTATCGGAATTGACTTTTTAATCCTGAATTGTGAATCTTCACCCAAGTCATCGTCGCACAATTCTCCGAAAGTAACCCTGCTAACATCACTATGATTTATATGGTATTCAGCTTTAGTGGATATCGCGGCACCTACTCGCCTCCATTCCCAATCATCCGGAGTAGATTTGTCAGATCCTGGCGTTACTACAACTGGAGTACTCCAATCCTCATTCAGTAACTGATCTTCATCATTCATCGGATTCGATTTCCCAAGCATCATATACTTGTGGTGGAAGTTCAATCGGGCCTATCGCGTTCTCATAATCTTTAACATGTTTGGTAGCCAATACTGCTATCGCTTTCAACATTTGTGGACTGACTTTTATCCTGCTTCTTAATATGGGTTCCCGTTCTTCCATTTGTTCCCCAAAAAATAAGACCGCTGAGTACAAACTGGAATAAATATGCAAAGAATCAGCATAGAAAGTTATAGGTTCGTCAGAAATTTCATCTGAGTTCACTGAACCTGGAGTTACGAAATTCTCATCTTTGGGAATTTCATCATCTGGTGGAACGTATGGTCTTTGAATTATTGGCATATTACCTCCTCATTCACTATGGGAAAGAATTGATCTTTGGGTTTTCGAAAACCCGGATCATCCAACTACAAAATATTGATAAAACAGACAATACCATAGCAATAGTGAATGCTAACAAGTAATCCCCTTTTAGGTCAAATAAAATACCTCCTAATATAGGGCCCACAGCTATTCCTATGCCTCGTCCAATTTCAACCAAACCTAAGATTTCTCCTAGGTATTCTCTGGGATAAATATCGCCGGCTTTAGCCGATAGAATTAACCCCCCAATACCATCGGTAAGGCCGGAAAATGCTACATATAATAATATTGGAAACAAATTATTCATATTATTAGTCATAATCAACACAGATAAGGCTATTATCTGAAGGGTTATACCAAAGGTGAACATGCTTTCTCGGCCTACCTTGTCAGACAAATAACCCAAACTAGGCCTTCCGAGCACGCTCAGAGCACCAATCAAACCAACCGCGGTAGCTGCATTCATTTGATCATAACCAGATAAAACAAAAAATGCCAAAATATGTAACCGAATCATTTGATTCGAAATAGACAAAAAGCCTCTCGCTCCTATCATCCACCAAACAGACTGGATTTTATATGCTTTAAAAGAATTGGATTGTTTCCTGGGAGTAGAATCCGCCATTTCAGAAAGGTGTAAGTTTTCATTTTTAAGCAACGGTTTTTGCAATAATAAATTCAAAGGGACAACAAGCAAGAAAAAAATTGTACCAAGTATCCTGAATGACCATCGCCAACCAAATCCCAAAACCAGTGCTTGAGATAACGGAGTAAAAATAGCCTGACCAAATGGATTTCCAGCATCTGCCAATCCAAGAACCGTCCCTCTACTGGTTGGGAACCAAGGTGATAAAGTGGCCATTGCCGTAAATGATGACACTGACGTGTGACCTACAGCAGCTATAAAACTATAAAAAATATATAAATACCATAAGTTAGGAGCATAGCTGCTTAACTGCCAACCTACAAAAATAATTATCCCTGCTAGCACAAAAAAGCGTTTGGGCCCTAACTTGTCGAGTAATCGGCCAAGTAATGGTGATGCTATAGCTCCAAATAATCCACCAAGAGAAAAAACCAGCGATGTGACCGTGGCTCCAGTTTTAAAGCCGTTTTTTAAAGCTAAATAAAACACTGATTCAGCATTCTTCGCACCACCCTCTACTATCAAGTTGCAGAAAGATAATAAAAATACTGTCCAGCCCGGATATTTTAGACGCCTAATTATGCTTTGAAGTTTTTTCATGTACAAATACAGTATTGCCGTGATTCTTGACCACTGTAACATAGAAAACTATAATTGAGCCCGTATCAAAATATTGGATTTGAGTACATTCCAAACTAAACTGTGAATTGAGTTCCACTTGAGCAAACTTAGCCCTCAAACTTTAAAAAACCTCCATCGAGATGCTTCGGCAGAGCTGGACTCTATAGATACATCCAGTGGGATTGATGATTGGAGAATCAAATTTCTTGGCAGAAGAGGAGCACTAGCTCAATTACTCAGCCAAATCCCGAAGCTTTCTGACGACGAAAAACGATCTGTAGGGATTGAAGCAAATAAGACCAAGCAATCTCTGGAGGCATTATTATCTATAGCTATAACCAGGATTGATGACTCAAATACGCTAGAGACAGATAATTTAGATGTGACACTTCCTGGTGTACCAATCCACGAAGGGAAATTACACCCTACAACACAGGTAGTAAGAGAAATATCACAGATTTTCCTTCGCATGGGATTCGATATAGCAGAAGGACCGGAAGTTGAATGGGATATATACAATTTTGAAAAATTAAATATCCCTGCAGGACATCCTGCCAGAGATATGTGGAATACACTTTGGATAGATAACACAGAGCTCAACACACAAAATACAATATTGTTAAGAACCCACACTTCACCTATGCAGGCTAGATTGATGGAACAAACATCACCTCCAATACGAGTCATAGTACCAGGCAAGTGTTATCGATATGAAGCTACTGATGCAACACATGAATGGCATTTCTATCAAATAGAAGGATTAGCAGTAGATAAAGGTATAAATTTCTCCGACTTAAAAGGTACACTGTATGAATTTGCTAGACAGATGTTTGGGTCAGAAAGAAAAGTTAGGTTTAGATGTGATTATTTCCCTTTTGTAGAACCTGGAGTTGACATGTCTATAGACTGCTTTTCATGTGGTGGATCTAACCCTCAATGTAGAATTTGTAAAGGAACTGGATGGATAGAAATCATGGGAGCAGGAATGGTTCACCCTAAAGTATTGTCAGGCGTAGGATATGATCCTGACCAATATACTGGGTTCGCATTTGGTCTAGGACCAGAACGAATAGCAATGCTCAAGTACGGCATTGATGATATTAGGCATTTTTATTCGAATAATCTCAAATTCTTACGACAATTTTAAACCCGAAAAGCACTGTGAAATGAAACTTTCTTTAAATTGGCTCAAACAATATGTGAATATAGATACAAATGTGGCTGAACTAGCCCACAAATTAACTATGGCAGGGCTGGAAGTTAACGAGATTATTACTGTAGGTGATTGGCAGGAGTGCTACGTTGGCTTAGTTACATCAGTCGAAAAACACCCTAACGCAGACAGACTGTCTTTATGCAGAGTCGAAATCAATTCTGAGAAATTACAAGTTGTATGTGGCGCCCCTAACGTAGAAGAAGGTATAAAAATATGTTTGGCTAGACCTGGAGCTCGACTATATAACCCACGTTCAGACTCATACGAAAAATTGAAAGCTAACAAAATCAGAGGAATCACTTCCGAAGGAATGATATGTTCCGAATTAGAACTTGGAATAGGTCAAGATCATAACGGGATTCTTATACTCCCAGATGACACTCCTATTGGGACGAATGTGGAGTCCCTTTTATCAGATACGATTCTTGATGTTGAACTTACTCCCAATAGAGTGGACTGTTACTCAGTCACTGGTATAGCCCGAGAAATAGCCGCACTCACAGGTGAAACGTTGTGTTTACCTAACTTAGATTCGCCTTCAGTAAAAACTGAGATTCCGCTATTTATTGAGATCGAAGCCCCAGATCTGTGCCCTCGTTACACTGGAGCCATCATAAAAAACGTCACCATACAAGAATCTCCAGAATGGCTGAAAGACAAATTAGTAAAGTCTGGGTTAAACCCAATTAATAACATTGTCGACATCACAAATTTCGTGATGTATGAACTCAACCAACCTATGCATGCCTTTGATTTAACTACTATATCAAACAGTAAAATAAAAGTAAGGCGAGCTTTAGACCAGGAACCTTTAACTCTCCTGGATGGCCAATCCCTGGAACTTGATTCAAATACATTAGTTATAGCCGATGAAACAAAACCTATTGCGTTAGCAGGTATCATGGGAGGTCAAAGCACTCAAATCACGAATTCAACAACGGATATTTTACTTGAATCCGCAAATTTTGATGGTTTTAACAACCGAATTTCATCAGATAGATATAGAGTGAAAACAGATGCCTCTATAAGATTTGAAAAATCGCTGAGCGAAGAACTACCTATTAAAGCATTAAATAGAGCCATTAATCTAATCACCGATATGTTAGACTCCAGTTATTTAGCAGCATATTTAGACATCGACATGCATCCCACGAGAAAACCATTAACAGTAAACTTGGATACTGCTAAAATTCAGTCTGTGTTAGGCATGGACCTCGACCTTAAGACATGTGCTGACATACTACGAAGCCTAGGTTTTGAATGCGTTAATACTACCGATTCCACCCTGATCTGCACAATTCCATATTGGCGCAACGATATAACCCTTCCTGAAGACCTCATTGAAGAAATCATAAGAATCATTGGATATGATGAAGTCCCAACAAGAATGCTTACGACACAGATACCTCATCACAGAACAGATAACCAATACGCATTGAAAGAATCTGTTAGAGATTTGTTTGTAGCTTCAGGGCTACAAGAAATAATATCTTATCCTCTAACAGATGAAACCTCGTTAACTAAATTAGAATTGTCTGGGACATTGCCGAAGTCCATCGATGTTCTAAATCCGATGAGTGGTCTATATACTCAGTTACGGACATCACTCAGACAGAATTTACTATCTACTCTCCAGCAAAACCAATATAGCCATGATGGCCCTTTTAAACTATTTGAATTAGGCAGAGTGTTCTATCCGAGTGATACTGGACTACCAGAAGAAATTGAAACAATAACGGGAATATGTACAGGGAATAAACGGGAACTCCATTGGAGTGATACTTCAGATGAAATATCCTTCTATGATACAAAAGGAATCATAGAGCAACTATTTTCTTACTTGAACATGAACGTGACTTATGCACTCAATGCTGACGGTACTTATATACCAACTCAATCGGCTACAATAGTCTATGAAGGTAATAATGTTGGTACAATAGGAGCAGTGAAAAAATCCGTGCTTCAAAATTTTGATATCCAGTTCGAATCAGTGTTCATGTTTGAAGTAAATTTAGCCAAAGTACTCGAACTAAACTCACAAACTCCAAACAAATTTAAACAAATTTCTAAGTTCCCAGAAGCCGTAAGAGATCTTGCGCTTGTAGTAGACCAGCACATAGTATCCTCCGATATTACTCAGCAAATACTGACTAAGAAATATGTGACCTTCGTAGAAATATTTGATGTTTATGCAGGAGAAGAACTAGAATCTAGCAAAAAATCATTGGGTTTCCGTATACATCTCCAGAGTATGGACGACACTTTAACTAATGACCTAATCACAGAACAAATTGATCAAATCATGGCACTTGTAAAAAATAAATTCAAAGCTCAATTGAGGTAACCTTGGAAGAACACGTACATAAACACGTTGATGAGGATATGCTATCTGTCGAAGCAGCGTACTCAATCATAATTCAGCATTTCGACAAATTATCCGAAGTTGCAGTACCGATATTAGATACTCTCGGATACACTTTAGCTGAGGATATATATTCCTCAATAAACATACCTCCTAACGCTAATTCGGGCATGGATGGGTACGCGATAATCGCAAACAATCTATCTGAATATAATGAATCCAATCCAATAACTTTGACGGTAGTAGGCACAGTACCTGCCGGATCAGTACCACAAGTAGAAGTGTCTGATGGGACTGCAGTTCGTATCATGACTGGAGCATCCATTCCTAACGGAGCTACTGCTGTCGTACCGTTTGAAGAAACTGACGAAATAGAAAGAATCACCAATAAAACTCCGTTAAATGAAATTACCATCAAAACAAAATTGCCAGCTGGATCGAACATTAGAGCTGCAGCAGAAGATGTAAAAGTTGGGGATTTAATATTAGAATCAGGTATAACAATTCGTCAACAAGAAATAGCCGTCCTAGCATCTCTTGGTCTGGCCCAAACAACCATAATACGAAAACCTGTCGTAGGAGTCATTTCCACAGGTGATGAATTAATCGAACTAGGCCGTGAGCTATCCCATTCTAAGATATATGACAGTAATAGCTATGGGGTATGTGCGGCGATACAAGCAGCAGGTGGACTAGCAAAACGCATAGGAATTGCTCAAGATACTTTTGAAGATTTAGAAAATGCAATTAATGAATGCTCAGACTGCGACATGATAATAACATCTGCAGGTGTATCAAAAGGGGATTATGACTTTGTAAAAGAAGTATTAACCCAAAATGGGGAAATGAATTTCTGGTCTGTACGGATGCGTCCAGCAAAGCCTTTAGCTTTCGGATTGATCAATATAGATAATAAAAATATTCCTCTGATCGGACTTCCTGGCAACCCTGTTAGTGCATTAGTAGCATTTGAAATGTTCGGGAGACCAGCGATACTTAAGATGCGAGGGAAAAAACAATTAGGCCGACCCATCATATCTGGTAGACTGAATGGCACCATAAATAACTTTGACGGGAGAAGAGTCTATGCTCGGGTTGTTATTGAAGAATCCAACGGTACTTATACAGCCACTCCAACAGGACCGCAAGGATCGAATATACTAACCTCCATGTCCAAATCCAACGGATTAGCAATCTGTCCAGAAGATGAAACAAAAAAACAAAGTGGTGATATAGTTAGTATAATAATGACCAACTGGAATGAAGAGGTAAACTTATGACAACAAATACAGACCTATCTGAAATAACCTGTAAAATTAGTTTCGCAAGGATAGCAGGACTAAACCGATCTGCACTGACTTTATTATCCGAGCGACTCCATCCTAATTGTCCTTCTTGGGGTAAAACAATAAGTGAACTTCCTACTCCAGAAAAATTAGTCACTGAAATAACTGCTAACTCCAAAGCGGATGATAACTATATAAACACGGATATGCCAATCAAAGAGATGATATTTAGAATTCTACTTACTAGTAAAAATAAACCTAGAACAATTGGAAACCTTCATAAATTATTGACTGGGACCTGGTCTACACCTGTTAAACCGATCACCTTATCCCAATCCTCACTAGTTAAAGTTATAGAATTGGATGATTATTATGGGTTTGAACTGTCAAGATAGTACTTGCTAAGCCCTAACTAAATTCTGATCTGCTATCTCTATTAATTTGTTAAATGCAGAGATATCGTTTACGGCCATATCTGCCATCATTTTACGATCAATTTCTATTCCTGCATTTTTCAGGCCAGCGATGAATTCACTGTATTTCATGTCTGAATTTCGACATGCTGCATTGATTCTAGCTATCCACAATCTTCGGAAATCAGCTTTTCGTTGCTTCCTATGACGATACGAATGTGACCATGCATGAATTAATGCTTCTTTAGCCCATTTGTAATTTCTATGTGAGGATCCTTGATATCCTCTAGCGGCAAGCAAAACTTTTTTATGTCTTGCTCTTTTTGTTACTCCTCGTTTAACTCTAGACATCTGTTATTCTCCTAACTATCCTCTATTGATACGGCAGTAGTTTAGAGAGACGCTTGACATCATTCTCGCTAACCACGGTCTTTTGATCATATTTATGGGTCACTTTATTAGGTTTTTTCCTTCTTAAGTGACTGCTATTTCTGTGTCTTCTCATTAATTTGCCTGAACCCGTTACATGTATTCGAGCCTTAGCACCTTTATGAGTTTTCAATTTTGGCATTTCGTATTCTACCTAATAATTATTTTTTCGTGTTTGGCACCAGTGTCATGGAAAGAGATCTTCCTTCCATCGCAGGTGAACTCTCCAATTTTACATCATCTTTCAGTTCATCCGCTACTCTTTTCAAAACTGTGAGCCCAAGTTGTGTGTGGATTGCTTCTCTTCCTCGGAATCTCACTGTTAATTTTACTTTAGCGCCATCATCAATCATTTCCTTGACTTTACGCAATTTGGACTGGAGATCATGTTCCCCTATGTTAGGTCTAAATCTCATTTCTTTTAAGTCAGTCCCTTTTTGACTTTTCCTGGATTCTCTTTCCTTCTTGGCGGATAGGTATCTTAGTTTGCCGTAATCCAGCAATCGACATACTGGAGGGTCTGTATTTGGTGACACTTCTACGAGATCAGTACCAATATCTCTTGCAAATTCCAAAGCTTGTTTTATAGGCATTACGCCATGTTGTTCGCCTCTATCACCAATTAACATTACTTTCGAAGCAGAAATCTGTTCATTTACTTTATATTGTCGCGCTATAGTAGTTACTCCTGTATTTGCGAATGAGTGTAAAATTTAACACAATTAGCTCACAAAGGTCAATCAAATAGCCTATCTGCTAAGCTACAGAGTGCCTCCTATATCTTTTAAAAACTCTTCAATATCAGGAGAAAGCTCAGTCAATGAATCTTCAATTTCCAAATATGTGGAATCATATGATTGTTCAAGCATATCAACCAGGTTTGTGATATCTTCAGAATTTTGTATGAATGCTGCAGCTTCTATATATTGAGTCTCTCCTTGTTGTTTATCAACATATTTTAAAGGGAAGTCATATAGCGCGCACAAGATTTCCATAATCCGAGCCTGTCCGCTAAAATCTACGTCTATTTCCAAATACTGAGGCAAATGTACTACAAAAGTGTTTGTTGTGATGTTCCTATCTCTTAGAATTTGTTGTATCAGCATGGTGATTGAAGTTGGGCCTTCATAATCACTCTCTCTCACTTGAAATTCATTCAATGAATCCAACAAATCCGGATTATTAGTAATTGAAGAGACTACAAGAGGCCTTGTATGAGGCACCATATCATACATACCCCCGATCATTGTATATTCAGATATATCAAACTTATCAGCCAATTCTGTAATCGCATCAATAAATTCCTCGCTATTAATATGTGGCTCTAGCATCTCCATCAATATCAAGTCATGTTCTTTTTCGGGACGTTTGGCGTAATATAGTCTAGTTTGCGGTTGTCTGAATATCCTTTTCCCATCCAGAAAATACGTGCGAGGCCTGTAAATAGTGTAATCATAGAAGGCACTAGGGTTAATCATTGTGCCAAGTATTTCTGCCCCTAAAGCATCCCTTAAGAATCTTATAACTTTAGTGCCAACTCTACCAACATCTATCCAAGGCTTCAAAACCATTACTACTTTGGGAGACCTTAATTCGACTTCTGATAAATCCACATATTTGAATACATCGCTCATAACTAGTTATTACCCCACATTAGCATTCACCCATCTCGTTCAATGATCCTCTTGACCAGACTATTTGCCCATTGATTATCGTAGCGACTGTATCTAGTTTTGTTTTTCCTTCAATCATGTTACCTGACATATCATGCCACACAAATCTGCCTTCCAACAAATCAAAAACAGCCACATCGGCTACGGATCCTACAGATAATGTCCCATCGCTTAATTTACTATGGTTTGCCAAACCTAAAACCTTTGCTGGAGTAACAGTTGCAGCTGCAATTGCTTCGTCCAATGTCAAACCTACAGCATGAAATTGACTGACTAAATCATTCATTTTATAAACGGTTCGATCATCAGGAGAAATATGTAGATCTGTACTTATTGTATCTATTTTGATTCCTTGACTAATCGCACTACGAACGACAGACATATCGCAATGAATTCCTGCATGTGCCACATCAAAGACAATCCCTCTTGCAGCAGCATCTGCAACTTCTGGACGAATTTGACCGGCATTGTCTAATATGTTCTCTCTGTCTCCATTGAAAATATGGGTTGCTATATCACCTTCAGTCATATGTTTAAGAATAGTTGGCAATGGTATCGGAGTACCACTTACATGTACCATTAATCTTGTACCTGATTGAACAGCAGCTTCTTTTGCCATGCACAGTGCTCTTTCTGCGTCCCAATACGCCACGGCGTTATAGTGCATTCTAATTTTCACCCCAAAACAAAACCCTGAGTTTGCTTTGATAGCATCTACAGTATCTTGCACGCTAATTATATTGAGGTCGTGCAAGCCGCCTCCAAGTCTTCTGTTTGCAGCAAGACCGATAGCTGATATATGTAGAAAACACAACAAATTTGTTTTATGCATTGGGAATACATAATCTCTCATCGCTTTATAATTAAGATATCCGGCGCTCCCTGCATCAACTCCTGTTGTAGTCCCATAAGGCAAACAATTAGCATCTGCATGAACAGCACTACCATTGCCACCATCATAAAAGTGCCCATGTATATCAATTAGTCCTGGAGTTATAACTTTATTAGTAACATCGATTACTTGGGCTTCTGAGTTTGCAGTTAAGTCTGTGCCCACAGCACATACTCTGCCATCTCTGATTAATAAATCATTTATTGCGTTTATATTATTCCCAGGATCTATTATCGTACCGTTTCTTAATAGTAATTCGCCTGTTGCCATATCTCTCCTAAATATGCCTAGGTTCAGTTATTGATCAGTGAAGTTCATAAGTCTTAGCTGAGGGTAAACCTTTTCTACGGGTTTATTTAAATCGTTTCTATCAATATCTGAAGTATCTGATAATTCCAACAACGATTCATTAGACACAACTTCTTCAACTAATTTATCAATGATTTGAGGAGACTTCCCATCTAATCTTCCCAATTGGTATGCCAATGTCACTGCTAATTGCGAATTTATAATCATTTGAAACGCGTCTGATTTTTCTAAGTCTTCGGGAAGACAACCACTTTGATCAGCAAAATCATCTAATATTTGACCTATGATTGGAGGTAAATCTTTGAAATCAATCTCAGTCATATATTGCAAGACCAAATCCGAAAGCTCTTTTACTGCTTCTTCATTAAGTATGGAATAGTTATAGTCGCTATTCCGCCAGAATCCTGTCTGATATTCAGGCATATTGCCTCCAAATTTTAATCACCAGAATTGTATCACGACTTAGATAGATATCAGTTGACTGATTTACATTGAATGTAAATCAGAGTACATGCTAGTATTAGTCAATGAATGGGTGAGGTAGGTTAAGATTGCATAACGTTGATGCTATAGTATGTGCGGAATACTCAGAATTTGTGTCCGTTGAGTCTATTAAATCTGCAATGCAAAATGCCATTGAATATTTGTACCCTCATAATCAGGTTTTGAACATCAGCATATTAATCACTACTAACAAGAACATTACTCAGCTTAACACCTCATTTCGCGGAATCAAGGAAAGTACTGACGTTTTATCCTTCTCTCCAAAAGAGATGCATATGACTGCAGAAGAAGACAATATTTTTACCGAAATAGAAGAAGACCAATTAGGAGATATAGTGATATCTTACGAGGAAGTAGAAAGTCAATCAAAGGCATATCACCAATCACGGGAAGAAGTATTAAACTTTTTACTTATACATGGATTGTTGCATCTTTCAGGGTATGATCACGCCACAGTCAAAGAGCGAACAGAAATGCAAATGCAAGAGTCTACCTTACTACAACACCTAAATATATCTAATAGTATTGTATCTGAAATGTACGAAGCCCATAGGTTAAAAGGTTAATAATGACTTCAATTTCAATGTACAGAAAATGGAGACCCAAGTCTTTTGATGAAATTTCAGGACAAGACCACATATCCACTACTTTAAAACAGGCTATAATTCAACAAAGGATTTCTCATTCGTATTTATTTTGCGGGCCACGTGGCACAGGTAAAACCACCACCGCGCGTGTGTTAAGCAAAGCTATAAATTGCCTTGCAATAGAAGGTGGGAATCCGTGTAATAAATGCACTATGTGTTCATCCAGCAATGAAGGCAAGTTCTTAGATATTATCGAATTAGATGCCGCTAGCAATCGAGGAATCGACGAAATAAGAAGTATCAAAGAAAAAATCAACTTCCTGCCATCCGAAGGTACAAAAAAAGTGTACATAATTGATGAAGCCCATATGCTTACCGATCAAGCTTCAAATGCATTCCTTAAGACACTTGAGGAACCACCAAGTCACGTGACTTTCATTCTATGCACGACTGAGCCACAGAAAATATTACCTACTATTCTATCTCGATGCCAGCGATATGACTTCAGAAAGATTTCACATCCTTTAATAGTGCAAAGGCTCAACTCAATCATAGAGTCAGAAGGTATCGTAGCAGAAAATGCTTCTTTAGAAGTGATAGCTCAATCCTGTGACGGCAGTCTTAGAGATGCCGAAACTATACTCGAACAAATGATAGTATCAACCAACGGTAATCTTAAGAGACAGGATGTTGAAAACTTTATTGGTATTAGTAATCCATCTCGGTGGGTAGATCTAGTGAGCTTAATTCTTAACCAAGATACAGCTGGTTCCATACGCCTGGTAAATGAATCGCTAAGTCTTGGAATTGAAGCAGTTGCCATACACAAGAACGTCATGAATTTACTAAGATCAATCATGTTGTATCAATTAGATACTTCATTGCTTCAGGCATCAATATACAACCTTGAGTCCGACATCCAACCTATAGCTAACAAGTATGACAGTGCAAAGATAATTCAATGCCTAGGAATGTGGAATGCTGTGAATTTTAAAACCATTCAATCAGATATCCTGTTGTTAGAGCTGCTAATTGTTAAACTCACAGTCAATCTGATTGCCGAATCTGACTCAAACACCATAAAGACCAAAGAACCCATTGTCCCAAATATCGTCTTACCGAAAGAATCCCCTAAAATTCCTGAACCAATTAAACCAACCATTACACAAGATTCTGCGACTCCAAATCCAACGAATAGTTCGACTGAGTCCAGCGTGTCCGAGTCCAAAACCAAAATTACCAACCAAACTAACTCTCCTTCTGAATCAGGTATCTTGAATACCTGGAACGAAGTGATACGGTCATTAGGCAGACAAAAAGGAGAAAAATTCAATTTGGGGGCTCTTTTAAGGGATTGTGAGAAGACATCACTTGAAATCATTGATGGCAAAATGACATTATACTTTAAAAATCGAGCTAACTTCGAACGAATGGAAGAAGAAATGTCTAGTCCTATATCCTATAATAAAGTGAGTGAGATATTTAAAAAACACTTCAATCAAGACTTAGAAATTAGTTTAGATATGGTTGCCAGCAATGGCAGTCAAAACGGCAGCCCCAATGCATTGCAAAATAGTCCACTCGTGAGAGTAGCAATGGGAATGGGAGCACACGTACTACAGGAGAAATCAGATGAATAGAAACATGATGAAGCAAGCACAACAATTACAAACAAAGCTCCTTCAAATACAGCAAGAATTAGAAACCTTGGTTGTGGAAGGTACGTCCGGTGGCGGAGTAGTAAAGATTGAGGTTACAGGGAAACAAGAGATCAAAAGTGTTGTTATAGACCCCGAAGCGGTTGAAGACATTGAATTACTCCAAGATCTAGTACTGACTGCTATCAATGACGCCATGGAAAAATCCCAGCAGTTGGCTTCAGAAAAGATGGGAGCGGTCACCGGAGGATTAAACATCCCAGGACTAACTTAAAGGTCTTAATAGGTTAGAAAATGAATCTTAACAACGCGACAAACGTATCTGATTCTTTGAATTCTCTGATAGAAGAGCTTAGTAAATTGCCAGGGATTGGTCCGAAAACAGCGCAAAGACTAGCATACTATATTGTGAGACAAACAGAACGTGAAAATATTCAGCTAGCCGAAGCTATTTCCTCTGTAAGCACCAAAATAATATACTGCGACAAATGTCAAAATCTTTCAGACTACAACCCATGCATTATATGCACCAATCCTAATAGAAATATCTCGCAAATATGCGTTGTTGAAGATCCCATGGACGTAGTAGCCATAGAAAAGTCTAATTGCTTCAAAGGACTATACCATGTACTTCACGGGTCAATATCACCTTTAAATGGTATAGGCCCCGATCAATTACGAATTAAGCAATTATTCCAAAGGCTTGAAAAAGAAGATATATCTGAAATGATAATTGCTACGAATCCAACACTACAAGGGGAAGCTACGGCGTTATATATAAGCAACAACAACACAAAATCTGATTTGGTTATAACCCACCTGGCAAGAGGGCTACCAATAGGAGGCTCACTAGAATACTCTGATGACATCACTCTTAGCAGAGCTTTCCAAGGACGACAACAAATCAGCGAATGACTTCTATCAAGACATACACTAGCCAAGCATTGGTTTTGAAATATTTTCCATACAAGGAAGCTGACCTAATTCTTACAGTGTTCACAAAGCAGCATGGGAAGCTCCAAGCGATCGCTAAAGGCGCTCGCAAACCGCAAAGCAAATTCTCAGGACACGTAGAACCCCTAACAGTTATAAATATTCAGTTAGCCAGGGGCAGATCTATTGAAACCGTAACGCAAGTACAAACAAATAAGGCATACCCAACTCTGTACAAAGACTTAAATAAACTTGCTCACGGAATCTATATATCTGAATTAATCGACCAATTCACTCCAGAAAAAGAGCCCAATAAGCAGATTTTTGATGCAGGTATCGACATTTTAGACTTTATATCCAACTCTCCTGAACCAGAACTAAAGATAAGGAACTTCGAATTCCAAATTTTAAAATTTTCCGGATTTCTACCCGAGCTTTTTGTATGTGTGAAATGCGGCCAAGAAATAGTCGCAGGAGAACACCGATATAGTGTCAGCAACGGAGGAGTGATATGCTTAGGTTGTTCTGATATCAGCAATACTATGGATATGTCCTTAGCATCCATTAAATTACTAAGGTACTTCAACAGACATTCTACCGCAGGGGAATCACAATTACGCATCAAGGAAACCACTTACACTGAAGTAAGAAACCTGTTACTGGAAACTATAATATTCTGGTTAGAAAAAGATTTGAAATCATCACAATTTATAGACCATCTCAAAACAATTCAAACTCCTTTGACGAAGCTTTAAATGAATAAGCAAGTATTATTATGAATCAAAACCCATTACAAATAGATATAAATGGAGTCACTCACCAACTACTAGTGACCTTCATCGGAGCAGATTTCGTACAATTATCTATAGATGGGGATCTTTACGATCTCCCTATTACTCGTTCGAGTCACAATAATACCGACCTTTCTCATCCTAGGGATAATGCAAAAAATGATCCTACGTTAACATTAAACTTAGACAATCCAGAAATACGTTGTCAAATGTCGGGAAAAGTAATAGCAATATATGTCCAACCTAATGACTCAGTGTCAATAGGACAGCCGTTATGCACTATAGAAGCGATGAAAATGGAACAAACTATAATAAGCCCTATCGACAGTATAATTGATAATATCTATATTCAACCTATGGAATCGGTCTCGAATGGCCAACTGCTTATGACATTCAAAAAACCCTAATTGTTATTCAAAAGGACTTATTAGTGACTCAAAAATTCATCAAAGTTAAAGGTGCTAAAGAGCATAATCTCAAAGATATAACTGTTGAAATACCAAAAGATCAACTCGTAGTAATTACCGGAGTGTCTGGTTCTGGCAAGAGCTCTCTGGCTTTTGACACGATTTATGCAGAAGGTCAGAGAAGGTATGTTGAATCCTTATCAGCATACGCAAGACAGTTTTTGGGAAGAATGGAGAAACCTAATGTCGAATATATAGAGGGACTATCACCGTCTATATCAATAGACCAAAAAGGAGTATCCCATAACCCTAGATCCACCGTAGGGACTGTGACAGAAATATATGATTATCTAAGATTACTTTTCGCTAGGGCTGGTAAACCTCATTGCCACAAATGCGGTCAACCAGTCACAAAACAGACTATAGAACAAATAACAGAATCCTTGTTAAGTTTACCTCAAAATACTCGTTTGACACTGTTGGCTCCAAAAGTTGTACATAAGAAAGGACAACATAAAGAAGTAATTGATTATGCACAGAAAAACGGATTTGTAAGGATGCGGATTAATGGAGAAATAACCAATCTGGATAACCCTGAAGATATTAGTTTAGAACGTAATAAATGGCATAACTTAGAAATAGTAATCGACAGACTAATTATAAAGTCTAATCTGGAACGAAGTCGCCTAACCGAATCTATTGAAACCTCATTGAGAGAAGGAGAAGGGACATTAATAGCAGAAACTCAAGACAAAGGAGATATTATTTATTCCGAGAAGTTTGCTTGCGTTAATTGTGATATCAGCCTACAAGAAATGGAACCTAGAACCTTCAGTTTTAACAGCCCTCACGGAGCTTGTAGTACATGTGCCGGACTTGGCTACAACTTATCAGTTGAGCCAGAATTAGTTATACCTAACAAAGATATATCTCTGCTTGAAGGAGCAATTGCTCCTTGGTCTAGATTAGGCAAATCCACATCTATATGGTACAAAAATTTATTACAAAGCTTGTCTGCAAAATACCAATTCGATCTTAACGTTCCAGTAAACAAACTCCCCGAAAATATTATCCATCTGCTCATGAATGGAGATAATACAGAAAAGATACAAATATCTCATCACACGAGAAGAGGAAAAACTTATCAATGGGAAGTCACATTTGATGGAATTGTCAAAAACCTAGAAAGGCGGTACCGAGAAACTGCATCAGAATCAATTAGATCTCGTATAGAAAGATATATGGCGGAAAAAGCTTGTACCTCGTGTAATGGAAACAGACTAAAAGAGGAGGTCCTAGCAGTCACAGTACGAGGTAAGAATATAATGGAGGTCTGCAACGAGAGTATCGGAAGTACACTGCAATGGGTTCAAACTTTAGTAAATTCTGGAGATGAAGCAACTACTTTATCTGAATATGACAGGATTATTGCAGAACCCATAGTAAGAGAAATACTAGTTAGGTTAAATTTCTTAAATAATATTGGTCTAGATTACATAAGCTTAAATAGGACGGCAAAAACATTATCAGGTGGAGAAGCTCAGAGAGTTAGGCTAGCAACTCAGATCGGTTCCGGATTAACTGGTGTTCTTTATGTTTGTGATGAACCTACTATCGGATTGCATCCCTATGACGATGCGTTATTAATAGGAACACTTAAAAACCTTAAAAACCTAGGTAACACCGTTATCGTTGTAGAACATGATGAGAATATGATGAAAGCCTCTGATTTCATAGTAGATATGGGGCCTGGTGCAGGAGAATACGGAGGGCAGGTTGTGGCCACAGGCAATATCAATGAAATCATGGCAAACAAGCGTTCTTTGACTGGTCAATATTTAAGTAAAGAAAAAATCATCGAATATCCGGAGAAAAGACGTATAGGCCATGGAACTTCTATCAAAATCGACAAATGTTCAGCCAATAATCTAAAAGATGTTTCAACAGAAATTCCTTTGGGAACTCTAACATGTGTAACTGGGGTATCTGGTTCTGGAAAGAGCACACTCGCATTTGAAACCATCTACAAAGCACTAGCCCAGAAAATAAACTCATCCAAGGAGATACCTGGTAGGTTCAAAAAGATTGATGGAACTGAAAATATAGATAAAATCATCAACATAGATCAATCACCGATAGGCAGAACCCCTAGAAGTAATCCAGCAACCTATACCGGGTTGTTTACCCCAATGCGAGAACTCTACGCTCAATTACCTGAATCCAAGCTTAGGGGATATAAACCAGGTAGATTTTCCTTCAATGTGAAAGGTGGACGCTGTGAATCTTGTGAAGGAGCAGGACACATAAATATTGAAATGCAATTCCTGCCGGACGTTACTATCCCGTGCTCAGTATGTGAGGGTGCTAGATACAACAACGATGCCCTGCAAATTGAATACCGAGGGCTTAACATATCCCAAGTATTAGACATGACAGTAGACGAAGCAATCAAAGTGTTCGACAGACTTCCCAGAATTCGTGCTAGATTAGAAACCATGCAAGCTGTAGGTCTAGGCTATATCAAATTAGGCCAATCAGCCACAACCCTATCCGGAGGAGAAGCACAAAGAATTAAATTGTCTTCAGAATTATCTAAAAGATCTACTGGCAAAACTTTCTATATGTTAGATGAACCCACAACGGGATTATCATTTGATGATTGCAACAAACTCAT
>DDKW01000020.1:54572-62347 GCA_002339805.1 Dehalococcoidia bacterium UBA2588 | reverse complement strand
GATTTAGGTCCGGGAGCAGGTGAAGCCGGAGGGAAAATTGTAGGTGAAGGCACTCCCGAACAGCTAATCAAAAAGAAAGCGTCAAAAACAGGAACCTTTTTAAAAGAAAGCCTCTCTGAATTGTATCAACTCCAGAATTAAGATTTATCATAGGAGACTAAAATGAACATTTATCAAGACGAAAACATACATGCTACGATCACTCAAATTGACATGGGGCCATACTCCAATAATGGATATCTGATTAAATGCAATCAAACCAATGAAGGAATCATTATTGATACCCCAGCTGAACCTGAAAAAATCATCGAGGAAATTGGAGACACCAATATAGTCGCAATTCTTATTACCCATGGCCATCAAGATCATCTTCTCGGGTTCGATGAAATAATGAATGCAGCAAAATGCCCTGTATATTGCCATGATGGTGACTCTGATTTACTACCCAGCTCTCCAGATGTATTAATACAAGATAATCAAAGAATCCTATTCGGAAATCAGGAAATCATATGCTTATTCACCCCTGGACATACTAATGGTTCAACATGCTATCTACTAGGGAACCACCTGTTTTCCGGTGACACACTATTTCCTGGAGGACCAGGAAAATCTAAAAACCCTGAAGCATTCACACAAGAAATCCACAGTATTGAAAGCAAGCTTTTAGTTTTACCACCCGAAGTGGATGTATATCCCGGACACGGTGATACAAATACAACGATAGAGGAAGCACTAGAAAAGTTTTCAGTATTCACTTCGAAACCTCATGCCCCAGATCTTTGTGGAGATGTAGATTGGTTAAACAGTTGAAATGAGAGTCATTCTCATTTATACTATAAATGCCTTATGAAACATTGGAATAATCCAACCCTTACAACTTTAGAAAATGGGTTGAGAGTCATTACTTACAATATACCTACTGCTACATCTGTGTCTGTAAACATTTGTGTAGGAGCAGGTTCTAAATATGAAACTTCCAGTAATTCAGGAGTATCACACTTTCTGGAACATATGCTGTTTAAAGGCACTAAATCATGGCCTAGTCCGGAAAAATTAACTAGTGCAATTGAAAACACTGGCGGAGAAATAAATGCCCTCACTTCGAAAGAATATACTATGTACTGGGCTAAAGTACCTTATAATCAATGGAAAATCGCTACTGACATTTTACTAGACATGTGCATGAACCCTCTAATGGAACCTTCTGAAATTGTAAGAGAACGTAATGTTATTCACGAAGAACTCCGGATGTATACGGACCATCCTTCTTACCAATCCGAATTAGGCATTGATCAACTAATGTTTCCTGAACATCCTATGGGATGGGAAATCGTGGGAAGCCACAAATCTTTAGAAGATTTGAAACAGTACGATATAGAAACCTACTTCCAAAAGCGCTATGATCCGTCAAACTTGGTTCTAACGATAACTGGAAACTTCCCAGAAAACGAATTACTGCAGTCTATCAATGATGCGACATCTAAATGGATTAGTGTACATAGCCCCAACCACACTATAGAGCTTATTCCCAATCATATGTCTAGCCGTTTGATCACCTTCGATCAAACATCAGATCATACATACATAAATTTAGGTGTGCAGGGACTGGAATTCTCACATTCTTTATCCCCTTTATTGAACTTAACCAACATCATGCTTGGAGAGGGTATGAGTAGCCGTCTCTTCATAAAAATACGAGAAGAATTAGGATTAGCATACGATATTACTAGTAGTGTAAACACCTATAATGAAACAGGAACTTGGCTAATCAATTGCAGTGTGAAAAACTCGAATTGCCTGTCAGCAGTGGAAGCTATATTAGAAGAGTTATATTCCCTTACCAATTCAGTAACCGAACAAGAATTGTCACATGTAAAACAATACGCTAAAGGGAAATTGCTGATTGCTATGGAAGATACAGAAAGATTAGCCGCTCTCATCGGCGGGCAAACCTTGCTGTCTGGAACTTTATTAGATTTCAATAAAACCATTGAACAATGGGATAGCTTCACAGTTCAAGACTTACACAAAATGTCCCAGAAATTGATTACGGACACTCCCAAGTTCCTATCTATAGGAGGAGAAAAAGTATCAAATCACCAACTTGCCTTGGAAAAATTGCTTGCTTGATTGCGGATTGCCAGACTTATTCGCTAAGTACCCTTCAACCATAGAATTAGTCAGAATTCCTATCCCATCTATAGAGCAACTGACTTCATCTTTGTAGCACACAGGTGAGTATGGCTCTGGACCACCAATAAACACTAAATCTCCCGGCTGCAAAGTGCCTTGCTGGCAGATGTAACTGACAATTTCTTCTGGTGAATATGGGAGATCATTTTGTGTGAAAGTCTGTATCATATTTCCGTTAATTTCCATCGTGACTGAGAAATTATTTATATCAAAATTTGTTTCGATATATGGACCTATCGGTGAAAAATTATCGGATGATTTAGCCTTCCAACTAGTTTTTCCATCCTTACTGATACGTTTGCTTGCAACATCTATCCCGCAAGTGTATCCCAAGATATATTTAGACACGTTCTTATGGTTAATTTTTTTACACTGTTTACCAATAACAGCCACCAGTGAAGTTGTGACACCTATCTCATTAAACAAATCGTGTTCAATAATAACTGGCTCATTAGGCCCACAAATAGAATTACTGCCTTTTAACCAAGGATCCATTCCGTATTCTTTAACAACATAACCCTCATTTTCAGATACCAAATTGTACTTGGGCCCCCATATTTGATTGGGGTGCACTGGACACACAATCTCGACATCAGATAGAGGGTGTTTTATAACGGTCTGCCTGAACATAGAATAGATATTGCCTCTCAATTCTATTACTGAATCTTCATCCAAAAGCCCATGCTTAATTGACTTACCCATTTTAAATCTGACTATTTTCATATTCCATTTTTGCCTTTTGATACTAAAAAAATTCTAATGTTTATGACAAATTCAAACAATGTTGGTACGTTGTGGATTAGGTGTGATTCCAATTATCAGTTGCAAAATCTATGATATATTCTCAATATTATAATTATCTTTGCAGACATAATTAGACTGCGGTATGATGTTAAAAATGATACTAATGCAAACAAAAC
Organism: Dehalococcoidia bacterium UBA2588; assembly: GCA_002339805.1. Classification (GTDB taxonomy): domain Bacteria; phylum Chloroflexota; class Dehalococcoidia; order Lucifugimonadales; family UBA3495; genus UBA2588. The sequence continues at coordinate 59,234 of DDKW01000020.1, read as the reverse complement.
TACAAGTGAGAAGAATTAATGCCTAACACTAAACCTTACAATCTAATCGTTATACCTGACGACGAACCTGTGGTCCTAAAAAATACTACTTTGGCGGATAAAGTGTATGAATTAGCAGACAAAGTTGAATGGCACACCACAAGACCTCTCACAGATGATCAAACCATTGAGTTGATTAAAGATGCTGATGCAGTAATTAATATAAGGGGGAGCGTGCAATTTAACAAAGATGTCCTAAGTTGTTGTCCTAACCTCAAACTTATATCTGTATGGGGTACCGGCGTCAACCATGTCGATTTAGAATTTGCCGAATCCAAAGGTATATGGGTAAGCAATACACCTGCATATGGAGCGCCATATGTCGCTGAGCAAGCATTGGCACTAGGACTCTCTGTAGGCAGACAAATCGTTTCGAATCATAACCGAGTAGTTCAGGGTGGCTGGACTGCAGGCTATGTAAATGAATTTTACAATAAAACACTCGGGGTAATTGGAACAGGAGCAATTGGCCAACGTATGATTGAATTAGGGAAAGCCCTCGGAATGAACGTCATTGCGTGGACATTCAATCCCACTCCCGAAAGAGCGGCTCAATATGGAATAAGCTTTGTAGAGTTTGATGATTTATTAAAGAATTCCGATGTGATATCTCTACACATACCAGCTACTTCAGAGTCAGTTAATCTAATAGATGAACGAGAATTCAAACTAATGAAAGACACATGTATCGTAATAAATACAGCTAGGGGAGATGTCATAAACCAAGATGCCCTCATTTCCGCTCTTAATAACAATACAATACTCGGAGCAGGCTTAGACGTATTCCCTCAGGAACCACTACCCGAGAATCATCCACTTACAACTCTTACGAATGTCGTGATATCACCACATGTAGGCGGGATGGCAGAAGCTGCTACAATGAAGGGACTGGAAATGACTATCGATAATCTTCAATCATTTGCGGAAGGTAAACCGTTACATGTAGTTGCCAAAGGCTCAGATGAGCATTTAGGTTAGACAGAATGCAATTCCAGCAGAAGGATGTTTATTGATTAGGTTCGCATGAATCGGCTAATATAGTGACCGAATTGTTGCCCACTTCTATGAATCCACCATTCACATTGAAACTAACTTCATCTCCATCCGAACTCAATCTAATCAATCCGCTGGATAATATAGACATCAGTGAAGCATGGTTAGCTAATATCCCTAATTGACCTTCGGCCCCAGGAACTACTACAGATTCCACATCTCCTGAATACATCATTTTTTCCAAGGTTATTATTTCTACATGTGTAGTACTCATAACTTTCTCTACGCCTAATGTTATTCCGCCATTTGCTTGGCTTTTTCAACAGCTTCGTCTATAGTTCCCACCATATAGAAAGCTTGCTCTGGCAAGTCATCATGCTTCCCTTCTAAAATTTCAGAGAATCCTCTAACAGTTTCTTTTACTGGAACGTATTTACCCGGAACACCTGTAAATTGTTCCCCTACAAAGAATGGTTGTGTTAAAAACCTTTGTATTTTTCGAGCCCTGAATACAACTTGTTTATCTTCATCTGACAATTCTTCTATACCCAAGATTGCGATAATGTCCTGTAGATCTTTATATCTTTGAAGGACCTGTTGAACTCCTCGTGCCGTGTTATAGTGTTCTTCCCCTACTACGTTAGGCTCCAATATCCTTGCAAAAGATGCTAATGGATCCACAGCAGGGAATAATGCCTGTGCTGCTAATGAGCGCTCTAATGAAACTACAGCGTCCAAGTGACCAAATGTGGTAACAATACCAGGATCTGTGTAATCATCTGCAGGTACGTATATCGCCTGGAAAGATGTTATAGAACCATTCTTTGTCGAGGTAATCCTTTCTTGGAGAGCTCCCATTTCTGTACCCAGGGTAGGCTGATATCCTACAGCAGATGGCATTCTTCCTAAGAGTGCGGAGACTTCCATTCCTGCGAGAATGTATCTGTAAATGTTATCTACGAACAGAAGAACATCTTGATTTCGTTCATCCCTAAAATATTCTGCCATTGTGAGACCGGTCAATCCAATTCTAGCTCTCACCCCCGGGGTTTCATTCATTTGGCCAAATACTAATACTGTACTGTTAAGGACTCCCGATTCTTGCATTTCATGCCATAAGTCATTACCTTCTCTAGAACGTTCTCCTACGCCTGCAAAAACTGATACTCCTTGGTGTTCCGCTCCAATGTTTCTGATTAATTCCTGAATAACAACAGTTTTCCCTACACCAGCACCACCATATGCACCCACTTTACCTCCTTTAGGGAAAGGAGTTATCAGGTCGAACACCTTGATGCCTGTTTCAAGAACTTCTACTGATGTATTCTGATCTTCAAAAGCTGGCGGATCTCTGTGTATAGGCAAAGAAACTTCCGCTTCCACTGGCCCTAAACCATCTAGAGGGGTGCCTGTTACGTCAAATAAGCGCCCTAAAGTAGCTTCTCCTACTGGAACAGTAACTTTGTCCCCTGTGTTAGTAACTTCTACACCTCTGGCCAAACCGTCTGTAGTTCCTAATGCTAAACACCGGACCCAGTTATTTCCAATGTGCTGCTGCACTTCCAACACCAAATTCTCTCCACCATTATCCACTTCCAAGGCATCAAACAGTTTTGGCAATTCATCGGATACGAATTCAACATCCACAACAGTGCCTATTATTTGTATAATTTTCCCAGAACTCATGATTTTCTCCTATTTCTAAATACTTAGAACCATAATTGTTTTATTACTCCAAGGCAGCTTGCCCACCTACCAAATCAAGTAATTCATTCGTGATGCTATCTTGACGTAGTTTGTTCATAACTACAGTTAGATCATCACCCAAGCTTTTTGCATTATCCGTAGCATTTCTCATCGCTACCATCCGAGCAGAGAGTTCACTTGCAATAGATTCTTGGATCGCATGAAACACTTTCATATCTACATATCTAGGTATTAACCCTCCAAGCACCATATCAGTGCTTGGTTCATATATATAGTCTGTATTACTATTAGCTTCATTACCATCTGTGTTGACCGGAATTACCTGCTCAATAACAGGTTCCTGTGTGGTAGTTGATATGAATTTACTATAGCAAAGATATATCGCATCTATTTCCTTTGACATATATTTATCCATTAATAATTGGCTAATGGATTCAGTGTCTGACTTAGTTATCCTGTCACTCAAATCTGAAAAACTTTCTACAGGCGCTAAATCACATCTAGCTAGTATGTCGCGAGATTTTTTACCGACTGATATTGGTATCACCTTATGTTCAGTATCGCTCACAAACGAAGAGGTGAATCTTCCAAGGTTCGATACCAATCCTCCACACAAACCTCTATCAGGGCCTATAACCATCAACCCAATAGTATTTATTTCTCTGGATTCAAGGAGCGGGTGTGTTGTTTCACTCCCACTAACTTGAGCGGAGAGCGATGCTATCACATCAGTAATCTTCTGTTCATATGGTCTACTTGATTGAACCGCATTTTGGGCTCTAGCCATTTTGGAAGCCGCTATCAAGGCCATCGCATTGGTAACCTGGCCCGTATTTTCGATACTTCTAATTCTTCTTTTTATGTCTCTTACGCTTGGCATTTATTTATCTTGCACCTTAATTATACAAATGTAGACTTGAAGTCCTGAATCGCCTTAGATAACTTAGCTTCTGTATCATCAGTCAGATCACTTGTTTCATTTATATCTGCCACAATTTCAGGATGGCTAGCTTCTATATGTCTAACTAATTGATTCTCAAAATCTCCAACTCTATCCAAGTCTATCCCTTCGGTATGTCGAGCGTTCAATGCATACAAAATTATAGTCTCTTGCACTAAATTGAGAGGTAAGTATTGAGGTTGTTTCAAAACCTCAACTGCCATTTGTCCTTGACTCAATTGGGCTCGAGTTGCAGCATCCAAATCTGAAGTCCCAAACTGTGCGAATGTTGCCAATTCTCTGTATTGGGCCAAATCAATTCTTAAGCTACCAGCCACTTTCTTGACTGATCTAGTTTGAGCTGAACTACCCACTCTTGAAACTGATAAACCAACATTTATTGCAGGGCGTATACCCGAATTAAATAGATCTGATTCCAAAAATATCTGTCCATCAGTAATAGATATAACATTTGTAGGTATATACGCGGATACGTCTCCAGCCTGGGTCTCAATAACCGGCAAAGCTGTTATTGATCCACCTCCGTGCTCATCATCCAATCGAGCAGCTCTTTCCAATAATCTACTGTGAACATAGAACACATCTCCTGGGAATGCCTCTCTTCCAGCCGGCCTCCTCAATAGCAACGACATCTGACGGTAAGCCCATGAGTGCTTAGTAAGATCATCATATACAATCAACACATCCTTACCTTGTTCCATGAATTCTTCCGCCATAGCACAACCAGCAAATGGGGCAATATATTGCAGAGGAGCGCTCTCAGCGGCTCCAGCAGTAACTACTATAGTATGATCCATGGCTCCGTATCTCTCTAAAGATCCTACAACTTCAGACACTTTACTCTGTTTCTGACCTATGGCCACATAGATGCATATAAGGTCTCCGCCTTTTTGATTAATGATCGTGTCAATAGCTATAGCGGTTTTACCTGTAGATCTGTCTCCAATAATTAGTTCTCTTTG
>DDKW01000020.1:0-54243 GCA_002339805.1 Dehalococcoidia bacterium UBA2588 | reverse complement strand
CCTCTCCCGATTGGTACCATTGCATCTACGGCTTTAACACCAGTCAATACAGGGGTAGATACAGATTTTCTAACTGCTACGTTAGGGGCAACTCTTTCGACAGGCAAGGTTTTTTCAGTGTTAACAGCACCTTTACCATCAAGTGGTCTACCTAACGGGTCCACAACTCTACCTATCAATGCTTCCCCTACAGGAACTTCAATAATTCTGCCAGTTGCTCGAACAGTGTCGCCTTCTTTCACAGCATTCGGATCACCCAAGATAGCAGCTCCGACTATGTCTGATTCCAAGTTCAAAGCTAGCCCAACGATATCCTCACCAAAATCAAGAAGTTCGTTAGATCTTACGCCTTGCAATCCCTGAATGCTTGCAATACCGTCACCTACTTGTACAACAGTACCAACATCGACTAGAGACAACTCTCCGCCAAATTCTTCGATCTGTCGTTTTATTAAAGAAACTATTTCTTGTCCATTTATAGCCATACTTGGTCCCTCTTATTTTGTATTTTGCAGCAACATATCAAGCTGGTTAAATCACCCCGGATTTGATTGCTTTTCTCATGTCATTTAATTGAGTTTTTACGCTGCCGTCTAGCAGCTGGTCGCCTATTTTTATAACTATTCCACCTATAATCGACTCATCAACATAAGTGTCTAATACCACATCTTTATCAACAATTTGCTTTACAACTTCAGTCATAGAATTCACTTGAGTCTCATCTAAAGCAACTGCTGTGGTAACTTCTATCCTCTGTCTTTCAAAATAAACATCCAGCAATTGTTCATAGTTCACTATAAGATCATTAATACAGTCAGTGCCGGAATTCTTGATTAACAGCAGAACTAAATTCTTAATCATCTGATGATTATCATTAAATGCTTCGGATACAGCAGCTTGCTTCTGTTCCATAGGTACTTCGGCATGCGTGAGCAAAATTTGAAAATCTGGATTACTAAATACTTCCCCAACTTCTTTTAATTCTGACAACCATTTCTCATGCTGGCTGTCTTGATTAGCAAGCTCAAACAGTGCTTGCGCGTATCTCGCACCTGATTTACCAACTGCCATTATTTACCGCCCGCACTAGTGCTTTCTTCCAAAATCTGATTTATAAGATCTTTATGGCTATCTGCATCAAGTGATTTCTTAACTACAGCTTCAGCCGCATCTATTGCCAGTTCCCCAAAACTTTCTTTAAGCTCTCTAATAGCAGAATCACGCTCTGCCTCAATGTCGGATTTTGCTCGCTCAGTGAATGCGATAGCCTCTTCTTGCGCCTGCTCCATCCTTTCTTCTCTAAATCTGTCCGCTGCATTACGCGCCTGATCTAATATCTTTTGAGCTTCGACTCTAGATTCGTTTATTTGAGCCTGTATCTCTGCTCTGGAATTATCCGCATCTTCTTGGGCTCTATCTGCCGCTTCCAAACTTTCACGAATCTTCTCTGCCCTCTGGTCAATGGCACTGATCAATGGTTTATAAGCGAATACTATCAGGATACCCAACAGAACGACGAAGTTAATTAGATATGCGACCAGACTAGGAATGTTTAGACCTAGTTCAGTCATATGTCCCTCCTTAGATTAACTATTCTATGTACGTTAAACAACGAACAGAAGTATTACCGCGACAATTAGCGAGTAAATACCTAATGCTTCTGCGAATGCGATAGCTAGAATCATATTAGTTGTGATCGCTCCAGCTGCTTCGGGATTTCTACCAATAGCTCCCATAGCACCTGCTCCTAATATTCCAATACCGACACCTGGTCCTACAACTCCTAACGCAATAGCGAGAGCTGCTCCCAGAAATTTAGCTGCTTCAGCTTCCATAATCTACTTCTCCTAGTCCTACTTATTATTTTTTAATATAGGCTGTAAGCCATTTTTAGAGAACCCTTTAAGTTCTCTAATATTAAACTTTACTAATGCTCCTCATGACTCGTTGCTACAGATATGAATACCAACGTGAGACCTGCAAATATAATTGATTGTATCAATCCTACTAATAGTTCGAGCCCAAACACAAATTGCGTAGCTATAAATGGCACCAAGAATGTAACCATAACAACTAAAATTTCGCCTGCTGTCATATTTCCGAACAAACGGAAAGTAAAACTCACAATTCTTACTAGTTCACTTATCAATTCTAATAATCCAACGAACACATCTATGATTCCGGATGGTTTCCCTTTCAGGATTTTGCCAAATGCTAAGAATTTCTTGAAATAGCCCAGCCCGTGAGATTTAATCCCCCAGTATTCGACTAATACAAACGATACTAAAGCCAACGCCAATGGCATATTCAAGTCTGTTCCCGCAGGTCTTATGAAATGCGCCTCGATCGTTCCCGACTCATTAACAAAACCAAGAAACTGGTAAAACGGGAGTAATGCAAGCCAAGCATTAAACAATACGAAGAAAAATATTGTCGCAATCACAGGGAATACTCTCCTCGCCATATCGTTCCCAAGGACACTACTCGCAAATCCTAGAACTCCTTCAAACATAATCTCTATTAAGCTCTGGAATCTTCCTGGAATTATTGCTCGCTTTCTGGCTCCCAATACGAAAAGGAGAACTATAACTACTGTAGCAAACCACGATGATATCATCGTGTTAGTAATAGCAAAATCCATCAATCCTAATGGTGTCGAATGATGGCCCTCATCTGCATGCGCGTCTTTATTGTCTCCAGCATGATCATCGTGACCACCATCATGCGCAGAATCATGAGACTCTCCGTGGGCATCACCATATCCATTTTTAGTCTCTTTATGTTCGTCTGAGTAGCCAAGGTGATGGTCTCTTACAGATTGCGGGAATACTGGTTGAGGAGGAAGATGAATTGCTGGCTTTTCCAGGAATCTTTCTTGTCCAAAAATCGAAGAGCCAATAGCTCCATTAATGAATCCTGTAATTAGCAATGCGACTATTATCGTGATTACTAGATACTTGATCATTTTTTTTGAACTAGCCAAATCCCTCACCCTACTATTTGATAAACTGCTTGACCATTTTAATCAAGCCCCAGAAAGCTGCAACAGATCCCAAAAGAACCCCTGCAATCATGAAGAGCGGACTCAACCCACTCATCTTGTCTAAGGCTATCCCCAAAACGGTGCCACACACTATGCAAGCCGCTATATACCACCCCAAACCCGTGAACTTCAGTGCGTAAACTAGTTTGGCCATTCTGGCTCACAAAACGTGCAGAATCGTACCATGACAGCTTTTATAAAGTCAATCGTATCAGGACCAATATTTGTATCTGATGTCTTAACGTACATGTCCTGTAAATCCTCAGGAATAAAAACTTTAGTGAATCCTAACTTTGATCGAAATCTTCTAAGTCTAAATTATTTATGAAATCAGTAAATGCGGACATACTCTTAAGTTCTTCCTCTCTGACTGGTGTATTCTCAGGACTTTCTCCTTGTGGAGGCGTAATCGGCTTGCCTTGATCGTCTAACTTAACTCCTGCTTTTTCTATGACTTCTTCTTCCACATAGATGGAAACTCCTGTCCTGACAGCCAGAGCTATGGCATCAGACGGCCTAGAGTCAATTTCTTCGATTTTTTCTCCTATTTTGAAGAAAATTCGTGCATAAAACGTGTCGCTCTCTAGGTTATTAATTAAAACATGCTGAATTGTTGCCGAAGCAATATCTAAAAACGAACATAATAGATCATGAGTTAGAGGTCTAGGAACGGACATATCTTGCAATTTAACAGCTATTGCATCTGCTTCCTGGGGGCCTATCCATATCGGCAAGAATTTATCGCCATCTTTTTGCTTGAGAATAACGATCCTCTGGTAGTTCATAGGGCTCACTCGTATACTATCTATAGTCATCTCAAGCATGGCTCACCCCTCAATGTGTACGTATATCGGATTGTGAAGATTGACATCTAATTTTATAATCCAGATGAAATTAGTTCACTACTAGTCAGCAACTTGATTCATTGCAAGTGATTCTATGTTTGTATCACCTTGAGAATCACTAGCATTCTTTGCTAGCAATTCGATACCTTTCCTCACGGATCCGGAAATCTTCGTTAATTCCTGCTCCAAGTCCCTAAGACTCTTGAGAGCGTATGAGTCTGCTTCAATTCGCCTAGCTATGCATTCTTTCTCAACTTGTTCCATCTGTCTTTGAGTTTTTCTATCGGCATCCGCAAACAGCTCTTCTGCTTTTTGCTGCAAAGCGGATTGGCTTAATTTTGCCATGAATTCAGCTTCTGCCTCTGATTTGGAAGACCTTGCTTCCATGACAGCAGTGTTAAGAATTTGATCTTTTTGGAATAAAATTTCCCCAGCTTCTTTAATTTCTTGAGGGATATTCAGTCGCATTTGATCTAATAAATCGAGAATCTTTTTTCTGTCTATAATTGCACTGTCAGTATATGGTACCTTCTTGCTAGAATTTACCAATGTTTCTAATCTATCAAGTATGTTTATGATGTCCACACCTCACCTCCGAAAACACTTTTTTCACATTAGAGGTATCTTACTATCATTTGAATTTGTTTTTCAACGCCTTTACGACACCATCTGGGACCATATCTTGAACATCGCCCCCCAATCGGGCAACTTCTTTAAGTAAACTAGAGCTGAACATTTTATATTCTTGAGACGTCATCAAACAAACTACATCAACATCCGGCTCCAATCTTCTATTCATGAACGTCATATCAAATTCATATTCAAAGTCAGTGCCGCTTCTCAAGCCACGTACGATCACAGAAGCATTTATTTCTTTTGCAAATCTCACTACCAATCCATCAAAAATTCTTACTTCCACATTAGGTATATCTTTCACGGCTTCCTCAAAAAAAGCGACTCTTTCATCAGTTGAAAACAACAAGTTTTTATCGGGAAGTTTGTACACTCCGATTATTAATGTCTCAAATAATGCGGCAGCTCGTTGGGCAATATCCAAATGCCCTACTGTTACCGGATCAAAAGTTCCAGGGTATAATGCAGTCACCATTTATTAGCCTTTCCTAGATTCATAAAGTTTTATAGCGTTGTCTCCATAAGATCTTGAATCCACGCAATGTAATGTACCATATGATGAACTAAGAGGCATCCTTTTTGAATGACCTACAACGATGAGAGTCGTTTCATCAAATATATTGTCTTTTTGGGAAAATTGATTCATGAATTCTGAAATTTCTGATAGGCGATATGGAGGATCCATAAGGACCATATCATACGGGCCTTCCAAAGCACTAAGCCCCTTCAATATATCGAAACGATATGTCTTGGATTTATTAGTAAATCCTGTAAATTTCAAATTGTCTTGCAATATCCTTAATTGAGACAAATTACCTTCAACAAAATCACAGTGAAGAGCTCCTCTACTTAAAGTCTCTATGCCCAAACTTCCTGTACCTGCAAATAGGTCGAGGGTTTTACCGTTAGCATATTGATCAGGGTCAACTATGTTGAATATAGCTCCTCTAACCCTTTCAGTGGTAGGCCTAACACTTTTATCAACAGGGCCTTTTAAATTAAGACCTCCTGCTGTTCCCCCTATTACTCTCATAAACCTCTTTCAGAATGATTACTAAATTGATAAGAATCCCTTACTATGCTAACATTTTTACTACGGAAATCCGTGGGTACACTTGAAAATGTATGAACTTTCTTGAAAATATATCACACTTAAATAATCGTCAGACAGCGATAACGATCGGAGTTTTTGACGGTGTCCACAGAGGCCATCAACGGCTTATGCAAGATTTATTAACAGAAAAAACCGCTGACATTACTCCTATAGTTATTACCTTTGCCAACCATCCTTCTGAAATACTCCGTCCTACAAATTCATCTCAGCTGATAACAAACACTGACACAAAGATTAAATTAATCAAAAACCTTGGCATAACCGAGGTTATACCCATTGATTTCAATAAACAACTTGCTGATATATCAGCCTTAGAGTTCTGCAACAATATTATTTCCGCTTTGAACCCTATTGGGTTTGTTATAGGAAAAGATTTTTCTGTAGGTAAAGGTAGAGAAGGGGACGTGAAATTCTTACAAGAATTAGGCAATAACCAAAATTTCTGGGTACGTACTATAGACGATTTCACTATAAACAACGAGCCTGTTCGTAGTAGATTAATACGATCGAAACTACTAGATGGAAACATAATTGAAGCAAATTCATTACTGGGGCATTCTTTTGAAATTAATGGCATTGTTGTGCACGGCAACAAACGAGGGAGAGAGCTAGGATATCCTACAGCTAACATGAATATAAATCCTAAAATTATCACTCCTGCTGACGGAATCTATAGCACCACAACCTCGATTCACGGTGAAATTTACGAATCTGTAACCAGCATTGGAACCAGGCCTACTTTTGGACTGAAACAAAGGCTTATAGAAACCTACGTAATGAATTATGATGGAGATCTGTATGGTCATGATCTCAATATCCATTTCTTTGATAAAATCAGAGGCCAAGTACAATTCAACTCAATAGATGAATTGGTCTCTCAAATAGAGTCAGATGTTGAAGAATCTCGCCGTATTATAAAATCAACTGTCCAGGATTCAGAATGATCGAAGATAAAACAATCCAGAACATCACAAAACGCGGTGTTAAAGAAATAATTTCAGAATCGGAATTCGTTGAACTTTTACAGTCCGGCAAAAAGCTGAGATTAAAAATGGGTTTTGATCCGTCAAGAGCAGATATCCATTTAGGTCATGTAGTTGGCCTAAGAAAGCTGAAACAATTACAAGATCTTGGGCACGAAGTGATATTGATCGTAGGAGACTGGACCGCTCAAATCGGGGATCCTAGTGGGCAATCTATTACTCGGCCCATGCTGACACACGAGGACGTGATAGCTAATGCACAATCCTACATGGATCAATTCTTCAGAGTAGTTGACAGAAACCAAACACAAGTAGTCTGGCAAAGTGAATGGTTCGGAAAATTCAGTTTAGCAGATGTAATAGAACTTACAAGCAAGTTCACTGTTGCACAGTTCTTAGAGCGAGATGATTTTGCTTTGAGATTTAAAGAACATAAACCAATCGCAATTACCGAATTCTTGTACCCTCTACTGCAGGCCTATGATTCAGTGGCAATCGAATCAGATGTAGAGTTCGGAGGAACTGACCAAATGTTCAATTTACTTGTAGGGAGAACTCTTCAGCAAATCAAAGGAATGCGTCCTCAACAATGTTTCATGATGCCCATACTTGTAGGTACTGATGGTATTAATAAGATGAGTAAAAGCTTAGATAATTATATTTCGTTAGATGATACCGCAAATGATATGTATGGAAAAATAATGTCTTTACCTGATAGTTGCATAGTGACATATTTCGAATTGCTAACAGATTTACCAATGCAGGAATTATCTGAAATAGAACAACAATTAAATACGAATGCAATGGACGCAAAAAAGTTGTTGGCGCACACAATAACTAAGACTTTTTTCGACTCAAAGATTGCAGGTGAATCTCAGCAAAACTTTGAGAAGGTAGTTCAAAACAAAGAAATCCCTGATAACATCCCAGAATTTCAAATTGCAACAGCCGCATCTCTGAATTCAGTGTTGATTGAATCCGGATCAGTCACTAGTAATAGCGAACTTAAGCGGTTATTTAAACAAAATGCGGTGCAGATGATTTCAAATCAGGGTGACACTTCAAATATTATAAGCGATATAGATATTCAACAACTCGAATCAGGAACTGTAATAAAAATCGGTAAAAGAAGATATCTGAAATTAATATAAAGCCTACGGCTAGAGCGCACGACAAGTTATGACAGTTGAAAAAAACTCAGACACTAACTTTAAAGATCTGCAAACATTGATGGGTCAATCTTATTATGATGGCGCGCAACAAACTCCTTCAGGCAATAATGCACCTGGAGCATTTCCATTCACAAGAGGATTGTATTCCGGAGGTTACCAAGACAAATTGTGGACCATGAGGATGTTCGCAGGCTATGGCCTTCCTGAAGAAACTAATAAAAGATTCAAATTACTACTCCAAAACGGTCAAACAGGCTTAAGCGTAGCATTCGATATGCCCACCCTTTACGGATACGATGTTGATCACTCTAACGCCTATGGTGAATTTGGAAGATGCGGTGTTTCTATTTCTTCATTGCGAGACATGGAAAGACTTTTTGATGAAATTCCGATCGGTGAAATTACCACTTCTATGACAATTAATAGTCCGGCAGCAATTATATGGGCTATGTTTATAGCAATGGCTGAAAAAAGAGGAGTGGAAATCGCTAAATTGGGAGGAACTCTACAAAATGATATCCTGAAAGAATTCATAGCTCAAAACGAATATATATTCCCTCCTGAACCATCTATGCGCTTAGTAACTGATACAGTGGAATTCGCTACTAACCATATGCCTTCCTGGAATCCTATTAGCATCAGCGGGTACCATATTAGAGAGGCTGGGGCCACCGCCTTACAAGAATTAGTGTTTACTTTATCTAATGGATTCACATATATCGATGATGCACTCCAAAGAGGCCTGAGCATAGATGATTTCGCTCCTAGACTAAGTTTCTTTTTCAATGTGCATAATGATTTCTTTGAAGAAATATCCAAATTTAGAGTTGCAAGAAAAATTTGGGCAGAAACCCTTCGAGATAAGTATCACGCCAAACAAGAACGGTCCTTATGGATGCGCTTCCATGCACAAACATCAGGAGTAGCGCTAACTGCTCAACAACCAGACAACAACGTATCGAGAGTGACTATACAAGCATTAGCTGCAGTGTTAGGTGGATGCCAGTCATTACATACCAATGGAAAAGATGAAGCCTGGGCTTTACCTTCAGAAGAATCCGCAATACAAGCCTTGCGAACCCAGCAAATTATCGCCCATGAAACCAATGTAACCGCAACAGTAGATCCATTGGGAGGGAGTTATTATTTAGAGCATTTATCCAAAGTCATGGAAGAAAGCGCGTATCAATATTTCTCAGAAATACAATCTATGGGAGGGGTAATGAACGGGATTCACTCTGGATACTTCGAAAGAGAAATCACAGAATCCGCATACCATACCCAGCAAGAAATAGACTCCAAAAATAACATCATTGTAGGAGTTAACCAATACCAGACCAAGTCTGAACCCACCATACCTCTCCTAAGTGTCGACACTAAAGGGATGCAAGTACAAATCTCGGAATTAAACCAAATTAGAAGAGAACGCGACAACAGAGAGGTAATAAGAAAGCTTCAGGAACTTAAAGTAGCAGCCAAATCACAAAAAAATCTGATGCCTATTTTAATTCAAACGGTCAAAGAATATGCCACTTTAGGAGAAATAATGGATGTGTTTAGGGAAGTGTTCGGAGAACACTCCCCTAGTAATACATTTTAAACACTAAATTGAATCAATCGCCTCTAATACTCTCTTTGGAGACATAGGCAGTTGATGCATCCTGTGCCCAATTGCATTCTTTACAGCGTTAGCTATCGCAGGCAACGGAGGCACTATAGCAACCTCTCCCACACCCCTAACTCCATACGGATGACTCTCGTTATGGCATTCAACTATTATTGTTTCCAACATAGGTAAATCTAGAGAGGTAGGCATTCGATAATCCAAGAAGCTTGAATTATTCATTCCCCCGTCATTGTTGTAATAATATTCTTCGTTTAGAGCCCACCCGATGCCTTGAACTGCTGCACCTTGCATTTGCCCTTCAACATAACTAGGATGAATTGCCTTCCCTACATCTTGTACGGAAGTATATCTCAAAACACTTACTTTACCAGTTTCTATATCAACTTCTACATCAACAATATGTGTACTAAAGGCACCATGAGACCCGGTTGGATCTACGCTGACTTGTGCTGAAATCGGACCACCCGTGTCATTCAACTGTGAAGCAAGTTCTTCAAATGACATTATGAGTTCAGTATCCGACTTATGTTTGAAAATACCTTCGATTAATTCCACATCTGTCTCTTCCACACCCCAAATAGCAGCTGCTCTATTTTCCATCAATTTTTTGATTGATTGAGCGCATTCATAAGCTGCCCATCCACTAGCAAAGGTAACTCTACTTCCACCAGTTAAAAACGTGTATCCTATAGAATCAGTGTCTCCAACTGATGGTCTAACTTTTTCTGCAGGAACTCCCAAAACCTCAGCCGCCTGCATCGCAATCGAAGTTCTCGATCCACCTATATCGGTAGAACCTTCAATCAATCCAAGGGTTCCATCAGCATTTACGCCTATGGAACAACTAGATTGTTTGCCAATATTCATCCAATATCCAGATGCAATTCCCCTTCCAGAGTACTTACCGATTAATCTTGAATTGTAATGTTCTGAATTTTTAACAGCATCCAAACAAGCCAAATTCCCTATATTGTTGAAAACAGGTCCATCTACTCTTCTGGTGCCATCTGTAGAGCCGTTTTTAATTCGAAAATCTACCGGGTCAATTCCAAGTTTATCGCACAGTGCATCAATCACTTGTTCTGATGCAAAAGCTGCATTGGGAGCTCCAGGTGCTCTGTACGCAGCTGTTTTTGGCTTGTTTACCAATACATCATATCCATCAACTTCCATATTAGGTATATTGTAAGGTGCAAAAACACATTGGCCACCAGCACTTACGTTAGAACCAGGAAATGCTCCTGCCTCATACACCAAATAAGCCTTGCCAGCTACTAAAGTACCATCATTTTTGGCGCCAATTTTAACTTTCACATAAGAACCACAGGTTGGGCCAGTAGATTCGAAACAATCAGACCTACTCATTAACATTTTCACAGGAGCACCGGATTTTCTAGATAGTAAGGCAGCTATCGGCTCTAAATATACCGGTATCTTACCTCCAAATCCTCCTCCTATTTCCATAGGGGTTACAGTGACAGTAGAAACAGGCACGTCTAATACTTTCGCAATCTTTTCCCGCGCAGTAAATGACCCCTGCGTGCTGCACCAAACATCTATATGGCCATCAGCACTCCAAAAAGCAGTAGCATTATGGGGTTCTATGTATCCTTGGTGAACGGTGGATGTGTCAAATTCTTCTTCTATAATAATATCTGCTTCAGAAAATCCCTTTTCCACATCCCCGACAGCGTATCTCAAATGAGAGGCTATATTGCTAACAATACCTGAATCTTTTCCCAGTTCTCTAGTAGTCAAATCATCATGAAGCAATACAGATTGTTTTTCCATAGCTTTACGGACGTCAATAACAGGCTCTAAAATCTTGTATTTAACTTCGATCAGTTTTAATGCATCTTCTGCAATATGGCTATTTGATGCACACACTGCAGCAACAGCATGACCTTTGTAAAGAACTTTTCCTCTAGCTAATATATTATCGCTTTCCATTTCTAAGCTCTTAGAAGGTTTCGACAATGAAGAAACAGGCAGATCTTCTGCTGTCACAACAGAAACCACTCCTTCTAATTTAAGAGCTTCATCTATATTTATTGATTCAATTATTGCGTGTGCATAGGGACTTCTTAATATTTTCCCAAATAGAAGTCCTGTTGTAGTGAAATCTCCCCCATATTTAGCTCTGCCGGTAACCTTATCAACCCCGTCATGCCGTATGGGCCTTGTTCCTACCACGTTATACTCTTTTTCTGACAATACAATATTTACAACCATAATTATCTCCTCAAAGATTGTTGGTGAAAGAATTCTATCATATTCATACAACTAGCCACATCATTAAATCAGCTATAAACTATGTATATTCATTTAATCCCAGGAGGATTCATGCAACCATTACAAAATATAAGAGTGCTTGCTGTAACAGTATTTTTGGCTGGTCCATATGCAAGTATGAACCTAGCTAGGTTCGGGGCAGAAGTCATCAAAGTAGAGATTCCTAATCGAGGAGATCCGGTGCGAGGTAACGGCCCGTTTGCTGGTCCTAAGGGAATAAAACAAGAACAGTTGTCTCAAGAATACATATCTACAAGATTTCTAAAACGAACTCAGGGTGTAAAAAGCATCACATTAGATCTTAAAACAGATAAAGGCAAAGAGATGTTCTTAGAGTTAGCCAAGCAATCTGACGTATTGCTTGAAAATTTAGCTCCAGGTTCATTAAAAAAAATCGGGCTGGGGTATGAAGACATAACGAAAGTGAATCCTCAAATAGTATATTGTTCTATATCTGGTTACGGGCAAACAGGACCTTACGCGGCTAAACCTGCACATGACCCTCAAATTCAAGGCATGAGTGGATTGATGGACATTAATGGAGATCCAGACGGAGATCCCACACGAGTAGGCTTTTATATCGGAGATTTAGTAACTCCTATATTTGCTTGTTATTCTATATTAGGAGCCCTGAGGAATAGAGATTTGACTGGAGAAGGCAAATATCTAGACGTTTCCATGATGGATACCTTGACAGCTCTTATGTTTATGGAAAATCTGGAAGAAGACATGGATTCTGGAGTTCCCCTCAGAACTGGTAATAACAGTAGAGGTGGGCCAACAGGGTTATACCAAGGTTCTGATGGAGGAGTCATAATCACTGCTGCTAGCGATGATCAGTGGAACAGGCTTGCTAAGGCATTAGATGCCGAATCTTTGATAAATGACGACCGATATAATGAATTCCAAAAAAGA
This sequence comes from Dehalococcoidia bacterium UBA2588, assembly GCA_002339805.1. GTDB lineage: Bacteria > Chloroflexota > Dehalococcoidia > Lucifugimonadales > UBA3495 > UBA2588. The sequence continues at coordinate 41,619 of DDKW01000020.1, read as the reverse complement.
GTTGATAACGTAGAATCAGCGAGGCACGAAATCCAAAGCAGAGTATCAAATATGACACGTGATGAAATGTTGAGCTTGCTAGAACAGCATGACGTCCCTTGCAGTCCGGTAAGAACAGCTCAAGAGGTCATGCATGATCAGCATTTTTCAAACAGGGGTTCATTAGGTGAATTATTACATGCTGGAATGGATTCTCCCGTAGAAGGAATAGGTTCGGGATTTCCTGTGTTATTTGATGGCGAAGCTCTTCCGCAGGTACCGGGAGCACCCACGTTAGGCATGCACAACGAAGAAATCCTAGGTACTCTGTTAGGGTTGAGTTCCGAAGACATACAAGACCTAATCAATAAAAAAATCGTTTAATCAAGGAGACAATATGAATACCAAAGCAAAACCCATAAGGTCAGCATTATACGTACCGGGAAACAAAGAAGACTGGATCCGAAAAGCTCCCAAATATGGTTCCGATGCATTAATTCTAGACCTAGAAGACTCAGTCCCAGAGGCGGAAAAAGCAGAGGCTCGCGTCATAGTGCGAAAAATGCTCGAAGAACTAGGGAACGATGATTCAATATCCCAGGCGTTATTTGTTAGAGTCAATCGCTTAGAAACAGGTATGACCGGAGATGATCTTGAAGCAGTCATTAGTAAAAACCTATATGGCATATTACTACCAAAAGTAGAAACACCTCGGGACATAATAGAGGTCGACACTCTGCTTAAATTATTTGAAAGCCGGGCTGGAGTTCCGAAGGGTTCTACTCTTGTTGACCCTGGGCTTGAAACCGCCCAAGCAATCCGCCAATCCTATGACATAGCAACTGCTTCCAACAGAGTCACTCATATGGGAGGCAGTGGAGGAAAAGGGGGAGACACATCCAGATCGATTGGATTCCAATGGACACCAGAAGGAATGGAAACGTTATATTTGAAATCGAAAGTGCTTATTGATTCGAGGTCTGCTGGTATTCCATATCCTATGAGTGGAGGATGGTTTGATATCCATGACTTAGAAGGTCTTGAAAAACTAGCGATTCAATTGAAACAGATCGGCTACACGGGCATGAGTCTGATACATCCATCTCACGTACCTGTAGTAAATAAAGTATTTACACCTTCTAAAGAAGAGATTGAACATTACAAAGGCTTAATAGAAGCCATGAACAAAATGCGAGAAGAAGGTGGAGCCGCTGTGACCTACAATGGAGATATGGTAGATGTGGCACATGAAGAAACAGCCAAAGCAATGATAAAAATGGTAGAAGAATGGGGTGTTAAGTACTAAAACTTTAGACCGCCCGTGATCTTACGGGCGGTCTAAAGTAAAATCATATCACCAGAGTATTGACTGAACCTAGTTCAGACATATCTATATTTACAACATCACCTTCAACAGCCATTTTAGGGCTAATCATACTTCCGGTAATGATAATCATATCTTTTTCTATTCCTTGACCTGAAGACTGCAATTGATTAACCAACCACAAGCATGGATTTAATGGATTACCCATTACGTCTGAACCCTTGCCTTCACCAACAAGTTCATCATTAATGCTCATTGAGCAGTCTACAGCAGTTAAATCTATATTCTTCCAATCTTCTATCCAATCTCCCAATACTATTCCTTCATTAAATATGTTACACATAACGCTCAGGAGTAATCGTTCCTCGTTCGATAGATTGGGATCAGCTCTAGCATCTATCACCTCAAAAGCAGGAGCTATCATAGATATTTTAGTTCCCAGCTGCTGTATATCCGAAATTGTCTCATTCGGACCTATAGATTCTCCTATTTTGACAGCAATTTCCGCTTCGAAGCCTAATTTGTAATAATCTGCAGAATACAGTTTATGACCTTCATAATAAACTTTGTCTTTAGCTAGCACTCCGTACGCAGGAGAATCAAGACCTACTCGTTCTTGCATCACAGATGTGGTATACGCTAATTTATATCCAATTTTCCCACCGAAATGCTTATCCAAAATATCGCCCCATAAGCTTTGCACCTGGTAGGCCCCCTCTAAATCAGTTACATCATGAGAGTGAACTAGTTCAGCCATATACATGCCTTTAGCTAAATACGTCTCTTCCAAGCAACAATCCGTCATATTACCCTCCTATCGTTACGAAATTGTGTAGCGTTCTGTAGAATCAATCACGTGTTTCGGTCACATCTGCCGAGTAGACACTTTATGCCGGTTATGTAAATAGAAAATCAGAACCTTTCTACTAAAGAGTATCTAAAAATGCCTTTTAATGCAAAATCATATTGACTAATACTCTGTATTGATGATAACAATAATGATGGAGGGCTCCTAACTAAACGGAGGAAACTATGGAAATAGTATCAATTATAGCCTTGTTGTTGGCTATAGTAGGAGCAGTAAACTGGGGTCTAGTAGGCCTCTTTAAATTCGACCTAGTCGCGACTATTTGTGGCGCTAACTTCGGGGAAGTTAAAAGTTTGTCCAGGATTATCTACATCGTTGTAGCGGTATCAGGAATAATAAGCATTCAATCCTTATTAGGGATGTTATAATAATAAATTAATTTATCAGATAGGCGCCCTCCCCATAGTTTCTATCTGCCACCCTCTCTTGTATTTATAATATTGTTTGTCCACATATGGTATATTTCTCATAGAGAATGACTGCAACCCAGTCAATTAGGAGGAGTATATGGCACCTAAAAAAGGTTCAGGATTAATGCTTGTGTTTGTTGATGTACCATCAGAACACGAAGAAGAATTCAACGAATGGTACAACACTGAACATCTCCAAGAATTAATGTCAGTCCCTGGGATATTAAATTGTGCACGCTACGAGGCTGTAAAAAGTGGGCCTAAACATCTGGCAGTGTACGAATTCGAAAATGCACAAGTGATCGACACAGACGCATTTAAAAATAGACCCATAACACCTTGGGCACAAAAGGTAGGACCCCGAGCTATCGCAACTACAAGGATAAACAACGTGTATGAGATGATTCATCCTGCATCTGTTTCAGATATTATCGCTAATTCCGAAATGGCACCCGCTTTGCAAATTGGTAGAATGGGAGTTTCATCAGAAAATGAAAAAGAATGGAACGACTGGTACAGCACTGTATATGTGCCAAATTATGAAACCGTACCAGGAGTGATACGCGGACGACGATGGAAAGCATACAGAGGAGAACCTGATTATGCCGTGATGTACGAATTCGAAAATGAATTCGTATCTGAAACGAAGGAGTGGGAGGATGTAAGAGATGCCCACCCTGATACCGCACGCATACGACCAATGATGACCCATGCTGACCTATCGCCTGGCATCTGGAAAAAAACATTCCAATTATAGGAGTATAATTTAAGTAAGGTCCGTAATAAATCAGTACTACAGACCTTACTTAAATATCAAAAAGGTGAAAAAATTTGACTTTGGCCCAATTGAAATATGTCCCTTCGTTTCTTTTATTATTATTTATAACCCTGTACCCGGCAGATCTCATTGCGCAAGACTCCGCTACTGAAATTATCAGTCCTCCGTACAAAATTTTATATCATCAAAACACATCAGGTATTTCGCTAGAAAAAGTCACTGTAACCGTACAATTATTTGATCATGTAACAGACTTACCTGCTACTGATCCCAAAGTTAAAATTTTAGTAGATCATTCTTCGTCTGAAGACAAAGGGTGGGCACATGCTATACCTTTGGATGAAAATTCAAATATTTACATAGCAGAACTCAATCTCAAATCACCCGGTTTTTGGTCATCATCCCTTGAAATCACCAATGACTTAACTAGTATGACGATTGATGTAGAAGATATCTTAATTAAAGAAAACGCCAGCTTTTCAGCTGGCACTATTGTGTTCTGGGCAGTTGCTCTTGTAATTGCTATTGGCGCTTTCTTAATTTACCTAACTGCTCCTAATAGAAAAAGAAGATCAAGTAGCTAAGAATGCATCTAAATCACGTAGGTTTTCTAGATATACCGTTCCCTTTTTATTATGTGAACATAGTGCCATTAATTTTGTGTGTTGGTCTAATTTGGTTTTACAACAAAGGAATCAAAAACAATCCAAACCCTTCAAATAAAATATCAGTATGGCAAAAAATCAGTTTCCACCTATCTATATTAGCTCTATTTCTGTCATTGGAACCACCTATAGACCTTTATGCGGATGATAGTTTTATAATCCATCAAATACAGCATGCGCTTATTCGAATGATATTTCCGCCGCTCTTCCTGCTTGGTAATCCAGTGACCCCTTTACTAAGAGGGGTACCTAACTGGGCATTTAACAAGATATTTAATCCTATAATGAATTCAAGAGGAGTGAATGCCTACTATAATTTCATAACCACACCAATAGTCACAGTAATTCTGTATATGTTAATTCTATATATATGGCAAGTTTCATTCATCCACAACTTATCTGTAGCAAATATCTACGTGCATCAAGTAATGCATATAACTATGATAGTCTCTAGTCTTCTATTCTGGTGGCTTATGATTGATAGTCACCCTCATCAATCAAGATTGCATTACGGTGTGCGTATTTTATTCCTAGGATTATTGATATTTCCAAACACTTTCCTAGGCTCACTAATAACATTTTCCGGCACAGCTTTTTATACCGCCTATGACCCATTAAATAGTCCTATTCCTGTATCGTTAATAATGGATCAACGAATTGGAGGACTAATACTATGGATGTCTGGAGACATGATGAACGTAATCGCCGCAGCTATTATTATGGGTGTTTGGTACAATAAAGAAGAAGGGAATCGCTCTGTATCCTAACCTTGGAATCCTTTTTAAGGAGTTAGTACTTGCATATCAAATACAACCAAGAAATACCAGACCTTTACAAAAATTTCATATTACATAGGATTATTGGGTTGACACATCAGCGCAATCTGTCAATAATGCAGAGCCATTTACATCAAATACTAACAAGCCAAACCTAAGCAAACCCAAAACAGAAGAGAACTTAATACAATGAGCAACACTAAATTCAGCTGGTTCATACCAATAGATGGAGACGGCTATCACGCAGGTACCGAATTTCCTGAGAGAGAGCCCACTTTTGAATACCTTTCAAACGTAGTTAAAACGGCAGAAAAACATAATTTCTATTCTTTGCTCATACCTACACGCTTTGCTAACGGTTTATTCCTGGAAGCATCTCCTTTGGCAGAAACATGGACCACTGCGACTGCACTCGCGGCCGTCACACAGAAAATAAGATTCTTGATTGCAGTAAGACCGGGGTTTATTCCCGTAGGTCTATTTGCGCAAATGGCTGGAGCTTTACACCAGATTTCAAATGGGAGAATAGATATCAATATTGTCCCAGGAGGAATCCAGAACGATTTTGAACGACTTGGACAGTACATTGATCATGATGCTCGATATGAACGAGCTGTAGAATTCATTCAGGCTTGCCAAAAATTGTGGACCCAAGATGGCCCCATAGAATTCAATGGTGACTTTTATAAGCTTAATAATGCATACTGCTCCCCTAGGCCAAAACACCATCCTCCTCTGTTCTATTTGGGAGGGGCCTCTCCCAGAGCAATAGATATGTCCGGCAAATTAGCCGACATCCATCTAAACTGGATAGAACCTTTAGAGCCGTTCACCGTTCTTATAGATAAACTGAAAGAAAGTTTTCAAGCCAACAATCGTGAACCAAGATTAGGATTGAGGACCCACCTTATAGTTCGTAACACCGAAGAAGAAGCATGGAAAGCAGCTGATGAATTAATATCTCTTGCCGCTCCCAAAGTTAAAGCGCAAAGAAATAATTCTACGCAAGGAACAGCTATGGTAGGACAAGTAGCCCAATCCCAACGAGTCAAAGATCACAAAGTTTCTGAACATTTGTGGAATGGGTTGTCCGAAGTTAGAGTCAACTGCGGAACTGCTATCGTAGGAACACCGGAAACAGTTGCAGAAGAATTATCGAAATACAAAGCCTTAGGAATAGAAGAATTTATACTCTCAGGTTTTCCTCATGTCGAAGAATGTATTAGGGTAGCAGAAGACGTAATTCCACTTGTTGATTAGCCTATAAATGGACCACTGCGTGGACTCTTGGTTCTTTACTGATCACTCTAGTGATATGGCCTTGGCCGGTTAAATCCTCAGCGAGCAAAACATCTCCGGCATTTACTACCTGTTTTGTACCATCCCCCAATTCAATTTCAGCAGTACCAGACAATGATATGGTAAATTGTTTTCTAGGCGCACAGTGCCACTCTAATTCATATCCTGCTTCTGCAATCCTGAATGTTATGCCTTTAGATGGGAACAGCTCGGTTCCAACTCCAAAAGCACCTTCTACGTCGGTAAATGGCGCGAATTTCATATCTAGTTCTTCTATGTGAGATTGATTGTCATCACCTGTGTAAATTCTATAAAAACTCATTTTTTCTCCTTAAATATTATGTTAATTAAATCCAACTTGAGTTACGAAATCATTCATAGCTTCCAAATGTGATTGTATACCTTTTATTCCGCCTCTTCTATTTTCAATTCCAATATGACTAGCTCCCAATTCTCTCCATTGTTCAATCTCTCTTTTTATATCATCAGGAGTCTTTCCAGAAGTTCTAATCCTACCTTCTAGTAATAAAGTCTTTGGATCCCTACCGTTTTCTTCCATAATCCCATTAACTTTAGTCACAATTTCCCTACCTTGATCATCCGGTTCAAAATTTGGACACCATCCATCTGCGTACTCAGCGACTCTTTGCAGCACTACATTAGGAGGTTTCGGGAAAAAGCTACTACCTGCACCTAACCAGAGCGGAATCGTTTTATTAGGGCGAGGATTCAAGCCAGCTTGACTTACATCATGCCATTTACCGTGAAAGTCTACAATATCTTTGCCCCATAATTCTTTAATCAATTGGATCTGCTCAGTAACAAATGGACCTCTGTTTTGAAAATCCATACCAAGGGCCTCAAATTCCACATGATTCCATCCAACTCCGATTCCCAATCTAAATCTGTTACTACTAAGTATTGCTATTTCAGCGGCCTGCTTCGCAACTAATGCAGCACTACGCTGGGGCAGGATTAAAATGCCTGTCATTAAACCAATTCGCTCAGTAATTGCAGATATAAATCCTAAAGTAACAAATACTTCGTTGATGATACTGTCATGAGTGTAGTAATGATTCCTAACATGTTCATGCACCTCAGGATCAGCACCAAGCACATGATCAGCCATAAAAATATGGGAAAATCCTAAATCTTCCGCCGCTTGAGCGAATTGGACTATAGCAGCTTTCCCTGTCTCTATTTCGGTTTGCGGAAATATGATCCCAATGTCCATATTAAACCTTTATCAATCCATTAATTGTTTATCCAAACCCAACATAGCCACTTATAATCTAAATATTGATATAATTAAGACTATGAAATCCACGACTGATGGCAACATTATAAATTAAAATATCATCAATTTTAAGCTTGAAAGTGTAATTTTAGATGTCAACAGAAACCAAACAAGGATTAATACTTGTTATTGATGACGAATGGGAGTCTCCTATCGTCAAACATATGTGTCGTAAACTCGAAGAAGAGGGATGGGCTACTGAATGTCTAGATTTAGGGGATGCACACAAGAATGGAGACAATTACGAAAGTTTCGCTCTCTACGCGATCGAAGATTCCAGTCCTGACGGAGTGTTACTAGACGTAAGATTTGGAGAGCATAAAGATGATCAATTCAAAGGTCTTGAAATTCTACAGAAAATAGTAAGGCTTTATCCTAAACTTCCAGTTTTGATGTTCACTCAATATGCTCAGGGACCAGAAAGAGAGATAGCAGTTAAAGGAACTTTACAGTGGAATTCTCCTGTAGATTTTATAGACAAATTAGCAGGAGCGGATGAAGTAATCTTAAGGCTAAGGCGACTCATTGGTGACACCCCTGATTCAATGAGTTTAGGAAATAAAATATCTTTAGATATAAATAATAAAGTTGTATACGTAAAGTCTGATGACGGTACTCAGACTTTGATCGATGACATTAACGGAATTAAATTCGAAATATTAAGAGAACTAGCTACAACCTGGTACAAAAGTCCAGCAGAGCTTGTACCGTTCAGTAGACTTGAAAGATACTTTGAAGGAGAAGAAGCTCGAGCATCACTCCGCGTACGCATTAGGGAAATAAAAGATTCCCTAGGTAAATCTATGGGAGTACGTTTTGGCGCAAACGACCTAATCATGAACATCCGTGATCAAGGTTACCGTTTGTCTCCTCCAGAAAATTCCTAAATGTATAATTACCCTAAATTACAACGTATCGCAAAACTCGTAGGAGCTTCTATAGGATTTGCTGGATTACTATTAGTACTAATGTCTCCCTTGTTCAGTACTGAATATTTTCCTTACGTTTTAATCATCGAACCTTTAACATACGCGGGATTAATTGTCGTTCTATTTGGTTCCGGACTCATTCTAAGTGCATATATATTGCCCAGATTTATAGGCACAAAAACTTCTACAGGAGTAGATAGAGGCACTATTGAACAATGGAGCATGATAACTCAACGGTATTTTGAACTATTTCACCACGATCTAGGTAGGCCACTAAGCAGGATTTTAGGGAAAGAAAGAGAACTACGTGCATCTTTGTCGACTGATGAAGAAGGCTCCAATGCCACAATAGATTTACTAGACGAAATAGAGAGACAAGTGCCTAATTTCCGACTTATGATGTCTAACATACAAGCTTTAGTTCAATTAGAACTTCCTACCCCATCATCAGAAATTCAACCTGTAGAACCAGAATCCATTATTCGGAAAATTGTCGATAGATATTCTCCGGTAGCAAAAGAAAGCGGAAAAGAAATTACTTGGTGGAGTGAGCCACCTTCTTTCGGAGTGGTTCCTTCTAATAGTGCAGCTATAGAGCACATAGTTACTAATCTAGTTGACAACACTATTCGATATGCCGCCAGAAGTATAGAGATATGCCTAATCAAGAATGAAGATACATTCAAGGTCAAAGTTAGAGATGACGGACCAGGAATTGAAGAACCTTACCAAAAACTCATATTCGATAGAGGATGGACTCCAGAAATCGGCCGAGGAGAAGAGAAGACTACTTCTGGGTTAGGCTTATTCATAGCTCACACATTGGCTACAGGATACGGAGGTAAATTATCCGTGCGAAGCGAGAATCACCAAACTAAGGATTCTTATACTGAATTTACCCTTAGTATGCCCTTGACAAGGAATTCGTAATCCCATGACCCTTTTTAGAAACTACTATAATCTTAAATTAGTATTTTTAATCATGATTATAATACTGTTAGTACCTGCATCAATAGGGTGCGTAACTAGCATTTCAAGAGAATCTATTACAAACAATACGAAGCCTAATGTGGCAAAATTACAGGTAATAATGCCCACACAACCAGTAGTTAATATCATTCCTGAGGCTACTCTAGATATAACCCCTAATACTCCAGCCCCTACTGCAATTCTAGTCCCTACTGCAATCCCAGCCCCTACTGAAGCAGTGTCTCCTACAAGCTTTCCTCCAACAAATTCGCCTACTCCAGCACCAGCGTCAACTAAAGTAACACCTACGGAAACTATAGACCCGATACTGGAAATCCTAGGACCTTTGAACAATACTTCGTTCACTTCTGATTCTGTAATAATTTATGGGATCTCTGATCCAGGTACGAACATAACAATCAACGAATCAATATCTCAAATCGATACACAGGGCAATTTTTATTCTGAAGTAGAATTAGTCACTGGCATCAACCAATTTACAATAGAATCTAAATCAGCAGGCGAATCGCTAATCACAAAAACCATAAATATTTTTAAGTCAGCCCCACAAACTTTGTTCATAAGCATCACTCAGCCATTAAATCAAACTGTGATCAGCTCTTCTTACGTACAAATTTCTGGCCTAACATCTCCTGACGCGAAATTAACAATTGATGACGTGCAGGTACCGATAACAATTGAGCGACTAGATGCTGCGAACAAAGTTGGATTGTTTGAGCATGTATACCAATTAGGCCTAGGACTTAATCTGATTAATATCAATGTATCTAATGACTCTGGTGATTCAATAGATAAACTCATATCAGTGATACATTCTAACTAGCAACCTCTGTTGAAGTTTCAATTTTTTCTCCAGTCCTAGGATCAACTTCGAAAGAACTAAATAATTCCAGTTCTTTACCCATTTCTCGAACTGCCGGTATTACTTCTTCACCCATGAGTCTTAAGCTACGCATCTGATCCTCATGAGTCATCGCCCCATCACCGTCCCAGAAAAATATGCTGCCAGGTCTCAAGTATTCTAAGACGTGTCTAATTTTAGGAAGCACAGTTTTAGGAGTGCCACTTATAATTGTCAAATCCTCCACCTGGTCCTCATAAGGTCGTCTATTAGTACCGAATCGCCCTGCAGGACCAAAAGATGCTGCCTGCAACCTATTGGAAGTTCTAGAAGTATGACCAGGAAGGCTCATAATAGCAGGGTTGATTTGACCTTCATTACCTGCCAGGAATGGATTACTAACACCTGACAAGTATTTTCTAGCTACTTCATCTGCTTTCTCTTCTGTCTCATCCACATGGACTTTAAACAAGTATGCTAGATTTTGAGTACCTGACTTATAACCATTCTCCTTAGCAGTGTCATGATAGAGTTGAAATGCATCTCTAGTAGGCTCCAATTTTGTTGCTAATAAGACTAATGGATACCGATGCTCAGCTGTCCATTTAACAGTTTCCACACTAACCGTTGAGGGAATCCAAATCTGAGGATGTGGTTGCTGTAAAGGTCTGGCCCAAGGGTTAACATATCTATATTGATAGTGTTTGCCTTCCCATCTCCAAGGCCCTGGCTCAGTCCAAGCCTTAATTATGAAATCATGTGCTTCTTCAAATCTTTCTCTATTAAAGTGTGGTGGTGCATTGTGAGCAAAACTCTCTCTGCCTCCCCCTCGTACGAAACCAGACACCAATCTGCCATATGAAATCATATCTATCATCGACAATTGTTCGGCAAGCCACAAAGGATCGTCCCAAATAGGAAGCACATTACCCAGTATGATTATCTTAGCTTTTTTGGTCTGACGAGCTAGTATTGCAGCTCCTATGTTAGTTACACCTTGCATACAAAATGGAGTACTGTGATGCTCATTCAACATAAATGCATCAAATCCCATTTCTTCAGCGTAAAGCTTTTCATCTAAATATCGGTTGTATAAGCTAGCACCTACAGCTGGATTGTAAAACGAATTGCTGATCCCTAAGTCAGTGCTTTGCGTCCCCATCAATCCGGAGGTATCATCCTGCCATGGCTGTTCTGTGAAGTGTCCTATTAGCATCTTATATCTCCTCAGTCAAACTTTTAATTTGTTCTTACCCTCGTAACACTTACAAAAAATCAGTTACCAGTTTAAGAAATTCTTCTGCTTTCTCAATTTCAGGCCTATGCCCACACTGTTTTATTATTTCTAATTTAGACCCTTTGATGGATCGATTATATATTTCTCCTGAATTTAATGGAACTATTGCATCTTCAGATCCCCAAATAATTAATGTTTCCATAGTTTTCAATCTGCTCAACAAATTAGGAAGACCAGGATAATACATATACGGTTTCCAGCTAACTCTACATGTAGACTCTCTGGCATATTCCCATTCAAGAGCCAATTCTTCAGTCAGTTCGTCAGGACAAACTATCTGATATTCCGGAGTGTTAGAAGGATCGAAAAAAGCTTTCTCTTGAAACACTTGAGGTGTCACACCAAAAATATCAAAGATTTCTCCTTGTTCCGGTTTAACCCCAGCAGCACCAACCAAAACCATTTTCTTAAATGAGTGTGGTGACATTACTGCCATTTCTGCTGCAATCCAACCACCAAAAGACAAACCTATAACATCGACGGGTGTTATATCAAGCTCCTCTATCGCTTGGAGATACCAACCCGCCAAGTCTCTCATATTCATAATCCAATCTGGTTGATCTGAACCCTGACAGCCAGGATGAGAAAGCATATACACCGTATGTGTTTTAGACAGTTCTTGCTGGTATTTAAGCCAATCTGCGTTGCCCATCTCACTATGGAGTATAAGCAAAGGAGCACCTGAACCCGCTTTTTTTAGTTTTACATTAGTGTTAGCAAGAACTAATTCTTGCTCTACAGGTTCGCTAGCATTAACTGCCATATTGCACCAGCCTTAAGTAGAATTGGGGAAACTTAAATTAATGTCTTAAACACTTTAACATATTCTTTGGCCATGTTACTAAGCATAAAATTATTTTTTATGTTTTGTAATGCTTTTGTTGAGTGATACTCCAAATTTTCATTCACCTTTATTGTGGAATTTAATAGATTATTCATATCCGGTTTCTCCAATTTCCAAGGATTTGCTCCATAATCTGCGCATAAGCCCGAACCTCCTAGTACAAGTTCTGACAAAGCTCCAGTATCAAATCCTACCACTGGTAAACCACAAGCCATTGCTTCAAGTGGCGAATTAGGACATGCAGGATTTATTTCACCGGATATAAAAATATCATGAGTAACAAGCATTTCTCTTATGGATACATGGGGGATATTTCCAACATAATTAACATAGTCATAGTTGCATATTTCCCGTAGGCCTTTACTGTCTATATCCCCAACAAGGGTTAATTCTACGTTTATATCTTTTTGTTTTAATAAAGTGGTCAGTTCCACTGGAGTTCTGTAAACCTGTTGAGTGTAAGCTAAATTACCTTCCACTGATATCAATCGTAGCGCTTCAGAAGATAGTTGCAATGTTTCGGGGTTGAATAACGAAGTGTCCACTCCATTATATATTACCGTATTACCGCACTTATCTTGTCCTTTTACATCAGTCCACCATGTTTTACAGAATTCACTTTGATATATCACATGGTTCGCAAAATTTTCTCTAATCCTAAATAAAATAGAATTCCTCACAACACTTCTCCACTTATGGCTATTGAGGATTGATTCATACTGATGAAGCCAATTCATGGGGCCTAATCTCTGAATAACTGGAATATTTGAACTCCTAAGCTTTCTTAGCCAATTGATATTACGAGTACCTCCTACAAGTAGGACGACGTCTATTCCTGTAGACGAAAATCCTGTATCCACATCGATACCCAGATTAATCAGCTCTTTAATTAAGTTTCGTTTAAAGGAATTAGGTCCTCCTGATCCTTTATTGTTCCCAGGAATGCAAACTTTCACAATGCCTCCTTCTTTTTATAGAAAGTTTGTAGGTTTATATATAACCTGATGGTATATCTCATCATACACATTTTCATATCTAATGACATTGATATATGAGCACATATATGATAAATTGTGTGCTCGTGAATTATGAATTTTAATTAATTATCGAGGAAAATTTTATGGCTTATGTAACCCCTAGAGAGGGTGAAAGCCCAGAAAGCTTAGTTAACCGGTTCAGAGCATCGGTACAACACGCTGGCATATTAAGAGAATTAAAGGACCGAAGGTTCTTCCGAAGTAAAGCTCAAAAAGTTCGCATAGCTGAACAAAGAGCAGCTCGTCGTCGCCGTAGACAAAGAACAAGATAACATTTGTTATCTCTACTTGTTAGGAGATTATTCAATGCCCAGATACGATTATAAATGCACGAATTGTGCAAATGAGTTTGAATTAACCCAAACATTTGCTGAAGCAGGTAAAGGTAGTTGCCCAGACTGCTCAGGAGAAGGCAGGAGAATATTCCATTCCGTACCGGTCATATATAAGGGCTCTGGATTTTACACCACAGATTACGGGAGACAGAAGTCTTCATCTACGCCTTCTACAAAACCAGAAACCAAGAAAGAAAGCAATAGCTCTAATGAAACTAAGAGTGATTCTAATAAAACCTCAGACACTTCATCTAGCACAACATCTTCTTCATCCAATTCAGAATAACCAGGCACTCTATCTAAATTGATAGGCCTTATTCAAAAAGTATCCCAAGCTTCCGTATTGATTGATAATCAAACACTAAGATGCATAAACCGAGGCTTAGTTGTCCTTCTAGGAATCACATCAACTGATACATATAATGAAGTTGATTACGTATCTAATAAAGTTTTAAGTTTGAGATTGTTTGAATCAGATAATAATAATTTCGATTTATCTATTCAGGATATTAGAGGAGATTTGTTAGTAGTGAGCCAATTTACATTGCCTGCCTCTGTCAAAAAAGGGCGCAGACCCGATTTTACTAATGCAGCGAAGCCAGAAGTTGCAGAACCTCTATATCAGTCTTTCGTAGACAAATGTAAATCAGTCGTACATAACGTAAAAACAGGTGAATTCGGAGCAGACATGCAGGTAAACATCGTCAACGATGGCCCAGTAACCTTAATAATCGACAGTGATATGGCTTAAGAGTTAATTCAAAGCTACCGGATATACCACCCTGGGCCTACTATTAATCCACGAATATAAGATATATGCCCTGCATGACTTACGTAATCCCAGACGCGTCTCCCAAAGGCAGCTCCCACAGACTTCGAATCAATCCCTGGAATACCTGACGTAACTACAGGGATATCTACGGTCCGAATAATCTCAGATTCTGTGAGAGATTCAATATAATCGGTCATAAGCAATTTCACAGCTTCATAATAACCTATCAAAGTGTCTTTATCGGGAGGGGCCCAGCCACTCACTTCTTCTATAGTCCATCCAACACCTCGATCTTCCTGTCCAGACGGTATATTAAATTTAGCTTCCCAACCTTCTGACGACCATAATTGAGGACATTTAAGCAAATGTATACTAATTAGAGAGTCAAAAACCCTACTCATATGCCACAAGGTCCACGCTATCGAATTAGCGTTAGGAGAAGGCATTTGAACAAGCTGTTCATGCGACAAATCTTCAATGGCTAAGTCAATCATTTCCCAAGTAAAGCTTAAACACCCAAATAATATTTCTTTATGAGGGGTGACCATAGATCTTTCCTAGTCTGTTATCTCAGCGGTCATACCTTCAGCAAGATCGACTTCGAAAGCACTCAAAATCTGGCCTACCAAAAGATAATGTCCAATCAATGCTGTAATATCTACTGTTTTCTTTATCCCATATTTCTCACTCACAGCATTAAACACGTCATCTTGTATTTTGTGATCTCTAATCAACTGTTGGGCATAAGTCACTAGCAGTTTCTCATCTTCAGGCAATGAATCTATAGATTTACCCTGAGCTATAGTGGTAATCGTAGATTCAGCAACTCCAGCCGCTCTCGCCAGTCTTGCATGAGCCGCGAATTCATACTGGTTCCGAATCTCTCTCGCAGCTGTAATAATGACAGTTTCTTTTAAAGACTCTGGCAAATCAAGCTCAAACCTAACATAAGTTCCTGTATGAGCTATTCTCGATGCTAAATCAGGGCTATGCAGCAATACGCCATATGGACCTCTAACACTTCCTCTGCTCCCTACTATAGAGTCATAGTATTCTTGATCAGAACTCGACAGTTCGTCCCTGTTAATATTATTTAGTCTTGCCATTCTAATTCCTCCAATTATTAATTTTGTATATCTAAGCTTAGGTCTAATCCCTGTACAGAGTGGGTCAATGAACCAACTGATATCAGGTCAACACCTGTCTCAGCAACGGATCTAACTGTGTTCAAGTTAATTCCTCCAGAAGCTTCAACGACTGCCTTGCCATCAATCAAACTGACCGCTTCAGACATAGTATTAACGTCCATATTATCCAGCATTATGATTTGGGCTCCAGCAGACAATGCAGTTTCCACTTCTTCTATGCTCTCTACTTCTATCTCAACATTAATAGTATGTGAAGAACGGTTTACTGCTTGAATTACAGCATCTCTGTTATCCAGTCCTATTTTCTTTAACACAACCAAATGATTATCTTTGATCAATATACCATCTGATAGATTGAACCGGTGATTACTACCTCCACCCATCATCACTGAATATTTATCCAGGTACCTATGACCAGGTGCAGTTTTTCTAGTATCGACTATTGTAGCTTTCAAATCTTCAACCAATTTCACATACTTGTTAGTTTCCGAGGCTATCCCACTCATTCTCTGTATGAAATTCAATGCGGTCCTTTCTCCTCTTAAAATACTGGAAGCAGAACCATGAAAATCTATTATGGATTGTCCATTGATAACTTGATCACCATCATGAAGGGTTCGATCGAAAACAATATCACTATCAATATATGCAAATGTAGCAATAAATACTTCGATCCCTGATATTATCCCTTCTTGTTTAGCAATTAATTGCCCAGAGACTTCTAGTGAAGGATCAATCAGAGCGCTGGTAGTTGGATCATTAAATGCTTGATCTTCTCGAAGTGCTAATTTGATCAGCTCGATAACTTCTAACGGTAATTTTTGCACACTAATCTCCCTGTTTACTGTCTACAATAAATATTACCAATTAGTCTCTCAAAAATCGAATACTAATTCAGGAAATCATTTACGCTAAATCCAACATCCTTCGCAAAGCGATATTAGCTGAGGATTTAACCTCCGCAGACACTGTTATCTCGTTAACCAGCTGTTCCTCATTTATACAATCCAGCACCCACAACAAATACGCAGGGTGAATTCTATACATTGTTGAACAAGGACAACTTACAGGATCCAGACAAAATACAGTTTTGTCTGGATTTTGTCGAGCCAATCTATTCACCAAACTAATTTCTGTACCAACTGCCCATACACTACCCGATTCACCTTCGTTTATAACCTTTCTTATAAATTCGGTTGAACCAACCATATCTGCAGCTTGAACTGTTTCCATCGGGCATTCCGGATGAACCACAACATTAACTTGCGGGTATCTATTTCTTGCAGTTTCAATCTGTTGAGTTGTGAATCTTGTGTGCACAGAGCAATGACCTTGCCACAAGATTATTTTTGACTCCTTAATCTGCTCCGGGGTATTGCCTCCCAAAACTTTGAACGGATTCCACAAAATCATTTTATCTAATGGAATTCCGAGCTCAAGTGCGGTGTTCCTACCTAAATGTTGATCTGGTAAAAACAGTACTCTTTCACCTTGGTCATACGCCCATTCCATTACTTTCTTAGCATTAGAAGATGTGCACACTGCCCCATTGTTTCTTCCACACAAAGCTTTAATTCCAGCAATGGAGTTCATATAAGTCAACGGAATCACTGAATTTTCTTCAGGCAATATATTCTTCAGATCAGCCCACGCATCATCAACGTCTTCCATTGGCGCCATGTCAGCCATCGAACAACCTGCAGTAATATTTGGAAGTATCACTTTCTGAGAATCATCAGCAAGGATGCATGCGGTTTCAGCCATGAAATGAACACCACAAAAAACTATGTATTCCACATCCGGAAGTGCTGCAGCTTCTTTTGACAAAAGAAACGAATCTCCTTGAAAGTCTGCATACTTAATAACTTCTTCTCGTTGATAATGATGGCCTAAAACTGTAACTTTATTTCCCAGTTTATTCCTAACTTCATGAATCCTGTTGTCCAGTTCTTCTGGAGTGAGATGCAAATAATCAGATGGTATATTTTGCCAACGTACATTAACTTTCATTTCTTCTGAAAGTGGCTTAGCAGGCAGGTCATCTTCGGTGCTACAGAAAGCCGTTTGTTCTATTTCTGTTAATGGTAACGAGTAAGGCTTATTTCTTATTGTCATATCAAGTCCCTCTTAACTGTTAACCTAAATTTGTTTTGGTTACTGATCCTGTTAATGACCAAGGACTACTGTCTTCAATCTTAATTTCCACGATACTATTTCTAAGATTTTTTGTATTCGTACTAGTATACACTAATTTATCGTTTCTATTCCTGCCATACCACTGCTCTTTTCGCCGTCCTTCAATTAACACTGAATGTAAATCTCCGACTGAGTCTCTATTATTTTTCTCTTGGATGGTTTCCTGAACAGCATCAATCATTTTTCTACGATCTCTTTTTATTCGTACTGGAATATCATCTTTGAGCTGTCGTGAAGCAATTGTACCCGGTCGATTTGAATATTCTGCAGAATGAACTTTGGAAAATTCTAAATCTTCTACAATTTTCAATGTGTCTTGAAATTGTTCATCCGATTCCCCTGGAAATCCAACTATGATATCGGTACTTATGGTCACACTTGGCACAATCTTTCGAATATCATCAACAAGTCTTCTGTAATGATCGTTCGTATAAGGTCTTCTCATTCGTTCTAAAACCACGTCATTTCCAGCTTGTATAGGTAAATTAATATGCTCACATACTTTTGGAAGTTCATTAATAGATTCAATAATTTTTTCGCTCATGAAAGACGGATGCGACGTCAAGAATCTAATTCTCTCCAGCCCAGTAATATCATTAACGTGACCCAGTAAGTCTGCTAGATCAACATCTTCATTTAGATCGTGTCCATAAGCATCCACTGTTTGACCCAAAAGAGTAATCTCTTTAACTCCTCTATCCACTAATATCGAAACTTCAGATACGATGTCTCTGATGGTCCTACTCTCTTGTCTACCTCGTCGATACGGAATAATACAGAATGAGCACATGAAATCACATCCTTTGATTATTGGTACATGACAGCTAATTCCTGGATTTGAGTGAGCATAGTTAGATATACATCCTTCCAAGTCCACGTCATTTAATTCCGCTATCTGTTCTAGTAAAGGATTGAAATCTTGTGGCCTCATGAACATGTCTACTGACGGAAATCGTTTTTGCAAATTCTCACTGTTAGGTCCAACCATGCAGCCCATCAGAACTAGCATTTGTTCAGGTCTATCTTTCTTGAATTCCTGCGATATCGAAACTCTGTAAGAAACTTTATCTTCGGCACTCTGACGCACGACGCATGAATTTAGAACGACCAAATCCGCGTCTTCAGCATTGTCTTTCTTGGTCAGGCCTAGTTGATCCAAAGCAGAGGCGAGCTTATCAGAATCAGCCTCATTCATTTGACAACCAATCGTCCAAATATTGTACGAACTAATTTGCATAGCCGTATTATACCTGAAATTGTGGCGGAGGGAGAGGGATTCGAACCCTCGATCCCGATTACTCAGGATAGGCGCTTAGCAGGCGCCCGCACTAGACCTCTATGCGACCCCTCCGTTTGAGGATTGAATTCTATCAAATGCGAATCATTCGGGCAATAAAACAATTTATTAACGATTCCATCACGCACGTTATCTTTTCGATGAGGTTATCGATTTAATTCATCAGAATTCGAAGATAATTTGACACAACTCGGCGCACGACTTAGTATTATCTACGTTAATCGGCAATTGTTATTTAGGAGCCCGAAATGGATGATTTAGACGTAAATATAATCAACCTGCTTCAGCTAGATGGCAGGGCATCAAACGCAAAGATCGCGCGAGAAGCTGGCGTAAGTGAAGGTACAATACGCCGGAGACTTAAAAAACTCATCGAAGATGGGTACTTAAGTGTGATAGCAATTCCAAATTTAGATAGGCTAGGATTCGCAACTACCGCAATGATTGGAATTCAAACTGAGCCTGGTATGTCTGAAAAAGTAGCTACAACAATATCCGAACTAGAGCAAGCCCATTACGTGGCAGTTACAACAGGCTCATTCGACGTTTTTGTTTGGGTGGGAACTGACACCGCAGAAAACTTAGGCTCTTTCCTTAGAGAACAAGTAGGAATTATTAATGGAGTTCAACGTACAGAAACATTCGTCAATTTGTCTATAAAAAAGCGGACTTCTGGACTAGTGATTTAATAACTCTATCATCCTAAGCCGTAATACAAAAGTTACACAATTCTGTGTATAATGACCAGGTACTAATATTATGGGCTCGATAGAGTCAAACCATAGAGAGAGAGAGGAAACAATGACTTATATAATCACTGAACCTTGCGTAGGCCTCAAAGACGCTGCTTGTGTCGATGTATGCCCTGTTGATTGCATATACACTCGAGAGCAAGACGACCAATTTTTTATAAACCCTGATGAATGTATCGACTGTGCAGCATGTGAACCAGTTTGTCCTGTAACAGCAATATTTGCTGAGGACGCTGTACCTGGAGATCAGCAAGAATATGTAGCTAAAAACTACGACTATTTCAAAGACAAAGATTTATCAGACCTGTCTAGAGGATAAACACCCGCTCAAAGTAATCCCAAGAGTAAGACATAATACATATTCGAGGTTTATGGCTGAACCCCTTATGTATTTTCCGCAGAACTATGAATAAAGATTAGAAGGAGGATCCATGGTATCTATAGACTCGACTCCAGAATTTGTATTAGCAGCATACAAAAAAATGGAGAAAAACTTAGAAATCGTCAAAGGTCGACTAAATAGACCGATGACACTAGCTGAAAAACTACTATTCTCTCATTTAGATGACCCAGAAGGCGCAGAATTAATCCCTGGGGAAAGTTATCTCAATTTGAGACCCGACAGAGTCGCTCAACAAGATGTCACTGGACAAATGTCTATCCTGCAATTCATGCAATCCGGGAGAGAAAAGGTAGCAGTCCCTACAACCGTGCACTGCGACCACCTGGTTCAAGCTAGAGTGGGAGCAGGATCTGATCTATCTGAGGCGGTCGTTGAAAACAGCGAAGTGTACAAATTCCTGGAATCTGCATGCAAAAGATATGGTATGGGATTCTGGAAACCCGGCGGAGGAATTATCCACCAGGTGGTCTTAGAAAATTATGCTTTCCCTGGTGCACTACTAATAGGCACTGATTCTCACACCCCAAATGCCGGAGGCCTTGGTACACTAGCATGCGGAGTCGGAGGCGCAGACGCAGCTGACGTGATGGCCGGGCTCCCTTGGGAAGTTAAATACCCTAGATTAATTGGGGTGCATCTAACCGGCGAGATGTCAGGATGGACCGCTCCAAAAGATATCATTATATATCTAGCAAAAGTCCTTACCGTATCTGGAGGAACTAATGCAATCATAGAATACTTTGGGCCAGGCGTTGAATCTATTTCATGCACAGGCAAAGCCACCACTACCAACATGGGGGCTGAATTAGGTGCTACAGGCGATGTTTATCCGTTCGACAGTAGAATGGCAACATATTTAGGTGTGACCGGCAGAAGTGAATTAGCTGAACTAGCAGAACAGTACAAACATCTAGTGACTGCCGATCCTGAAGTCGAGGTTAACCCTGAACAGTACTATGATCAAATCGTAGAAATAAACCTATCTGAATTAGAACCCCACATAACAGGTCCTCATTCCCCTGACCGGGCTAGACCAATATCAGAATTAGCAGCAGAAATTAAAGAACATGACTTCCCTGAAGTTGTATCTGCGGCCTTAGTTGGTAGCTGTACTAACTCAAGTTATGAAGACATGAGCAGGTGTGCAGACTTAGCTCAGCAAGCGGTAGATAAAGGAATCAAAGCCGCAACACCCTTCTTAGTTACCCCAGGCTCTGAACAAGTCAGAGCAACAATCGAAAGAGATGGTCAGCAAGCAGCTTTAGAGAACATAGGAGCAACAGTATTAGCAAACGCATGTGGACCCTGTATTGGGCAGTGGCGACGGAATGAAGGAAGTGACGGTACACCGAATGCAATTGTTACATCTTACAATCGAAACTTCCCAAAACGGAATGACGGACACGTAGGAACTATGAACTTCATATCCAGTCCAGAAATAGCTTTAGCTATGAGCCTAAGTGGTAAATTATCCTTCAATCCATTGGTTGACACGATAACCGCTCCTGACGGGACTGAAGTGAAATTGGATCCTCCAAAACCTGCTCCGGAAATACCGGCTAATGGATTTGAACCTGGGGTATCCTACTTTGTAGAACCACCAGAAGATGGTTCTGATGTAGAAGTGAATATAGATCCCAACAGCACTCGCCTAGAAATCTTAAATCCATGGCCAGCTTGGGATGGTAAAGACTATGAAGAGCTTCCGATATTGGTGAAAGCGAAAGGGCAATGCACAACAGATGCTATCTCTCCGGCAGGCCCGTGGCTAGCTTATAGAGGACACCTAAGTAATTTGAGTGACAACATGCTTTTAGGATCAGTTAACAGTTTCACAGATGGCACAGGTGAAAGCGTCAACCAATTATCTGGGGAACAAATAATGTCGCCTCCAGAGGTAGCTAAGGCATACCAAGCTCAACAAATGCGCTGGGTGTCAATCGGAGATCAAAACTATGGGGAAGGTAGTAGTAGAGAGCATGCAGCTATGTCACCAAGAAAACTGGGAGCTGCTGCCATAATAGTTAAGAGCTTTGCTCGTCTCCATGAATCTAACTTAAAAAAGCAAGGGATATTACCTTTGACGTTTGAAGTTGCTGAAGACTATGATCGTATACTAGTCGATGACAGAATCAGCCTTCTAGGCCTGTCAGATTTGCAACCCAACAAAACTGTAGATTGTCTAATCAAGCATTCAGATGGTTCTGAAGAGACTATCAATCTCAGACACACATTAAACGCAACTCAAATCGCATGGTTCGAAGCGGGATCCGCCATGAATCATATGAAGAATACTGAAAGTTAAACTAGTAGGAGAGGTCTGTTATGACGAAATCACAAAACGGGAATATACCAATTTTTGATGTGATAGTTATTGGAGCAGGCCTCACTGGTTTACTATCCATACATCATCTAAGAGATAAAGGGTTCACCGTCCAGGCATTTGATGATGCTGCCGGAGTAGGTGGCACCTGGTACTGGAATAGGTATCCTGGTTGCAGATTTGATTCTGAAAGTTACACATACGGATATTTCTTCTCAGAAGAGCTTCTCCAAGAGTGGGATTGGAAAGAACATTACTCTGGCCAACCTGAAAACGAACGGTATTTCAACTACGTAGCAGACAAGTTCGACCTTAAAAAACATGTCAGATTCAACTCGCATGTTGATTCTTTAAGATTTAATGAAGAGACTCAAGACTGGACAGTAAGTATAGAAGATGGCTACCAAGCTCGTGGCAGGTTTGTTATAACCGCTGTAGGGATACTGTCTGCTAACTATGTGCCTGATTTCGAAGGGATCCATGATTTCCAAGGGCCTTGGTGTCATACAGGTAAATGGCCTAAAGAAGGAATGGATTTAAAAGGGAAAAGGGTAGGAGTCATCGGCACTGGGGCTAGTGGCGTTCAGCTTATAACAGAAATAGCGAAAGAAGTTGGACATTTAACCGTATTCCAAAGAACTGCAAATTTCTGCGCACCGTTGAGGAATAGGCCTATCACAGATGAAGAACAAAAAGATATAAAATCTCGCTTTCCTGAAATATTAGAAAAATGCATGGATACTGCAGGATCATTCATGCACAAATTCGATCCTCGATCAGCAATGGAAGTGTCCAAAGAGGAAAGATACGAACAATACGAGGAACTATGGAAAGAGTCTGGCTTTAAAAAATGGCTAGGCAATTTCTATGACGTGATGTTACCAGGAGAGGCTAACGAAGACTATGCAGAATTCTTCAGAAACAAAATCAGAGAACGAGTGAATGATCCAGTCGTAGCAGAAAGGCTAGTTCCTAAAGACCACATGTTCGGCTCCAAACGCCTTCCCTGCGAAAGTGGATATTATGAGGTCTACAATCAAGATAACGTTTTACTAGTTGATGTTAAAAGTGCCCCGATAGAAAGAATCACTAATACTGGTATTAAAACAACCGATCATGAATACGAATTTGATGTGATTATTTATGCAACTGGATTTGATGCCGTCACAGGTTCCTTATTAGGAATAGACATCTATGGCGCAAACGGGGAACTTCTAAAAGAAAAATACAGCGAAGGCCCCAAAAGTTTCATGGGAATCATGAGTGTTGGATATCCTAACCTTTGGACTGTGAATGCAGCATCAGTAGGAAATTTCCCACGAGCAGCTGAACCTCTTGTGGGATGGGTCATCGAAGCGATCGAATACATGAGAGAGAATGGGTTCCACACTATCGAACCTTCAATAGAATCAGAAGAAGAATGGGGTAAGCACGTCAAAGAAGAAGGGGCAAAAATTCTGCGATCACAAGCTGCATCTTGGTTTGTGGGGGCAAATATACCTGGCAAAGCAAGAGGATTACTAACCGCGCCCGACAGTGCACCAGTGATGAGGGCTAAACGGGCAGAAATAGCTAGTAATAATTACCAAGGGTTCGTACTCAAATAGAACTCTATCGAAATTCTCTGTAATCAATTATTAACCTAGGTCGTTCAAGCAATCCTTTATGTCCTTATACAGACACGTAAAAATAGGGACATCAAACAAAGTGTAAGGACGAGCTTTGGACTCTCGCAAATCTTTTACTAAATCTAAGAATGTACCAGGCTCGTCAGTCTCAAATCCAAGAACAAATTCTTGGTCATCCAAGCCAAACGAATAAGAAGTACTTATTTTGACATTCGGGTATTTATGCCCGACTTCAAAATGCTGAGTCATCATCTTCTGGCGGTCTTCAAATGGCAGTTGATACCATTCATGAGTCTTGGTAAAAGGATATAGAAATAAGTACTTTCTGCCTATAATCCTCATAGCTGCAGATGTTCCTTCTTGACCCTCATGGACATGTTCGCTCACATACGGAGATTGATTAGTCATAGCAAAATATGAGTGAGGCATATCAAGATACCTTCCTAAAGTGGTTCCATTAATCGAAGCCATAAACTCATTTAACAATTCTAGACTCTCGCTAACATTCCAAATAACCAAATCGACGTCTCCACGAGTGCCCACGGTGGAATAGGTAGCTGAATAAATTTTATCGTCAAATTCTGCCAATAATTCAGAGAATTCTATTTTAGAGTTTTCTTTCTCTTCCTCTGGAAGCCTCTTCCAGTCAGAACTCACTTTGAACAAGCTATATTTAACAAACATTCTATTGTCAGGGTCTGTAGACATAAATAGTCAACCTCATAATCACTTTTTAGTAGCATAATTATACAGCAAGGCAACAACAAAAATCAGTTAAGCCTCAAATAAAATAACGTGTTACAATCGAGCCAAAAATAGAGGGTGATTTATGGCTATATTAGGAAAAGGGAACTATGAATACTTGGTTCTAGAAAACTGGGCTGATCTACCTGAAGGATATGCATTAAAGGAGACCGCAGGTATCGCCACTGACTCTAATGATAATGTATATGTATTTAATCGTGGCGAGCATCCGATGATGGTATTTGATAAAGACGGATCTTTTATAAAGTCCTGGGGTGAAGGCATATTCCCCCGCGCTCATGGCGTAACAATGTCTCCTGATGGAAATATGTTTTGCACAGATGATGGGGATCACACCGTCCGCAAATGCACATTAGATGGGGAAGTATTGTTCACGCTAGGAATAAGCGGCGCTCCCAGTGGATTTATGAGTGGAGATCCATTTAACAGATGCACCCATGTAGCATTTGATCCTAAAACGTCCGATTTCTATGTTTCCGATGGATATGGCAATGCCAGAGTCCATAAATATTCGGCAGACGGCGAATTGATGTTCTCTTGGGGCGAACCAGGAAATGATCCGGGGCAGTTCAATATCGCTCACAATATATGCACTGATAAAGATGGATGGGTTTATGTAGCTGACAGAGAAAATCATAGAGTCCAAATATTCGACTCCAATGGCAAGTTTGAAACACAATGGGTTAATATGGCCAGGCCTTGTGGACTATACATAGATCCTGAGAACGGTTTAGTCTATATAGGAGAATTAGGGTCTGCTATAGGTCCTAATCATGATGCTCTTAACCTAGGACCCAGAGTTAGTATTTATAATACCAACGGTGAATTAATAGAGCGACTTGGGAATAAACCAGAAGGTGAGGCTCCAGGACAATTTATAGCACCACATGGGATCTGCGTAGACTCCGAAAGGTCCATTTACGTAGGAGAAGTATCCTGGACCCATACTGGCAGCCATCTTGACCCACCAAGGGAAATTAGATCGTTACAGAAGCTGGTTATTAATAAATGATTACAATGGGGGCTAAATGAAAATTAACGTTGGAAGCTTACCTAGGGATGCTTCAGAATCAAGAGGGGTGACCATAGTAATTGATGTTTTTAGAGCTTTTACCACAGCTGCAATAGCATTCAGCAGAGGAGCTTCTAAAATCACGTTAGTTGCTGAGGCGGAAGATGCACTCTCATTATATGAATCTGGGTATGCCAATCTGCTCATGGGTGAAGTTGGTGGAGCTAAACCAACTGGCTTTGATTTAGGTAATTCCCCTCATGAAGCCAGCGTTTATAATTTCCAAGATAAGCATATTGTTCAATCCACCAGGAATGGTACGGTAGGGGCGAACGCTGCCTCACAAACTGCATCAGACATCTTCCTAGGGTCTTTTATAGTAGCTAAAGCAACCGTTAACCAAATCCTGAAAATGAACCCTGAAGAAGTATCAATTATCGCAATGGGGGACCGCGGAGTGGTTAAATCTGATGAAGATGAGCAATGTGCTTTTTATCTTAGAAATTTACTCGAAGGCAGAGAACCCGATCCTGAATCAGTGAAAAGTCTCATTCTTACGGGAGGGTCCACACAGAAATTCTATGACCCTTCCCAATCCCAATACTTACCGGAAGATGTTGACTGGGCTCTTAAGTTTAATCATTTTAATTTTAGTATGAAGGCCGCTGTGGAAAATGGTCACTTAATAGCCCGCAAAGTAGATCCATAATCTTAGAATCTATCCAATTTCAAGTGCTCCAATCCTTTGATGTCGGAAGCATTTCCCAAGATCATATCTACAATCCCATGACTCATAGCTGCGCTCCACAATATACCTTTTCTGCCTGCCCCTGTAGCTATGAACAAATTAGAAAACCCTGATACTTTATCTACTATAGGCATTGAATCAATACAAAGTGGTCTTAGACAAGCCGTATGATTAACAAGTCGTGATTCTTCTAAACTAGGTATCATGGTCAATAAGTCCATCATAATTTGATCTCGTGCCTCGTTAGTAATATTTTCGTCAAACCCTACTTCTTCTTCTGTAGTACCAGCCCAAATGAGACCATCTGGTTTTAGCCCTACATAGTTACTTTGATGAAATACAGATGTGTTTATATTAATTCCAGGGGCATCCAAGCGAAGAATTTGGCCTTTCAGTGGCCTTACAGGGATTTCATAACCAATCCATTGCGAAGCAGATTTGCTCCAGGGTCCCATAGTTAATAATGTGACATCAGCCAAATGTTCTGACGATTCGGTCTTTACCCCAGAGCATTCGTCACCTGAAAAAATCAAATCAGTAATTCCTCTTGTGATAATAGTAGTTCCTAATTTTTCTGCTGCAGTTGCAGCTGATAAAGTCAACTTGTAAGGCTCTACCGAACTCTGATCCTTTATGTGGGTCGCACCTATGCATTCTGGGTTCAATAGCGGTTCAATATCAAAAAGATCTTTGCCTGCAACCCAGGATACTTCAAATCCTTCTACATCTTTTTGCCATTCAATTTCACTCTGCAGTCTGTTTGCTTGTTCTGAAGTAAACGCTAAATTTAACTTGTCATTACGTTGATAATTAGTAGGTATGCCACTTGTTCCTTCGATTTCTGGAATAAGTAATTTATGTGCGTTAAAAGATGACAATGTAAATTCAAGTAGTGGATCAGGGATACCTGACCCTTCTAATGCGCTCATCTCACCAAATGCAAATCCTGAAGCATGACTTCCAGGAGAATCAGGATCAAAAATAAGAACTTCGTGACCAAATTTTGACAAAAGGAACGCAGACAATGTGCCTACAATTCCTCCTCCTACTATATTAATTTTCATGCGTGTATCCTTTTATTTATTTTCCGCCCGTTGGACTGGAGAAAAACTTCGTCTATGTATATCACATGGCCCATATTTAGACAAAGCTTCCATGTGAACTTTTGTGCCGTATCCTTTATTGGAAGCGAAATCATATTCAGGGTATTCTGAATCAATTTTAGTCATGATTTGGTCACGGTGAACCTTAGCAATGATAGAAGCCGCCGCTATAGAGTAACTACTGGAATCACCTTGTTTTATTAATTGGTATGGTTGTTCCCATGAATCTATCGGGACATAATCCAATAGTAAATAATCCGGTAAACAGGTTAATGCATCAATGGCTTGTTTCATTGCCAGTTCAGTAGCCGTTGTAAGTCCCACTTTATCCAATTCCTTGGCATCCACTAAACCTACTGCCCAATTCTTTGCCTTAGTTTTAATCAAAGTGGACAATTCTGTACGGATAGCAGGAGTGAGTTTTTTACTGTCGTTTACTCTAGTAATCCATTCTGAATCAACAATATCAAATACTACTGCCCCAGCTACAAGTGGACCGGCAAGACAGCCTCTTCCAACTTCGTCTATTCCACATATATTAGAGTAACCCATAGCTGCTACAGATTTTTCATAATTGAAATCTGCCATCTATCAATAAATTATTGAACAGCCACTGTGTCTAGCGACCGATCGATTACTCCGCCACCAACTAATACATCATCTTTATAAAAAACTACAGCTTGGCCGGGAGTAATTGCTCTCTGAGCAACATCAAATTGAATAATTGCTTCGTTGCTTTGCATACTTACTATCTTTGCAGAGGTTTCTTCGGCTTTATATCTGATTTTCACTGTCACAGCCTGTGGAAAATCTTTGAATACATCGCTGGTGAAATTCACGCCACTTGCAACAAGCGAATCCTTAAATAAAGCACTGTCAGGTCCAACTACAACCCTATGCTTTTCAATATCAATATCAACTACATATAGCGGATCTTCAGAAGCAATTCCCAAGCCTCGCCTTTGTCCAATTGTGAAAAATTCTATCCCTTTATGGATAGACAACACATTACCTTGCAAATCAATAATTTCTCCGGGAGTTGACTCAATTTTTGTCTTTAAAAATTCTTTATAGTCACCAAAGGGTATGAAGCATATATCTTGACTATCAGCTTTCTCAGCGTTCGGAAATTCACGCTCTATGGCAAACTGACGAATAGCAGATTTATCATAGAATCCACAGGGCATTAACGTGGTGCTCAATTCTGATTGTCCCATTCCAAACAAAACATATGACTGATCTTTACTCTCGTCTAAGCCTTTCTTCAACAAATACTGTCCATTATATTCCTCTATTCGGGCGTAATGACCAGTAGCTACATAGTCAGCACCCAAAAGTAGCGCTCTATGCCTCAAAAAATTGAATTTTATTTTATCGTTACATGCTATGCATGGATGAGGTGTTCTTGCCTTTTGATACTCATTACAAAAATAATCTATCACATGCTCTTGGAATTCTTTCTGCACATTGAATACATAATGTGGGATTCCTAATATGCCACAGACTTTTCGGGCATCTTCCACATCATCAACAGTGCAGCATCCTTGATAATTTGCCGGCAAATTAGACGTATCAAGATCATAAAGCTTCATGGTTACACCAATCACTTCATAACCTTGATTCTGAAGCAACAAACATGCAACAGACGAATCAACACCACCGCTCATAGCTACTATAACTTTTTTTCCGTTACTCATTTCACACTATAGGATATATCTCAAACAACCCAAACACAATATATAGCGCTTTGATATAAACTATATCTAATTAATTCGATATCAGTGATAATAGTGGATAATCAACCTTTGGAGGTTCCTAATGAGTATAACTTTCGGGGTATCCCTCCCCAGTAGAGGACCCTTAGCTAGTCCAGACAATCTAAAAACTACAGCTCTGTTAGTCGATAAATTCCAGTATGAATCTGGGTGGGTGAGTGACCATATAGTAATCCCCCGTAGTATAGACTCAAAATACCCGTACTCCTCAACAGGAGCAAGCCCATTCTCAGAAGACCAACCATATTTTGAACCAATTTCTGCTTTGAATTTTCTAGCAGGATGCACAAATAACCTAAAATTAGGTACCCATGTTTTAATAGTTCCTTACAGAAATCCTGTCTTAACTGCCAAAATGCTTGCAACTTTAGACTATTTATCCGAAGGACGCCTGATAGTAGGAGTCGGCGTCGGATGGATGAAAGAAGAATTCGAAGCACTAGGACTAGATCATTACACGGCAAGAGGAAGCAAGACTGATGAATATCTATCCATATACAAGTCTGTATGGATGGATGAACCGAACATGTACACAGGAACTGATTACTTAATAGAGAATGTGGGGTTTTCTCCTAAGCCCATTCAAACTCCTCATCCTCCTTTATGGATAGGGGGTCATTCAAAACCAGCATTACGGAGAGCCGCTAAATTCGGAGACGCCTGGATGCCAATAGGTCAACGCCCTCCTGCTATTTTGGACCCTAAAGAGCTTTCCGAAAAGTACAAACAGATACAGGAAATGGCAGTTAGTAATGGGAGGAAAGAGGATTCTGTAGACTTATGCTTTTCTTCCACTATTACATTCAGCAATGAACCAGAGGACCGCGATAATATGATGACAGGTATACCAGAACAAATTGCTGCTGATATCCGGCTGTATCAAGACGTGGGCGTGCAAAACTTCATATTAAGTTTCAACACTGAAGACATCACAGAACTTCATGAATGTATCCAGAAATTTGCTGAAGATGTTATCAGTCTCGTTCCTAGATAAAAATATTCAGAGGACATATGTCCTCTGAATACAAAACTTAGTCGGCAGTCACTTCCACGCTTCCAAATTTACTTTCCAATTCATATATCTCGTCCAACCCCATGAGGCCAGCGACATCCCATCTGGTTCCATATCGTTCAGGGTCAACTCTACCGGTTGATTTCAATTCCTCAAAAGCATCTTTTACCTGCTTATATATCAACCAAATTGTGCTTCCACAAATCATGATTTTGTATCCAAGTTCATTCATTTCTTGAGTAGAAGCAAGATCACCGTTATATAACCTTGGCATATCTTTCAAATCAGTAGCGTATTTATCTATGTCCTCTTTAGACTTAATACCATCAACAAACACTAAATCAGCACCAGCTTCTATGTATGCTTTACAACGCTTCACCGTATCTTCCCATCCAGTTACTGCATAGGCATCACACCTTGCTATGATTACAAAATCTGGATCGGTACGTGCATCTAGAGCTGCTTTAATTTTTTGAACATGCTCTTCCATAGGTATTACTTGTTTACCTTCAAAAAACCCGCATTTCTTAGGAAACACCTGATCTTCCAAATGTATGCCAGCAACCCCAGCCATTTCATATTCTCTAACAGTTCTTCTAACATTAATTGGATTACCATATCCTGTATCAGCATCACAAATAACAGGAATATCTACAGCCTGAGCTATATATTTTGCGTTTGCGACCATTTCTGTCATAGTAAGTAGGCCCACGTCAGAAAAACCTCGTTCGGCAGCAGTGCCGCATCCCGTCATATACACAGCTTCAAACCCAACTTCCTCTGCAATCTTTGCATGGAGTGCGTTCAATATAAATGGAGCTACAATCAGTTTATCTTCTTTAAGTAAATTCCTAAGCTTAGTAGTAGTTTTCATGCATTTCACCTCTTTATCCCAATTTGAACGATTCCAGTATATCCCAGCTGATATCACTACACCATTTTTCTCGTTCCCATTGATCACTAGCAGATTTTGACTCATATTTAACCAAGTTTAAAGACCGAACGTCAAAAGGAGTATTTAGACCAAAGTTGTCAAATAAATCCTTCGCCATAGTTATAGCTTCTTCCCATACCGTCGGGTTGCCATCAAAATTCTCTAGCAATGGAATTCGCAGTCGGTCACTACTAGTTCCAAGACTATCGATTTTTAACTCAGTCATCAATCTTCGTTTGATATTAATGAATGGGTTAGCCTGATTGGGCGTTAAACAATCAATGTATAAATCCAGTGAAGTATTTGCAGGATTTGTGATACAACTCGGGATTAAAGTCCAATTATCTATTTTGCAATCGTTAACTATTCCTTGCACTGTTTTGTCATTCATTGATACTTCTATAGATTCTGACTTGAAAAAATTTATCAATGGTACATGAATCATAAACATCTCAGCCGTCCAACAACCAAACTGGTTACATAGAATTTGTCTGGACGTATGAATCAATCGTAGAAACGAAGGATCTGGTATTAAAATAAAACTATAACGAACTGCCATACCATGTATTCAGAACTCCTTTTTAATAGTGTGGTTACACATCATAGTCTTAAGTACGAATTATTGAAACCTTATGATATAATTAGCCACCTGTTGGCCGAGGTGGTGGAATCGGTAGACACGCGGTCTTGAGGGGGCCGTGGGCGCAAGCCCGTGTGGGTTCAAGTCCCGCTCTCGGCACCAAAAAGATCAATCCAGGCGACGTAGCCAAGTGGTCTAAGGCGGAGGTCTGCAAAACCTCTATTCGGCGGTTCGAATCCGCCCGTCGCCTCCAACCCTATCCACCGATTTGTTATAAGCCGAGGTGGCGGAATGGTAGACGCGGCGGACTTAAAATCCGTTGCCCTTTAAAGGCGTGTGGGTTCGAGTCCCTCCCTCGGTACCAAAATTAATCATCCAATTGTGACTAACAACCAATATTCATAAACTAAAACTATATGCTTACCAGAGAAAAGGAGGAGTAATGCCATTTTATAAAAACGGAGATGTCCAAATTCACTACCAAGATGAAGGTTCAGGATTTCCTATATTATTTACCCCCGGAGGCGGACTCAATTCTCACATGGGTCAGTGGCCTACACAGGTAATTAACGTGATGGAAGAATTCAAAAACGATTTTCGGTGCATCACTATGGATCAACGTAATGCATACGGAGGTCAGTCTACTGGGCCGATCCCTACGGATGATCCATGGGGCGCTTTCGCCGATGACCAACTAGGACTCATGAGTCATCTTGGAATTGAAAAGTTCGGATTCATGGGTTTTTGCATAGGAGGCCCTTTCGCTCTAAAGTTAATCGAACGAGCGCCTGAAAGAATAACAGCTGCTGTATTATGCCAACCTGTTGGTCACAACGCAGATTTTCCTGACTCCATGTATGATTCAGGTAGAGACTTATGGGCACCTGAACTGTTAGCCCAAAGGTCTGAACTAACTATGGAACAATGTACCGGTTATCTAGAAAATCTATACCGAATCGAACCTAGGGCAGACTTTGTATACAGTGTGTCACGAGATGTGGTTGAAACATGCAGCACCCCTATATTAGTTATGCCAGACAATACTCCTTCTCATTCATATGAAGCTGCAATTGAGGTAGCAAATCTAGCACCAAAAGCGCAAATAACAGTCTATCCTTGGAAAGAAGAAGAAAGTATTAAGGCTGAAACTATAACTCAAGTACGTCAATTTTTGTCTAATAACCAATCCTAAATTAAAAGGCACGATAGCAATGAGCGTTATAACTGATATCAAAGTAGAAATACCAGACCATAACCATATGAGCCAGGTAATGGTTTATATTACTTCTGAATCTGGTCATACTGGAATAGGTGAAGCTTGGTGGGGCATCCCAAGCATCGATAATCCTGGTTCAACTTCTATCCCGATTGCTAGCGTCATAGAACACTTACTCGCTCCTAGGTTAATAGGGAAATCATCCCGAACCATAGAAAAACACTGGTTTGACTTATGGGATTACGGTTATAGATATGCAGACGAAGGAATTTTCCTAATGGGACTATCTGGTATAGATATAGCCTTATGGGACCTTCTAGGTAAAGAACTGGACACATCTGTATGCCAGCTTCTAGGAGGGCCTGCGCATGAACGAATCCCTGGCTATGCCAGCCTACCAGCATTAAGAGATCCAGAAATTGTACTCAGTGAAGTTAAACGAGCTATAGATGCTGGCTTTTTTGCAGTGAAATTACATGAACTAGACCCAGTCCATGTGCATAACATCCGTAGAGAATTTGGCAATGACTTGCACATCATGGTGGATGTTAACGGGCATTTCAATAAAATAGAAGCCATTGAAGTAGGAAAGGAACTCGCCAAAGGCAATGTAACCTGGTACGAAGAACCAGTGCGCCCTATGAGAGATCACGCGGCCATTAAGGAAGTAGGAGACAAGGCAAATGTTCCTATAGCCGCAGGAGAAAATGAATACACGTTAAAAAATTTTGAACAGATCCTACAATCCAAAGCTCTCACCTATTTACAACCTGAAATAACTAAAATCGGAGGAATCACTGCAGCTAAGCGTATTACAGGCCTTACCGAACTTTACAACACTGCTCTATCTCCTCATAACATGAGGATTGGACCTGCACTAAGTGCATCTATACAATGGGGGTTTAATTCACCTATGACTGCTTGGCAAGAAGTACCATGGGTTAGATATGAATTCGCTGCCCAATACAAATTACCAACTGTAAAAGATGGCTATGTATTGCCTCCAACGGAACCAGGAATAGGTTTAATAAAATAAAATTTATCCCTTCTGTATGATCTCAGATATCACAAAAGTTCCATCTGTCCACTTGGGTTCTTCTTCCAGGTGTTCCATAAGCTGTGTGAATTGAGCTCCTTGTTCAGGATCATTAGCATTCGACAAATGAGCTTCTTTACTCTCAAAAATTGCTACCCCTATCCAGTCTTTATCTTCATCAGGATCCATTAGGAACCAAGCAACCATACCTTTTGGCACACGCTCTGATTGGGTGAACATATCTAGCAGTGACTGTTCATGACCTTCTTTAACTTTAATATTGAAAATAGTACCGTACATATAAAACCCTCCAAACGTTTTAATTTATACTTGTATATAGATACGAATCGTATAAATATTATTCCTAATCTAATACTCCATTACAATTATATACTTGTTCATCAACAACCTATATGTAAAGGTTATCTTTCAAACCAAAACCAGTTACAGCTACTAGCACGCTTTCTTTTTTTGTAATAACTCCATTTCGAATAAAATAATCCAATCCTGCAAATGCAGACGAAGATGTCGGTTCACAATATATTCCATTCTCTTGAGCCAGAATCTTTTGCCATTCTAAAATATCTTCGTCATCTACTGCTGCGGCGTGCCCTCCGGTTTCAACTAAAATTTCTCCAATCAGCTTTGATCGAGGAGGACTACTAACTGATATGCCTCCGGCGACTGTGGTTCCAACAGGATCCTTATTATCATTCCCTTCGAACTGGTTAACCAAGGGTTTAACGGCCTCAGCTTGTACTACATGCATCTTCGGAATTTTTGATATCACACCTTTAAATATAAGTTCCTTGAAACCTAACCAGGCCCCGATATATAAACTGCCGTTGCCAACGGGCATAATTAAATGATCTGGCATTTCCCCCGAATTATGTCTTGCGATCTCATAAGCAAATGTTTTGGTGCCTTCTAAAAAATATGGACTTAATTTATGAGCACCGTACACGTATCCTTTTTCTTCAACAAAATTTGAAGCAGCATCTGTAACCATTTCTCGTGTTCCTTCAATCTTGTGCGTGATAGCCCCATATACGGATATCTGATCCAGTTTTGGCTTGGGAGCAGAACTAGGTACAAAAATATGTGCTGTGATATCTGCTTTAGTGCAATAAGCGGCGACCGATGACCCTGCATTGCCAGAAGAATCTTCTACCAAGCTAGCGATATTAAATCCTTTGGCTACCGAAATCATCATTGCAGTTCCTCGGTCTTTAAAAGATCCTGTAGGATTCATGAATTCTAGCTTCCCAAATACCTCACCGCAGGATAATCTCTTCCGCAACTGATCCATTTTAACTACCGGAGTATTTCCTTCACCTAAACTAACGAGTACGTCACATGAATCAACAGGAATCTCCATATGAGGACTTGTTGAAATTTCTTGGTATTTAACCAATAAAGGCTCTTGACACATATTGCAAGCTAACAACCGCATATCAGGGATAAAAGTAGCTCCGCAACTAGAACAATAGAGCGATATGTCTTTACGAATTGATGTTGATATTTCTGACATTTGAAATTAAATAATGAATTTTTTTGAGTTGTTTTTTTATGTTATTTATCTATTCTTTATTATTATAATAGTTTTTAGATTCTAATTGGTATATATAATCCCACAAGGTTAATTGCCATGAAACATAATATTTCATACGCCTGTGATAAATGTGGAAATACTTCATATGAAGAAGGCAACATGCGAGTTACAGGCGGTTTCTTAACGAAAATTTTAAATGTGCAAAACCGCGCATTTACATTTGTATCATGTACAGAATGTGGATACACGGAATTTTACAAGCGCCAAAATTCTGGGATATTCAGTAACATACTAGATATGATTACTAACTAGAACGCTACTTACAATGAACCATCTATCACAATATCTAACAGCATAGGTTTATCAGATTTAGAAGCACGAATTACCGCATCTTTTATATCTTCAGGGTCCGTAATTCTTTCTGATTCCATCCCCATACTTCGCGCTATCGCTGCCATATCAAATGGGCTAGGAAAATCTGAATAAGGTAAACTCCCACCAGCAGGCTCTACATTCAGTATATCCTGTTGATATATATTAAAATTGACTTTCAATACCCTGTACATGCCATTATTGAGAATTACAAACACGCAAGGTATATTGTCATTCACTGCAGTCCAAAGACCTTGAACAGTCATCATAGCTGAACCATCCCCGATCAGACCAAACACTTTCCTGTCTGGATAACCACATTGGGCACCCATCGTTACTCCCATGCCTCCACCAATCGATTGCCCTCTGTATCCAACAATGTCACCTCTTTCAACACCTTCTAAATATTCTCTTACAATCCCTCTATTACTAATAGAATCATCTACTACAACTGCGTTTTCTGGTAATCCGGATACAAATTCATGCATCATACGAGCAACAGACATTGGCTTATGATTCCATTTGCTTTTGGTGCTCTCAACAAAAGAATCTTGTTTGTACTTTTTATCATCTAGTGTACGGCGCAGCCTATTCTCTATAACTGACGAATCGAGAGTCTTAATTTTGTCAGAAATATTATGATTCAGTTCCTGAAGTCCTGTTTTACAATGGGATATAATCCCTATATGAGTAGGTTCAGATTTCCCTATATTGACCGCTGAGGAATCTATATGTATCAATGTGGATTTTTCGCTTAAAATCACGTCACCCCAATAAAACAATTCTTCAAATGAATTCATTCCTACAGTAAGTACTGTGTCACAAGACCTTAAATACTCTCTATTAGCAGAAGCTCGTAAATTCAAGACTCCTAGGTATTGCCGATGAGTCGTTGGAAATGAAACCTCTGCGCCTCTGAACTGATATGCAGGCAATCCAAGCATTTCGGCTAACTTTACTGCCTCATCAACTGCCCCATCATCAGAAACACGATCCCCCACTATCAAAACCGGATTATCAGCATTGACCAATGCATTAGATGCCTCTTCTATACTATCCAAATCAGGTCTTATTTTATCGGACACATATCTTGAAGGTATGATATTCATTTCTGCAGAATCTTCTAATGCATTAGCAGTTAACCCAATATAAACAGGACCTTTCGGATGAGTGTTTGCCTCATTGAATGCTCTTCTAATTGCACCTGGTATTTGATCTGGATGAGTGAGCTGAATTGACCATTTTGTTACTGGTTTGACCAGTTCCGCTAAATCTGTGGTTCCTTCAACTACTTTCCGGATATCATAGTTAGCAGAAGTGACCACCATTGGAGTTCCTGAATTTAGGGCATCTAACATCAACGCTATTCCGTTTGCAAGGCCACTATCTACGTGCAAACTTACCAAAGAAGGTTTCTGAGTTGCGCGAGCGTAAGCTTCACCCATTCCAACCGCAACGCTTTCCTGAAGAGCCATAATATAAGTGAATTCAGGATAGTCAGGCAGCATGTCAATTATAGGGGCCTCACTAGTCCCTGGATTCCCAAATATATGCGTTACTCCCTCTGCCTTAAGCATTTCTAACAAAGCCATCTTACCGGTCATAATTTCTGCCATGATTCCTCCTATTTTCGGTTCCCAGAATTATCTGGTTTATATAATATTATTTATGTGATTTCTTTAATGATACTAAGACATGCATTAGACATAACTTTTTTCTGGTCAGGATCCAACGGATATTCTTGAGATGAAAATTTAGCTATAACTATTTTGTTATTAACATCAACAAACATATATTGCCCGTAAATACCAACACAGAACACAATTGGATTTGTTTGGTGCAATGTATACCATTGGTTCCTATAAGTAATTGGCATGCCATTGAAATATTCAGCGAAGTTTCCTGACTCCCAAGCTCTCTTATCACCGTCAAATAATTGACCTAACCATCTGTTTGAAATTATTTGTTTTTTATCTCTATATCCTCCATTAGCTACCACATTACCTAGCAATGCCAAATCTCTCAATGACATATTTATGCCGCCTGCGGTTCTAGGTGAACCAGAAGAGTCAATCGTTACAAAGGCAGAATCATTTGCTCCCATAGGTTTCCATAACACCTCTGACATCACATCTTGAAATTTTCTCCCAATAGAACGCTCTATCACCCATCCCAATAAATCACTATTTGGAGAAGTATATTTAAAGATCTGCCCATGGGGGTCAGATCTTTTACCCATGTCTGCCAAAAATAACTTTAAGTCCTGCACAGCACCCGTATCACTCTGTGGGGGATCCCAATTCGTTGATCTTCTATAAGCTATCATTGGTCCAGAGGTTGCATAGTAATCTTCTTCAAAATCGACCGCCGCAGTCATGTCCAAAAGATTCTGAACCGTACAATCTGAATATCCTGAATCCTTCAGTTCGGGCAAACACTCTCCTATCAGACTACTAGCATTTATGTCTTTTCTATCAATTAATATACCTGTTACTGCGCCCAATACTGATTTTGAAACAGACATCAATATATGCTTTGAATCTTTATTCATCCCATTGAAATATCTTTCATAAACAATTTCTTGATCTTTAATTACAATGAAACCATCAGTAAAACTCTGATCTAGAAATTGATCAAAAGAAATATCTGAACCGTCATTTCCTTGAACTAAAATATGTTCAATGGATTGTAGGTTTTCAGGTAGATTCCATATATCAGAAGGATCATTGTCGATATCAACTGATTCTACTAATTCAGAAACATTCTGAAACGCCCACCTGTTATATGGAGGAAATCTCCAATTAGACAAATCTACTTTAGATTTAATATCATCTTTGTTACCACTCAATTACACTCCTCCTGATTTCAGCCATTTCTCAAATTCTAATTTCGTATTAGGATCCGTAGGGGGATAAAGCCCAAATATAGTATGATTTTTCTTTACACGATCCTCAACAAAATTCTCAAAAATAGTCATATCATACGCTTCAGCTGCAACTTCATTACAGATTTCCTGGGGTATAACTATGACTCCATCTCCGTCTCCCACTATTATATCCCCCGGATAGACAGCAACTCCGCCACATCCGATAGGGACATTCAAGTCAACAGCATGGTGTTTAGTCAAATTAGTAGGGGCAGAAGCGCTAGATTGATATGCATGAAATTGCAATTTAGCAATATCTGCAGAGTCTCTGAAACCACCGTCTGTAACTATTCCAGCTGTCCCCCGTACCATTAACCGTGTGACCAATATATTTCCTGCTGATGCAGCACTGGTATCAC
Source organism: Dehalococcoidia bacterium UBA2588 (assembly GCA_002339805.1). Classification (GTDB taxonomy): domain Bacteria; phylum Chloroflexota; class Dehalococcoidia; order Lucifugimonadales; family UBA3495; genus UBA2588. The sequence goes on along the minus strand of DDKW01000020.1, from coordinate 2,041 downwards.
CTCTACTATCAATAACCATTACATGACCAACAGGACATTCTTCTACTCCCTTCCTCTGCGGATGTTTCGTATCTTCAAATACACTCAAGACGTCTATGTCTTCGCGAGCAGGGATGTACCGCAAAGTATAGGCCTCTCCTACCATAGAAAAGTCCGTATCATTCATAGGTTTGGGCCCCATCATAAATGCATTCCGTAAACCTCGTTTAAACAACACTGTCGAAATAGTAGCAGTACTAACGCTTTTTAACTTTTCTCTGTTCTCATTTATAAGCATATCTAAACCATAATCATTCATTTATGTTATAAACTTTCACGGCTGTGTCATGAAAGAGTGCTGCTCTCTCTGATGCAGAATAGTCTTTAGATAATAACTTGAACGCGTTATACAGGACATTAAAGGAATAAGAAACTTTATCTGGAGGGAAATTGCATTCAAACATGCACCTATCTGGACCAAACTTTTCGATACAATATTCAAGCAGAGGTGCTAAATCCTCAGCTAGACTCATAGAATCAATAGGTTTTTCTCTTGTGTACCAGTCAAAACCATACCTTGGTTGTCCTAACCCACCTAATTTCATAAACACATTTGGACATTCCGCCAAAATATCTATATTCTTTTTCCATTGAGATATAACCTCATCATCTCTATCACCATAAGGTCCAACTCGTAAAAGTCCTCCTATGTGGTTAGATACAATGGTCAAATCAGGAATGGCTTTAGCAAAATCAGCCAATTCAGGGAGTTGAGGGAAATAAACGGTATTATCCAATGTGAGACCCTTCTTAGCTAATACTTTAGCTCCTTCTCTGAATATCGGGTCAAGTAATTGCTCTTTCTTAGCACGATTTTCTACCTCTGGATGGGCGTCCCATCCACATGCATATCTGATACCTCTAAATCTATTTGGACTTGCTGCTTTCAAGGCATCCAAAACGGTTTCAACTTTCTCACCCAAGTTCAAGTCAGCTTTACCAACTATTGCAGCTGCAGCTCTATAGTCTCCGTAGATGCCACTCGCGCTAGCAGCAGCTAATCCCTGAACGAATTCTACTTCTCCAACAGAACGTAATTCCACAGGGCCATCCAATTTATACATAGCTGTGGTCTCTATAAAAACTGTAGATTTGACGTTATGTCCACTACTTATATCTGCGATTAATTCATGCAGAAGATATCTTTGATATGGAATTCTGATTGATCTGTAATCCCAAAAATGATGATGTGGGTCACAAATCGGCAAATCAGGTTCGATTGTTTCTTCCTGTGTAAGAGCCAACCACTCTAAATCTCCATACGGCATAATTCCCTCCATGAAAGTCATTTATACAACTAGCTAAATATTACCATTTATGTAAAATTAAGCATAACTAAATTCATAGTTAAAAATGAAACTATTACATTGAAATAAAGTGAGCACTTAATGGAGCAATTTGTTACAAACGAAGAAATCATTCAAAGAGCCAGGCAAAATCTGGCAGACGGTCCATGGAACTACCTTGTTGGAGCGACGGAATCAGAAACTACTATGCGACGAAATCGTCTAGCTTTTGATCGAATAGCATTCCAGCCTAGGGTTTTAGTTGATGTATCAACAGTTGATCTTACCGGTTCTATTCTAGGTTATAAGATTGATTTACCTATTATTATGGCGCCTATTGGATCTCTACAGGTATTTCATCCGGATGCAGCAGTCGCAGTATCAAAAGCCGCTGAAGAACTGTCAACAATACATGTAGTGAGTTCTGTAACAGAACCTTCCCTCGAAGAGACCGCATCTAGTGCTAATAATACAAAGTTCTATCAGCTATACATACACGGCGACTGGGAATGGATCAAAAATATGATAGACCGTATCACAGAAGCAGGATACAAAGCACTCTGTATAACTGTGGACTCTGCGAGTTATAGTCTTAGAGAAAGGCCTATGCTTAGCCGGTGGGTACCCATGTCGAGAAGAAGCCCCCCGGAACCTCACTGGCAAGCCTCAGTCACTTGGGAAACATTAGACATGATAAAAAACTATTGTAAACTTCC
>DDKW01000051.1:30638-44937 GCA_002339805.1 Dehalococcoidia bacterium UBA2588 | reverse complement strand
GGATTACCTAAGTTTGGCGATGAATATAAAACTATGGCTCTAGCAGCTTATGCCACACCAAATAGAATGGACTTCTTCAGAAGTCTAATCACTACAGATCCAAGGCAGATTGGATTCAAAATGGATCTTAATTACTTCACTCACCATAAAAATGTGAATAGCATGCAATGGCTGGAAGGAGAACCTATAGTAGATAGCCTCTATTCACCTAATTTAATTCAAGCTTTAGGCCAGCCAGTACGTCAATACGATGAGCCTATGACTGAATTTTATTACGGCATAGCAGCTTCGTTGCAAAGGCGCCTGGAAGAAGTAGTTTTCGACATGCTGAACAAACTACACAAAAAAACCGGCTTGAAAAAATTAACGATGGCTGGAGGGGTAGCTCTAAATTGCACTATGAATTCAAAAATTTTAGATAACACTCCTTTTGAAGAACTATATATTCAACCAGCTGCTTGGGATGGAGGAACTTCTCTAGGCTCTGCACTATACGTGTGGCATGATGTTCTCGACAACCCCAGGGTACAACCTATGGAGCATGCTTACTGGGGACCTTCCTATGACAGAAACCAAATTGCTGAAGTTTTAGAAGCTTACACTCTGGAAATAGCTCAGTCGGGCAAATCTGTCACAGAATTCACTGACACTAACAGGCTATGCCAAATCACTGCCAAAGACATTTCAGAGGGCAAAATAATAGGATGGTTCCAAGGTAAAACAGAATTTGGCCCCCGTGCATTAGGTAATCGAAGCATAATTGCAGATCCTAGGAGACATGACATGAGAGAAATCCTGAATGAACGGATTAAACTAAGAGAAACATTCCGGCCATTTGCTCCTTCAATACTAGAAGAATCCGTATCAGAATATTTTGATACTGATAGACCGTCTCCTTACATGCTAGTGAATGCAAACGTTAAACCTGACAAAAAAGATCTCCTGCCTGCAGTTGTGCACATTGATGGTACTAGCAGAATCCAGACAGTATCTAAGGACTCAAATCCTAGATACTGGAATTTGATCAACGAATTCAACAATATTACTGGTGTACCAGTAATATTAAATACGTCATTTAATGAAAATGAACCCATTGTATGCACTCCTTCTGAAGCGCTAGAATGCTTCTTGAGGACTAACATGGATGTATTGGTTCTCGGAGATTTCATTCTTCGTTAAGAATCTCATGCTAAACCATACAATCCATCATTCCGCGAGATTTCCTAACATTAAAGCCTTGATGTGGGACAATACAAAACTGTATGCCGCTCGTGGTTACAACGTATATTCTTATGACACTGCATCCATAAGTGAACAATGGAATCTTATTGGTAGGTATAACCCAAACTTAAGTCAGAGAGCTTGCGAATATTCTAAAACATTAGCTCGAATTAAAAGATCTGGATTCCACCATTTAACCGCACTAGGCAATAACGAATTGATTGGAATCATAGATAAAGCTCTCGTAAAGCTTCCAGCCGATTCGAGAGCCTTCAGAAAAATATTTAGCATCACCAGAGGAACTAGACCATTATCATTAACAACTAATCCAGAAGGACACATTTTTTGGGGAGAGTACTTTTCTAATCCGGCTAGAGACCCTGTTAACATTTATGCTTCTTACGATTTAGGTGAGTCTTGGTCAATAGCATATACATTCCCTAAGTCGACCATACGCCATATTCATAACATAATTTGGGATCAATACATAAACTCCTTCTGGATTTTTACAGGAGACGAGCACAACGAATGCTTGATCATGACTGCAGATGAAAACATGGATAATCTAAAAATTGTATTCCAAGGTAAGCAGCAAATACGTTGCGTCGCTGGGATTCCTCGCCCCGAAGGATTGTATTTCGCATCTGATACACCATTTGAAGCTAACCACATATACCTCATAGATCAAGATGGTTCTTTGAATCCTTTAAGCCCCATGCCAAGCTCTTCTCTGTCTGCATGCAATATTTCTAACATTTTATGTTTCTCTTCTGCAGTAGAACCTAGTAGTGTAAATAAAAGCAAATCAGCATCTCTGGTTATTAGTAGCAACGGCCAAGATTGGGACAATGTAGTAAAATGGGGCAAAAGTATGCTCCCTAGCAAATTGTTCCAGTTCGCCAATATTTCTTTGCCAACGGGATATAACTCAAGTTCATTCCTAGCAGCTACAGGAATTTCCGTAAAAAAAGAACATATGACAACTCACTTATGGGAAATTAAGAGAAAATAATTCAATTATGAAAGCAGTCCAACAAGAATACAAAACTGGCCAATTGGCACTGGTGACTATAGATAAACCTACGATGAAATCAAACGAAATTTTAGTTAAAAATGAAGCATCAGTGGTAAGTGTAGGCACAGAAAAAACAATGATTGACCTAGCTCGCAGATCTTTAATTGGGAAAGCAACACACAGACCAGATCTCGTCAGGAGGGTATTCAACAACATCAAAACTGAGGGGATAGCAGAAACTTATAGGCAGGTGAATGCCAGATTAGAAAATCCTATACTATTAGGTTATTCATCAAGTGGAATAATTGAAGATATTGGTAATGCTGTTACAGGATTTAAACTCGGAGATAGGGTCGCATGCACCGGATCTGGGTTTGCTTCACATTCAGAATACGTTTCAGTGCCCGAACATATGTGTGCTCTACTACCTTCAGGTGTCTCTTTCAATTCCGGAGCGTTTTGTGCATTAGGAGGAATTGCGTTAGAGTCCATCAAAATGGCAAAGGTGGAAAACGAAAATACGATCGGGGTCATCGGAATTGGGTTAATAGGGCTGATAACCATCCAACTTCTATCATCATATAAATGTAAAGTTATTGCTATAGATCTTGACCCTGACAAACTATTACTAGCCAAATCCTTAGTCCCGGATATCATAACCACAACTCGTTATGATGATTTCCAAAATTTAGTCCAGTCTCACACACAGGGTGAAGGGCTAGATTCAATCATTATCACTGCTTCAACTAATAGTAATGAACCTATAGAAGCCAGTGCTCTTGCCGTCAAACTTAGAGGGAAAGTGATATCTACCGGTCTTACCGGATTAAATATACCGAGGCAGTTATTTTATGAGAAAGAATTACAGTTTGCTGTATCTAAAGCCTGGGGAGATGATAACCCATATCAAAATACCGCACACCCCACGGCCTATGAAAATATTAATGAATTCCTAGAATGCCTTGATAGTAAACAATGTGATGTGGAGCAACTAATAACAGCCAACTACAACATTAATGACTCTCTAAAAGCTTACCAAGAAATATTAAGTCCTCGCCATAACCACATTGGTATTGTTTTGAATTACGATAGTCAAGGGGCATCAAAAAAGCATTCGAATAATACTGCAACCCTACAACCAAACCAAAGCAAACCTTCAGTATTTGATTCCTCAGCCCTATCAACCGGAGTCATTGGAGCAGGATTATACGCTAATGGCACCTTTCTTCCGGTACTAAAGAAAAATTCCTCGTTCCGGTTAAGTAGTATCTGCACACCTAATGGTGCTCGATTGAGACATATGCAGAAAAAATATAACTTCGAAGCGAGCAGTACTAACCATTCAGAAATAATTCAAAATCCCAAAATAGAACTAGCTATAATCTTAACAAGACATGATTCACACGCCTATTTAGTGCAAGAATGCCTGCTAGCAAAAAAACACGTTTTCGTGGAAAAACCCCTAGCATTAAACTTAGAAGAACTGAAAACTATCAATACCTTACATAAATCTTTCAATGAAGATGATAAACCCGTTCTGATGGTAGGTTTTAACAGGCGCTTTTCAAAGTTTTCGAACTGGGCTAAAAAACAACTTCCTTCTAACACTCCTCTCACTATTAATATGATAGTAAATGCTGGTAATTTGAATCCAAATAGTTGGGCAGACCAGACTAGTCAAGGAGGCCGGATAATTGGAGAGATCTGTCATTTTATTGACCTCGCGCAATTTTTTACTGATTCTTTAGTGTCCTCAGCATTCGCTTACCAAGTTGGCTCTTCTACGGGTGATTACGTTATCAACTTGAAAATGACCTCTGGTTCTATCATTAATATTACTTATGTCACATCAGGCAATCGAAGGCATCGACGAGAGCATATTGAAATCTATTGCGGAGGAACCGTCGTCTCTATAGATAATTTCAAAAAAGCTACTATGACTTCACAATCATCCACCAAAAGTATATCCAGTTGGCTATCCACCGACAGAGGACATAGAAACCAGCTCACTCACCTTTATAATGCCATCACACGTTCAAATATCAATAAATCTACTACCTTAGATCCCATCAACACCACCCTAACAAGCTTTGCGATAGAAACATCGATTCTAACCGGCGAAAATCAAATGTTGTCATCATTCGAAAAACTGCTCAAGTGAACATTCTATTAATAACAGCCTATTTCCCTCCTGATAATGGTTCGGCATCCAACTTGTTCCACGATTTAGCAACCAATCTATCCGAAAACGGGGACAAAGTGACTGTACTCACCACTATTCCTCAGTATCACGCAACAGGTAATTTAGACAATTACAAGAAAAAAATGTGGGCTACAGAAAGAATCAATGGCCTCACAGTCCATAGAATAAGATGCCCTAGGTTTGAGGGGATATTCAGGATAGGCCGAGGATTATGGCAAATTTGGGTATCTATTGCTCTATCATTAGTATCATTGTTTATAAAAAAGCATGATGTGTGTTTAGTATATTCCCCTCCTTTACCATTATGCTTAGCAGGAATACTTAATAGTAGACTCAAAGGAACCAAAGTAGTGCTCAACATACAAGACCTTGTACCTCAAAGCATTATTGACCTCGGGATGTTAAAAAACCCTTCACTTATACAAATTTTCAAAAATCTAGAAGTATTTTGTTATCAACATTCAGACCACATCACCGTAATGTCCGAAGGGAATCTTGAGCATGTACAATTTCACGGAGCATCCAAGGACAAAATAACCATAATAGAAAACTGGGTTAATTTACCTGATAGTATTCGTCACAATACAGTCAATGAAACATTAAATAAACACTCTCTCCTCGGTTCTAATTTAATTACATTTGGTGGAGTATTAGGGCACTCTCAAGACTTAGACATAATTATCAATGCGGCTAAATTAACCATTGCTCGTACTGACATTGTATGGGTGATTGTAGGAGATGGTGCCCAAAAAGAATATCTTTGTAACTCAATAGAAGACTTTCAGCTAGATAATATAAAACTATTGCCCATGCTACCGCGTAATGAATATGAGACTATTTTGACAAATTCTAAACTTGGACTAGCTACTTTAAAGTCTGTAGTGAAAACCCCTGTCGTCCCTTCTAAAATATACTCCATAATGGCATCTGGAATACCTGTAATATGTTCTATGGAATCATCTGGAGATGCACCTAAGTTAGTTGAGAAAATAAAATGCGGAATAAACATATCTCCTGAGAACCATAGTCAATTAGCAGAATCAGTAATTCGGCTCGTTGACAATGATGATCTGAGAGAGGAATTAGGCAAAAATGGCTTAAATTATATAAAAAACCATTTGAATGTATCTAACGCTACTATCAAATATCAAGAACTTTTTGCTACCTTAGTAAAATGACAATCTGCAAGGGATTATTATGAACTATCCAGAATACAAAAATAAGAGAATTTTAGTAACCGGAGGAGCTGGCGCAATAGGCTCCAATTTAACAAAAGCACTACTTGATCAAGGTGCAGAAGTTATTGTGCTCGACAACCTATCTTCAGGGCAAAGCTGGAATTTACCATCCACTTCTAATCTACTTTTCGTAAATGGGGACATATTAGACGAAGTTATTCTCAAGAGAGTATTTAATGAAAAACCAGATGTGATATTTCATCTAGCAGCGCTCTTTGCGAACCAAAATTCTGTAGACCACCCAGAATGGGATCTGGACATCAATGGCAAAGGAACTTTAAAGTTGCTGGAATATTCAACTTTAACAGGGATAGATAGATTTATATATGCTTCATCTGGATGCTCAATCTATGGGAGCGATTCGCCTCTGCCACTGACCGAATCTTTTATGTCTATGCATTTAAGCTCACCGTACCAAATTACAAAAATGCTCGGTGAATTGTATTGTAATTATTATTTCAACCATCATCAATTAAAAATCGTTAAGCCGAGATTTTTTAATTCTTATGGACCTGGAGAAATTCCAGGACAATACCATAACGTCATACCTAATTTCATTTACTGGGCTCTAAAAGGTTTACCTCTTCCTATAACCGGCAACGGAGAGGAGACCCGCGATTTCACATATGTAACTGACATTGCAAATGGGCTTCTAGCATCAGGGATTCATGAAGAAGCAATTGGAGAAGAATTTAATCTTGCGTCAGGAAAGGAAACTCAAATTATTGATCTAGCAAATTTGATTAATGAATTAACAGGTAATACAGCAGGTATAACTTTCGCCAAGAGAAGAAATTGGGACACTAAATCCCGTCTTTTAGCATCCATAGATAAAGCCAATAACTTGATAGGATACCAACCTAACACAGAATTCACAGAAGGAATCTCTAATACGGTAGATTGGTTCAAACAAAACTGGGATCTTATAGATAAGGTTGCACAGTTTGGACCTGGAGCATCTTCAGCCGTTAGAGAGATAAGTAACTAACCTCTCATAATGCTGAATATACTAGTTGCAATCGGAACTAGACCCGAGGCGATTAAACTCGCTCCTACAATATTGGAGTTTCAAAAATACCCTAAGGATGTAAATGTAGAAGTATGCGTAACAGCTCAACATCGTGCTCTCTTAGATGACGTTCTAATCAATTTCGAAATAACTCCAAATTATGATCTCGACCTAATGTCCAAAAATCAAACCTTGGATGAAATTTTCAGTAGATCATTGGCGGGAATAAGTGAAATATTAAGGCAAAAACCTTTCGACTGGATATTAGTACAAGGGGACACTTCAACGGCTTTATCTGCAGCATTGTCAGGATTTTATAACGGTGTAAGAGTAGCGCATGTTGAAGCAGGCCTTAGAACTTATAATAAATTAGAGCCGTACCCAGAAGAAATTAATCGCCAACTCATCAGTAAAATAACAGATCTACATTTTGCGCCGACTTTAAGTGCTAAAAGCAATTTGTTGTCAGAAGGAATCTCTAACGAAGATGTAATCGTAACTGGAAACACAGTAATAGATGCTCTCCGAATAGCTTCCAGCGCTGATGAATCGGACCACGTGAAAAATGTACTCGAAGTAGCACATCTAAACAATAAGATAATTATGGTGACGGCTCATCGAAGGGAAAATTTTGGAAGACCATTAGAGTCAATTTGTGAAGCTCTGAAATCTTTAGCCAACAAATATTCAGAAGACATTCATGTCATCTACCCAGTCCACCCTAACCCCAATGTGCAATCAAAAGTTTACAAAGATTTGCAGGGAATAAAAAATATTTCATTAATAGATCCTCTTAACTATTTCGACTTTATACAAGTTCTTAAACATTGTTTCTTGATCATCACTGATTCAGGTGGAATACAAGAAGAAGCGCCCACATTAAAAACACCAGTTTTCATATTACGTAACCAAACTGAACGTACAGAAGGTGTGGAAAAAGGGGTGGGACTAATGTTAGGCACAGATAAGACCAATATCATTAATCAAACCTCTAAAGTAATCGAGCATCAATCTGAATATCAGAAATATATCAAGCAATCTAATCCTTATGGCGATGGATTAGCCTCTCAGAGAATTGTCAGTAAAATACTACATCAGCCCTTCAATGAATTCGTAGAGATATAAATTGGTCAAGTATCCAAGATATAAAAGGCCTTTAGACTTACTAATCGTTATATCAGCACACATAATTCCCCCATTGCCATTGATCTGGCTACTAATCTGGGTCATCATACCAGTGTGTATATGGGTGGAAGACAAAGGACCAATATTTTACACACAAATAAGAATCGGTAAAGATGGGAAATTATTCAAAATATATAAATTTCGCACCATGATAGTGAACGCCGAACAATCTGGGCCCGTATGGGCTAGCAAAGCTGATCCACGTATTACAAAGGTAGGGAAAATACTTAGATTAACCGCTCTTGATGAACTCCCTCAAGTTTTTAACATACTGAAAAACGATATGTCTTTGGTAGGTCCCAGAGCAGAACGTCCAGAATTACATGAACAATTCAAAAATAAAATACCGGATTTTGACCAGCGACTTGCTATAAAACCGGGGTTAACGGGCATCGCTCAAATAAAAGGTGCTTATGACCTTGAACCAGAATATAAATTGAAATACGACCTAGAATACATGAGTAATATTAGCTTCAAACGAGACACATACATAATCTTTAAATCTATATTAAACACGATAGCAGCAAAATGGGACAAACCTACCAAGGAACGTACAAAATGAGTACCAATCATATATTAGATAACCTGAATTACATAAAAAATATTGATGTAACCAATATGTCAGATAGGATTGCTAATACAACAGCCATGCTAAATGCAGTGTTTGAAACATCTATATCTCTACAGAATACAGACGCACCATCAGATGTAATATTAGCAGGCATGGGAGGTTCAGCTATTGCATCTGATTTACTAAATGATTACATTGGAGGAAATGCCACCATCCCTACTACAGTGATTCGTGAACCCGAATTACCATATACCCCATCATCCCAAACCCTTTTAGTAGTCAATAGTTTCTCAGGCAATACCGAAGAAAGCATCTCTGTATTTCACAAAGGATACGAAGCGGGATGTAGAATTGTAGTGGTAACTGGTGGCGGCAAATTAGAATCCTTAGCTAAAAATCACAATATACCTCTAATTAAAATGGACGTTACGGGGGAGCCCAGGAGCGTAGTCCCCTATCATTTTTTAATATTGATCCGATTATTCGTTTTATTAAATTTAGCAACTTTAGATAAATTAGAAATACAGGATACGTTAACCTCAGTAAATCGATGCATCACTGAATATGCAATGGAGAGTACCATCCCCAATAATTTAGCAAAGCAATTGGCGATTCAACTTCAAAATAAGTTTCCATGCATTTATGGGGGAGGATTATTTAAAGGGATGACTCTCCGATGGAAAACTCAGATAAATGAAAATTCCAAATCGATGTGTTTGAATGACTACATACCAGAATTATTTCACAACACTATTGAATCAGTGCAGGAATATGAATCATTTAACTCCAATTTATTTGTATTGGTTATAGAACCCAAGCAAAACCCAACATGGTTGCAAAAACGTTATTCAACCCTGGAAAAAGTGTTATCTGACAATGGTATAAAACATCATTTTATTAAATCAGAATTCTCAAATAAATTAGAACAAATCATGTGTATGATGACATTGTCTGACTACACAAGTTTTTATCTTGGAATCCTAAAGAATGTTGATCCAGCTTCTACAGAAGTAATTGAATCAGTAAAGAAAATGATGAGTTAATCTTAGCATTATGTTAACATCACGAATAATCAACACTAGAAATGGAGTATAACTATGGAGCCTTTAATAAAAAATAAAAACGATGGAACCCCTGCACGATTAGTCTTTCTTGATGAAAATCCACCTACATGTACACTGACCTATTCACAATTTGAACACGGGGAAACAAGCCCTCACCATATCCATGAATGGGAACACGAAGTGTATATAATTTCTGGCAAAGGAACATTACATTGCGATGGTGTTGAATATCCTGTTCAAGCAGGTGACGGGTTATTCATACCACCTAACGTTGATCATTACACAATCAACGATAGTGGAACAGGTACCCTCAGTAGAGTAGAAGTTAATCCATTGATAGCAGCACAATCTGGTGGTTCTACCAAGCAGGGTGGAGGAACTGGAGAAAAACCAACTATAAGAAACTGCTCCACCCTTGACGGTGGGAACGTACTTATTGGCAGCCCTGAAGGAGCCTTAAACTATGTAATGCTATACAACGGCGCAATGAAACCAGGATCCGTGAGTCACGCGGACACAGGCGGGCATATCCACCCTTGGGAGCATGTCGTGTATATACTTTCTGGAGAAGGTATTATTAACTGCGGCGGTAAAGACTACAAAGTGGTAGAAGGAGATGGAATCCTAGTACCAGGTAATGTTCACCACCAATGGAGAAATGAATCAGATTCTGAAATGCTACGGGTTACTTTCAATCCTATCGAATCAGAATTCAAAGACTAGAATTAACTAATTTGATATTCCGGTCGCTTTAGGAGTTGCCTCGCTATGACTATTTTAAGGATCTCATTAGTTCCTTCACCAATGATCATAAGCGGGGCGTCTCTATAATATCTTTCTACTGGTAAGTCTTTAATAAACCCATAACCTCCGTGAATCCTCATGGCATCCATTGCCACTTCTTGGCATATTTCACTTGCATATAGTTTGGCCATCCCTGATTCTGCATCAGACCTTTCACCCAAATCTTTTTTCTCAGCAGCATCATACGTAAGCAATCTTGCTGCCTGAATCTTAGTAGCCATATCAGCTAATTTGGTTTGAATAATCTGTGTATCTGATAGCGGTGCACCAAAACTATATCGCTGCTGTGAATATTTGATCGCAGCATCAAAAGCAGCTTGAGCAACACCTACCGCCCTTGCCGCTACATTTATTCTTCCAGTCTCTAATCCACTCATCACCTGAGAAAACCCTTGTCCTTCTACCCCCCCAATAACATTATCCTCTGGCACTCTCAAGTTATCAAAAAATATTTCACAAGTATCCAAGCCCCTGTATCCTAATTTATCTAAATCTCTCCCAATCCTAAATCCTTCTCCTTTTTCCATTACAAAAGCTGTCAATCCCCTATGTTTGGAATCTGGATCTGGATCAGTACGAGCTAAAAGACAAAACATATCACCGTGCCTTGCATTTGTTATAAACATTTTTGAGCCATTAACAACGTATTCCTCACCGTCTTTCTCGGCTTTAGTTTTCAAACTAGCAACATCTGTACCTCCACCTGGTTCAGTCAACGCTAGCCCACCTCTTTTAACTCCAGAAGCTAAGTCGGGTAGAAACTGTTTCTTCTGCGCCTCAGTACCAAAATGAGTCAAGACATACGTAAGTATGTGGTGGGTACCTATCACTCCACTGATACTCATAAAACCTTTACTAAGTTCTTCAAATATCATCGCAAAAGTAGTGTAGTCTAACCCCATGCCGCCATATTCTTCTGGTACAGTTATTCCAAAAAGACCTAAGTCTTTCATGGTGTCTATTAATTCAAATGGGACTTCATCATTCTTATCCATTTCAGCTGCGATTGGTTCAACATCTCTTTTAACAAAATCCTTTACCATGTTCACGATTTGTGTTCTCGTTTCATTAGATGTCATACTCATTTCCATTCTCCACTGCTTTTGAATAACAAAATTTGCTTTATCAAAATATTTAAATAAGGATATCAAAGGATTTATACTGTGTACATTGATTCTATTAGGAAGTAACACCAATGGAGCATCACATACAAAAACTGAATGACTTAAAGGGTCAAATAAGAGATCACGATTACAATTATTATGTATTAAACCAGTCTTTAATATCTGATTCCCAATATGACCAACTAATAATTGAATTAAAGCGAATAGAAAACGCCTATCCAGAACTCATAACCAGTGACTCTCCAACACAAAGGGTAGGAGGAGAAGCCTCAGACCAATTTAATTCTGTTAATCACACAGTTCCGATGCTGAGCTTAGCTAATACATTTGATTACACAGGGCTTCTAGAATGGGAACAAAGAGCACACAATCTCTTAGATGACACCAACCTAAGTTTCTCCGCAGAACTTAAAATAGATGGCTTAGCAATCAGCTTAATATACGAAAATGGAATCTTTATTCAAGGTTCAACCAGAGGTAATGGTTTAGTAGGGGAAGATGTAACAACTAATTTGAGGACTATAAAATCAATACCATTATCTCTGACACACCCCCTTCCTGGGCGCTTAGAAGTTAGGGGAGAAGTGTACATGCCATTGAAAGCCTTCAATTCTATTAACCAAGAAAGAATGGATCAAAACCAACCTTTATTAGCCAACCCTAGAAATGCTGCTTCTGGTTCATTACGACAATTAGACCCACGCATAACCTCCTCCAGAAACCTAGATATTTGGGTATATTCTTTGAATGAATCCTCTAACAGCAATTTGATAGATCACACTAAAAGCCTCAATTGGATTCAAGGATTGGGTTTAAAAACCAATCCTGAAACTCGCGTATGCAGTTCATTAGAAGAAGTACAACAATACTATGAATACTGGATGAATCATAGGTCAGAATTGGGATATGAAATCGATGGAATTGTGATCAAAGTCAATTCATTGGACATACAACGAGACTTAGGATTTGTTGGGCGAGAACCACGCTGGGCAATCGCTTATAAATTCCCTGCAGAAAGAACGAATACTAAATTAATATCCATAGGGTTAAATGTGGGGCGCACTGGAAGCATAAATCCCTTTGCAGTTCTAGCCCCCGTTCAAATCGGAGGAGTCAATGTCACTAATGCTTCTCTTCACAACGAAGAAGATATACATCGCAAAGACATCAGAATAGGAGACACGGTTATAGTAGAACGTGCAGGAGACGTGATTCCGCATGTAGTAGGACCAGTAATTGAGTCAAGAACTGGTACTGAAACTGAATTCCAAATGCCTGAGAATTGTCCTGAATGCGACAGCTCTATAATTAAGGATGATTCAACACATAGATGCAGTAACTCCAGTTGCCCTGCAATTTTCCTAGAAACTATTAAACATTTTGTGAGTAAAAATGCTCTCGATATTGAAGGTTTGGGAGAAAAATGGTGCGAGATTTTAATAGCCCATAAAATGATTCAGCAAATCAGCGATATATATAAACTAAAGCTAGAAGATTTAAGTACATTAGACCGAATGGGAGAAATTTTAGCATCAAAATTGATATTAAATATTGAAACCAGCAAGACCAAACCTT
This sequence comes from Dehalococcoidia bacterium UBA2588, assembly GCA_002339805.1. Taxonomy (GTDB): domain Bacteria; phylum Chloroflexota; class Dehalococcoidia; order Lucifugimonadales; family UBA3495; genus UBA2588. The sequence continues at coordinate 31,928 of DDKW01000051.1, read as the reverse complement.
TAGACAGAGTAATATTTGGACTTGGGATACTGCATGTAGGATCAGAGATCGCAATGATCCTTTCACAATGTTTCGACAGCCTGCAACAATTAACTGAAGCCTCATTCGATGACCTAATAAAAATAGAAGGTATTGGTCCTAAAATAGCTACTTCTATCCAGCAATACTTCAGTATCGAAAATAATAAGATTCTAATCGATGAATTGCTAATATTAGGATTAACCATGGAAAATTCCGTTCTAACTCCTGCCTCAACTTCATTGACCAATTTAACCTTCGTAATAACAGGAACATTACCTAATCTATCTCGTAAAGAAGTAGAAGAGTTAATCAAAATAAATGGCGGCAAGGTCACGAATAGTGTCACATCAAATACTTCATATTTAGTTATTGGGGAGTCTGCTGGATCAAAATTGATCAAAGCACAAGAACTGGGCACACCTTTACTAACAGAATCGGATTTCTTAAATCTAATGCAATCAACGAGTTAATAAAATGAAAATACTAATAGGATTAGGGAATCCTGGTACAAAATATCTTGATACAAGACACAACATAGGATTCTCCATAATTGATACTTTTGCTAAACAGCTAAAGATTGATAAGAAAGAACGCAAAGCAAAATGCTCCATGCAATTCGGAGAGCTCGATGAAATAGATATTGTGCTAGTCAAGCCTAGAACATTTATTAACAATAGTGGAATAGCTATCAAGTATCTACTAGATAGATTTAAAGTTGAATTATCTGACATATTGATTATTTATGATGATATAGCATTACCAGTTGGCAAAGTCAGAGTTCGAATAAATGGATCGAGCGGTGGACACAATGGAATTAAATCTATAATTGAATCAACCAACGGAAATATATTTCCGAGATTACGAATCGGCGTGGGCAGCCCTAATCATACAAATATAGACTTAGTAAATTGGGTGTTAGGGAAATTCGAGGAAGAAGAAAAAATATTAATGGAAGAAACTATTGCAAAATGCGTAGAAATCCTATCATTCTGGATACATAATGATAGTGACACAACCATGAATATGTTTAATTAAAGTATGCGTTATTACTTGAGATTCATATCAATTGTTTTGATCACTACACTTGTAATATCTAGTTGCAGTAGCGACGGAATTAAATCAAATATTGAATTATGTGATTCAGAAGCTTCAATGATAAAGCAAAAAGATTCATTCCCGCCAGACTTAAATATATGTACAGAGATTACATCCAATAAACATTACCAAGAAATTAGTGACCCACTTCCAACAGACTTAAATAAGGTTCTG
>DDKW01000051.1:0-30255 GCA_002339805.1 Dehalococcoidia bacterium UBA2588 | reverse complement strand
CAACCTCAAATGCAGCTTGGTATTTCCATAATGAAAATGCTTCTACCAGCCAGATACAAGAAGCAGCCAATATTTTTGAATATGAAATATACCCAACACTTGTATCCGTTTTTGGCGAACCATGGATTTCTAAAATCCGACCTAATGATAAATTACGAATAATCCATGCTCCTCTTGGGAGAGGTATAGGAGGATATTTTAAGAACACTGATATATACCCAAAACAAATCTATCCCACAAGTAACGAAATAACTGCCATATATATTCATTCTGATTTAGCGGTCGGCAGCGACAAATATTTGAGTGTATTAACGCATGAATTGCAACATGCTATGCATTGGAATAAAGATCGAACAGAAGAAACATGGTTCAACGAAGGCCTTTCGGAATACTCCGTAAATTCATTAGGATATAATCCTTTTAATATAAATTCTTTCAACCCAGAAATATCTTTAATTCATTGGTCTCTAAGTAACCAATCACAACATTACTTCTCAGCTCGCCTATTCTTTACCTACCTGACTGACCAATACTTAAATAGTGATTCATTATTATCAGGCCTTGTAGCAGAATCATCAGACGGCATCCAAGCAATAAACGATTACTTTTCTGAAGAAGGACTTGATAAATCTTTTGAGGAGCTATTTAGTGAATGGTCTATTCATAATTTACTTAATGGGTATGACGAAACGCATAGCTATTCAAATTTAGAAGGTAACACATTCGATTTCGCGAAACAAAATAGTATAGGATTTGATGAAGTTATAGAAAGGAACATAAATCAATACAGTTCCCATTATGTAGATATTGCGCTTCCAAAAGAAGAGGGCAATATGTCTATAGAATTCGACGGTGCTCCTAAAATAAACACTTGGTTTAGCCCTATTAACAGTCTTCAGAACACATGTCTTTGGGGCAATAGAGGCGACTCTATTAATAGCACACTAACCACGAGAGTAGATCTCTCAGGAACACAATCACCCAAGCTTAACTTCCACTCAGCTTTTAATATTGAGGATAGCTGGGATTATTTGCATGTTCTAGTCTCAGAAGATAACGGCGATACGTGGACAGCTCTATCTTCTCCTGAAATGACGCCTTCTCCATACAGTATGTCTCATTTAAACCAAGGGTACACAGGCATACAAGGCTGGTCTGATTTAAATGTAAGCTTAGACCAATACAAATCAAAAACTATCCTTGTAAGACTATCTTACGTGACCGACGCCAGCACAACTGGTCCTGGGATTTGCATATCAGATGCTGTAATAAAAGACATAAATAAAGAGGATACAATTCAATGGGATAATAATGGATTTACCGTTATAAACAATCGTGTTAAGCAAGATTTTATTGTTAACGTAATACTAATGGGTAATGAGCACAAAATCATTCCATTCAAACTTGATGATAACAACAACGGAGTCTTATCACTTCCGATTCCAGAATACGGTAGTTGGTATGTGGTCAGTGTTTCAGCTATGAACAAAATAAGTTCCGAGAAAGCGCCCTACTCGGTAAAAGTGAAACGATCACAACATAGATAAATATCTATTTATTTCGAAATCTGTAACTTCTTTCTGATATAAGTCTAGCTCAATTTTCTTGTTCAATATGAACCTATCAAATATGTTCTCTCCCAGAGTCGTTTTAAGCAATTCACTATTTTCCGCCAATAAGATTGCTTGTTCTAGACTAGAAGGCAATTTTGATACATTGTGAACAACCATGTTTGATATCTCTGGTTTTCCAGGCTCAACTAAATCATACTTCCCTTCTATCCCTTTAAGCCCAGCGGCAAGCATAACACTAAATGCTAAGTATGGATTACAAGCAGGATCGGGAGCTCGATATTCTATTCTAACCGCATTTTGGCCTCCAGTCTTAAAGGCAGGTATCCTTATCAAATCAGACTTATTTAAATGCGCCCACGACAAATACTTAGGTGCTTCATGGCCAGACGCCAATCTTTTGTATGAATTTATCCACTGATTGGTTACGAGAGTAATTTCAGGAGCGTGTGTGAGCAAACCTGCAACAAAATATTTTGCATCCTGAGACAAATGAAAGGGATCGTTATCAGAATAAAATGCGTTATTTTCACCTTTAAATAAAGATTGGTAAGTATGCATCCCTGAACCATTAATGCCCGAGATTGGTTTAGGCATAAATGTCGCGTAAACCCCTTTAGCTAGAGCAAGTTCCTTGATAACCAGTTTGGCCGTAACAACATTATCAGCCATAGACAATGCATCAGTATATTGTAAATCGATCTCATTTTGACTCGGAGCGACCTCGTGATGAGAATATTTTACAGGTATGCCCATTTGAGCCAGATTTAATACAGTATCTCGTCTTAAGTCACCTGACACCTGGCCAGAATTCTGATCAAAATATCCGTCCTTATCTACTAAAATAGGACTAACATCATTCTCAAAGTAAAAGAATTCTAATTCTGTTCCAACATAATATGTGAAACCGGACTTAGCCAGCTGTTCCAGGTTATGTTTAAGTATAGTGCGTGGATCCCCTGGAAAAGGTTCTCCTTGAGGGGTATGTATGTCGCAAAACATTCTAGCAGTAGCGTTATCTTTAGGTCTCCATGGGAGTATTGCGAAAGTGGAAGGGTCAGGAAATGCCCTTACATCACTTTCGTTATCCCTAGCAAACCCTTCGATAGCAGCACCATCAAAACCCACTCCATGCAGTAAAGCATCTTCCAAGTCTTCGATGGTTATCGCAAATCCTTTCAGATTTCCCAAAATATCTGTAAACCATAAACGTATAAATTTTACGTCGCTTTCCCTAGCATTACGCAAAACAAATTCTATTTCATTTTGAGAATGATCTATACTCATTACTCGTCTCCACAAATTAGGGCTTGATCATAGCATATTACTATCATCAAGCCCTAATTAAGTTATACAATTCACCTTATAAGATTACTATGCATCAAACGACAAAAAGAATTCGTATGGGTGAGGTCGTAATCGAACGGGGTCTACATCATTTTCCCTTCTGAAGTTTATCCACGCTGAAATTACATCTTCGGTGAACACACCACCTTTAAGCAGGAAGTCATGATCTTCTTCCAATGCATTTAACGCTTCTTCCAAGCTACTGGGAACCTGAGGTAATTTAGCCAATTCATCCGCCGGCAAATCAAACAAATCATGTTCCAGTGGTTCTCCAGGTTCATAACCGTTTTCAATCCCGTCCAGACCTGCCATTAGCATAGCTGCGAATGTTAAATATGGATTGCAGGTTGGATCTGCTGATCTGAACTCCACTCTTTTAGCCTTAGGACTTTGAGAATACATGGGAATTCTACATGCAGCGGATCTGTTTCTTGCTGATAGTGCGAGAATTGTTGGAGCCTCAAAACCAGGAGTCAATCTCTTGTATGAGTTGGTGGTTGGAGCAGCAAGAGCCATCAGCGCTTTTCCGTGCTTTATTAAACCACCGATATAATTAATTGCTAATTTGGATAATCCTGCATATTCATCACCCGCAAACAAAGGCACTCCATCTCTCCAGATAGACTGATGAGTGTGCATTCCGGTACCATTATCCTCGAAAATAGGCTTCGGCATAAAAGTTGCAACTTTACCAAATTGATTCGCAACATTCTTGATCACATATTTATAAGCCATTACATTATCTGCTGTTTTCAATAACTCATCGAATACAATATCTATCTCACCTTGGCCTGCTGTAGCAACCTCATGATGTTGTTTTTCAACTGCAATTCCAAAAGCGTCTATCAAAGTCCTGACCATCTGACTCCGCATTTCTTGCTGAGTATCTGCGGGAGGTGCTGGGAAATATCCACCTTTATGAGGTGGTCTCGCCCCTTTATTTAAAGTCATACCATCAAGCATAGTATCAGCACCAGAGTTCCAGATGCCTTCATCGGAATCAATGTGATGAAATCCATGATTCGGCCCATAGCCAAATTGGACAGAATCAAATACGAAAAATTCTACTTCAGGCCCCCAGAATGAACCGTCCCCTACTCCTGTAGTCTTAAGATAAGCTTCAGCTTTCTTAGCTATATTCCTTGGGTCTCTAGTGTAATCTTCTCCAGTCAATGGATCTCGTATATCCGCTATTATAGTGACCTGACCTTTAAAAAATGGATCAACCTTAGCAGTAGATGCATCGGGTACTAGCAACATATCGGATTCATCTATCGTTTGGAATCCTCGAATGCTAGAACCGTCAAATCCTGTACCATCTACAAACAGTGAATCTACAACTTCACTTATTGGAGCAGATACATGCTGCCATGTACCTGGCAAATCCGTAAATTTGATATCTAACATGTCACAATTGTTATCTTTCATTAGCTTCAATACTTTGGAAGCTTCATTAGCCATAAGAAATCCTCCTTTTAACTATAAATAGTGGCTCTAATCATAGAAAGGATGCTAACACAAATTCATTACATTTATGTTACAAACTTTCTTTATAATTAGAGCCACTAAAATATGTAATCAAAGATCACAAATTACTACCTGTTATAGGCAACTTCGCCATGCTGGTTATGGTCTAGTCCTTCTTCTTCTTCAGATTCAGTAACTCTTAGACCAATAGTATATTTGATTCCCAAAAGAATGGCAGATGTTAATACAAATGACCAGCCCCAAGTAACTACTATTCCAATCACTTGAATAGTCAGTTGGTTCCAATAATCAGGACTAAATACTTCGGGCATACCTGCTGCAGCAAAACCTACACCAGCAAACAAACCTGTAGCTAAAGCGCCCCAGGTACCACCCATACCATGTACTCCCCAAACTGCTAAGGCATCATCTACTCCTAATCTTAGAAGCAATTCAATACTGAGGTAACAAACTACGCCAGCTCCTATCCCAATGAATATAGCAGCGATAGGTCCTACTACTCCACAAGCGGGAGTTATTGCAACTAATCCAGCAACAGCCCCTGAAGCAGCTCCAACCGCTCCTGGCTTCTTACCCATAATCACAGACATTACAAGCCACATGATCATTCCTGCAGCTGCAGCAATATTAGTGACTACGAATGCATTCACCGCAAATTCATCAGCTGCCAATGCGCTTCCTGCATTAAATCCAAACCATCCAAACCAGAGAAGTCCGGCACCTAGAATAATCATCGGTAGATGGTGCTCTGACTGATCATGTTTAACACCTTTAGAATTCTTAAAGCCTAATCTTGGACCAATGATCAAGGCTGCAGCTAATGCTCCAATTCCAGAATTGATGTGCACAACTGTGCCGCCAGCAAAGTCCAAAGCTCCCATTTCAAACAACCATCCGCCTGATGCCCAAACCCAATGTGCTACCGGAGCATAGACTATGGTTAACCATAGGACCACGAATAAAGCATACGAAGAAAATTTCATTCTCTCTGCAAACGCACCTGTAATCAATGCAGGTGTAATAATTGCGAACATGCATTGGAAAATCATGAATAATTTATCTTCTGCGCTATCTACGCCAGACAACGCCAAGTGATCCAAGCCTCCCACAAAACCCGCTATAGAAGTTCCAAATGCTATGCTGTAGCCCCATAAAACCCAGACTATAGTGCACAAGCCCATGGCTACGAAACTATGCATTATAGTCGTAACCGCATTCTTGCGGCTCACCATACCGCCATAGAAAAACCCTAGTCCGGGTGTCATCAATAGAACTAGAGCAGAACAAGTTAATATCCATGCTAAATCAGCATTCATATTATTCCTCCTTAAAAAACAATTTCAAAGGGAGGATAAACGGCTTAGATTACAACCTCATTACAACTGTATTACAAGTTTGTAACATATATATTAAATTTATATTACATAGTATTAATAAAAACCCAGCATAATTAGGAAAATATTTTGTTATGTTTATATCTCTGATAAACTAGTTTTAATACATTTTGGAGTAAATTATGACAACCATAGACGATTTGCAAAACGATTATACTGATCTTGAATTTGAAATAGATATAAAGTCAGAAGAACATATACGCACAGATGTATTACTCACTTTTCAATACGACTATCCGAAGAGCAATGCCAGCGTGGAACTAGACACCGATGAATTCACTGCGGTATGTCCATGGACAGGTTTACCTGATTTAGGTACTTTGGAGATCTCCTACGTTCCTTCTGAGTCGCTAATTGAGCTTAAATCCCTTAAGTATTATTTGCTGTCGTATAGAGACGTGGGCATCGTCCAAGAGCACGCCGCTAATAGGATTCTCAATGATCTAGTAGAGTTGACCAATCCCAAATCAATGAATCTTACATTGACTTACAAAATACGCGGGGGAATTAATACTGCTGTTAAAGCTAGTTTTCCTATGAAGAGCTAATTGAAACAATCAAAGATCCAGACTCATATGTATCTGTTCCTTATTTTCATTGTCTGAAGCAAGCCTTATTCCTATCCACCAGTGCTTCCCCTGTCCTCTACGTTTTCTTTCAAACCCAAATTCTCTCAATCCTATACCAAAGCCTCGTTGAGATAGTGCGGTCATACCGACATCAGATGCCCATTTTTCGTATGAGTTAAACAATGAACCTGCTAACGACATGGATGAATTGCTAATCTCACATGCCTCCATAATGAAGTCCTTAAGATGCTCGTACTGCACAGATCTCTTCCGGGACTTTAGGCGTAATTCATTAGCAGTGTATTTAGAAGAACTGTCAGATTTATGTTCATTAGCCCTAACAACAACCAATGCATTTTGCAGCACCGATACAAACCCTTGAATTCCTCCAAATTGCTCCCAATCTATTGCTGTTCCATCTATATTTCTTGCATCAAAACGCCTATATGGATTATATGCTTCGTAAACATTGTGAAACTCTGGAGGGCACTCCCAAACAGGGTTCATAGGGTCTGTTATGAACGATTTCCCTAGTAGAGAAATGATCACCCTAACATAGCGCGTATTTGGGTCTTCTTCTGTTACAGGATGGGTAGTAAATGTGCTCCCAAAGATCGCATCTACCTCAATAGCGGTAAATGCAAATGTGGATTTGAAATGATTCCTTACCGCAGGCCTAATTGCGCCGTACCCATAATCTGGATTATCTTCCCGCATATTAGCTTGATCAAACGGATTCCTGTTCCTTGGCAGGAACGAAAACTTATCAAGCACGAGTCTCCCGTTATTGGCCGTCTCTAGTATGGATAAAGACAGATAAAAATTTCGTAGTAAAGCTTCTATTCTATCTGATAACTTCATATTGATATATCGGCACCTATAAAGTTTCTTTGTTATTCGTCTAAATTCATTATCACTTTAATTATATTATCTTCTCTTTGTTCATACATATCATATGCGTTTTGCACGTCAGAAAATCCGGTTCGATGAGTGATAAGAGGACCTGGATCACACCAGCCGCGCTCTCTAAGAGACACAATGTCTTGTATCTGGCCTATAGGATCTAAGCTACGAGCTCCAGTAGTAGGTATAATAGTTGGCTGTAAATTCATCAGTGTATTGTGCTCCACTGGTACCAAAGCATCACTTTGTATGCCAAATACAATTACAGTTCCAAACTGCCGCACGTTATTAAAAGCAAAGTTAAGAGTATCTGGATATCCAGCTGCTTCAACAGTAATATCAGCCCCTTGTCCATCTGTTAGTTCTTTAATAGCTTCACTCAAATCTTCTTTGTCTGGATTGATAGTGTGAGTAGCACCAAACGTCTTAGATTTTTCCAATCTATAATCTAGAGGATCAACAACAATAACTTTACGAGCGCCCATCTTAGACACCAACATCGTAAAACTCAGTCCAATGCTGCCTTGACCAAATATAACCACATTCTTGCTTAAAACAGATCCCATTTTTCTACATGCGTATAGGACTGTACCTGATGGTTGACACATCAACCATTCGTCTATTGGACCTTGTTCTGGAAGCATAATCATTCTCCCAGGATCAGAAACTACATACTCTTGTAGACCACCTGTCCCTGGTCTAGCTATTACTATCACTCTTTGACCTTCTTGAATTTGGTCAGTTCTGCTCTCAACGACTGTCCCTGCTAATTCATGACAAGGCAAACCTGGATCCATTGGATATGCAGATTCGTCTTTTATTGGTCCATAATGATGCCTTATATCACTACCGCATACAGAAACTCTTTCTAATTTCACCAAACATTCCCCATCCACGGCTTGAGGCTGTTCAATATCAATAAATTCAAAATGTTTAGGTGCCGTCAATCTAGCTGCTTTCATAATTCACTCCAAAACTGTTGAATTAGTGCATAATACATTCAAACTATAATAAATGTCTATTTCAAGGGGTTTGACACCTTCAACAGAGAAATGTAGCCTTTAAAAAAATCGGGGTTAAAACCATATGGAAAACCACACAACTAACATACTGTGTCATAAAAATAATTGGGTTACCACAATAACCATTAACAGACCTAGATACCATAACTCTATAACAGCAGATATGTGGGAAAACCTTACACGCACACTCTTGAAATTAGATGAAGACCCCGATACGAGATGCATCATAATAGCAGGTGCAGGAGATAAAGCATTTTCCGCAGGTGCAGATATACACGAATTCCAGACTCAACGAATCAACTCCACAACTGGGAAAATCTACAATCATAAGGTAGATACGTTACTTAGTACCATCAGAAACCTACAAACACCAATAATTGCAATGATCAATGGTATTGCAGCAGGAGGTGGATGTGAAATATCGGTGGCATGTGATTTGAGAATCGCATCAACAGACTGCAAAATTGGTATACCCGTGGCACGGCTAGGGATTACAATAGGACACACGGAAATGAAAAGTCTGGTCGAATTAGTAGGTAGAAGTACAGCCTTATACATATTACTCAGTGCAAAATTACTGGATTCAAGCGAAGCTCTAAGGGTAGGGTTAGTAAATCAAGTCGTGGCTAAAGAAAATCTACAAAGTGTCACACAAGAACTAGCACAACAAATTTCAAATTTAGCACCACTATCCCACTCAGTTAACAAAATGACTCTTAATCAAATTTACGAAATTCCTGATTTGAAAAATCTTAATGATGAACAAAGAGCACTACCTTTAAACCAATTCGACACTGATGACTACCACGAGGGGTTCAATGCTTTCTTGGAAAAAAGAAGTCCTCAATTTAAAGGCAAATAACTTACAGCGTGATCGATTGTGTCTGATAAAAAAACCAAAATACGGGCTGATGTTTTAATGGTACAAACTAACCTAGCAGAAACTCGCCAGAAAGCTCAAGCTATGATTATGCAAGGCTCCGCATATGATCCTTCAGGCAAAATTCTGAAACCAGGAACTTTATTGGATCCAGATCACAAGCTTAACGTCAAAGAACAATTACCCTACGTTAGTAGAGGAGGCTTAAAAATTTCTCATGCATTAGAGCATTTCAACATCGATCTAAGTGGATTAACAGTCCTAGATGTTGGGGCTTCAACCGGAGGATTCACAGACTGCGCGCTACAAAATAATGCTAAGCACGTATTTGCCGTAGATGTAGGTCATAGTCAAATACATTACAGCCTTGCACAAAACGACCAAGTGACTGTGATTGAGAAAACTAATGCACGATATCCATTTGAACTACCTAGTAAAGTCGACTTTATATGCATAGATGTATCATTCATATCTACTAGGCTGATCATTCCCTCGGTCATTTCTCACTTGAGTAATCAGGGAAGCTTATTATCACTGATAAAACCTCAATTTGAAGCAGGTAGGGATTCAGTCGGCAAAGGTGGAATAATAAAAGATCCCAATATTCATAATCAAGTCATGAATGGCTTCACCTCTTGGTGTGAAATAGAAGGATTCAAATTACTTGGCACCTGTGAATCTCCTATCCTAGGCAGGAATGGCAATAAAGAATTCTTTGGACTACTGACAAATTAATATCTACAGAGGAGAGTAAAAATATGGACATAGAAAATATAGCTAAAACTTTAATAGATTCTAATCAAACAGTATCTGTGGCAGAAGCATGTACGTGTGGGCTTCTTGGTAGCAAACTGGGATCTGTTTCCGGTAGTTCTAAATATTTTCCAGGTGGAGTTGTCGCCTACACAGGTGGACTCAAAGAAAGTATTTTAGGGGTACCAAAAAACATCGCAGAGGAATATGGGACGGTAAGTGAAGAAATGGCCATAGCCATGGCAGAAGGGATTTTGAACCTCGCAAACACTGACTATGCTATTTCCACAACTGGCGTTACAGGGCCAAACGCAGGTCGTTCTGGACATCCTATAGGCACATTTTGGATAGGATTTGCCTCCAAACAAGGGAAAAGAATAGCAAAACAAGTACAAATTAATTCCGACAGAAACGGAAACAAAGATGGCGCTTCAGACGCCGCACTATCCTTACTAAGTGAAAATATTATTGCGGATATCTAGGAGAACGACATGCAAATAACTGAACATGTATATAGCACACATATTGAAGAAGATCCTAATACCTTTGGAGCTATGCACCCAGGAGGTACTCAGATCTATTTTGTAGGGGATCCTACAAAAGAAATGGTGATGATAGATTCCGGTGAAAATTACCGACACTGGACACAACAAATCATTAAATATCATGCAGAATTAGGCAGTCCCGTTATCAGCACTATTTTTATCACGCATGGTCATGGCGATCATATCGGTGGCCTCGATAGATTACAGGAATATTTTGGCTGTGCTGTTAGATGTCACCCCAAACTCGCACCTTTTTTGGCTCACAAACTTGATTCGTCTCCTGACGAACCTACAGTGCAAAAACTTAAATCTAATGAAATTATACAAATTTCAGGAGAAACAACGCTAAAAGCCATTTTCACGCCTGGGCATGAAGAAGACCATGTCGTGTATCATTTGAAACAAGACAGAGTGCTTTTTAGTGGTGACACCATACTTGGGAACTCTACTGGAAGTGTAAGAAATCTTAATCAATATATAAGTTCATTAAGGAAAATGTTAACCCTCAAACCTGAAATTATTTGCCCAGGACATGGTAATACTGTCTCTAACGCGACAAACCGTATCCAGTTTTATTTGCATCACAGATTGCAACGTGAAAGCCAAATCCTAACAGCCGTTAAAGAAGGATCTGTTACGGTAGGCCAGATCGTTGACACAGTTTATCCCAGAAACTTACGCAAAAATCTGCGTGCCGCAGCGGCAAGAAATGTAGAAACTCATTTAAGTAAACTAGTGGAGGAAAATATTATTCACAAAACTGACTCCACGTACTCACCAATTTAAATTTGCAATCAAACAAAAATAAGGCATCATATGTTTTACAGAAATAGCACACGAAGACCATTTTTACCTATAGGCTGCAGTGCGCTTATCATTATAATCGGAGCTATATTAGCACTAACGCCTATAATCGAGATCATTGCACAAATATTAGGTTACATTCTTATAATTATCGGTATAATTTTACTAACATTTAATCTAGTTAAGAAAATATTTCTATAACTATCAAAAGGATCTAATTTTTGTTCTGGATATTAATTGCATGTTTTTCTGCATGCTTAATGGGAATCGTTAATGTTTTCGATAAAATAATTCCCACAAAATATAGCACCAACTACAAAACCTACCCCCTAAGCATCGGCTTAATAGGGCTTCCTATCACTCTAGTATTACTGATAGCAGTACTACCTTTCAGTCATACTAACTTAACAGGAATATCACTGATAATATTATCTGGTTGCTTGTTTGGACTACATGCCACAATAATTCTTAGAGCTATATACACCACTGAAGCTTCTAGGATTTTCCCTGTTGTACATACCCATCCACTATTCACTGCGTTCCTAGCTTTTTTTCTTCTTGATGAATTGCTCTCATCTTTTCAATGGGCAGCAATTATAGTAATCATAACCGGAGTGATAATAATCTCAATCAATCCCAAACAACAAATCGCTGGCACGAAGGTCCTGTTAAAAGCCTTACTGCCAATATTAGTCAGTGCTGCGATCTTGGGCACCTCAAATGCTCTACTCAAACCAGCTCTGGATAACTCGTCCGTATTAGTTACTCATGCTATAAGATTGATTGTACTATTTGCTATACTCATAGCTTTCAACCTGAATAAATCCACCGTTGCAGATGTCTCTAATTGGTGGAATAACAAAAAATCAGCCCTAGGACTAGTAACAACAAATGAGCTGATAGCTCAATTGGCTTTAATATCCTCAGTTTGGGCCATATCTTTAGGACCGGTATCTTTGGTATCTGCCATACTTAGTGCTTCAGGACTTGTCACTGTTGCCACAGTATTGATTCTGGGAAAATACATGAACTCTATCGTAAATGAAGACATCACCATATCAACTGTCAGTTTTAAGATTCTAGGCACTTTATTTATTATCACCGGCGTTATAGTGATAACTATAGTGGGGTCTAGTTACAACTAGTCCCTTTCAAGCAACTCTATACGGACATTCTCTGGTCCTCTAATAAACGCAATTTTTACACCAGGTCTAATCTCATGTGGTTCAACTACAATTTCTCCGCCTTTAGCACGTAATTCTTCAACTGCACCGTAAACATCATCCACTTTAAATCCAAAATGGTCTAGTCCTAAATATGGGGTGCCGGGACTGTTAGGCAAATCCAAATCTTCAGGAACAGCTGCTATAAATATAGCTAGTCCATTTATATCTAGGTCTATCCTATTTTGTCCATCGGATTGCACAGATTCTAAAACCTCCGCATCAAACATTTTATGAAAATATTCTGCCATCCCTTTGGGATCTTTACTTCTAATATGGATATGGTCATACGAAAATGTAGCTTTCATAACTACCCTCCTTTATATAATCGTTGCTAATATTCATCCCATTTGAATTGACTCAGAAATTATGATGGTGATAACATCAGCCTCAAAGTTAATATAGCATCTTTGGCACACATGTTTAATAGGGAAGATGGTGAAAGTCCATCACGGTTGCGCCACTGTAAACACATTATATAGCCTAAAGCCACTGTCTTGATGTCGGGAAGGCTTAGAGGTAATCTCGTGTAAGTCAGGAGACCTGCCAAAGAAACTGTCTGACATTCTGCGCATACAGAATCAGGGCCCATATAAAGCACTTGTCAGATGGCAAGTGCTTTAGTCATTCATAAGGACATATATGGAAAACAAACCTAAAATAAGTGCATTGATTTGTATTGATCCTGCAAGATGTTTATGGAAAAAAGTAGATAATAAAACGCCTCTTGATATTTTATGGGAACTTAAACAAGCTTTTGATTCTTCAGAAAACGTAAACGTGACCGCGTGCAAATGCATCTTCGGATGTACCTATGGCCCTCGCATGGATATTATTAACCATGAGACCAAAGAAAAAACCATTTACGGATCGATCGATGGGGAAGTTGAAATATCTGTCAGGGGAGTCGTCAACATGAATAAAATACCAAATAATCCCCAAGACTTACTACCGCGGCCAAATATTTCCAAGGATTTAGGTTAATTTTATGGCAGGAATAATAATAGCAGGTGTCAAAAGCGGAGTAGGCAAAACCACTATTGCCACGGGAATCATGGCTGCTCTAACTCGTGCTGGACACAATGTGCAGCCATTCAAGGCAGGTCCTGACTACATAGACCCTTCATATCATTCTTCTGTTTGTAAGAACATTAGCCGCAATTTAGATTCTTGGATGCTAGATGAAAAAGTGATAATTGAACTTTATAATCGTTCTTCCTCAAAAGCAGATATCTCTATCATTGAAGGAGTAATGGGCCTTTTTGATGGACACTCCAATCTAAACGAAGAAGGCTCAACGGCCCATGTATCTAAATTACTGAACCTTCCAGTGATACTAGTGGCTGACGCAAGTAAGGTGGCTAGGAGTATCGCCGCAGAAATATTAGGATTTAAACTTTTCGACCCCAAAGTCAAAATAGCCGGAGTGATACTAAATGGAATCAGCAGCGAGCGCCATATAGATTTTTGCAAACCCCAAATCGAAGAAACAACTGGCATTCCTGTTCTAGGATATATGCCACGAAGACCTGAATTGATACAACCGGAAAGACATTTAGGTCTAATACCCACAGTTGAAGGAACAATAGCAAACGAATGGGTGGAATGCCTAGTCGAACAAATAACAAAAACAATTGATTTAGACAAGATTATGGCGATATCTAAAGAGGCAGGTGTGACGACCCATGAATCGTTAATCTTCCCTGATCAAAATATTCTCTCTACGGTCAGAATCGCCATTGCACAAGATCATGCTTTCAACTTCTACTATCAAGATTCACTAGATCTATTATCTGCGTGGGGAGCAGAGTTAGTACCATTTAGCCCGATTATGGATACAGCATTGCCTCAAGACTGCGATGGAATCTACATTGGAGGTGGCTTTCCAGAGGTATATGCTGAAGAGCTATCATTAAATAAGTCTATGATGAATTCACTAGTCAAAGCTTCCAATAATAACACTCCCATCTATGCAGAATGCGGAGGATTAATGTATTTGGGCAAAAACATCATTTCCGAAGATGGGACACCTCTGCCCATGGCAGGAGTGTTCCAATATCAATCTATGATGACTGAAGCTAAATTAACTCTAGGCTACAGGGAAATCAAATCTCAAATTCACAGTCCTATATTACAAAAAAATCAATCAACTAAAGGCCATGAATTCCATTGGTCATACCTCAATCGAGAATCTAATGAAAAACAAGTTCTGTATAAGATATTGAATCAGTCTGACCGTACGGAAGGTTTCTATACCAACAAAACATACGCTTCATATATTCACATACATTTAGCCAGCAAGCCAAATTTAGCACAAAATTTTATAAAATTTTGTAAAACAAAGTAGAGGTACATATGACGACAAACGACCCAAGTACAACCCCTCAGTCTGTGACTGGACCAAGGATCAATAAAGGACTGGTAATAGTCAACACCGGTACAGGTAAAGGTAAAACTACAGCAGCAATGGGAGTCATGTTTAGAGCATGGGGACGAGGAATGAATGTGATAATGATGCAATTCATTAAACATTCAACAGCAAATTTTGGAGAACAGCGAGCTGCAAAAAAACTAGGGATCACTATGAAGGCCATGGGAGATGGTTTCACTTGGAGATCTAAAGATCTAGATCAAAGCGCGGAATTAGCAAAAGCTCATTGGGAAGACTGTAAAACCCTCATATCTAGCGATGAGTACAACCTCATGATTCTAGATGAATTCACATATCCAATGCATTACGGCTGGGTAGACGTTGATGAAGTAATAGAAACTCTAAAAAACAAACCCGAAATGCTACACGTAATAATTACAGGCCGCAATGCGCCTGAAAAATTGATTGAATATGCCGATTTAGTCACAGATATGACATTAGTTAAACACCCGTACAAAGAAGGGATCAAAGCACAACCAGGAATAGAGTTTTAGTATGATAAATATCAACATCAAACCATTAGATAGCCAGTCCCAAGAAGACGCACGCTCTCGTCAGAGCACACTAACAAAGCCTCCTGGAAGCTTAGGTAAACTGGAAGAGCTATCGGCTCAATTAGCTGGAATATACCAAAATCCCATGCATAAAATTGAAAAGAAAATGACAGTAGTAGCAGCTGGAGATCATGGAATAGTCAGTGAAGGAGTTAGCCAGTACCCACAAGATGTAACCGGACAAATGGTTCTAAACTTCCTAACCGGTGGAGCCGCTATAAACACAATCTCACGAAACTCAAATTCAGATATCATGGTTATAGATACTGGCGTTAAATCTGAACTTCCAGACCACCCACAATTGCGGTCTATGAGAATCGCTCCGGGTACAGAAAATTTTGCCCAACAACCAGCTATGACTGTAGAACAAGCAGAAAAATGTATTAATAACGGAATAGATTTAGCAAACGAACTTTCTCAACAAAATATAGATTTAGTAGCTTGTGGAGAAATGGGAATAGGCAATACTACTCCAGCTAGCGCCATCACAGCAGTCATTTGTAATAAAGCTCCGGAAGAGGTAACAGGAAGAGGAACTGGAATAAATGAAGAGTCTCTTAACCTCAAGATAAGTGTTATAGACAAAAGCATCCGATTACATACTCCAAATCCTACGGATGGGATAGAAGTATTAAGTAAAATTGGTGGATTTGAAATCGGATTCTTAGCCGGCCTCATGCTAGGGTGTGCAAGTAACAATATAGCGGTCTTAATCGATGGCTTTATATGCACTGCAGCAGCCTTAATAGCATCCGTTATCAATCCCATATCTAAGGATTATATGCTCGGCTCACATCAGTCGGTAGAACCTGGCCATATAATAGCCTTAGAACACCTGGGGATAGAACCTTTATTAAATTTAAATCTGCGACTCGGAGAAGGAACTGGAGCTGCCTTAGTAATGCCTATTGTAGAAGCGGCAATGAAATGTTTAACCGACATGGCCACCTTTGGAGAAGCGGGAGTGTCTGATTCTTCATAATGATGCTAATCATTAAATCTTTCATTTTGTCATTTTCTTTTTTGACTTGGGTTCCAACCCCGAAAAAACTCAACTACTCAAATCAAGAATTCAGTTTTTCTAAATCTTTTTACCCTGTAGTTGGATTATCAATTGGTTGCATATGCTATCTAATATATTGGAGTTTAGAATTTTATTTCCCTCATTATGTAACCGCAGGGTTTATTTTAATGTTCCTTACTTTCGCTACTCGATTCCTGCATTTAGACGGATTTATGGACTGCATGGATGGCTTTTTTGGAGGTCATAATTCAGAACGCAGATTGGAAATAATGAAAGATCCCCACGTAGGAGCATTCGGAACGGTAGGAGTTATCGTACTCTTAATAATTAAATTCTCATTGATTTTCTATGCATTAGAATCTGGCACAAGTCTATATGTCTTGATAATGTTTCCTGTTTTTTCTAGGTGGGCAATGGTACTAGCGCTGGTAACTTTCAAATATATAAGGCCTATTGGGCTTGGTAGCACATTCCAAACAGAAAAAACAGCAGCGTCTTTTATAATAGCAAATGTATTAACGATAGGCATTGCGATCCTCTTGACCTACTCATACCTAGCACTTTTACCTATTCTGTTAGTGGGATGCTGGACTATTGCATTCGGGTATCTAAGTAAGAAACTACTAGGAGGAGGATTAACTGGCGACTGTTACGGAGCAATCAATGAAACTTCTGAAGTCATCGGTATGATTACACTTCTAATAATATTCAATACCAATGGATTGCTAGGATGATTATCTGAATGTCTGTTTTACTAGATATCGATTCCTCTGTTTTGGTGATATTGGTCGCATCATTGGCGATCGACTTAATTATAGGTGAATGGCCTGCCAAAATTCATCCTACAGTATGGATAGGGAATATAATTAGTACGATATCTAAGCCATTGCCCCGCACAGGGAGCAAATCTTTTATATATGGACTTATACTAGCCATATGTCTACCTATGACCATACTAATTTCAACTTGGCTACTGTTAGCATATTTAAAAAATGTTAACCAATGGATATATATATTAGTATCAATATACTTCCTGAAAAGCTCTTTCTCTTTGAGGCTCTTGGGATCAACTAGTCTCAAAATATCCAAGACGATTAAATCATCTGGATTAGACAAGTCTCGTACAGATTTAAAAGCATTAGTTAGCAGAGATCCTAGTCAATTAAATGAGCAACAAGTCCTCGCTGCGACTATTGAATCTGTATCAGAGAACACTTCTGATAGCGTCATAGCACCATTACTTATGTTTGCAATATTTGGGATCCCAGGCGCATTAGCTTATAGAAGTATAAATACACTCGATAGCATGATAGGTTATAGGGGTGAATTCGAACTTCTAGGCAAAGCATCAGCAAAATTAGACGACATAGTTAATTGGATACCCTCCAGATTATCTGGAGCATTAATCGTATTGTCTTCTATTTTCTTGCCTTCACAGAAGTTTTCATCGAGTCTTAGCATTATGTTAAAACATCACAGAAACACAGAAAGCCCGAATGCAGGATGGCCTATGGCAGCTATGGCAGGAGCCTTAGAAATTGAATTGTCAAAACAAGGACATTACAATCTTGGTCAATCAAAGCATCCAATATCACATAACGATATCCAGAATTCAGTAAGATCGTTATACTCCTCATCATTAATATTCACTTTGATTATCGTAGCTATTATTGTCAGCAGGATTTACTGAAATGGGATTAATTTCACAAATCATTACTTTATCAAAAGAAGAATCTCAGTATTCTAAAGCAATCCATGGGGGCACCAATGTCTTGGAATCTCGTGAATTCAAATATAGAGAAGTTCTAGATTTCAGCGCCAGCATATCCCCCATTAACATCTCCTCTCAAATATTGGAATTAAGTCAAAATTTAGACCTGTCGCAATATCCAGATCCAGATTGTGTACTTCTAAAGGAGAAAATAACAGAAAGTCTCAAGCAATATTCCCTATCACCGGATAACATATCTATTGGGAATGGCTCAACCGAACTAATTTATGCTATAGCGTCTGCTTTTCTAACCATAACTGATACTCTCACTAGTAAATCTTTAATCTTTCATCCTACTTATGGAGAATATTTTACTGCCAGTACCCTGCAAAAAGCAGAAATTTCACTCATCACACCTCATTATACTAACCCTGGATGGGAATGGGACTGGGAATTAGCCTATAACTTTATACAAAACCACAACCCTAACCTAATATTCTTATGCAATCCCAATAATCCTACTGGAAACTATTTCAGTAAATCCCAAATAGTCACATTACTAGAAAAAATAAAATCTGCATCATCAATATTAGTCCTAGACGAAGCGTATATTGATTTCGTAACCGATCATCAAGACCTATACGATTTAGTTCAGAAATACAAAGTGATTCTTTTAAGGTCCCTTACAAAATCTTATGGGATAACCGGATTAAGACTAGGATACAGCCTTGCTAATGCAGAAATCACGTCACAAATTAATCAATATATTCCTCCATGGTCCGTAAATACTTTGGCTCAAAATGCTGGCATTCATCTTTTCTCTGGGAATGACCATATACAAACAGGCAAAGAGATAATCGATAAATCCAAAAACTACCTGATCAATGCACTAACTGATTTGGGCTACACTGTTGAACCTTCAAATGCTAATTTCATTCTAGTCAAAGTGTCCAGTGCCAAAAAAATGCGAGACTCTCTAATACTTAGAAACATCATAGTAAGAGATTGCACTAGCTTTGGACTCCCTGAACACGTTCGCATAGGCATCAGATCAATACCAGATTGCAAAATACTAATCGAAGCCATCCATCAAGTAACATAAAATTGCTATACTAAATAAAAAAGGACTGACATGGGAAAGATTTACATGGTTCGCCATGGGGAAACACAATGGAATACCGAAGGAAGAATTCAAGGCCAAACCAATATTCCGTTATCTGAAGTTGGGAAACATCAGGCTAGCTTAGCTGCTGACCAGCTATCTACGGTCAAATTTGATGCAGTTTACTCAAGCGATCTAGATCGAACATTAGAAACCGCTAAGATTATAGTTGCATCATCTAACCTGAAAATTGTAACAAATCCTAACCTTCGTGAAAGATTTTTTGGTATCTTTGAAGGATTAACAATACAAGAAAGGGAAGATACCTACCCTGAATTGTTCGCACAATCCACAAAGAATGATGTGAATTTTACCCCTCCTGAAGGAGAAAGTATAAAAGACACTTATACTAGAATATCAACTCCAGTGCAGACATATAAAGACAAGCATATGAACGATACTATATTAATTGTCGGGCATGGAGGTTCTTTAAGATGTGCAATCAGTTCCCTGCTTGACTTGCCTTTAGAGTCCTCATTTAAATTCGTCCTGTCCAATTGTGGAATAACTATTTTTGAAACATATGAAAATAACACTGTTCTGCTTTCTTACAACGACACTCATCATATACATGGCATAGAAAAGAAGGAAGGATACTAGTGCTTGGCAAAGTAATTATGGTTCAAGGAACCGCATCGCACGTCGGGAAAAGTGTGTTAGTATCAGCTCTTTGCCGAATGTTCCGGCAAGAAGGTTTTAAAGTAGCTCCATTCAAAGCCCAAAATATGTCTAATAATTCTTTTGTAACTTTAGATGGAGGAGAGATCGGGAGAGCACAGGCCGTTCAAGCCGAAGCTTGTGGAATTGATGCTACAGTTCAAATGAACCCCGTGTTACTAAAGCCAGAAGCAGATCATCGTTCCCAAGTTGTTGTTTTAGGCAAACCTCTTTTAACTGCTGAAGCCAGAGACTACTACGATCTTAAACCGACTTTATGGGAATCCATTACACAATCCATAGATGAATTACGAAGGCTTTTTGATATAGTCGTAATCGAAGGAGCAGGTAGTCCAGCAGAAATCAATTTGAAAAAAAATGAAATCGTGAATATGAGTGTAGCAAAATACTGCCAAGCTCCAGTATTATTGTGCGGAGATATTGACAGAGGAGGAGTGTTTGCGTCTCTAGTCGGTACTTTAGAAATATTAGAACCAGAAGAAAGAGATCTTATTAAAGGCTTCATTATTAATAAATTCCGCGGGGATATTAGCTTGCTTACAGACGGACTTGACTGGTTAGAAAATAAAACCCAAAAAAAAGTTGTTGGTGTAGTTCATCACTACAGGGACATACACATTCCCGAAGAAGATTCTGTAGCTTTAGACCTCCCTAGCCACAAAACCCAAGAGGAACACATTACAGTTAACGTTATACAGCTTCCCCATATTTCCAATTTCGATGACTTCGATCCTCTACTGAGAGACCCATTAGTAAATCTCCAGTTCAGCACCACTGCCGATTCTTTAAGTGCTACTGATCTAATAATAATTCCAGGAAGTAAATCCACTATATCCGATCTGCAATGGCTAGAAAAAACCGGAATATCAGATAAAATCACACAGCTACACCAAGCCAACAACATACCGATAATTGGAATTTGTGGCGGATATCAAATGCTAGGAAAACAATTATTGGACCCTAATTTAGTCGAATCCCAATTACCCGAGTACTCAGGTTTAGGCTTGCTTAATCACACCACCACTTTCGCATCAACTAAGTCTACCCACAGAATCACCGGGAAAGTAGCAAGCAATCACGGTTTATTAAAGCATGCTACAAACTCCCAAATTTCTGGATACGAAATACATATGGGAGCTTCTATACATGAATCTTCTTCGCCATTCATATTAGAAACACGAAAAGACGTCCCTGATTTTACTCCTTGCCCTGACGGGGTAGAATCAAATGATGGTATTGTTTTTGGGACATATATACACGGACTCTTCCATAATACAGCTATAAGACAGTCCATAGTAAAGTTCATATCTGAATCCAAAGGAATAATAGTTACAAATGATGATTATGAGTACTCTATGGACAACGAATACAATAAATTAGCAGATTGGGTTAGAAACAGCCTAGATATGAATTTCCTTTACAGAATAACTGGATTAGAAACCCAAATAAATTTTAGGGATTAAATATGGTTGGCAAAATTCGTCTTGTGATTGGAGGTATCAGGTCAGGTAAAAGTAACCATGCTGAATTATTAGCTGCAAACTCGGGCAATCAAGTAATATACTTAGCTACAGGCAAGGACACCGATGAAGCCATGCGGAACCGGATAATCCTCCACAAACAAAGAAGGCCTTCCAATTGGATTACTCTGGAAGAAGCGTTAACCATAGGGGACGCAATTTCTGAATTTACAATGAACTCAAATAACCCTTTAACTATATTAATTGACAGTCTGGATTTTTGGATCACAAATCGTCTATTAGACCATCCAAACGCAACTTACGAAGAACATGAAACATGGCTGACTGATCACATAACACAATTGATTATAACCTGTAATCAGCAAGTTGCAGAAACCATAATTGTTACCAGCGAAGTCGGAAAATCATTGGTATCAGAACATCAATTAGGACGATGGTTTCAAGATCTCATAGGAACAATCAATCAAATAATAAGTGCTTCCTCTGATACTGTTGACTATATTGTCGCCGGAAATGTTCTGAATTTAAAATCTTAATACTGGAATAGCTCTGACTTAAAAATGTTCAATGGCCAATCCACATACAAAACACCTGCATCTTGCGGAGAATTATTACAAGGTGTCATAGAAGATTCTTTTGCGCTAATCTCCTGCCCTGTGAATTTATATAACAATGTTACTGTGCAAATCGATACAAGTGGAATAATCAAAGGTGACTCTAAGCTTCAGAAATCTATCAAAGCGATTGAAAGCACTTTAATATTCTTTGAGAAGTCTCATTTAGGAGCAACCGTCAAGGTCAGTAATCCTATCCCCAAATCAAAAGGATTAGGCAGCAGTACTTCAGACGTAACCTCTTGTATCGCAGCAACCGCTAACGCAATCGGAGAATCAATTAATGCAAAACAAATCGCATCAATTGCGACCAGCATAGAACCTAGTGATGCAACGATGTTTGAAGAAATGGTATTATTTGCTCATAGAACAGGATTACTGATTAATAGATTAGGCGATTTGCCCTTACTTGATATTCTAGCAATCGATTTTGGCGGGACTATAGATACAGTAGAATACAACATGGTAGACCGATTCTCCATGTGGAAAAAGCATGAACAAGAAACTCAAAATGCACTTCGTGATATAACTGAAGGAATCAAAACTAATGATGTTGCATTAATAGGAAAAGGCGCAACTGCCAACACTTACACAGCTCAGAAAATAAAACCGAATCCTAATTTAGACCAAGTGATAGAACTAGCACAATCTATTAACGCAGCAGGAATTTCTTTAGCACACAGCGGGACTATCATCTCGATAATATTAGATCCTAAACAAAAACAAATGACATATACACTTAAACAAGCCAAATCCAAACTGAAAAGTTCAGAAAATATTACCCATTTTAAAACCACGCGTCCGGGCCCAATCCAAATAACATAAGGTGAAGAAAATGTCAGAACACAAAATATCAGTTATTCCAGGTGATGGTATAGGCATCGAAGTAATCACAGAAGCAAAACGTATTATGACACATATAGAGGAAACTAACGCAGGCATCAAATTCAATTACGTGGATCTACCTTGGGGATCAGAATATTACAGGCAAACTGGCCTCATGATGCCTGCGGATGGACTTGATCAAATCAAGGATTCTGACGCTATTTTGTTTGGAGCTGTTGGAGATCCTAACATCCCTGATCACATAACTCTCCAGGGCCTACTACTACCCATGAGAAGACAATATGACCAAGGTATCTCAATAAGGCCTGCCTATTTATACCCGGGAGTAAACTCTCCTATCAAGGATAAAGGTCCTGGAGAGATTGATATGGTTATTTTCCGGGAAAACACAGAAGGTGAGTACGCTCCAGTTGGTGGCAGTTTGTACTCAGGTACCGAACATGAAACCGTAATCCAAACAAATGTATTTACAAGGAGAGGAACAGAAAGAATTATAGAAGCGGCATTTGAATATTGTCTGCAACGAAACACCAAACTCAAAGTCACTTCCGTGACAAAATCGAACGCTCAGGCACACAGCATGGTATTTTGGGACGAAGTATTTGAACAAGTAGCCTCTCGCTATCCTATGATACAAACTGAGTCGCTTTTAGTTGATGCTGCTTGCATGGATTTAGTGAGATGGCCTGAAAATTTTGATGTCATCGTAGCATCAAATCTTTTTGGGGACATTATGTCAGACATCGCCGCAGTTATAACTGGGAGTATGGGCTTGGCTCCTAGCGCCAACATAAATCCTGAAAGGCAATATCCATCAATGTTTGAACCTGTTCACGGCGCGGGGTTTGATATTACAGGCAAAGGAATAGCAAATCCAATTGCAACATTTTTTGCAATATCTATGATGTTGGATCATCTAGGGGAAAATGAAATAGCTCAAAAACTTAACGATGCAATAATACAGGCTCTAACAACACGGAAAGTGCTGACTCCTGATTTAGGAGGTACAGCCAGTACTTCTGAGGTCACTGACGAAATAATGAGCCTTGTCAATTAACCCAGCAAATAAGTGACCATTTTCTGCTCTAGCGCTAGACCAATTTGCTCGCATAATTCCATTCTAGAGTGCCTGCCTTTGGTCCCTACGAAACAGACGCCTAGCAAGGTACCAATTTTAAAATCAATGATTGTAAATGAAACTTCACCCTCTGGCCCTTCTTCAATCAAATGTACCGCCAAAGAATGATCAAAAAAATGCTCGGAAAGGATTTCTTTCACATCCAAAAGTTTTTGATTCACGCCAATGAGTTCTCCAATCCTGTCCACAAAACGTTTAAGGAAAACTTGTTCCATCCAGTCATTAACACTTCGGTCGTTTTCAAAAGAATGAGCCACACAACCGATTACAAAATCATCACCATCAGACATTTTTTCTAGATTTCTGATGCCAAACTCTCTCATAAATCCAGTTTTCCTACCTTGATTAAGAAAATAGGATTCGGTATCTCCATGAAAACCAGATTCAGCTAGTTGACGATTAGTAAGTATACCTTCATTAACAACTCTCAATCCTGACAAATAGATTGAGATCTCTTCCAAATCAAGCACCATGCTTTCTAATTTGGAAATATCCGTGTCGTAAGTCATCGAATTTAATCTAATATTATTCAATCCAGATTTACCTATGATCCATTAATCTAGTTAACTCTTATAACTAATAAAACTTGACCGATCATATCACATCAGCCCTGCAAGGCTAAATGCGTCTTGTCTTAC
This sequence comes from Dehalococcoidia bacterium UBA2588, assembly GCA_002339805.1. Taxonomy (GTDB): domain Bacteria; phylum Chloroflexota; class Dehalococcoidia; order Lucifugimonadales; family UBA3495; genus UBA2588. The sequence goes on along the minus strand of DDKW01000051.1, from coordinate 5,479 downwards.
AGAAATCCTATACCAACATTACCTACTTGTCGTATAATGATCCGTACAATGATTCATTCTATAATTGTGCTAACTCAAATCAGTATAGAATCATACCTACGGAGCAGAAAATGAAAAACAAAGTATTCTCAACTTTTGACGAAGCAGTCAAAGATTTCCAAGACGACTCAGTATTCATGTCGCCTGGATTCGGTAACGTAGGAGTGCCAAGAAACCTTTTATCTGCAGTGAACCGGCAAGGTGCTAAAGGTCTGACAGGGATATCCAATAATGCTGGCGCCTTGGGAGACAGTATAGACGTAGGGACACTTATTCAAGCTAAACAAGTTAAAAAAATGATTTGTGCATTCACTGCGCCTACTCATCCATCACAAGTAACTCCATTCGTAGAAATGTATAACAATGACGAACTCGATGCTGAACTTGTTCCTCAAGGAACTATGGCAGAACGTATTCGAGCGGCAGCCGCAGGGATCGGAGGATTTTACACTCCCACCAGTGTAGGTACTGAACTAGCTGAAGGCAAAGAACATAGAGAAATTAATGGACGTATGCATGTATTAGAATTCCCTCTCCATGCTGATTATGCCCTAATTAAAGCATACCGAGCCGATACTTTCGGCAATCTGCAATTTAGATTAGCAGGTAGGAATTTTAATCCAATCATGGCTATGGCAGCTAAAACCACCATAGTTGAAGTAGAAAAAGAAATAGTAGAAGTAGGTCAATTAGACCCAGATCAAATCCATGTATCAGGGGTCTATGTCAACAGGATTGTATTAATTCCAGAAGACGGAATATTTTATTAAGATTAAACATACGAGGATAGATATGGCAGAAAAAGTAAAATTAAATAGGCAAACCATGTGTGACCGATTAGCTATGGAATTCCAAGATGGATGGATAGTTAATTTAGGAGTTGGAATGCCTACTTTATGTTCAAATTACAAAGATGATTCAAGAGAATTAATCTACCACTCAGAAAACGGAGTCATAGGCTACGGTCCTATCGCTGAAGAAGGACACGAAGACAAACATTTGGTTAATGCTGGAGGGCAAAATGTAATAGCTATACCAGGCATGGCTATTGTCCACCATGCTGACTCATTCATGCTTATTCGAGGAGGCATGATAGATGTCACAGTTATGGGAGCATATGAAGTTGCACAAAACGGGGACTTTGCTAACTGGAGAATCCCAACCAGAAAAGGTGGAGGAATTGGCGGAGCTATGGACCTAGCCGCTTGTGCACAAAGAGTATATATCGCTATGGAGCATACCACTAGGGATGGAAAACCACGATTACTCAAACAATGCGCATTACCAGTAACAGCTCCAGGAGTAGTGAAGTTAGTATCTACTGATTTGGGATTATTTGAAATAGGAACCGATGGATTTATCCTAAAAGAACATGCTCCAGGATGGTCAGTAGAGGAAATTCAAGAACTAACTGAAGCAAAAATTACTGCTGATCCTAACTTATGCGAAGTTAAAACCAGAGATAATCAATCTTCAAATCAAGGTTCTGGCAGGCATTACGTAGTTTAATCATCATTTCTTATCTCACGGCCACATGTAATGCAAAACACATAATCTTCGCCTATATTCGCGTTACAGTGCGGACAAGTATCCAATAACAAATCTGTGTTCCTAGAATAATTCTGGTCTATTACATCAGGTTGTTCAATTATTTCTATATTAGGCAAATCGTATTTGTTATGATTCAAAGCAGATTTACGGGTAAGTAGAAACAACAATACCAGAGCACTGATTCCAGCGCCCATTAAACTCAACAATGCAATAATATGATTCTCTCCTATCAGCAATGCAACCGTATAATACGTCGCTCCAAACCCCCATGGTACAACTTGCCACCATCCACTCCTATCGATATCGTGCAAACGCCTTGAGGTAACAGTTATATTAGGCAAGAAAAATAGGCCTGCGAGAATATAACTCAAAATGTTAACAGTCGCATATGTAAAAGAGGATATTTCCAATACATTAAGTAAAATTCCAAACGGAATTTGTACAAGCAAAACAAAAAGTTGAAACCACCAAAATTCACTTCTAGATGCTCTTCCAGTGAAATCAATATATTTAGACAGACAAACTATTATAGATTGGCTAAATGACATCACGGATTACTCATCTTAATGATATAACGCACCACCATTAACATGAATGGTTTGGCCCGTAATATAACCGGCATCATCAGAAGCCAAAAACAAACAAGTTGCAGCTAGTTCTTCTACATTACCCTGCCGACCTAACGGAATTCCTGAATGGTCTGGCACCCGTCCTAAATACCATTCAGGATTAGCTCTAACAGTATCTATACTTCCAGGGGAGACGACATTAACACGTATATTCTTTGGGGCAAATTCACTTGCCAAACCTCTAGCTAGGCCTACTAACCCCATCTTTGCTGCAGATACGTGTGCTCTTTTTGCACTACCTAAAAAAGCTCCTTCTCCCGTAAAGAAGATGATGTTACCAGATTCTTGAGCGGACATATGCTTTAAACATTCTAAAGCTAGATAAAAAGCTCCATCTAATACAACTCCTCTGACTCGTTCCCAATCCTCAAGAGTCAGTTCCGTAAAGTTGTCATGTGGTCGAATAGCTGCGTTACTTACCAACACATCAATTTTGCCGAACTCATTAACAATTTGATTAATCATATTACTGACTTGAGAACTATCGGATACATCTGCCACAATAGAGAGTGCTCGTACTCCCAGCGCTCTAGCTTCTTCTGCTACTGCATCGGCTTCCTGTTTATTGGTTCTAGCATTCACTACTACATCGGCCCCTTCAGAAGCAAATTTAAGTACTGTTGCACGGCCTATGTTCCTCCCGGAGCCTGTTACCAATGCTACTTTGCCTTGTAATTTTCCCATATTAATCTCCTCTTGATTAGTCAGGAGTTACGTTCGTACACCAATGACTGTATTTCGGATTATTGCCTACTACAATATTAAAATACATCTTCTGCAATTGAGTTGCCAATTCTCCTGATTCACCACTACCGATTGGCCTGCGATCAAGTTCAACGACAGGGGTCAAGTGAGCGGCAGTCCCTGTTAGGAACACTTCGTCGGCTAAGTATAATTCACTCCTATCTATTGTTCGTTCAATCACTGGAATTCCCAGTTCTTCTCTCGCTAGTTCTATTATAGTGTTTCTAGTAATTCCAGGTAGAACATTGTCATCCAGCCCGCTTGTTATAAGCGTTCCCTCAGAATACACAAAAATATTTTCCCCTGAACCTTCGGACACGTGGCCGTCATGATTCAGCAATATTGCTTCATCAAATCCAGCTAAAGTGGCCTCTGTTTTTGCCAGTATGCTGTTAACGTAAATTCCTGCTATTTTCAATCTAGCAGGAATCATCAAATCATCTACTCTTCTCCACGACGAAGTACAGCATCTTAAAGTGTCTGAACCCAAATAATTACCAAACGGCACTGTAATCAATGTGAAATCAGCAGAAAGATCTTGGAGTTTTAGATTTGCAACAACTTCAGCGCTTTTATAAGCTAGAGGACGAATGTAAATATCAGATTTATGTTTATTCTTTTGAACCAGGTCTATTGTAATATCACATAAATCATCTAAAGAATATGGGATGTCTAGCATAAGTAGTTTACAGCCACGCAGCAACCTTTCGTAATGCTCACGCAATCTGAAAATACTAATTACGCCTTTTTCTTCATTCCAATTACCACGTATCCCTTCAAAAACTGCAGTTCCATAATGCAATGCGTGGGTCATGACACTAACCTTAGAATCTGGAACAGGGACAATAGCACCTTGGAAAAACGTATTTAAATGATCGAATTCATTATCACTCACAGGTATGACCTCTCCAACTGTTATCGAAATGATTATAAGCAACATTAACTATGTAACACAACCCTAAGATGAGTATTACATGGTATCTATCTGAACAGTGCAATTAACCCCTGTGATTCGGTATAATTTTATTATAAAAAAAATAAAGGTTACAAAGTGCAACGAATAGATGGAAGAAACGGCGATGAACTACGCCCAATCACAATAGATTCAAATTTACAACAATACGCTGAAGGATCAGTACTTATATCCACAGGGAACACAAAGGTTTTATGTTCTGCTTCTGTAGAGGACAGAGTTCCACCTTTCTTGAAAGGGAGTGGTTCAGGGTGGGTTACGGCGGATTATAGTATGTTACCAAGAGCAACCAATACTCGAAATCGAAGAGAAAGAGACACAGGGAAAATTAATGGTAGATCGCAAGAAATACAAAGATTAATTGGTAGGTCACTAAGAGGAATAACAGACCTGTCTATTTTAGGAGAATTAACAATACAAATAGACTGCGACGTGATACAAGCAGATGCTGGGACAAGAACAGCGTCAATAAATGGAGGCTTTATTGCTTTAAGCCAAGCAATTAATCTCCTAATCAACCAAAATAAAATCACTAGTAGCCCTATTTTAAATAATGTTTGCGCAGTCAGCATTGCATTAATCGGAGATGATTTACTACTAGATCCCTGCTACGAAGAAGACTTTAATGCTGACGTAGATTTTAATATTGTCATGACTGATGAGAAACAGCTAATAGAAATCCAGGGAGGCACGGAAGCAGGGCCTTTCAGCACTGACAAAATACCTCAAATAATTGATCTGGCAACTAAAGGAACATCTGAAATTGCAGTATTCCAAAATCAATATTTAACAGGACTTAACGTAAATGAAAATTAAACATACGTTCTTTAGTTATACCGCCGTAATATTACTAACCCTAAGTGTTGTGACTGGGTGCACATTACAGGAAGGAGAAAGCGGTGCATCTCAAGTTTCCAATGTATCAATAGAAGAACAATCAGAAAAAACCCAAAATATTCAATTCCCAAATATCGCCGATACAGTCGAATCTGTGAGATCTTCCGTAGTGTCCATTGTGTCAGATACTGTATCTCGAGACAGGTTCGGATTACGTCAAGGAGAAGGTTCTGGATCTGGTGTCATATTTGATTCATCAGGACTAATATTAACAAATAATCACGTCATAAAAGATTCAACAAAAATTACAGTTACCCTAGATGATGGTACCCAAAAAGAAGCTTCTATCATTGGATACGATATATTATCTGACTTGGCTGTCATTCAAATACCCGGTGAAAATTACCCCTACATACCTCTCGAAAACGAAAGTAATCTCCGAGTGGGAGATTGGGTAATAGCTATTGGTAATGCGCTCGCTTTACCTGGTGGACCTACGGTCACAGTAGGTGTGGTCTCAGCATTAGGCAGGAATATCGATATCAGTAGGGACTCCACTCTAACCGACTTGATCCAGACAGATACCGTAATAAATCCGGGAAACAGTGGAGGACCTCTACTTAATCTAAATGGTAATATTGTCGGCATTAACACTGTCGTAGTAAGAGGCAATGCCAACGATGGCACCAGTATAGAAGGGATAGGT
>DDKW01000039.1 GCA_002339805.1 Dehalococcoidia bacterium UBA2588 | reverse complement strand
AGTGCTGATGTTACTTTAATTGATGATGAATACGTAATTTACTACAGTGGCGGAAGGGCTATCGCTAGTACTACATCTGCTGATGGACTAAATTGGGAAAATGGTTCTCTCCTTTTTGATTTTGGCCATGATTCAACTGTAGTGGAACACGAAGACAATTATTATATGTTTGTGAAAGTTCCAAAGGAATTCTATTATGAGAAGAATCCTGAACTAGAGAAAGATATATTGGGTATGGTTATGTCCGAAGATGGAGTTAACTGGTCTAAGGAGTTTTATCAGGTTGTTGTGAATGATGAGCATGGCGATGAAATTCCGGTTTTTGAACTACAAGATCCGGGTTCAGTAACATTGCCGGATGGTTCTTTCAGAGTGTATTTGAATAGTAACAAAGGTGCGTCAATATATTCTATTAAACCGACTGAAGCCCTGCCTCGCCCATAAGTTGGTGTTGTGCAACACAAATTAGATCCAGAGGAAAGGTTATTGCTTGAGTGAATCCTACTGAATTACAGGTAAAGTTTTAGGAAGATTTGTGGCACCAGAAAGATGGGCATCTACGCACCGGGCAACTTCCCTTCCTTCTGAGATGGCCCAAACAACTAATGATTGTCCTCTAACCATATCACCACCCGCAAACACATTGGGTACGCTGGTCATTTTGTTGGAATCTACTTTTACATTACCTCGGTCATCCAGTTCCACTCCTAATTGGTCCAAGAGCCCATTGTGTTCTGGATGTACAAAGCCCATCGCTAACAATACTAATTCAGCATCTGTGTCGAAGGTACTGTTAGGTACTTCAGTCATGTTATATCTACCGTTTTCGTCTTGCTTCCATTCCACTCTAACTGCTTGTAGTTTTTCTAATTTTTCATCACCTACAAATTGCTTAGTGAGAATATTGTAATCTCGGATTCCCCCTTCATCGTGAGCAGGAGATGATCTCAATACACGTGGCCATTCAGGCCAGGGATTCCCGTCTGGTCGCTCTTCAGGTGGTTCTGGCAATAGCTCGAACTGGTGAATGACTTCCGCGCCTTGTCTGATAGCAGTACCTAGGCAGTCTGCACCTGTATCCCCTCCACCTAAAATAATCACTCGTTTGCCTTCCGCATTTATCAATTCTTCGGGAGGGACGGATTGCCCTGATAATATTCTATTTTGCTGGGTAAGGTATTCCATAGCGTAGTGGACGCCATCCAAATTTCTTCCGTCGACTGGAAGATCTCTGGGTTGCGTAGATCCCCCTGTGAGACATATAGCGTCAAAATCGTTTATTAGATTTTGTACATCGTAATCTACTCCAACGTTTGTGTTGGTTACGAAATTGATCCCTTCTTTTTCCATTAGATCTATTTTTCGCTCTACGATATGCTTTTCAAGTTTGAAATCCGGTATACCTAACATCAAGAGTCCGCCAATTTTTTCTGCTCGTTCATAAACAGTTACATAGTGGCCCGCTCGATTTAACTGTTGAGCTGTTGCTAGACCGGATGGTCCTGAGCCAACTACTGCTACTTTTTTACCAGTACGCTCTGTAGGGGGTTCTGGTTTAATCCATCCATTAGCATAGCCACGCTCGGATATTTCTTTTTCAATGTATTCAATAGTGACTGGATCATTGTTGATGCTTAATACGCAAGACGCTTCACAAGGAGCTGGGCATATTCTTCCTGTAAATTCAGGGAAATTATTGGTGCTTAGTAGTACTTCAGTCGCTTTCTCCCAATTACCTAAATACACTTGATGATTGAATTCAGGGATTACGTTCCCTAATGGACACCCAGTATGGCAAAACGGTACTGCGCAGTCCATGCATCTGCCAGACTGCTCTTGTATCGCTTGTTCTGTCCAAGTTTCGTAAAATTCATCGTAATCATGAATGCGTGATCTTGGATCCCTCCTACCCGGAGGCTCTCTATTAAATTCAATAAATCCTGAAGGTTTTCCCATGTTTATCCTCTGGTAGCCTCTTTGGCTCTCTCTTCTAATACTCTTTTATAGTCTCTAGGCATAACTTTTTTGAAATTTGATATCTCGTTCTTCCAGTTGTCCAGTAAATATGTTGCTTTGGTACTTCCTGTTTCTAATTTATGGTTAGATATGAGCTCTTTTAGATTGTCTATATCTGATGCATCGCTTAATTCTTCCAGATCAGCAAGGCCTGTGTTGAATCTTGTGTGGAATGTGTCGTCTTTATCGTAAACATAAGCTATGCCTCCACTCATACCTGCAGCGAAGTTTCGTCCGGTCTCCCCGAGCACAACTACTATCCCGCCAGTCATGTACTCGCAACAATGGTCTCCTACCCCTTCAATGACCGCTTTACCACCGCTATTTCGGACTGCGAAGCGTTCGCCTCCCTTGCCGTAAATGTACGCTTCTCCTCCTGTTGCTCCGTATAGTGCAACATTTCCAATTATGATGTTGTCTTCTGGCTTAAATGTAGACTTCTCCGGAGGGACTATAGATATTTTGCCGCCTCCCATGCCTTTCCCTAGATAGTCGTTAGTGTCACCTTGTAAATTGATAGTGACTCCTTTTGATAAGAAAGCTCCGAAACTTTGTCCAGCTGATCCGTTTAGTTTGATATTTATGGTGTCTTCAGGTAATCCGTCATCTCCGTGCTTTTTGGCTATTTGACCACTCAACATGGCTCCGAAAGTACGGTTGTAATTGAATATATCCAATTCAACACTTTTAGTTTTTTTGCTTTCAATGCTGTCTTTGAAAAACTCTATAAGATGTTTGTCCATAGCTTGATCTAGGCCATGATCCTGTTCATCTGTGCAATGGATGTTTACAGTCTTAGCTGCTTTAGGCATATAAAGCAGTTTAGATAAATCTATTCCTGCTAATTTAGGATGCATATCTCCTATGTTTTCTTTTTGTTTTAGCATATCCATTCGGCCTACCATGTCAGATACGTTTGCAAATCCAATTTCAGCCATAATTTCTCTTAGTTCTTCAGCAACGAAATAGAAATAATTGATTAAGTATTCAGGTTTTCCAGCAAATTGTTTTCTCAATTCAGGGTCTTGAGTAGCAATACCTACTGAACAGGTGTTTAAATGGCATTTTTTAAGCATTATGCAGCCATTCACGATTAATGCTGCTGTAGCGATACCAAATTCTTCCGCTCCCAATAATGCAGCGATTGCAACGTCCCTGCCAGTCTTTAGTTGTCCGTCTGTTTGCACTACTATTCTACTTCTTAGATCGTTTGCTACTAGTACTTGTTGGGTTTCAGCTAGGCCTATTTCCCATGGAGTTCCCACGTGCTTAATAGATGACTCAGGGGATGCACCTGTGCCACCGTCATGACCGCTGATTAGGACTACGTCTCCATGTCCTTTGGATACTCCTGCAGCAATTGTTCCAACTCCTACCTCAGATACTAATTTAACTTGAACACGTGCGCTAGGATTAGCATTTTTCAAATCGTGTATGAGTTGAGCTAAGTCTTCAATTGAATATATGTCATGATGAGGTGGGGGAGATATTAGTTCTACCCCAGGGGTTGTATTTCTGATAGAACCTATGTAATCGTCTACTTTGTGGCCAGGTAATTGCCCGCCTTCTCCAGGCTTGGCCCCTTGAGCCATTTTGATTTGTAAATCTGTTGCATTAATCAAATAATTTGGAGTCACGCCGAATCTTCCGGAAGCAACTTGTTTAATAGCGCTGTTCCGGGAGTCTCCGTTGTCATCAAGTTGATATCGAATAGGATCTTCTCCGCCTTCTCCTGTATTACTACGCCCCCCTATTCTGTTCATCGCGATAGCTAATGTTTCATGAGCTTCTCTACTGATGGATCCTAGCGAGATTGCTCCTGTTGCGAACCGTTTCACAATCTCCGAGGCTGGTTCTACGGATTCTAATGGTATAGAGCTTTTAGATTCTTTGAAGTCTAATAATCCTCTGATAGTAGCTGTGTAATATGTTTGATCGTCAGCTAATTTGGAAAATTCTTTATATATTTTCGCACTGTTAGCTTTGGCGGCGAATTGTAGCTTGGATATGCTCTCTGGATTCCATTGGTGGAATTCGCCATGTCTTCTCCATTGGTATTGACCGCCCATTTCCAAATCTAGATTTGCAGAAACTTCCACGCTCTTGAATGTCGCTTCATGCCGTTCAATGCTTTCGGATTCTATAGTTTTAAGACCGACTCCTCCTATGCGCGAAGGGGTGCCTGTGAAATATTCGTCAACAAAAGAGTCATCTAGACCGACAGCTTCAAATATTTGCGCTCCCCGATAACTTTGAACAGTAGATATTCCCATTTTAGACATCACTTTAAGGACGCCCTTTTCAGAAGCTTTGATGTAGTTGTGCTCAACAGTTATGGGGTCATCAGACAAGATATTCTTGATTGATAGTTCTCTTACAGTCGCTATAGCTCCGTAAGGGTTGATTGCCCCTGCTCCGTAACCAATCAGGAGGCACATATGCATGACTTCTCGTGGTTCAGCAGATTCAATCACTAAACCAACTTTGGTTCTCAAACCAGCTTTAATCAGTTCATGGTGCGTAGCTGATGTTGCTAGTAAAGTGGGTACTGGAATACTGTTTTTAGATATTCCACGGTCACTTAATATGATTATAGAAGTCCCTGATTGGACTTGCTTAATAACATTGTCTCTAAGATTATCGATAGCTGATGTTAAATCTGTTTCAGCTGGGTTATACAGCATACTAACAGTGGCTGATTCTATGCCTTTACTGTTTAGTTGTTTAATTTCTTGCAGTCGATCGTTATCTAGTATAGGTGACTGCAACCACAGCTGATTACAGTGCTCAGGAGTCTCATCGAAAAGGTTTCTTTGGGCTCCAATAAAACCAGATATGGATGTTACTAATTCTTCTCTTATTGCATCTAATGGTGGATTAGTAACCTGTGCGAACAGTTGTTTGAAATAATTGTATAAAATCTGATGTTCTCTTGATAGAACAGCCAACGGCGCATCGTTACCCATTGATCCAATCGGCTCATATGCTGTGTTGCCCATTGGAGTAAGAAGCATACGGATCTCTTCTTCTGTGTAGCCGTACACTTTTTGAACATTAAGTAGATTTTCTCCGGTGAGGTCAGACTCAGTGGATGTAATTCCGCCGCTTAGTTCTATAGAGTTATCTTCTAGCCAGCTGGCATATGGGTTCTTATTGGCTAATGTTTCTTTAACCTCATCGTCTCCAATGATTCGGCCTTCTTCTAAATCAACTAGGAACATACGTCCAGGTTGCAGCCGTCCTTTGGTCTCGATTTCAGAGGGTTCGATTGGTAACACGCCAGTTTCTGAGGACATTACCAATTTCCCTGATTTTGTAACAGTGTATCTAAATGGACGTAAACCATTTCTATCTAAGACTGCGCAGATTCGTTTCCCATCTGCAGCTACTATCATAGCTGGTCCATCCCATGGCTCCATCATAGATGCATGATACTTATAGAAGTCCTTTTTGTTTTTGGGCATTGCTTCATTTTGTTCCCATGCTTCAGGAATCATCATCATCAGTGAATGGTCAAGTGTTCTACCTGTCATTAGAAGTAATTCAAGACCGTTATCGAACGATGCAGTGTCACTTGCACCTTCACTAGTGACGGGAGATATTTTTGTTATATCATCTCCAAGTATCGCTGAGGAAAACTGGGGTTCTCTCGATTTCATCCAATTGATATTTCCTCTCACGGTGTTAATTTCACCGTTGTGGGCTAAGTATCTATAAGGGTGGGCTAATTTCCAGTGTCCCAGGGTGTTCGTGCTAAATCTTGAGTGTACTAAGGCTAATGCACTCGTTGTATTTTCGTTTTTTAGATCAAGATAGAATTGATCTACTTGCTCGGATAGTAATAGTCCTTTATAAACTAGTGTCATGCTGGACAAACTAGATATATAAAAATAGTCTAGTTGATCTTCTGGAAGCCCCATTGATGCGACTTGTGACTCTATTTGTTTTCGAACAACGTAGAGTTTCTGTTCTAAAGTGCTTAGTTCAATTTCGTTCTTGTTAACTAGGAATTGCCAAATAGAAGGCTGTACCTTTCGTGCATCTGTACCGATGACTTTTGGATTCACTGGTACTTTGCGCCAGTGAATTATAGACATACCTGCATTTTCAACAGCTGTTGTGATTAGTGTTTTGACATTTTCTGCTAAATCTTTCTTGCTAGGCAGAAAGGCCATTCCAACCCCATATTGCCCTGCCTCAGGAAGGGTGTAATCATCATTTTTAGATTCTTGAAGGTACAGTTCGTGGGGAACTTGTATTAGAATTCCCGCTCCATCGCCTGTAAGTGGATCACTTCCAGCCGCACCTCTATGGTGTAAATTGCACAGTACCTGCAGGCCTTCTTTGATAATATCTTGAGACTTTATCCCATTAATATCAGCAACTAAACCTACTCCACATGCATCATGTTCGGTGGATGGTTCATACAGACCATTCTCAGCTATATCTTTTAGATAATCCATATAGAATAATTCCTATTGTCCTAATAATTCCATCTGTACGATTTATCTGGCTATATTATGTCCTCTTCCAAACGATAGATCGTGCATCTCTTTTATTCTCTCGCAAGTTAAGAATTATACACGTTTCACGGTCGTTTTAGTAGTCCCAGGCCGGATGTGTGGCATATCTGAGAGGTGTTATAATGGTTTTCATGATGGAACCATTTGATTTATCACAAGAAGTCGTTGAGATAGTCACCGACCGATTAGCGGAAAATATCGTCTTGTTGGACTTACAGGACCAAGCAATTCTGACAGATTATTTCGTGCTACTGACATGTAATTCGTCCCGCCACGTTGAGGCTCTATCTTATGATATCGAAATGCTGCTGGACCAAAAAGGCTGCAAGCTTTTGCATAGTGAAGGCGTGCCGATTTCTGGGTGGGTTGTCCTAGACTATGGAGCAGTAGTAATCCATTTATTTCAAGAAGAACAAAGAGATTACTACAATTTAGAAAGTATATGGTCTAGAGGTTCCCAGGTTGTTAGGATTCTCTAACCCAAGCATCTGAATTCTTATCATAGCTGACTAATTCTTCAGGCTTGAAGAATATATTTAGCTCTCTTTCTGCAGTTTCGGGGCCATCTGATCCATGGACTATATTTCTACCTATGTCCACTGCAAAGTCTCCTCTTATGGTTCCAGGTCCTGAATTTACTGGATTAGTCGCACCCATAGTGGAACGACATATTTCGATACAATTCTCACCTTCGAACGCCATAGCAACCAATGGTCCTGAGGTAATAAAGTTTACTAATCCGTCATAGAAAGGTTTCCCTTCATGTTCTCCATAATGTTCTTGAGCTGTTTCTGTACTCAATTGTTGCATTTTCAAACCAATTAGTTTGAGGCCTCGTCCTTCGAATCTAGATATGATTGCACCTACCAAAGATCGCTGAACACCGTCAGGTTTTACTAAAATTAATGTTTTTTCCATATTTCTCACTCTTGTTTAAAATGTTTTAGTTACGATTTATCCAATACTAGGAGGTCTGGCGTATATAGGTTCAATGTCCTCTAATTTACTAGCGTTTCCAGTTGTATGTTTTTCCAGAGTTTTTGCGCCTAATGCTTCTAGCCGTGGTATTTGGGAATCCCAAACAGCCATTTGGATGCTTGTCGTCTTAATGCTGTTTTCGTATGTTTTGACTCCTTCGCCACAGATTAGAGTTTGATCATCAAGTTCATCGAGGATGCTTTCTATATCAGAAACTTTGTCAGGTCCTAGTCGTTCCCCTGATGGATCATACACCGCATAAGATAATACACTTTTACCAGCTTCAATTACAGAACAGATTTTCATGCGTTGAGGCTGATGCACAGCAGCTTCTAGGTCTAATGTGTTGTGGCCAAAAATAGGAATGTTCTGGGCATAAGCTATTGTTTTACCAACGCTGACTCCAGATCTTACTGAACTATATCCCCCAGGTCCTAATGCCAACCCTATTGCTGTTATATCCGAAATAGTGAGTTTGGTTTCCAAGAAGGCTTTTTCCAACGCTACAAACAGTTCCTGAGAATGATTGTATTGGGAAGACCATGTTTGCTTGTTTACAAATTCACCGTTTGTACAGATTGCTAAGCTTGCATTCCTGGTTGATGTGTCAATGAGTAAAAACATTTTCAGTTATTTCTTAAACCTATTCAATATCTCACTTAATTCTAAGTGCCTGGGGTTACTTGTGTCGATCTCTATTTTGATTATTCTATCTTCATAATCTTCAGTGTAATCCATATCTATATCCAATGCGGTTTCAGGGAATAATTCACTCCCTTTTTCCGCCCATTCAATCACACAAATGGTTTTTTCATCAATTTGGTCGAGTATTCCCAAATCCCAAACCTCATGGATAGAAGAGAGCCTGAATAAATCCCAATGTGCCAATGTAAGATCTGCTTTATAGGTGCTCATCAGTGTAAAACTTGGGCTCCTAATAGGGCCAGTGATCCCAAGAGCTTCGGCAATTCCTTGCGTCAACACCGTTTTCCCTGCTCCGAATGGGCCATGCAACAGCAATAAGTCTTCTCCTTTGCACCATCGTCCGATGGTTCGGCCTATTTCTAAAGTGGTTTCTGACTCCTTGCTAAGCAATTCATAAGTTGTCATCTGAAATGATCCCATCCTAGAAAGTCGTTTTTGTCTTGGTGATTGCCATGAGTGTCTAAAACACTGATTCCTTGTTCTTTTGATACTATTTTACCAATTACAAATAGATCAATATTCTGTTTTAGATTGTCTATTTGATCTGGGTTAACTGTGGCGAGTAATACGTAATCTTCTCCCCCAGACAAAGCAATTTTCAAAAAGTCCTCTGGGAAACAATCTGATAACTGATCATCTACTGGGATTGATTCGGAATGAATTATGGCTCCGCATTCGCTACTTTCGCACAATTTAGTTAAGTCACTGAATACTCCATCACTGACATCCATTGTACTGACATTTTGTAGTCTAGATAATACTTTTCCTTGGGATACGTGGGGGTAAGGTTTACGATGTTTTTCAATTAAAAACGTTTCGTTGTTATCGTAGATGGGCAATTCTTTTTGTAACAATAACAGACCAGCCTTGGATGCTCCCACTGTTCCGGTTAATATGACTACATCTCCTTCACTGGCTTTAGATCTTGTCAGTGGAGGTGCATCAGAACCTCCAATAAGAGAAATTGAAATAAATACATTATCAGATCTGACCAAGTCTCCACCGACCATCATCATTTGATACTGGCCACTTATATCTGCAAACCCTTGATACATTTCTTTTAGTTCTTTTACGCTAAAGGTTGCTGGGACTCCTAAAGTAACAAGACCATACAGCGGTTGAGCTCCCATACTTGCTATGTCACTTATGTTAGAAGCCAAAGTTTTCCAACCAATTTCATACCAACCGCTGAAGTCTCGCCTGAAATGTACGTTTTCTACACAGGCATCCATAGTAAATACTTCATATGGAGTATTGGGAGCCCAAGCAGCTGCATCGTCTCCGTTGGACACGGTTAGATCTAAATGGTTCATGCTGGACATTCCCCACTTGGCGTGCCCTTGGTCTAATACTTTGGCAAGTATAGATATGAGTTCGAATTCATTTACATCGTTAATTAACATAACTTTTACTAATATTTAGTTTAGAATACATTTGAAACTAAATTATATATGCGAAAGGTGTAAAGTAAATGTTTTTAGACCATATTTTAATAGCTACCAATGACCTAGATGATTCTTCAGAAATAATGAGAGAAATTGGGTTTGAACTCACTGACAAAGGAATTCATCGGGATAGAGGTACTGCAAATAGATTAATTTTATTTGATGGAGAGTACTTGGAATTGATTGGTGTGAATGATTTAGAAACGGTTAAATCAAATAGAGCAGATTTCCTCCAATTTCTAGACCGTAAACAAGGGTTATATATGTTTGCTCTAGGGGATGACGATCTTAAATCCCAAGCAGATAGATTAGCTCAAAATGAAATTATTACTTCAGACGTGAAAGATAGTAGAAGATTTAACACTGATGGCTCGGTTGCATACGAATGGGAATATCTAAGTGTAGATCCAATAGATTCCCCGGGGAGTGAGACTTTTTTCATTGATCATAAATCTTCATTTACTGAAAGATATGGATCAGATTTAGATCGGAAGCATTCAAATCAAATTAATCACATCAGCGCTATCACACTATTTGTTAATAATGTTAATAAGTCTTGCGATCAGTGGTCTAAGGTATTAGGTCAGCAATATTCTCAAACGATTTATTCTGCTGATTTAGAAGCGCAATTATATGTTTTTAAGACGGATAATTTTCAGCTAGAAATTGCCACAGCTGTTGGCCCTGGTGTAGTAAGTGAACATTTGGATAAATACGGAGATTCAATTGGAGTATTAGGGTTAAGCACAAACAACATGGAACATACAGGTAAGGTTTTATCCAAATACAAATCTGTAGGACAACAAGATCCAATGTTTGAAATATACGAAGGCTTGATTATCAGGCTTGATGGCTCAGACCTTCGTCTTTGTGACATAGATCCAATCATCTAGAGGCACCGTTATGGTGGCACTTTAGCAATTGAGATAGTGGAAGAAAGAAAATTATTAGTTTGACCTTGCTTGGTAAATGATGTTTATGGCTTCTCTGCCAGATGTTTATGACTTCACTGTCAGATTTTTTTTGAATGGCTTATCTGCCATTAAATCCGGTTGGGATTTCTTGCACTAACTTGTAACCAGGGGAGCAATGCTCAACCATCTGGTCCAGTGGTTAGTACGCCCTGCCGTCCGACCTAGGGTATGTGAATTTCTGAATTAACAGTATTTCAATCAATCGTCCCTTGAAAGGAGGTGATCCAGCCGCACCTTCCGGTACGGCTACCCTGTTACGACTTCACCCCAGTCATTAGCCCCACCTTCGGCGTCCTCCTCC
>DDKW01000004.1 GCA_002339805.1 Dehalococcoidia bacterium UBA2588 | reverse complement strand
AGAGTTATGTTTGAAAGTATGGATTCTGTCCATATGGGCGTAACTAATGTGGTGCAATATGAAAAGAGTGATCTTAAATCTTCAACGTTTTCAAATGGGTCAAATTTGTCTAGGAATGAAATGTCAGTGCTACTTGATGGTGAGGAAGCATCTTGTGACCTAATAGGTTTATATTTAACTGTCGGAGATCAGCATATAGATAATTTAATAAATATAGATCATGCTAAACCCAATTGTTCGAGCAACATAGTGTATAAGGGGATCCTAGATGGAGAGTCTCGGGCCGTATTTGGTGGAGAGGTACTAGTAAGAAAAGATTCGCAGAAAACCAATGCTACGCAGTCAGATAAGAATTTAATTCTATCAGAAGGTGCTGAAGTGGATAGCAAGCCAAGCTTAATGATATATGCTGATGATGTGCAATGTGGACATGGAGCTACCGCCGGAAGCATAAATGATGAAACGGTGTTTTATATGCGGAGCAGGGGGTTAGATGAAAAAACTGCAAGTAAGTTTTTAATTCAGGCTTTCGCTAGGGAGATCATTGAACAATTAGATGATAAAGGCTTTATGGAATATATTGATAATGCTTATGAGGCATCAATACCAAACGTTACTTTAAATTTAGGATAAGCTAATTGAACCAAAAACATATTAAAGAATACATAGGGAAAAAAACGGTTGAGGACATAAGAAACGATTTTCCTATTCTTTCTCAGAAAGTGAACGGCAAGCCGTTAATTTATCTTGATAACGGGGCAACCACCCAGAAACCTCTGAGCGTCATTAATGCGATATCAGATTACTATAAAGAATATAATTCTAATATTCATAGAGGAGTACATGCCTTAAGTCAGTTCGCTACCGATAAATATGAAGAAAGCCGAGGGAAAATTAAAGATTTTATCAAGGCTGCTTCGATTGAAGAGATTATATTCGTGCGTGGAACCACTGAAGCAATTAATTTAGTCGCCGATAGTTATGGGAGAGATAATTTAAAGCCAGGTGACGATGTCATCATATCTACAATGGAACATCACTCAAACATAGTCCCTTGGCAAATGGTTTGTGACAGTACAGGTGCAAATTTGAAAGTGATTCCGGTTGATGATGATGGTGTTTTAATATTAGATGAGTATGAAGCAATGTTGTCTAATAACACTAAAATAGTTTCTGTAGTACATCAATCTAATACTTTAGGGACCATTAATCCTGTGAAAGAGATGACTAAAATGGCTCATGATAAAGGAGCAGTAGTGTTAATAGATGGCGCTCAGTCTGCTCCCCATTTAAGTGTAGATGTTCAGGATATTAATTGTGACTTTTTCGCTTTTTCTGGTCATAAAGTGTGTGGCCCTACTGGCGTAGGAATTTTATATGGAAAAAAAGATATTCTAGAGAATATGAAACCTTACCAAGGCGGCGGAGATATGATCAGGAACGTGTCGTTTGAGCATACCACTTATAACGATTTACCTTATAAATTTGAAGCAGGGACTCCAAATATTGCTGGTGGAATAGGGTTGGGAGTTGCAATAGATTACTTAACGAATTTAGGAATGGATAACATAGCCTCGTATGAAAAAGAATTGCTGTTGTATACCAGAGAACAACTTAGGGAAATGTCAGGGATACGGATAATAGGTCAAGCTGAAGAATTCGGGGGTGTTGTCTCGTTCGTAATGGACTGCGCTCATCCACATGATATTGGAACAATATTAGACGCGGAAGGGGTAGCTATACGCACAGGGCATCATTGTACTCAGCCTTTAATGGATCGATTTGATATACCTGCTACAGCAAGAGCTTCAGTTTCATTTTATAATACAAAAGCAGATATAGATGCTTTGATTGTTGCTGTTGATAGAGTCTCTGAATTATTTGGGTAAGTCTAATATTAAAGGTGAATTATGTCGGGACTAAATGACTTATATCAGGAAATATTGCTAGAACATAATTCTAAACCTAGTAATTTTCGTGTAGTTGATCCTCACACTCATTATAAAGAAGGATTTAACCCTCTATGTGGGGACAGGATTCATCTGTATATGCAAATTGAAGATGGCATGATCGTTGATGTTGGATTTCAAGGATCTGGGTGCGCCATATCTAGGGCTTCTACATCGATGTTAACCGAAAGTGTCAAAGGACAAAATCTAACTCACGCTAATCAAGTATTTGAAGAGGTACATAAAATGCTTACCGAGCCTGGGGCTCAACTGGATACAGAAGTTCTAGGAGATTTAGAAATGCTGTCTGGAGTAACTGATTTTCCAGTGCGGATCAAATGTGCGATGTTAGCCTGGCATGCTTTAAAGTCTTTAATTGATAATTCTTCGGACCCAGTATCTACAGAGTAATTTAGGTCTATGTCTATGGGTGATATATCTGAAGAATACTTAAGCAATATATATAAAGACGTAATAATGGATCATTTTCGGAACCCTAGGAATGGGGTAGATATTACTGAATATGATTATTTCGCAGAAGAAATTAATCCTTTTTGCGGTGATAAAGTGTCTTTCAAAGTTAAATTAACTGAAGACAGAATTATAAGTAACGTTTCAGCTATAGCAGATGGTTGCACTGTGATTAAAGCGTCCTCATCTTTGTTAAGTGTTTTTGTGAATCAGTCTAAAATTGACGATCTTCCTCCAGTTATTTCAAGATTTGAGAATTTTTTGAAGAATGGAGATGATCTTGCTAATAACTTCGACTTAGGAATTTTATCTGAACTTGGCGTAGTGAGACAGCACCCTGTAAGACTGAAATGTGTTTTGTTGCCTGTTCGGGCTTTGAATAACATCATTGATCAGATTTAATTCATTCTATCCAGACGTCAGCCCAATACAAATATTCCCCTAGATTGTCATTTGGAAAGAAATTTCTGATTGATTGGTCATGGATCCATTCATGGCGTAGAGAAGCAGAATTGTACATATACGCGTTTTCTAAGATATGGTCTTGTATGTTTCCAATTTCAGATTTTCTAACCACAGGATGATGTTCCTTAACTTGGTTTTCGATCATTAGATTTAAGACTGAATCTGATGGATTGCTGAAGCTAAATTCTCCACTGGAATGAATTGTGGAGAGTAAAAAAGTATTTATAAATTCCTCTGGAGGAATTAACCCAAGTAAAATATCAAAATCAGATGATTTACTGCTAAGTTCGAGGACGTAACTATCATGAGATAAAGATTGAGCTTGTACTAGATAAATAGAAGATGCTAAGTCTTGAAGAATGTTATCAAATACGGGTCGATAAACAGCAGATGTTTCGGATACTCCTATTTTTAGAATTTGTTTCTCCGTGTCTTGATAAGGTGCGAGGTCACGAGACACAGAATCATCAAAATACTTTTGCCTAATTTCTGTTTGGTTGTCTGAATAGTTTTTATTTACTGTGGGTACTCCTATGCTAACTATTGAAGGACTAATATTACTTTCGATATTGTGCTTCCATGGATCAAGTGATTTGAATATGTTTTGTCTTGTTACTAAAGACTTCATAGATTGTTTGGACATGTTAAAAAAGAAACTTGGTCCTCCATAAGAAAGAATTGATTGTGTTTTTAAAAATTCTTTTGAATCGGATTGTAGAGGTACGTTTGTGTTGTTTAGAATAACGTTGGATTGACCTGATTTAATCAATGCGAGAATCTTTGTATGGGTTAGATTTTCAACATTGTTTATTGTAATACTTTGAGATAGAGGTTTTTCATGAGAAAAATATACAGGGTTTCGTATTAATGTAATGGTGTCTTGATCACTATCGTTAGGAATGTGCATCCAAGGACCAGTACCAATCAATTTGGTAACTGAAGCATTAGATTTATTTCCTACTGATAATAATTTATCATTAAGAATTTTGTTTTCTGAATGGGCTAGTTTGAATAACAGATCTGGGTCTTGGTTTTTAAGTTCAAATCCAATATCTGTATCACTTTGAGTGATTATGGAGTCTATCCCTGTCAATACTGTGTAGGAATCGGTATTTTGCAATTGTTTTTGGTAATGATTTTGGAGGTGCTGTGACGTTAATTGTTCTCCGTTATGCCAGTAGACGTTACTTTTGATCTTGAAATTAAGATTGTAGTCAGATGTATATTCCCAACTTGCACATAAATCACACTCTAGCTCCATATGGGGTTTCGACACTAAAGGGTCTGTACTCAATTTAAGTAACCGACTAAATACCATTCCTGGACCAATATTGTTTTGAGAAAGGTTTTGGGGCCCAAAGTCATTTAGGTTCAGTGCTTTAGGTATAGTCACATGTAGACTGCCATCAAATTTAGCTACCTGGGGAATTGGTGCTGAATAAGTGATATTTGTATTACCAGGGGATACTGTAATGGTTGGTTCTTGGCATGCTATAACTGAGAGGATCAAGAGAACTACTATAGTCGAATTTCTTATGTTAGGCAGTGTCATATCAAAATTATACATTTATCAAATCATTCTAGGCATAATAAATGTTTTATTTACTGGCGAATAATCCTCTGATGTAATTTATATGTCCAACATGTTGGAATAACTCGTTCAGAATGCGTACGAATACGTCTGAGATGGCCATCTCAGGTCGTTGTTCACGTGGAACAATGTTGAGGCCTTCTTCGTTGAGTGACATTAGGTAAATGACGGTAGATGTTCGCACTTCTTCTCGGTATTTTAGTAAATCAGCTAAGTTAAGTTTTGGGAAAGCTGCAATCTGATCAATAGTATGGCCAAATCCATTGTCGCGCGTTGGAAGATTAAAGTGTGTGTACCAGTTGCTTGTTTCCCAGAGTTCTAATCGTTGATTACAGAAAAAGTTAAACCACATATCCTCTACTCTTGCCATATGCCAGATTATCCAGTTAATGTTGTTTGCTCCATCAGAAGGTTGCCAGATTAATTCGGCATCACTTATGTCATATATAGCTTCTTGGAAGTATTTTTCTTCATCTAGCAAGGCTAAACGAATGAAATCTATGCTATTCATATCATATTCCTTTTATAAATTCTTTGATGCTATTAATGCATTCGGTTGGTTTTTCTAATTGTGGTATGTGCCCGCATTCTGCAATTGTCTTCAATTCAGAATTAGGAATCAATTTCATAAATAATTTACCGTAATCCAGAGGTACAATTTGGTCGTTATCTCCCCATATCAATAATGTGGGCATATTTATTCGATGAATTCGTTTAATAAGCCCTTTATCAGGGATTGGCCAGCAGAATTTGCCAATTGAAGCCAGAGTGATAGTTCGATTTACATTTAATAATGCTCTTTCAGCAGCATCTTCAGGTACATTGCTGGTTTCAATTGCTATTTCCGATTCACTATTGTGCCATAATAAATTCTTGCGCTCTTCTGCAGTTAGGATGAAGAAATCTGCAATAGGAGCTGAATCGATCCATAATCCCAACGATGAGATTAATGTTAATGATTTAACTTTATTAGGAATGCAGGCAGCGATTTCAGCGGCTATCATCCCTCCATAAGAATGACCAATTAAGTGAACGCTAGTAAGATTCAACGCATCAATCAACTCGTCATAAAATAGAATTAAGTCCCATAAGTTGTCCAATTCATCTAAACCTGTAGAATTCGATACCCCTGGATGGGCAGGGACATACACAGAAAAGGATTCTGCCAAGGTATCTAAGTAATTTTCCCATTTGGGAAAACCATCAGCTCCATGAATATAAAGAACAGGATCACCATTCCCGCCATTCATAAGTTCTATATTAAACTTTTGGTCTCTGACATTGACTGTATAAGTGGAAGAGTAGTTAGTCATTTGGAGCATCCTAAAAACATTTGTATTGTGATGGTAATACTACTCACAAAATATGCTGTAATCAATAGTAAAAAAGAAGTTAATTCATTGACACCAAACAGGACGGTAAATTATACTTCGAGTTGGAATGTGTTGAGATTTTAAAAAATCCTAACAAAACTATTCCAGTACATCCCTTAACAAACTGGGAGTGTCGTTTGTTTTCCACAAAATGTGTACACACAATTAAAGATGTCGGCTAAATATATATTCGTGACTGGCGGAGTGGTGAGTTCCATAGGGAAAGGAATTACTGTCGCTTCAATTGGAAGAATACTGAAAAACCGAGGTTTTAACATCTCCGTGATTAAATTGGATCCGTATTTAAATGTAGATCCCGGTACGATGTCACCATATCAACATGGGGAAGTATTTGTAACGGAAGATGGTGGTGAAACAGATCTCGATTTGGGACATTATGAACGGTTTATTGACATTCAATTAAACAAAAACTCAAATGTGACTGCAGGTCAAGTTTATTTAAGTCTTATAACTAAAGAACGTAAAGGTGATTTCCTAGGAGGAACTATTCAGACCATCCCGCATGTTACCAATGAAATAAAACACCACATCACGGATTTGGCAGAATCTTTAGATGTTGATGTGATGGTAGTAGAAGTGGGTGGCACCGTAGGAGACATTGAAGGACTTCCATTTTTAGAAGCTATAAGACAACTTAGAAATGACGTAGGAAGAGAGAATGTTTATTTCATACACCTCACATTGCTGCCGAACCTAAATGTGGCGAATGAGCTCAAGACTAAACCTACTCAGCATAGTGTGAGTGAATTACGGAGTATTGGTATTCAGCCAGATGCATTGATTTGTAGAAGCCAAGGAGAAGTCCCAGATTTTGTAGTGGATAAATTATCTCTATTCTGCGATGTTAAGAAGGAAGAAGTTATTCCGTTAACCGATGTTGATAATGTATATCGTGTACCAATGATTTTAGAAGGGTATGGATTAGGCAATAGTATTACGAAAAGTCTTGGATTACCTCCTGGATCAATTTCCAATACAAGTTCATGGTCTTCTGCAATATCGGAAATGGATAATTTGGAAGAAATTGTCCGTATAGCTTTAGTAGGGAAATATGTTGAATATCCTGACGCATATATGTCGGTTAGGGAAGCGATGACTCACGCAGGTTTGCAAGTCGGTCGCAAAGTTCAAGTAAAATGGGTGCATTCGGAAGATTTAGAAAGAGATGGGACTGAACAGCATTTATCAGATGTAGATGGAATTGTAGTTCCGGGAGGGTTTGGGAAGAGAGGAGTGGAAGGTATGATACTTGCTGCTGAGTATGCGAGATTGAATAACATTCCTTATTTAGGCCTTTGTTTAGGGATGCAAGTAATGATTATAGAATGGTGCAGAAATGTCTTGAATTTATTCCAAGCTGATTCAGAAGAATTTGTACCGGAAACACCTAATCCAGTAATTCATGTTATGCCAGATCAAATTGATGTCACAAACAAAGGAGGCACAATGAGATTAGGTGTATATCCGTGTAATTTAGACAAAACATCGAAATCTTACCATTTGTACGCAGAAGACTCGGTAGAAGAACGACATAGGCATAGATTTGAACTAAATAATTCTTATCGAGAGGCAATGGAAGAGTCAGGCATATGTTTTTCAGGCCTTTCCCCTGATGGAACTTTAGTAGAAATAGCAGAATCGTCTTTGCATGATTTTATGATTGGGGTGCAATTTCACCCTGAATTTAGGTCCAGACCCAATTCTCCGCATCCATTATTTGTAGGGTTTTTAGATTCGGTTAAACAAATGCTACGTGA
>DDKW01000036.1 GCA_002339805.1 Dehalococcoidia bacterium UBA2588 | reverse complement strand
TAGAATGGAATGATTAAATGAACAGTGGTTGTTGCGAGCACAATCAATCCTAGCCGGAAAGACTTGTTATGGTTCGCTCATTCCCATACTGTCCATATCCCGCAACGCTTAAGTTATCAAATATAGAGTCGGCATGGGAAAATGGTATTTTGTTGATTCCGGGAAAGTCTTCTTTTCTAAAATGAGANNTATCTTCCTTCAAAATTTAACAAGTCAAATGTTCCTGTTCCTACTGATGACAGAGTGGAAATTTCCGTGATAGACGCGGGATATTTTGCGGTAGCCAGGTATTCGGGGAGGTCTTCTGATAAAAACTTTGTCAAACATTTAGATATGCTTAAATCAGAGCTAGACAAGGATAAAGTATCCATACTCGGGCCTTCAATCAAAGCCACTTACAACGGGCCATTCACCCCTCCGCAACTGCGTCGAAATGAAGCTATGTATCCGATAGAATGGAATGATTAAATGAACAATGGTTGTTGCGAGCTCAATCAACCCTAGCCGGAAAGACTCGCTATGGTTCGCTCATACCCATACTCTCCATATCCCGCAATGCTTAAGTTATCAAATATAGAGTAGGCATGGGAAAATAGTATTTTGGTGATTCCGGCAAAAGTCTTCTTTTCTAAAATGAGATAC
This sequence comes from Dehalococcoidia bacterium UBA2588, assembly GCA_002339805.1. GTDB lineage: Bacteria > Chloroflexota > Dehalococcoidia > Lucifugimonadales > UBA3495 > UBA2588. The sequence goes on along the minus strand of DDKW01000036.1, from coordinate 1,959 downwards.
AATCAATGATATAAATGGTATGCATTTGATGATTTATGTAATGCTTATCTAGCTCACAAATCAAATAGGAATTTCCAAACTCAAAATATGATCAATGTAACCACAGAATTAATACGTGCTCATGAAGCCGACCTGTTGCTGGATGCGTCGGACCAATACATGGATACACTATATCCTGCAGAAAGTAATCATTTAATTTATCTAGATGAATTACTAGCTTCCACCAGTGTCTTTATAGGGGCTTATGTAGAGGACATTATTGTGGGATGTGGAGCTATAGTGGCCAAATTCGATACTGAGAATTACGGGGAAATTAAAAGAATATTCGTAGATGAGGCATATCGAGGCCATAAGATAGGTACTGTGCTGATGAATCGATTGGAAATGCTTGCCGCGGACCGAGGTACTAGAAAACTCAGACTGGAGACAGGAATATTCCAAGAGCCCGCTATCAAACTATATCAAAATCTTGGCTACACAAAAATTCCGCCATTTGGGGATTATGACGAGGATCCCTTGAGCATATTTATGGAAAAAATAATTCTTTAGTATATGTCGGATTATGTACCTTTATGGATGTTCGTGATTCTTATGGTTTCTACTCCAGGTCCCGCGAATATGCTGCTCATGGGGTCTGGTGCGCAACATGGGTTTATAAAATGTGTAAATTTTATGTTAGGACTAGCTAGCGGTAAAATTGTACTAAACATAGCAATTCCATTGGGCTTAGGTCTTGTGATAGATAAGTACCCTCTAGGCACTACAATTTTCGTTTATTTGAGTGCTGGATATATGTCATGGCTTGCACTGAGAAGCTGGAACAATCATAAAAAATCACCCTCAGAAATTAAACCTTTAACTTATATACACGGGACTCTAGTCCATCCGTTGAGCCCTAAGGCCTGGATTATGTCTTTGTTGGCGTATTCCCAATTTGGCCCTGAGTTTAGTGGGCTTTTTGAAGAGAGAATGTTAATTCCTTTGAGCTTTTTGATGGGCCAACTTGTTTTTCACTCTCTTTGGTGTTTATCTGGGGTATTGTTGAAAACCACTGTGGGTTCTAACGCGTTATTGAACAGGTGTTTGATCATTATTACCATTTTGGTGGTTTTATGGGCGCTATTTTATGGTTTGTCCCTAGATTAATTATATAAATCAACTTTAAAATTTGAATTATTACTCGGTTTGCTTTTTAATGTATTGGTGTTATCAAACTTTTATGTCCATGGAGGGACTAATGAGCGAAGAAATGAAACTTACAAGCGAGACTATCGAACTCTTACATAAGAGAGTGAGTGTGAGAAAGTACTCCGATGAACCAGTACCCCAAGAAATGATAGATTCCGTGTTGAGTGCTGCGTTTAGAGCACCTACTTCATCTAATATTCAAGCCTACAGTGTGATCGTAGTCAGAGATCAGGAAATTAAGGATGAATTATCAGTCCTAACTGGTAATCAACGATGGGTTGCTCAGACGCCAGTGTTTCTAGCATTCTGTGCTGACTTAAGGGGAATGGAAGGTGCTTTAGAAAAACATGAACACGATTTAGACGACAACAACCTAGAAATCGGGCTGGTATCAAGTATTGACGCGACTTTGGTTGGCATGTCTGCATATTTGGCTGCTGAGTCAGTTGGCCTGCAAGGGTTGATGATCGGCGGGGTCAGGAATGATACTAAGTCTGTTGCGAAAGCTTTAGGTCTTCCTAGTAAAGTGTATTGCGTGTTTGGCATGTGCTTAGGATTCCCTGGAGAGGTTCCTAAATTGAAACCTAGAATGGCTTTCGACCATATGGTCCACCACGACCAGTATGATGCTGACAAGTTACACGCAGGATTGGATGCATATGATAAGGCTTTGGCAGATCATTATCGAAGCCTGGGAAGGGAAACCACTGATGCTTCTTGGACAGACGACATTGATAGTAAATTCGCTGAACCTAGAAGAGATGACTTAAG
>DDKW01000009.1:6483-60219 GCA_002339805.1 Dehalococcoidia bacterium UBA2588 | reverse complement strand
CTACGATAATTCAAGGAGATACCTATAAGTTAGGCCTGAATTTTATCGTTCCTTTTCTGGTATCCCTTACTACTTCCTTACTTGTAGCAAGAACCAAATGACTATCAAGCATACTCTCTTATCACCGAAACTACCGTTCCTCTGACTTGAATGTTTTCTCCCGCCACAAAAATGGGCGCCATATTGCTATTAGCTGGCTGAAGTCTAACCACTCCATTCTCATGGAAGTATATTTTCTTTAACGTGGCTTCTTCTTCCTGAATCAGCCATGCAACAACTGTCTGACCATTCTGAGCACTATCGGTCGATTTAATGATCACCACGTCTCCATCATCAATACACGAATCAATCATAGAAGTTCCTTCTACCCTTAAGCCGTACAAACCTTCTTCTTTAGCTATGCCTCCAGGGACGTCTATATATTCCGAATTAAATTCATCAAGCCCAGCCAAGTTGTCTCCAAACACAGGCAAAGGGGAACCAGCAGCTATCTTTCCTAGCACCGGAACTTTGTTTGCTGAACCTTTAAAAACCCGACCATTACTGCCAACTAGTTCAATACCACGAGCAACATCTTTGCGCCGAGTGACTATGCCCTTTTTCTGTAGAATTTTTAAGTTGTAGTCCACCACAGACGTGGAGCTTATATTACATATGCCCTGTATATCTCTGACAGTAGGCGGAAGCTCGTTTGCTTCCCAAAACGAGCTTATCGCCTCTTTGATTTGCAACTGCCGCTTAGATAAATTTGATTCGTCCATAAATTCTCGCTTTTAAAACATTTGTTCTAATATATCACACTATCGCGAGCATAGAAACTATCTGTAAGCGGATTAAATAGAAATTCAGTTGTAAGCGCTCTCACCATGATCACTAATATCTAAACCGATATCTTCTTCTGATTCGCTAGATCTCAAACCCAGCCCTGGTATTATGTCCAGAACTTTCAAGATTATTAAAGTAGCAATTAAAGAATATAGCACAGTAGCTACGATCAAAATAAAGTTATTAAATAGCAAAGCGGATGAACCTTCGACTAAGCCTTTAGCACCACCTACCGCTTCAGATGCGAATACTCCAGTGCCAATTAGCCCTATAATTCCTCCTATACCGTGTACAGCAAAAACATCTAGTGCGTCATCCAAATTAACTTTGGATTTAAAATAAACAGCATAATATGTGACGATTCCGCTAATTAATCCTAGTATCAATGCAGCATCAACACCTACAAAACCAGAAGCTGGTGTGATAGTAGCTAATCCTGCAATTGCGCCAACAGCTGCTCCAACCCCGCTAACTTTTCCTCCGTGCATGATTCCTAATATCACCCATACCATCATAGCTGTCGCAGCTGATGTATTGGTAACCAAAAACGCACTCACAGCTTGTCCATTAGCAGCAAGTCCTGACCCGGCATTAAATCCGAACCATCCGAACCACAACATAGATGCTCCAAGTATTACGAAAGGAACGTTGTTAGGAGAAACATCAGATTTTTTTCTTCTGCCCACTAATGCTGCTGCTGCTATAGCTGCTATTCCAGCATTGATGTGCACCACTGCTCCTCCAGCAAAGTCCAAAGCTCCCATATTAGCCAACCATCCATTACTATCCCAAACCCAATGAGCTATTGGGGCGTATACGAAAGTCACCCATAAGACTAAAAATACTAAATAAGTTTTAAATTTGAATCTTTCGCAAAATGCTCCAGTAATAAGTGCAGGAGTTATAATTGCAAACATCATCTGGAAAATCACAAACACTTGATCTTCTGCTGAATCTATACCATTCAACGCAAAGTTGTTTAGTGATCCTATCAAGGCGTTGCCGCCTTCTCCGAAAGCTAAGCTATATCCCCACAAAACCCAAACCACGCTTACTAGACCCAAGCATACAAATGAATACATAATAGTTGATAGTAAGTTTTTGCCCTGTACTAAGCCTCCATAAAAGAGAGCCAGGCCAGGGGTCATGAGTAGCACCAATGCCGAACAGGTCAACATCCATGCAATAGAACCAGATTCCATAATTCCTCCTCTACGTTCATTTCTGATTTTGGCATTATATGAACGAGAATAGGAGAATATTAGTATGGAAATGTTAAATTCTTGTTACAATCTAGCAACAAAAAATAGCTGTGGAACGGGTCTAAGAGGACTGAGAGCCTGCCAGGCCTGGTTATTCAGTAGCAGATTTTGCAGAAGCAATCAGTCTAGATTTAGATCTGGCTGCTGTGTTTTTGTGTATGAGTTTCTTTCCTGCAACTTTATCAAGTTGTTGCACTGCTTTATTCACTAACTCATTCACTTGGTCCGCATCATCGTTAGATGATATCGCTTTTTTCGCAGCACTCACTATAGTGCGCGTCTCACTCATAATACTGTGGTTATGTACTTGTTTAGTTTTAGAGCGCCTGTGTGCTTTTTCAGCCGGCATTGTATCTCACCTACGATATTAGTGGAACACAGTATACACCATTTTCAAAATGATGCATATTAGATGTCTAAGTTCTTAACTGTCCTAGCATGAGCTTGAATGAATCCTTTCCTAGGCGCAACAGCCTCTCCCATCAAAGTAGTGAATACTTCTACGGACGCTAACACGTCATCTATGTTCACTTGCAACATTTGCCTAGTATCAGGATCCATGGTTGTCTCCCAAAGTTGGTCAGGATTCATCTCTCCTAGGCCTTTATATCGCTGTGTTTGCAATCCTCTTTTACCTTCGAAATCCTCCAATACTGACTCTTTCTCCATTTCAGTGTATGCATATCTAGAATCACTACCTGCTTGTATTTTGTAAAGCGGGGGTTGAGCTATGTACAGAAAACCATTTTCTATCAATGGAAGCATTCTCCTGTAAAAGAATGTCAATATTAGTGTCCTGATATGAGATCCATCGACATCCGCATCAGTCATGATAATGACTTTATGATATCTAACTTTGGCAGCGTCAAATTCTTCGCCTTCGCCAGCTCCAATAGCAGCTATCATAGATCTAATTTCGTCGTGTCCCAGAATTTTGTCAGGCTGTTGCAAAACTCTTTCCACATTTAAAATCTTTCCTTTTAAAGGTAATATAGCTTGAAATTGCCGATCTCTTCCCATTTTAGCTGAACCACCAGCTGATTCTCCCTCTACAATGTATAGTTCAGATTTACCAGGATCTCTTTCAGCACAGTCAGCCAATTTACCAGGCAAAGACGACCCATCCAGGGCATTTTTACGTATTACTAACTCCCGTGCTTTCTTAGCAGCATCCCTGGCTTTTTGTGATGTTAAGCATTTATCAATAATTTTCTTAGCGTCATTAGGAGTTTCTTCTAAGTACCTTACTAAGCCCTCACTAACTATAGTATCAACCGCCCCTCTAATTTCTGCATTACCAAGTTTAGTCTTAGTTTGTCCTTCAAACTGTGGATCCGTTAGCTTTACACTCACAACCGCTGATAACCCTTCTCTTACATCATCACCTATCAAATTAGGTTGATCATCTTTGATAAAACCTTGTTTACGAGCGTAATCATTCAAGATGCGTGTCAAGGCCAATCTAAAACCTGTCAAATGAGTTCCGCCTTCTTGAGTATTTATACAGTTTGCAAACGAATATACTGACTCGGTATAACCCTGGTTGTACTGGACTGCTACTTCAACTACTGCCTCCGGTACTTCTTTTTGGTAATAGAAGGGGACTTCATGAAGATAAGACCTGTTTTTATTCATGTTTCGTACAAGATTGGCTATACCGCCGTCAAAAAAGTAAGTCCGTTCTATGTCTCCCTTTCTACTTTTCTCATGCCAGTGGCTAGTAAAATGAATCTTAAGGCCTTTATTCAAATATCCAATTTCTTTGAAATGACTAATTAATAATTCAAAATCAAAATCTACATTAGGAAATATTTCTGGGTCAGGAGTAAATTTTATAGTGGTGCCATGTATTTCCGTGGTACCTGTAACCTCTAATTTACCTGTGGGGATACCTTGATTATATTTTTGGGTATAAATCTTGCCTTCTCTATGAATTTCAGCTGTTACATTACAAGAAAGAGCATTAACGACTGAAGCCCCTACTCCGTGCAAGCCTCCGCTAACCTTGTAGGCTCCTCCACCAAACTTTCCTCCTGCATGAAGTGTGGTCATTACGGTTTCCAAAGCCGACAAACCTGTAGTGGCATGTTTATCAACAGGAATGCCCCTACCGTTATCAGTTAACGCAATTTCTCCTTCTTCGGATATCGTTATCGTGACTGTATCGCAAAATCCCGCCATTGCTTCATCAACGCAGTTATCTAGAATTTCATAAATTAGGTGATGAAGGCCTCTTAGATCAGTACTGCCTATATACATCCCAGGCCGAACTCTAACTGCCTCTAGGCCTTCAAGAACCTGGATATCTTTAGCTGAATACGATTTACTTGGTTGTTTTGTACTCATAAACCTTGACTGTGCTGACAAATTTCCTATATCAAATTAATGAGGAACAGCTACTACATTCTACCAAAAATAAACGATATAAACCGTACGTTAATGTCATATAAATACTACCCAAATCTGATGTCAGATATGTTTATCCCAGTAATAACTTCCTGTTAGAAATGATTTGATCGCATATTCTACTGGCTTGAACAGTGGCTCTGGCAAATTCTCAAATGGAAACCACCCAAAAATATCAAATTTATTAGGTTCTTGAATGGATGGTACTTGGTTATCATCTAATTCACTCAAGAATTCCACGTCTAAATAATGGCTTCCATAATCAATCACATTAGACACACACAAAAAACGTAAATCTCTCAACTGGATTCCAAATTCTTCATAAGCTTCTCTCTTTGCGCAGTCCTCTAGAGTTTCGCCGAATTCTAAATGCCCACCAGAAGAACCCCATGTGCCTTCACCATGGGATCCTGAACGCTTCGACAAAAATATTAGCTCATCTTTTATTAATAGCGTTCCTACTCCAACTCTTACAGTGTCCAATTTAAACCATCCTGGTAAAATTTAGTGTATTATACTTCCTCGATTGGTATAATTGTTGGATACATAGTATTTTGACAAATTTTCAACCCCGCTGGTCTTTTGATCTAGAAAACTTAGGAACCAATACTTTTAAATCTCAAGGACTCAATTGTACATATCCAAACGAACACATCACACAAATAGAATTTAATATTATGAAACAACGAATACTCACAGGCATTAGACCCACAGGGAAATTACATTTAGGTCATTACGTCGGAGCTCTGGAAAATTGGATTCGACTGCAAGAGGAATATGACTGCTTCTTTCTCATAGCTGACTACCAAGCCCTTGGAGATCACATCGACGAAATGGAAAATATCAAAATAGCAGTTCGAGATGTCGTACTAGATTGGCTAAGCGTTGGCTTAGACCCCGAAAAGTCTACATTCCTCGTTCAAAGCTATGTTCCGGAACATGCAGAATTAGCGCTACTACTTTCAATGCTGACTCCTTTAGGAATGTTAGACAGGAATCCAACGCTAAAATCTGAAAGGGAACGTCTCTCTAACACTAGCTTATCTGTAGGGTTTTATACATACCCAGTCAGTCAAATAGCAGATATCCTGTTACCAAAAGCTCATCTAGTTCCCGTGGGAGAAGATCAACTACCGCATATTGAAATGACAAGAGAAATAGCAAGAAGGTTTAACAACCGATATGGAGAAGTTTTTCCAGAACCTGATAGTCTAGTAGGGAGAGTCGCGCGACTCATGGGAACTGACGGACAAGCCAAAATGAGTAAAAGCATTGGTAATGTTATTTATCTATCGGACGATTCAGATACAGTCAAGAAAAAAATTATGTCGATGTACACGGACCCAACTCGTTTACGAGCAACAGACCCAGGCCATGTAGAGGGGAATCCTGTATTTCAGTACCATGACGCTTTCAACGATGATTTAGAAGAAGTTAACGATCTTAAAGAAAGATATGTCCAAGGCACAGTTGGGGATGTAGAAGTTAAACAAAAACTAATCTCTGCAGTTAATCAATTTCTAGACCCAATCCGCGACCTCCGAGATAAATATGAACACGATATTGATTACGTTAATGATTGCATTGAAAACGGGTCTGCAAAAGCGAGAGTAACCGCACAAAACACGATGAAAGAAGTTAGAGAGAGGATGGGGCTTTCTTACAGCGTTAATACGTAAGATGTCACATCATATAAATTTTAAATGACTACGCCACTTTCTAAAAACAAAAAAACTGCCCTTATGGTAGCCAAAGAAACCGCTATCATATCAGGCGAGTACATCCTAAGCAGATTTAACACTGACCTAGATATATCTTTCAAAGGTCGCACCGACATTGTAACCGATGCTGATACTCATTCTGAAGAATTGGCAATCACCCACTTAAATGCAGAATATCCTGACCACAACATATTATCTGAGGAGTCAGATCCTTTCGACCAAGGTTCAGACTACACTTGGATTATAGACCCAATAGATGGAACCAAAAATTACGCGGCGGGTATACCTCATTTTTGCGTGGTTGTCGCTCTGGGTAAAATGGACCCTGCTACACGCACAATAGACATAATTACGGGAGTAACGTTCGATCCTGTGAGAAATGAAATGTTCACAGCAGTAAAAGGGGAAGGAGCCTATCTGAATGGTAAGCCTATCAAGATATCCTCAAAATCGAAACTACTGGACTCCATATTAGGATTTGACCTCGGTTACGTGGACGACAAAGCAACATCTGCACTGGCGATGATTCACCAAGATCTATGGCCTGACATACAAGGTTTTAGACTTATGGGTTCTTCTGCTTTAGGACTGGCTTACGCAGCTTGCAACCGAATAGATTTGTATTTTCATCATTCGCTATCTGCTTGGGATGTTGCCTCAGGATTGTTGTTGGTCAGAGAAGCAGGAGGGGAAGTCCAAACAAAATTTGGTGACCCAGCAAATATTTTCAGTGGTGGTATTATTGCCTCAAACCCCTCTATATTAGAAGATTTTAAAAATATAACGTCTTCTTCCGAATGGCGATTATTATAATCACTAGATATTAATGAAAGAGACCGATACATAATGAACGATTTGACCCTTCTTGTCACTACTACATCCATATGCGTAATCATAGCTTACTTGTTAGGATCTATACCTGCAGCATTCATACTCAGCAAACGTAAAGGTATAGATATTTTCAAAGTTGGGACACGTTCCGCAGGAACCTCGAATGTGTTTCGGAGTATTGGAAAAGCCAGAGGAGTGCTAGTGATGGCTATCGATATTTTAAAAGGGGCACTCGCTGTCGCAATTCCTATTTATTTCAATCTCCCTGACGCCGTGACTCTACTATCCGCTTATGCCGCTATACTTGGACACTGGCATTCTGTTTTCACAAAGTTTCAAGGGGGAGACGGAATGGCTAGCATGATAGGAATCATATTTATGCTGGTACCATCTATTGCAGTGATATCAATGCTTCTAGGCATCATATTCATTCTGATGTGCAGTAGGATGCATAGCCGAACTTCAATAGGCCTATTTGTTTGCACCATTGCTATCCTAGTACTCGGAAGATCTGGTGTTTATCCCGGGACAATCACTATAGGCCTAAGCTTCCTATCACTAAGCATAATCATCCATGCCTTGTACAAGAAGGTCAAAATTCAAAAATCTCTATCTCTAGAAGTTCCAATCGAATCCATAACTGAATATTAAGCTTATCAAAATTAACTTTATACGAAACATGTGTCGTTAACCCCTATTTCAAAGATTTTCCCTTGTAGTAGAATTTAACTATTCATATTACCTGAGGAGCAACTAATGACAGAAGCAACAGGAGACATTCTAATTTACACACATCCAGACTGTGCTTTTTCCGCTGCAGCCAAAGCAGACTATCGTAGGAGCAAGGTACCGTATACGGAAATAGATCTTGCTAAGCAACCAGAGCAAATCCCTGAACTCGTTAAACTGACCGATGGGGAAAGGATTACGCCAGTAATCGTGGAAAACGGAGCGGTCACTATAGGATACAAAGGCGGATATTGAGACTTTTAACGATTCAAGTTTGAATCTCAAACATCCGTTCTAATAAACCCTTTACAAACTAGAACATCTGTACTATTCTATAAGTAAATCATATTAAACGAGAGGACTTAATGCAACGAGGAAACGAAACTTCAGAGAAAACTTCAGAGAAAACTTCGGCATTGGATATTGCGATCTCCAGTATAGAAAAAGACCACGGAAAAGGCGCCATCATGCGCCTGGGAGATAAAGCGGACAAGGTAGAAACCCATGCCATTCCAACTGGGTCATTAACCCTAGACCTTGCTTTAGGGGTTGGAGGGTTACCGCGAGGGAGAGTTACAGAAATTTACGGGGCTGAATCAGCTGGGAAATCAACCTTAGCAGTGCATTTCATGGCGGAAACCCAAAGAGCTGGCGGAGTTGCTGCATACATAGATGCAGAACATGCTTTTGACCCAACATATGCTGGTCGCTGTGGACTGAACTTAAAAGACCTTCTAATAGCCCAACCAGATAGTGGGGAACAGGCTCTAGATATCACTGAGCAACTCGTGACAAGTGGCGCTATAGACAGCTTAGTGATCGATAGCGTTGCAGCACTGGTACCACAAGCAGAAATAGACGGTGAAATAGGGGATACTCATGTGGGGCTCCAAGCGAGACTCATGTCTCAGGCATTGCGGAAGCTAACAAGTTCCATCAATAAATCCAACACAGCAGTAGTTTTTATAAACCAATTACGAGAAAAAGTCGGAGTTTATTACGGCAGTCCTGAAGTAACCCCTGGAGGCAGAGCTCTCAAGTTCTATAGCTCAGTTAGAATTGATCTAAGAAGAGCAGAATCCATCAAGCAAGGCTCCGAAATTATCGGAAATCGCGTACGAGCAAGAGTCGTTAAAAACAAGGTAGCTGCTCCGTTTAAAGTTGCAGAATTCGACATCATGTTTGGTACAGGAATCAGTAAAACAGGCGATTTGATAGAACTAGGGGTAACAGAAGGACTCATTAAAAAGTCAGGCGCATTCTATTCATATCAAGAGACCAAGTTAGGTCAAGGGCGAGAAGCAGCAAAAAGTTTCTTAAAAGACAACCCTATAGTAATGCAAGAAATTGAAGGCCTCTTGAGAACTAAGCAAAATGTGACAGATCAACCGCAATCAGAGTCTGCCGAAGTCACCAAATTAGCAGACGATCTTAAATTACTAACCAACAACGAATAGCTAACTACAATAATTTGAGCCTCATGATGTATATAGCCGCTCCTATGCCAACAAAGTCCCACACATTCATGAGGCTCCAGGCTAACAACAACACTCCTACATAACCTCCGACAATGGTGAACGATCCAAATACAAACATGTACTTAGATCGTTTGCCTTTGATTATTTTAGATATCATCGCAGCCACTAACCAGCCAATTATTACAGGGATTAATGCATTCACGAATAGGATATTAAAATAATTTAGACTCCAAGCCCACATCAATATCACAACGGGAACACAACCCAAGCAAGTCAAAGTTCCTAGCAATAATGAGATTTTTGTCACTTTGTACAACGGATTTATACTTATCACTGTGCATTCAATACATTTTATCCCGAGGGAATCATCGCCTACGCACCTTGAACAAATCCTGTTCATGCATTTACTACAACTCAAGCTTGCTACAGCGTTAGGATGCCTGGAGCAGTTCATCCTCTAGTAGGACCTATGACTAGAATCCCGATCATACAAGAGTCTATTCAACAACACTAGAAGTTTATTATTAGTTGTTGTTTGAATCCTAGAACTGAATACTCGTTTCAGTAGAATAACTCCGATCAAACCTATACTAATAATCAACGCGTTACTATCTCGCCAATAAAACATTAGTAAAGGAACAAGAGCCAGCAGAGTAATCGGAGCGGAATCAATTTTGAATATCTTAGAAAACAATGGAATTAAAAGAACCCAGATCCAGTTAGATGGGCTAAGAAACATTAAGGAGGTAAAGAGTATATAAACTCCTTTTCCTCCCTTAAATTTACTAAACATTGACCATCCATTGCCAATCAGCACGCACAGTATCCCATACAAAACAACCCATTCATCATTTGGGGGAATAATTTGATAAGAGGACGCTGCGAACAAAACAAACCTTGGAATTAATACTTTAACAATTAGATCACTAATACCTAACATCACCGTTAGCTGTGCACCGAAATTATCATATATATTATTCAGGCCTGGATTCCCATTACCCGCCAGAAAAACATCCTTTCCTTCAATCAAACGAACAATCAAATATCCTGAAGGAATAGAGCCTATTACCCAGAATAAAGTACCAAATAACAAATAGAATCCATAAACTTCCATTAAATCAAATAGCCAAACGTTCAAGTCGTTCAAAAGTTTCTAGTGGAGTACCTACACTACCAGGCAATATTTCTCCAGGATTACCCAATCCGTGAAAATCGCTACCTCCTGCAGGTATCAAGTCATACGCTTTACTTATCCTCAACAAATGTTCAATTGTATTCGAGTCATACGCACCATAATGCACTTCAATTCCGTCAAGTCCATCTTCTTTTAGTATTTTTACCCACTTAGTCATATCAACAATCTCATACGGGTGGGCTAATACAGCAACACCTCCTACCGATTTGATTAGCTGTATTGCTTCTTGAGGGGATATTTTGGGAACTTCCGCATACGCGAGTCCAGTTCGATTCAAGTGATTGGCAAAAGCTTCTTTAGGGACTTTGAAGTATCCTGCTTCTACCAGAGCAAGAGCTATATGAGGTCGCCCCACTGTTCCTTCTCCCGCTATTTCTTGTACTCTATCCCACGTAATATCCATACCAAGGTGGGATAATTTTTCAATCATCATTTTAGCTCTAATTTTTCGGCCGTCTCTAAATGCACTTAATTTATCTTGAAAAGCTATTTGATGATAGTCTATAAAATATCCCAACATATGGATTTCATCGTTCTCGATATCAGCACTCAGTTCAATCCCAGGAACCAATTTAAGCTCTGGATAACGCTTTAGATAATCAAAAGCTTTATCCAATCCATTAGTGGTATCATGATCAGTAATAGAGAAAACTTTCGCTCCACTTGAAGCAACAACATCGATTAACTCTGTTACACTCAACCTCCCATCAGATTCGGTTGTGTGAAGATGTAAATCTGCTAACCCCATATCACTTCTTGACTACGTGGTGATACCATAGTCGCTACTGGGCGTATTCCGTACTTCTTGTCTCACGTATCACAGTAACTTTTATTTGTCCGGGATACACCAATTCCTTCTCTACTTTTTGGGCTATATTCCTAGCCAAATCCGAGGACATTAGATCATCTATATCATCAGGTTTAACCAATACTCTGACTTCTCTTCCGGCTTGTATAGCGAAGGCTTTATCTACGCCATCGAAACTAGTCGCAGCAGTCTCAAGATCTTGAAGCCTCTGTACGTACAGCTCCACAGATTCTTTCCGTGCGCCTGGTCGTGCAGCACTTAATGTGTCTGCTGCAGAAACCAAAAATGACTCATCGGTATTATGATGATCATCATGATGCTCTGCAATAGACATACATATTTTAGAAGAAACTCCGTTTCTTTCTGCCAATTCTGCTCCTATTTCAGCATGTGGTCCCTGCACTTCATGGGTCAAAGCTTTACCAATGTCATGCAATAAACCACCTAATTTAGCTTCGTCTACATTAGCTCCTATCTCTGCTGCCATGATGCCAGACATTAAGCCTACTTCTATAGAATGCTTTAGCACATTCTCTCCGTAGCTAAATCGGTATTTGAGTCTGCCTAAGTGTCTAATAAGTTCTGGATCTAATCCACTTATCCCTGTATCAAATATAGCCTGCTCACCAGCTTTCCAGATGATTTGATCTATATCATCTGTTGCTCTTTGGACAGTTTCTTCAATACGCGATGGCTGGATCCTGCCGTCTGATATTAATTTCTCTAAGGCTAATTTAGCTACTTCCCTTCGCACTGGGTCAAAACAAGACACAGTTACTAAACCAGGAGTGTCATCAATCATCACATCAACCCCGGTTAAGGATTCTAACGTTCTGATATTACGTCCCTCTCTACCAATTAGTCTGCCTTTCATATCATCACTAGGGAGATGGACAACAGATGTTGTACCTTCAGACACCACGTCTGTAGACAATCGGTTTATAGCTAATGTTAAAACATTGCGCGCTACTTCGTCAGCCTGCGCCTTAAATTCTCTCTCTATGCGTACGTTCCGTCTAGCTAAATCGTACTTTAAGTCATCTTCTGCTTTAGAAACCACCTGAGTTCGAGCTTCTTCTGCGGATAATGAAGCAATATTTTCCAAGGTAGATTGTACCTCTTCTCTGACTACTTCAATTTCTTTTTGAGAAGACTCTAACTGTTCCCGTTCTGAGAGAAGCTCTTCTTCCTTTCCCTGCAATTCTGCAGACTTATTTTCAAGAGACTCTTCCCTAAGAATATTTCGATTCTCTAAGCGATTTAATTCCTGTCGCTGTGCTTTGATTTCGTTTTCACTTTCGGTTCTTATGTTAAGTGCATTCTCTTGAGCTTCAAGGACCAGCTTGCGCTTTTCTTCTTCTGCTTGATTCAAGAGATTGGCAGAATATTGCTTTGCATTGCCTGTCAATTTCCTGTCAGATCTCAACTTCAGGCTTAACCAAAGTGAAAAAACAGTTCCGACTATTCCAATTAGTGCTAGAACGGAAAATAGAATTGTTTCAGTCACGATACCCTTCCTTATTCCGTCTATTATATTGTCTTTTCCTATTTCAATCCTAACTAACGCCCTTATTAGTGTCAAGTTAAAATAATCTAACATTTATATAATTATCCTTGAGCCAAATAGTTCATTAATTTATAATTACCTCAAAACTGACCTGTGAACTCACATAGAGGAAGTAATGCCTGAAGATTATTACAAAGTTCTTGGTGTCACAAAAAGTGACTCCCAAGAAGATATCCGGAAAGCCTTTCGTAGGAAGGCTATGGATTATCATCCCGATCGCAACAAATCAGCCGACGCGCCCGAAAAATTCAAAGAAATCAATGAGGCCTACCAAGTATTATCTGATTCCCAAAAACGAGCACAATATGATCAATTTGGGCATGCTGGGGTAAATGGTGGTCGTAATACAGGTTCTCCGTTCGAAGGATTTGAAACATTTGGTGGGTTTGGAGACATATTCGATTCATTTTTCGGAGGTTCTTCCAGACGAACTGGGAATCAGGCTACCAGAGGCGATGATATCTATACCTCCATCAATTTAACATTCGAAGAAGCAGTGTTTGGAATTGAAAAAACTCTGCAAATAGCACGAATTGAATCGTGTGATAATTGCAAAGGTACTCGAGCAGAACCTGGCACATCTCCAACCAAGTGTACCTCGTGCAATGGAAGTGGGCAGGTAAGACGTAGTCAGCAGAGTGTCTTTGGACAATTCACTCAGGTAGTAGGGTGCTCTTCCTGCGAAGCAACTGGTCAAATAGTAAGCTCTCCATGCAAAGAATGCGCAGGAGTAGGCCTTAATAGAGCCAACAGGAGCACATCCATTGAAATCCCTCAAGGAATAGAAAATGGAATGCAAGTTCGGTTAACTGGATGGGGAAATCATGGAAAAAATGGTGGGCCAGCCGGAAACTTATATGTAGAGACCATAGTTGAAGACCACGCTATATTTATCAGAAGAAAATTCGACCTGATTTACGAACTCACACTGAACATGGCAGAAGCCGCTATTGGTACGGAAATTCTAATCCCCACTTTAGAAGGGAAAGACCATCCTTTAAAAATACCCTCTGGGACACAACCAGGAGATATTTTAAGTGTTAAAAGCAAAGGAGTACCTCATTTAAGAGGCAATGGAAGAGGGGATATTAAAGTGATAGCAGACGTACAAACACCAGTCAAATTATCAAAATATCAGCGAGATCTTCTTGAAGAATTAAATAAAAGTTTGAAGGGAGAATCACCGGATAATCTCTCAGATAATAAATCTAACGATAATAATCTTATTAACAAAATTAAAGATGTACTAAGTTGAAATTTTCTGGATAGCACTTATTTACACTAAGAGGGCATAATAATGGCATGGGATCAAATCAGCATTACAGTACCACATGAGTTCGTAGAACCCATATCACATGTATTTGAACGCTATGGACATGGAGTTGGCATACAATCTCTAAACAAGAATGACGCACAGATAACAACCTTCCTCCCGTCAGGATCTGATTCTCGGATGGCAAGAATTGAAATAGGGGTAAATCTCGCTAAATCAATCGCTACTATGGGAGATCTGGAAATATCCCCATTGAGTAACGAAACGGACTGGAGGAATGCATGGAAAGAGCATTTTTCAGTACTTCACATCACTGACAGAATAGTAATTAAACCTTCTTGGCTGGATTACACGGCTACCTCACATGAATTGGTTATCGAAATAGACCCCGGGTTTGCGTTTGGCACAGGATACCACCCTACTACACACAGCTGCCTAGCATTACTACAAACACATATCGCCACCGGCGACAATGTTCTTGATTTGGGTACCGGATCAGGGATATTATCTATCGCTGCATCAAAGTTAGGAGCTGGTCAAATAGTTGGATTAGATATAGATCCGTTATGTATCAAAGCAGCTAATCAAAACGCTAAAATGTGTGGAGTCAACGACAATACAAAATTCCAAACAGGGACATTACCATCCTCTCAATTCCATGAAGATACCTACGATTGTGTCGTTGCTAATATTTCTGCTAGGATTGGAATCGAAAAATCCCTTGAAATCATGAAGATTATAAAGCCGTCTGGCGCATTGATATTATCAGGGATAATTAATAATCAGGCTGCAGATACAATCCAGCATTACGAAACGGTGGGGTTAATCGAACAGCAATATTGGAAAGACGACTGGGTAACATTCTTAATCAGAAAACCCATTACTAAGGTTGTAAATGATGCATGACTTAAATCTCAGAGACTTTGAGCTTCATTCTGTAGTAGGGACTGGCGCCGATTACGAAGTTAGATTAGCAGGTCCCATAGGGGAACCGCCCAACCTAGTTTTAAAACGCCCCAATCCTCATGCTATCTTAAAAAATTTACACAGATCTACGGAACACAGAACACAGAAGATGCTCAAATTCCATGAAGAAATAGGGAACGACATAGATGGCATCACGACAATTGTTGGATATTTCAACAACACTCCTGAAAGCACTCAATTGTATAGTGACGACCTTGGTCACGATTACACTGTAGTGTGTCAGGCTCGGGCTCCTGGTATCCCTTTGAATGCAGACGTGAGAGCAAGAATTTTAAAAGTTCCCACTGGGCTTGGACAGAATCTGTTTTCTATTTTCCCTCTGGGAATCGTTAACAAATTTGCGATAGCTCTTAAAATAATGGAAATCCAGAACAACCTTTACGAACAAGGCTATCTTTTGTTTGACCTAAATCCTCAAAATATATTCTATTCACCTAATACTTCTGAGATAAACGTAATAGACACTGCAGACTTACACAATCTAAGCGGAGATAACGACGTTAAAACTTCTAATAAATGTAAGGAGGATTTTTTCTTGGAGCTAATCCGATATTTCATAGCAGCAGAAGATATTCCCATAGAAGAATCCGGTTATTATCTTCCCAGAGGTGACCGACCTTACACAGATCAGAAATCTGAACTGACCTCCCTTAAACTTCAATTCGAACAAATGAACAGCTTGGACGCCCCTATCATGATAAATATATTATCTAAAATACAATCTAACCAATATGGAAATGTATTCGAATTCAATCAGGATATGATGGAATATTTTGCAATGGCAGAACGACGAATAGAATTAGCCAAAGAAAACCCTCAAGTACTAGAAAGTTGGCATTCAGCGCGAAAGCTTTTACACCACGACCATTGGTCCAAATACGACTTCGATCCCGATCACGATTTATAACCAACTATATATCTGGAGATTCAAAAATGAATAATCATGTAACAACGCACCAAAATAATTCTGTTCATGGCGACGACTCGTTATTAACCGTAGTAATTAATGAGAACATAACGATTGACGCTGTAATGGATGGAGTTACAGACCATGGAGGAGCTGAAGCCAGCTCTGCGGTCAGAGATCGAATAGAATTGGACCATCCTATCACCTCAAATAGTATGCAGGATTTACTCAATGACCTTAATACGGAATTCTATCAAGTAGGAGGAGGGAGGTTCCTGTTGACTACCGCTTCAATTGCAATCACATCTTCCTCTCATTTGTATGTTATTGCAGTAGGAGACAGCCCTGTCTACCTCATAAGAATGGGGGAATTCTCACAGCTTTCAGGAAGAATAGGCGGGTTACTAAGACTCAATTCATCCTCCGCGATAGGTGCTAAAGACTCATTAACATTCCAAACTTATGATTCCCCTGTGTCTGCAGGGGATAGGTTATTAATAGTGTCAGATGGAATAAGTGATAACCTAGAATTAAATGAAATTAAAGAATTCATGTTAGACAGCGAAAGCACTCAAGAATTATCTCAAATTTTAGAAACCACTTCCTCAGAAAGAACTCAGCGAGGAGGTACCCCTGCCTCGATGCGAGGGAGGGTTCGCAATGACGACAGAAGCATTATAGCAAGATTTTTCTAATAGAAATGTTGTTTAAAAAATTCGTATTTGATAACATTCGTTACTCATAATAAAAACAGGAGACTATTTTGGGAAGAATAAAGGTAGCTATCATTGGCGTAGGTAATTGCGCCTCTTCTCTAGTCCAAGGGATTCATCAATATCCAGAAACACCTGATAATACTAGAGTCCCTGGTATCATGCACAATAAAATCGGTGACTATAAAATAGAAGATATAGAAGTGGTCGCCGCATTCGATGTAGATAAAAATAAAGTCGGCAAAGACTTGTCAGAGGCAATTTTCTCTGAACCCAATAACACAATGAAGTTTGCGGATGTACCCAATACTGGCGTGAAGGTTCAAATGGGTCAAGTATTAGATGGCATAGGACAGTATACTGAGCATCTTGTCGAACCATCAAATCAAAAAACAACCAACATTTCTCAAGTGCTCAAAGATAAACAGGTAGATGTAGTAATCAATTATCTGCCCGTAGGCAGCCAATCTGCAACAGAATGGTACACAGAACAAATATTAGAAGCAAAATGCGCGATGGTTAATTGTATACCAGTATTCATAGCGAAAAATCCTTATTGGATTAACAAATTTAAAGAGACTGGTGTTCCGATTGTAGGAGATGATATCAAATCGCAAGTAGGTGCAACCATCTTACATAGGGTTTTAACTAGGCTTTTCGAAGATAGAGGAGTTACTGTAGATAACACTTATCAGCTGAATTTTGGTGGTAACACAGATTTTCTAAACATGCTAGAACGTGAAAGATTAGTCTCAAAAAAGATTTCTAAAACTTCCGCTGTAACTTCCCAAATGGACAATGATGTAGATCCTAACACGGTTCACATTGGTCCTAGTGACCATGTCCCCTGGTTGAATGATCGCAAATGGGCTTACATCAGGATGGAAGGTAAACTATTCGGTGAAGCGCCTGTAAACGTAGAAGTTAAGCTTGAAGTATGGGACAGTCCAAATTCTGCAGGTGTCGTAGTAGATGCTATTAGATGCGCAAAACTGGGGTTAGACAGAGGAATTGGAGGCCCTATAGAGAGTGCTAGCGCCTACTTTATGAAATCACCTCCGAAACAATTCACCGATGACCAAGCCCGTACATTACTAGATAAATTCATAGAGCCAATTTAGGGGTCATATTGGAGAAGTTATCCATTGCTATGGTTTCTCCTTATGACTTTTCTCACCCTAGCGGAGTTAACACCCACGCAGTTAACCTCTCAAGATATTTGGCATCCCAAGGACACTGCATTGATTTACTCGGTCCTTGCTCTGATTCTTATTATGAGCATGACGCATATGAAGGGATCACTTTCCATTCATTGGGTTCTACAATTCCTTTCCCCATATCCAGCACGGCTGCCCGAATCTCATTAAACCCTAAAGTGTATTTCCAGATCAAATCTATACTTAAAAATCAATTTGATATCGTCCACATACATGAACCTTTCATGCCATTAACATCTTTATCTACTTTGTTATTGTCAAAGTGTCCCAAAATAGGCACATTCCATGCCTATCATGAATATAAAAATAATTACGCAATATTACAAAGCGTAGTATCTCCACTCATGAATTTGATTGATCATGCAATATGTGTGTCTGAAGCTTCGAAATCTTATATACAGCCGTGGATGCACAATTTCACAGGAAACGTCTCTGTAATTGGTAACGGAATAGACACATCAAAGTTCAAAAATAGTATCAAACCCTATATCAACAATACTCCTTTCACCGTCGTATTTATCGGAAGAGACGAACCTCGCAAAGGACTAACACTGCTGCTCAAGGCTCTTGAAAACTTATCGTATTCTAATTATAAATTTAAATTACTTGTTGCTGGATTAAATGATTTGAATTCATACAACAACCTTTTCCCAAACATATTCAAAAGTTTTGAAATCGAATGTCTAGGTTCAGTGCATAATGACTTAATTCCCAATATCCTTCAAACCAGCGACGTAGTGTGCGTACCATCATTAGGAGGGGAGAGTTTCGGTATTGTCCTTCTAGAAGCTCTAGCTAGTAATACACCAGTTATTGCATCAGATATTAAAGGATACTCCCAAATACTTTCCCAACAGAACTACCCACTAATACCAGTTAATGATGCTTCTGCCCTAGAACATGCATTAGAAAGTCTGATATTGAATCCAGAATTAAGACATAATATGGCTGAATTGGGTACAGATATTGTGCGAAAATATAATTGGACTGCTATAGGTAGCGAAATTGAATCTATTTATTGGAATATGTGCGGACGATAATGTTTGAAACCCTGAATATTAGGCCAATACTGACTAAATATATAGAATTACCTCTTGCTAAATGCATGCATAAATGCGGACTTCGACCAAATCATATTACCGTGATTTCATTGCTAATGTGTTTGTATAGTAGCTATCTTGTAATCTCACAAAATTTATTCTCTGCTGGACTAATATTTTTCTTAGGTTCTGCTCTCGATTTGTTCGACGGTACCTTGTCTAGGCTTACATCAACTTCCACAGAATTTGGAGCATTACTGGACTCTGTAGGAGATCGACTGGGTGAATCTGCATTATTATCAGCAATAATAATGCTTCCTATATTGCACAACCCACAAATCACCTTTGTGATTGAGGACTATCGAAATGTATTTGTATTAGAACATCAGTTAAATGCTTTTTTGATACCAATAGGGCTATTAGCATTGATATCGTCTCAATTAGTGAGCTATGCGCGAGCACGAGGTGAAAGTCTTGGGGTATCAATGAAGCATGGTCTAATGACTCGAGCAGAACGAGTGATACTGATATCCATAGGATTGATAACAGGCTACTTGTTTGTAGCAATTATGATCATAGCAACACTATCTTGCCTAACATTAATCCAAAGGGTTTACAAAATCAGCAGAGATATTAAAACAGTGGTCAATAATGAAACCAAATAGTAGAATATAGGGATTCTAGTAGAATTATGAGGTTGATGTGTTTAATCAAATAAATGGCACACAAAATGGATCCGGCTTAAAAATCGGCATAGTAATATCCCGTTTTAACGAGTTCATAACTAAGCAATTACTCGAAGGAGCTCTAGATACACTAACCAACTGTGGAGTTAAAGAATCCGACATAACCGTCACATGGGTTCCAGGAGCATTCGAATTACCCGTAGTGGCAAAAAACTTAGCTGATAATACAGACGTTAGCGCGGTCATATGCTTAGGGGCCGTTATAAAAGGCGAAACTGACCACTACGATATAGTCGCAGGAAATGCCGCAAGCGGTATATTAACCACATCTATAAGCACCTCTAAGCCGATTCTTTTCGGTGTATTAACCACTGATACCCTAGAACAGGCTATTAATCGTTCAGGGGGTAAATCAGGCAATGCAGGAAGACATGCTGCTGAAGCAGCAATAGAGACCGCAACAGTAATTAGCCAAATACAAAACAAATAATATGAAATTCGGAATTACCGTTCCTAACAATTGGGGGATTGAAGAGCCTTCTGAAGTATTGCATATTGGGAAATACTACGAAGATCTAGAATTTGACTCTCTTTGGACAATGGACCACCTTTTCAATATTGGGTATATAGGCAAAAGATTAAACGATAAACCGTATTATCATCCTTTAGCCACCTTATCATGTATATCTGCGCTGACTACTAAGATCTATTTAGGGACGTCCATCTTAGTACTACCCTACCATAATCCTGTAGAACTAGCTAAATATGCAGCAACGCTGGATCAATTTTCAGCGGGAAGGCTTATTTTAGGAGTTGGCGTTGGAGGCATGGTAGAAGAATTCGAAGCTTTGGGCATACCAATGTCGCAGAGAGCGATTTTAACAAATGAAAGTATAAATATTATGCACGAACTATGGGAAAACGACTTACCTTCTTATAACAGTACCAGATGGAATTTTAACAATGTGACTTTCTCACCGAAACCTTACAACTCAAACATACCCATATGGGTTGGAGGCTCTAGTGCAGGTGCTATTAAAAGAGCTGCTACGCTTGGTGACGGGTGGCATCCTTCAGGAATAACCGCCTTAGAGTTTGCTGAGGGGAAATCAAAAATAGAAGAAATTTGTACTACTATCAATAGAGATCCAAACGAAATCAACTATTCCATACGCCTAGATGTGTCTCCTGACGAAACGAGTGCAAATCCGCGTCATGGCCTGTCTTTGAACGGAAAAGATCCATTGCAAATCGCAGAGATAGTGAACACGTATCAAGAGAAAGGGCTAGATCATGTTATTTTTGCAATCAGCTCTTCAGACATAACAGAAACGAAATTAATCGCTGAAAGAATATCTGCAACGACTTTCGATCAATTCTAGATTCGTGTCCTTCAATAAACTAAGAAGTAATCTCCTGTACTTCTTGCAATGAATCAAAATCAAATTCTCTTGAGGCACTAAAGATAGTAAGCACAACCAAAGATGCAGTAGATGCCACAATCGCTATACCAAAACTAGCAAGTAGATTACCTGAAGCTAGAACGTGCCAAATGTTGGTTAAAGGTTCCAGTGTCCACCATCCAGACAAATCATTCTTGGGAAAAAATAAACCGCCACTTACTAAACCGATCAATATGCTTATAAAACAATTGATACCAGTTATCTTTTGAGTATATAACCCTGCAAACACAGGTATCATTGCCGCTGCGCAGACTAAATCAGCTATCAAAAACAAATACAATACACTTTGAAATGTCCACCCTACAACCATTGCAGGTAAAACTAGAACAACGGTTATCACTCGAGTGTATTTGATCAAATCTGGTGGATTGATGCCACTAAAGACTTTAGGCAAGTCACTTGTGAATATGCTTGCAATGCCATTGAGCAACGAGTCCACACTACTCATAACTAACATCAATGCCAAAATGCTCAATACTATCAACAGAGCATCTGGCAAAATAGTGTCAGCCAATAAGAATAATGATATTGATGCAGAATAATGATCAGTGACCAATCCTTGAGACACAGCCCATAACCCGAAAAAACCACTGATAATGATCATTGGGATAACAATAATCCCGCCTACTATGAAGCCTTTATATATATCAGTATCTGATTTTGCAGCATATATTCTTTGCCAAAATCCTTGATGAAACAAGTTAGCTGCTAGAATAGCTATGATTAAAGTGATTCCAAATTCTATCCCTACTTGATTGCTTAGAGAAAGAAGATTACTTTCAGAGCTTATATTCCCCAGAGAAGCTTCCCAGCCACCCAATTGATTTAAGCTGAACAAAAATAAAATCAGCAGTAACGGTATAATTATAATTAACTGTATTTTATCCGTGAATATAGAAACTTTTAATCCCCCATACACGGTATACACCAAAGTCGACACTACTACTAACACCATAGTTACTATGAGAGGCACCCCTGTAACAAATTCCAAAGCTCTAGATATCGCTCCTAATTCTGCAGATATAAAAGTAAACATATATAAAACGACTATGATAAGAGTCGTTGCATACATCAGTTTTCCATATCTGTACCACACAAATTCATTTAGAGAATGACCATTGGGCATCAGACGTCTTAACTTAGTACCAACAACGGTAAAAGCCAAAATAGGAGCCGCCTGCCCTATAGCATAGCAAATTACTGCCGCCAAACCCGCCCATGTAGCAGCTTCAGCAGGGCTGAATAAAATCCACGCACCTAACACTGACGCTACCACTGTAGCCATAGATCCTATTGATCCAACAGATTTCCTAGCCGATATAAAGTCTTCCAGACTTATACTGGACTTTCTTGCATACAACACTCCTACGGCAGCAAATGCAGCCATAAATGCAGCTGTAATAATCATAGTAATCATGATTTCCTCTTTCAAAAAAAAACAGCCTCTGGAAGGCTGTTCGTAAGATTATCCCTACGCTGGCATTATCCAGATCAGGTTTAAGGGTACGGAAGATCAACTTCCATCTCAGCCGATTGCTCAGCTCCCCAATTTGCACAAAGGATACACGCTTTTACAATCGGTGTAAACTAACTGGGCTTGGGAAATCAGATACGTAGTTGGTCTTAGTCAAGTAGGTTCACTAAACCCGGAGTAAAACTATCAGAGTGCAACTTTACTGCAGCATCCAGTGCTCCTTGAGCATAAGCGGACCTGTCTTTAACGGTATGCTGAATAGATACTGTTTCGTTTTCCGTCTCTACGGTAAGCTTGTGTATTCCGTATGTATCTACTGCTCTGTAGTCAATGAACTCAACTTTCTCACCGAGCCATTCCTCCCACGCAAGAGCAGTGCCGCTTGGACTATCAACTTTATCTATATGAAGGGTTTCTTCTAGGAGAGGGCTGTGGTTCTGATCTTGTATACTAGCCATAATTTCAATCATATCTTTGAGCTTTCCCATATTTCTAGAAAAATTCGGTGCGTACATCCAAGTTAAGCCAGCTTCGACAAGCTTTGTATGTAAGCCATCTTGCCATCTACTGCCAGTAGAGCCGATTACGGCAGGCAACGAAGACTCGATGAGAAGTTCTATATAAGCCTCTAAAATTAGACCAGGTAAGAAGCATATAGCAACATCACAGTCTTGTAGGTCTCGTAAGGTGGGGATATTTTGGCTATCGAATACCTTAACCGTGTGTCCTGTCGCTAGTTCACAAACTTTGCCGCCTGTTTTACCATTTCCGAGTAGTGCTATTTTCATACTTACAGTATCCCACTAAAATTAAAAGAGCCCAAATCAATGAGCTCTTTTAAAGTATGCTTTGGCTGCCCTACCTGGATTCGAACCAGGGCTGACGGCTTCAAAGGCCGGTGTGCTACCGCTACACCATAGGGCATACTTTACTATTTTGAATCGATGTTCACATTTGGTCAAGTACTTGAGGCGCATTATCTCATGTGCTATTCTCGTCTTCAGCACATGAATTGAGGTGAAATGAATAAAATAAAGATCTCATTACTTCACTTAGCACCTATTACAGGCCAATTAGAATCTAATAAAGCTTTATTATTACAAAGTCTAAAATTATGCGCTCAAATGAAATCCGACTGGGTAATCAGCCCAGAATTATGGGTATGTGGATATAGCTTCGAAAGAATGATTGGAAGCGACTGGATAACTCATCAACCAGACACATGGATGCAAGAGTTATGCTCTAATATGCCAACTTGGAACTTTAATTTATTTTTATCTATGCCAGAAAAAGACAATTCAACAAACCAATTGCACAATACAGTGTTCGTTATTAACAGGGAAGGCAGCATCATAGGTAATTACAGGAAAATCAAGGTTTTACCTCAATCAGAAGGTTGGTCATCTCCTGGAGAAGAAATCAAATCAATCTCCGTAGACAGAATTCCTGTGGGGATTCTGATATGTGCAGATGCTTACCGTCCTCAAATATCAAACGAATACCATAAACAGGGAGTTAAAGCATTGATATGTCCTTCAGCTTGGGGACCTGGTGATTGTGCCCCAAATGGAGAGTGGGAACAGCGCAGCCTCGAAGTAGATGTTCCATTAATAGTTTGTAACAGAACAGGGAAAGATTTAGATGTAGTAGATTGGAGGGGATCCGATTCAATAGTGGCAGAGAAAGGTGAACGAATATTGAGTGCTGCTCCTGATGATTCGACAATACTTACATTCGAAATAGACATGGATTCAGGCAGCGTCTTATCAAAAGAATTCAGCTATACTTCTGTAAACGCTACAAATTAATTAATCGACTTCCTTCAAAAACCTGCTTAATATTACGCATGCTGAAGCACTATCTAAACGACCACTAGATTTGTCCTTGTACGCATCATACGTCATATACGTTCCTGCTTCTTTAGAAGAAAAACTCTCGTCAACTGTACAAATTTTTTTATCCAAAACTATATTCAGTTTAGCTATAAAATTCCTAGTATGCTTAGACTGCTCAGTCTCTGAGAGATCAGGTCTTAGAGGCAAACCCACTACCACCTCATCTATATTCCTTTCGTCAACTATATTTTTTATTACACTGAATGGATCTGAGATTGCTCGTACATCAATTGCATCTAAGGGCAAGATCAAATCCAGAGTGGTATCCGTAAATGCTAATCCAATCCTAGCGATACCATAATCTATTCCGAGACATCTCATGATTGTGCTTTTATATACTCCAGACTTTCATTGATAACCGCAGGTAACAAATCAGTTCTCTTTCCTCCTGCTTGCGCGAAGTCTGGAGTTCCTCCACCACCACCTTCTATGATCTTACCTAAATTCAGTGCCATATCATTAGCTTTAAAACCTTTTTCTTTTACTGAATCAGTACACATCACCACTACTACAGGTGAGCCTGAAATATTAGATGCTAAAACGATTAAAACGTCGTGAATCATATTTCGAATTGAATCACACATAGTACGAAGCTCCTCCACAGAATTGGAGTTAACAATCGTCGCTATTACTTTCAGTTCTCCTATCTGAATAACATTTTCTAACAATTCTTCAGCCTGTGAGTATGTAGCCTCTTTCTGCAAGTTTTCTAGAGCATGTTTCAAAGAATCTCGTTCTTCCATGAAGTTCTCAATCCTGGATTCGAGGTCAGCTATAGGGGATTGGAATTTCGCTGCCACTGCATCTAACGTAGCGAATTTTTCGTTCATAAGCATTTCTGCTTGATAGCCGGTAATTGCTTCCACTCTGCGCATTCCGCTCCCTATCCCAGATTCTCCTAAGATCAACACGGTACCGATCTCTCCAGAAGCGTGGAGATGAGTGCCTCCGCAGACTTCTACGCTAAAGCTTTCACCAGAATGTTTGTCACTCATAGATACTACTCGAACATTTTCACCATACCGTTCATCAAAAAATGCCAACGCCCCACCGGCTACCGCTTCTGTGTAAGAAGATTCTTCTACGCTCAGATCTAAATTAGAGCGTACTTTGTCATTAACCAATTGTTGGGTCCTTTGAATTTCACCCGTCTTCATAGGGCCAATATGACTGAAATCAAACCTTAACCTGTCAGGAGAAACTAATGATCCAGCTTGTTTAACATGCGTTCCTAATATTTCTCTTAATGCGGCGTGAATCATATGGGTAGCACTATGATTAGACGACGTTCCTGTCCTATGGACTAAATCTATTTCACATAAAGCTGAATCAGCTACTCTCATTTGGCCGGACGCTACTCTACCAATGTGTTCAGTAATACCTGCAACAAGTACTTTTGTATCCAAAACTTCGAATAAGCCGTTAGGAGATTTTATAAATCCTTTATCCCCTAATTGTCCTCCACCTTCCGCATAGAATACAGTATCCGACAGTATGATTTTGCCAGATTCTTTTTCTTTTAGAGAATCTGTAGTTCCATTATCTGTCAATATAGCCAGTATCTCCGATTCGGTTTTTTCTAATTCGTATCCTAAGAACTTAGTGGCAGGCAGACCTAGGTTATCAATGTCGGTATCTATAGCCATGTTCCCAGCAAATGAATCAACACTCCGAGCTATTGATTTCTGGTAATCCATTTCATGGTTGAATCCTGCCAAATCTGCAATAAAATTATGCACCTCACATATCTCAGCAGTTAACTCTGGCGGGAATCCATAAGTGTCATATAAAATGAACATTTCCAAGCCTGATAACTCTCTGAATCCTTTTCCTGACCTGATTAACTCCTCGTAAGTAGGTATCACCCTGTTTAAAATAGCATCAGGTATAGCTACACTTTCATTTTCCAACAATTGAGAAATCTGTGTCCTGTCTTTGGCGGCTTCAATTAAAGTTCTAGCTTTAATGAATCCACGTTCTAGTATCGGTAATCCATTCTGTAACGCCAATCCAAAACGATCTTCTTCATTCATTACAACGTCAGTTATGAATTTTGATTGTTCTATCAGTTCTGGATAAATATCTCCAAAATTATCTGCCACAGCTGCTACAATATTCGTCATGAATGGATCGGTCAAACCAAGTAGTCTTCCATGCCTTATAGCTCTACGTATTATCCTTCTCAGTACATACCCTCTACCTTCATTACTGGGAATTACTCCATCCCCTATCAAAAAAGTTGCCGCCCTGCCATGTTCTGCTACAACTCTAATAGAATAATCGGTCGATTCATCAGCACCATATTTTTCGTCAGTAAGATTTTCAATCACAGAAATAACAGGCGAAAATAAGTCGGTTTCGTAAACATTACTCTTATTCTGTAAAACGGCAGTTATCCGTTCCAATCCCATTCCTGTATCAATATTTGGTGACGGTAAATCAATCCGGTGTCCGTCAGTATTTTGATAGAATTGAGTGAAAACTAAATTCCACAGTTCCACAAACCGTTCACAATTATCACAGTTGGGGTGACATCCAGGATCCCATACTACTTGTTTACCTTCATTTTCCAAACGTTCATACCCGGTCAATGTATCTACACTAAGTAATCCTCCGCAGCCTTTGCTAGAACCTGTGTCATAGTGCAATTCAGAACATGGGCCCGTAGGTCCTTCATCTCCTGCAGGTCCCCACCAATTATCTTTGTTGCCATAACGGTAAAGTCTATCTGCAGGGATGCCAATGTTTTTATGCCAATAATCATAGGCTTCATCATCATCCAAATGGACTGTGATATAAAATTTATTAGGATCTAATCCAAAAACCTGTGTGCATACTTCCCATGCATAAGTGATAGATTCTTCCTTAAAATAGTCTCCAAAACTAAAATTACCCAACATTTCAAAAAATGTTAAATGTTTATGATCACCCACTTCATCTATATCTGTTGTCCTGAAGCTTTTTTGAATGCTAGTCATGCGTGTAGAGGGAGGAACTTGCTCTCCCATGAAATAAGCCTTGAACGGAACCATTCCTGCACTGGTGAATAATAGCGTTGGATCACCAGACGGTATCAACGATGCACTAGGCTCATTAATATGGCCTTGATCTTGAAAATATTTTATATAAGATTCTCGGATTATGGAGCTTTTCACGATTACCCTTCTAATTGATTTAATTTTTATCTAGAAGATTGTATGGCACTCAAAAAATCCAGTCAATTTGATGTATGCACATTATTCGTAACCAGAAAATACCACACAAGCGTTCTGGCCTCCGAATCCAAATGCGTTAGATAATGCGATATTAACTGATGCTGACCTAGCATTGTTAGGCACGTAGTCTAAGTCGCATTCAGGATCTGGATGTTCATAATTGATAGTTGGATGCACCTTGTCATGAATTATAGAATTAATGCATGCTATTGCTTCCAATGAACCTGAAGCACCCAAAGAATGCCCTATCATGGACTTTGTTGAACTGATAGGAATTTTATATGCGTAATCACCAAACGCTCTTTTAATAGCCCTTGTTTCAACTAAATCATTCAATGGAGTAGACGTGCCATGAGCATTTATGTAATCCACGCTTTCTTTGGAAATTTCTGCGTCTCCGAGAGCTAATTCTATAGCTTTGCAAGCAGAAGACCCATCTTCTTTAGGCTGGACAAGATGTGATGCATCAGAAGTGCAACCAAAACCTTTAATTTCAGCCAAAATATTAGCTCCTCTACTAAGTGCATGTTTTAGTTCTTCCAACACAATGATTCCAGATCCTTCTGCAGGAACAAATCCATCCCGGTTGTTATCGAAGGGTTTGCTAGCTTTTATTGGGTCGGAATTCTGATTGGTTAGTGCTTTCATTACAGCAAACCCCCCCAACCCCAATTGACTAATCCCCGCTTCAGTGCCTCCTGTAAACATTACATCTGCCATACCGTGACGTATCACGTTAAAAGCTTCTCCAATAGCTTGATTAGAAGCAGCACAAGCTGTAACGGCTGTAGAACTATATCCTTGAGCTCCCAAGAATCTGCTCAAGTTGGCGGTTGCCATGTTCGGTAATATCATAGGGAAGAAAAAGGGAGACATTTTCATACCTCCACGAGATGCAAGAACTCTACTGTTTTCTTCTAAGGTTGGAAATCCTCCATTGCCATTGCCTAGGATCACTCCAACCCGGTAAGAATCTATTCCCTCTAGATTTAATCCTGAATTGATTAAGGCTTCTTTCCCTGCCACTACAGCTAATTGTGAAAACCTTGCCATTCTTCTGGATTCTTTAAAGTCAATCGCCACAGAAGGGTCGAAGTCTAGAATTTCGCCAGCTATTCGACAAGTGTATCCGGATGGATCACAAAGAGTCATTGGGCCAATTCCTGATTTTCCGTTAATCAGACTGTTCCAAAACTCTTTTACAGTAATCCCATTAGGACTTACCGCTCCCAAACCTGTTATTACTACTCTTTGCGTTTGCACTTCATTTTTCTCCTTGTATCACACGATAGCCTGATAAAGTTCTGGATCTATTCCCAACAGATATTCTCTCACCTCAGCTGATGAAAATAATGACCCTATAGACAGTATCAGAGCCTCTGGTCCCAATTCTTTTCTAGCGGTTGATATGGCTTCAAATATAGAAGACGCATTTTTTACAGTATTATTATTTTCAGTAAAGTACTCAAGTATTTCCTCTTGATCCATTGCTTTAGGGTGTCTACTCTTGATTAACAAAATCAGATCAGCAGTTGATCTACTAAGTAATTCGCATATCTTGTCTATTTCCTTATCTTTTGACAAACCAAGCAAGATACCTAATTTATTGTATTGAAATAATTCCTGTATTGATTCCATAACTAATTGAATAGATTCATAGGTGTGCGCGCCGTCCAATACTACAGTTTGAGATTCTGATTCGATAATCTCCATCCTGCAAGGCCATGAAACCGAATAAACGCCTTGTTTAATATGCTCTTCGGAAATAATCCAATCCTTTCTTTTGAGTTCTTGAATCACACCTAATGCGGTTAATACATTCTGGGCTTGATGGGCACCTAATAGCGCAGTATTTAATTCTCCTGAAAAGGATGGGCTGGTAACAAAAATACATTGCCTGTGATTTTCAATTCTGATTAACGAATAGCAAAAATTTTCATCCGTATCTATCAAATTCGAATTATTGGTGGCGCAAACCGACTGGATAATATCAATCACATCATATGATTGATGGGAAACGACTACAGGGACATGCGGTTTTATAATACCTGCTTTTTCTTTAGTGATTGACTCTATGTCGGAACCTAAAATATTCATATGGTCATAACCCAATGCAGTGATAGCTGACACCTCCGGGATGACTACGTTTGTGGCGTCCAGACGGCCTCCTAAGCCAACCTCTATGACACTTATGTCTACAGATTCTTTCTCAAATATATAGAAAGCCAAGGCCGTAATATATTCAAACAAAGTCAGTCTTGCCCCTGAAACTTCTTTAGTCCAGGTTTCATGATGACTCCATAAACAATGAAAATATTCAGAAAATTTCAGTGTACTTATTGGTTCACCATTAATCCTGATACGTTCAGTAAAGGAATGAATATGAGGAGATGAGAAAAAACCTGTCTTGAACCCTGATTCATTCAATACGGATTCACAAATAGCTGAAACACTTCCTTTCCCTTTCGTTCCTGCAACATGGATGCAAGGAACGTCCAGATGGGGATTCCCGATATAATTCAAGAAATTTTGAATCCTCGAGAGGTCATAAATTGCTTTTTGCCGGGGGCCTGAAAATTCGATTCTTTCTAAATCTATAAGAGACATCAATTTTTCCAAAGCGTTCTTGTAATTCATCTGAGACAACCATTCACCACCGATTTTTATCTCCAAATAATACTCTGAGTGCTGTTTTATATTTAATTCTTTGCACATGCTGGATATTATTGAAAAGTAACCGTGGCTCGAAATCAAATAAGTCCGCTACTGAGCTGTCTGATGAGATCATGTTCGACCTAAGGTATTGTCCAAAAGAGAAACTCAGCGGGCTAAAGTCGGACCATAAAGAGGCAAATATTTTAGCCGCAAAATCTGGTACTTCAAGTGTAGGGCAATACGGAATCAAATTACTTGAGAAACGGTTTCTGATCGTCGTAAATAAATCCGAATAAGAAATTGACTCGGTACCCACTAAGTCTATGATTTTTCCAGACATATCGTCACCAGTAGCTGATCTCACGATGCAATACGCCACATCTGAAACGTGCATAGGTTGGAGAACACACCTTGGATCGCCATAAATCAACTTACAAGGTAAAACTCTCATCAGTGAGGCACAATGATTTGTGAAAGAGTCTCTCGGACCAAAAACATGTGGTAATCTCAATATTGTATGATTTATCGTACTCCGGATAATCACGTTTTCTGAGAGATACTTACTTCTAAGAAACGGATTCGAATTATTCTCTGTACTCCCTACTGCGCTGACATGAATTATTTTCTTAACCCCTGCGTCTTCTCCTGCTTCCACAAGATTTACAGCAGAACCTACATTTTTCCTGCGATATCCTTCAGAATTATCCCCGAAAGGTAGGGTTCCAGCAACATTTATTACTGTGTCTGTTCCTGCTAAGACATGGTTAAGACTACGCCGGTTAAGTAAATCCCCGTAATGGATTTCTGGGCTAAAAGTTTGAATCCGATTCTCGTTACCGGGGGTACGAACCAAGCATTTAAATTCTACACCTTGGTCACTTAGTTGTTTGACAACTGCACTACCTATAAACCCTGTGGCTCCAGTAACAAGAATCAATTTGCACTCCCGAGAATCGTATCAACACTCATCATTCGACTATTCCTTGATGAGAACACATATTTAAGATGATATTTAACCTGACAAATATCTTAGTAGATAGTATATAATACGTAACGGATTTAATATAATTGAATATAAATATATAAACCTTAAAGCGTACGAGAAAATATGAGTAAGATTAAAAAAGTAGTAATGGTACAACCAGCGTCAGCTGGAGGTAATTTTGAATACATGGCTATTCCAAGACAAGGAATGTTATTTCTGTCAGCCGCATTAGCTCAATGGCAGGGTGACTATTTCTACGAAAGAAGCATATGGTTTGAGGATAGATCTGGCTTGATGGATCCAGATAAAGATTTGGATGGCGTAGATATATTAATGATCACAGCCTTGATTAATGAAACTCCTAGAGCTTTTCAAATTAGCCGGGAGGCACGTCAGCACCACCCTAATCTAATAATCATTGGTGGAGGACCTCAAATGAGCCCTCTACCTGAAGAAGCATTTAAATATGGATCATTCGATGTAATCGTCAACAGAGAAGGCGAAGACATAATTGGTCAGCTATGCGACGTGCTGATCAACAACTCCTCCCAAAAGGAATCTTATCTGGAAAAAATTCCAGGTATTACATTCCTGAAAGGAGACAAAATCGCACAGCTAGTACAAACCCCTAGGAGAGGCCTAGTAGCTCCAGATTTTGCAGAATTACCAGATTACCGATCAATCAAAGACCTTACTCCTCAGACACCTCTAACCGGTGGCGTCCTTGAAACTACACGAGGTTGCACTGAGAATTGCTCCTATTGCCAGGTTATTCAACAGTTCCTCGGATATCGTCTTATAAGCAGAGAAACAGAACTTAAAAGAATCGATCAAATTCGCGAATTAGCTGAAGATGGGCTAATCCATAAAGGGCAAAACGGCAACATAAGCATATTTATATCTGACGATTTACATGCTCCTCCGTTAAGAGCTATCAAATTTAGAGATGAACGCCTAGAACGACTCAAGAACTGGAAAGGTCACACCGATAACATGTATATGATTTGCCAGGCCCGTGCTGAAGTCGGACAAGATATGGAACTAGCAAATGCTATGCAGGATGCAAACATAAAAATGTTGTACCTAGGGGTTGAATCTGATAACGCAGAAAATTTGAAACTTGTCAGAAAACGTCAAGATCCAGGCCAAATGCATACTGATCTAACCACATTGAATGGAATGGGCTTCAGCGTTGTGGCAATGACTATAATTGGTCTTCCGTATGACACAGAAGAAAGTATTATGAGTTTAGCTGACTGGGTAACTGAAGTCAGTAATTACCAAACAGCTAATTTACTCACTCCTCTACCTGCAACTTCCAATTGGACAGACTTGAAACCATTAAATGAGAAAGGTGAGTTACTGAAAGATGGGGAATTGAGGCCTTATCATCTGTACACCGGCAGAAGATTTGTACACTACGATGAAAGATGGGGAATGCAAGAAAGTGAGGAATTATTTGAGAGGTATTCTGCCAAATTACGATCAATAGATAATTTGTACGGAAGAATATTCAGAATGCTCCGAACATATAGAATGCGGCTTGCAGCCACAGGCAGAGAACTTTCTGATTCAATCGGCGCTAGGATCGGAGAACTATCTGAACTAGCCAGGGAATCTACTCAGACACAGAGTGCAGTTGCTGGACAAACTATTGAAACCCTTCTTGACAGCCTTAGGGCAGCTAGCCAGCCATTATCTAATGCTAGAACTGAATTATCAGAAAATATTTCAGTTAAATTACAGGAAGTAAATAACCTATACAGGAATCTAACAACCGCAGAGGACAAACAGGACACATCGGTCTTAGAGTCTACAGTAACCGAGCTTAATACATTGCTTGGGTCTCTAATGAACGACACTAAATCCCAGCCGGAAAACTCGTAATTACAACTCTCTGCGATCATGAAAGATACTAGAGTTGTAATTACTGGAATAGGAACTATAAACCCTTTAGCTCATGACACCAACAGTACTTGGACTAAAATACTAAAAGGTGAAAGTGGGGTTGATTATTTAACATCCTTTGATACAGAAGGATTCGATACCAGATTTGGTGCAGAAGTTAAGAATTTTGTACCTGAAGACATATTAGATCGTAAAGTTGCCCGCAGAATGGATAGGTTTGCGCAGTTTGCATGTGTCGCAGCACTAGAAGCTTGCGATTCAGCTAATCTTTCCCCTCAAAGTCTTAAACCTTATGAACTATCTGTAATTGTAGGTAGCGGTATAGGAGGGATTGTAACCCTTTCTGAACAACACAATATCCTATCAGAAAGAGGACCTCGTAGAGTTTCACCATTTCTAATACCAATGATGTTAGGAGATATGGCATCAGCTCAAGTATCTATGATGACAGGAGCTATGGGTGCAAATTACTGCGTCGTATCTTCTTGCTCCTCCGGGGCTGATGCAATCGGCCAAGCATGGTACTCTATTAAAAGCAACCAATCAGAAATAATACTAGCAGGAGGAGCTGAAGCTCCTTTAACCCCGATCGCAGTAGCTGGGTTTAACAGCCTACGGGCTCTTTCAAGATTCAATGAAAACCCTAAGAATGCTAGCAGGCCTTTTGATATCAAACGTGACGGCTTTGTTATGGGAGAAGGTTCGGCTATGCTCGTCCTAGAAAGCGAAGAACATGCTATCAATCGTGGAGCCACTCCTTTGGCAGTATTAAGTAGCTATGGGTCATCATCAGATGCGCACCATCTAACTGAACCCAATCCTACTGGAGAAACTGCTGCTAAAGCTATTAAAAACGCTTTAGCAGCAGCTAAAATTTCTCCAGATCAACTTGACTATTTGAACGCCCATGGCACGTCCACTCCTCTAAATGATACTCAAGAAACTAAAGCAATAAAACTCGCTCTAGGAGATGTAGCTTCAAATTTAAGCATCAGTTCAACCAAATCTATGACTGGTCATTTATTAGGAGCAGGAGGAGCATTAGAAGCTGCACTATGCGTTAAAGCAATAGAGAATGCATCTATACCACCCACCATAAATCTAGAGGAACCCGATCCATTATGCGATTTGGATTACACTCCTAATCACAGTAAAGACAAAATAATTAACACATGTATGAGTAACTCTTTTGGGTTTGGTGGACACAACTCTGTCCTGATATTTACCAAATACTGATAAGTGAAGTCCATAATTCCCACATACTCAGATCTACCTATAATACAGCGGATCTTAGCAGGAGGATCCCATTGTGTTTCGGTCATTGTGGGTGTCCCTTCTTTAATAATCACAGGTTCGTCTGTAATGTTTCTTATCTGTCCTGTGATATCGTATTTGGTATGTAGGAAATACAGAAAAATAAGTTCCCACTGGCTATCTTCTCAAGCCTTCCAAGGAACCATAGTTAATCTCATACTTGGCCTAACAATTTTTATGGCGCTGGAATTCAATTTACCCAATGGCATAACGTTGTTGATGCTTACTGCTTCATTTATAACAGCCCTGTACACATTATGGGGAGCGCTAGATGTAATACTGGGCTTCGATTTTAATTACATCCTAATCGGAAAAGTATCAAAAAAAGTATCGTTAATCAACCAAAGCAGAAAAAAATTTGAAGATCCCTATCTACCTACTAAAAAATGAGAACATTATCCTTTGAAAAATCTTGCTTTGAAGCACACTATCGGTAGAGTTATCAACACTAGAATCAATGCTACCACCTGAGCTTGATTGAATCCTAAAATGTTCATGTAATAATCTTCCCGAAGGAACATTATGAAAAATCTCCCGAAAGAATAAAGCAAAATAAACAGCACAAAAATCATGCCATTGGGTTTTATTTTATCCTTCAGCCATAGCAACAATCCAAATATTGCTAAGTCCCACAGCAATTCATAAAATACTGCAGGATGACTAGCGGGTCTACCGAACCCTGGACTTAAAGGATGAGTATATATAATACCCCAAGGCAAGTCTGTATAAGTCGCAAAATGCTCACCATTTATCACATCTCCGATCCTACCTATAGCCATACCTAAAATCATTGGAGCAGCTACCAAATCTGCAAGAACTCCAGGTTTTGGTAACTTGATAACATTAGGCTTTTTCAGCAAAGGGATATATCCAATGCAATTTAATAGTTGAACAGAATTCCTAAGTTTTAAGTATAAAAATCCCCCTACAAAACCTCCCAGCACTGCTCCATATATAGCAATGCCTCCTTTCCAAATATAAAAAACGGATACTGGATCGTAGGTGTATATAGCAGACCAAAAATCTATCACATGGAACAATCGAGCTCCTATTATTCCGGATAAAATCGCCCAAGGGGCTACCTGTAATACAGTATCAGCAGTCAAATTTAATTCGGATTGTCCAGCACGATGCAATATATCAGATCGAGTTTTTGACCATCGCACAACAAGGTACAAAGCAGACATTAGGCCGACCGCAGTAAAAAATCCATGCCATGATAGCGCCAAAGCACCCAAATCAATAATATATGGATTAAATGGTAAATTGATAACAATAAGGTTCATATTTTAGATCTCATTTTAATCGAGTGATCGATAGTATTTAGAATATATGTATCATAATACTGCGAGTCTATTAATTCTTTCAATGGTTTGCACTCGTCAGTAATAGCAAACATACCCAATCCTGCTCCGGTGAAATTAACTGTTATCCCCAATTTTTCCTGTATGCTAGTTATCAATTCCATTAATTCAGGAAATCTTTTTAATAGAACACGAGAAAATGCATTATTAGGCACTCCATTAAATATCTCATACGATTGACGAATATCTTCACTGTAAGCTTTCATGATTGAGCCATCAGTAAAATCCTCTTCACGAATTTCCTGGAAAAAAGATTTAGTTTTCTCTTTAATAGAAAGCTTAGGGCAGATCAATACAAAGTTGCCAGGCAACATATTTACCAAAGGAGTTACCACATCACCGATTCCCGATACGACCGCTGTACCTCCATGAAAAAAATATGGTA
This sequence comes from Dehalococcoidia bacterium UBA2588, assembly GCA_002339805.1. Taxonomy (GTDB): domain Bacteria; phylum Chloroflexota; class Dehalococcoidia; order Lucifugimonadales; family UBA3495; genus UBA2588. Next base: position 23,916 of record DDKW01000009.1, on the reverse strand, counting down.
CATCAGCGCCCAAAGTCTTACCTAAATTCATTAATTCAATGAGTGACAATCCTGCGGAATATATTTCATTTAGAGCGAACAAGGTACCAGCCGCATTGCCGCTGCCGCCCCCTAGTCCCATACCAATTGGTATATGCTTTCGCAAAGTAATACTCATAGATACAGGTATTTTAGTATATTCTTGAAATGTTTTGACCGACTCCAAAACCAGATTAGATTCCACATTCAGCGAATCAATATTTGTAATTAAGGTTGTTGTTGGAGCGAAATCAAAAGTGATTTCATCAAACAAATTGACGCTTTGCAGTACTGAACAGATATTATGGTATCCATCCTCTCGTTTTGAAAGTATCTCAAGTCCCAAATTAATTTTTGCGCTAGTTTGAACAATGAACATCTAGATACCCCTTCTATCCTCCACTGTTAAATAATTTAGAGTAACCATTGTTGAACAGAAACTCCCATTCTGCTAATTCTAAAGTTTCAGCACGACGCAAGGGATCTATATAACAATCATTTAACACTGCAATGCATTCGGGCTTGGGTTTTTTTAGTATTATCGATAAAGAGTTAGAAATAGTTTTCCTAGGAGATGAAAAACCTGCTCGCAACAAATCGCAAAAGGCTACATAATTCGACGCCGTTATGAAATCGTCTGTTTTAGGAATTAATTTGATTATAGAAGAGTCTACTTTAGGAGAAGGTTCAAATGCCTCTTTAGGAACGTCACACACCCGCTCCACATTACACAAGATCTGAGTAATCACAGATAATAAACGCATTGACCCTGGGCTCGCGAGTACATTATCAGCAACCTCTTTTTGAAACATTAAAACCATTAATTCCGGTTTATGATTTAGTTCTAAGAATGTACGCAAGAAAAATGTAGCAGCATAATAAGGTAGATTAGACATTATCTTGTAAGACTGATTATTAGTAACTTTACCGTAGTCCACATGCCTCGCATCTTCAGTGATCAACGAGAAATTATCAAAATCTTTCAAATGATTTGATAGTTTAAGAGCAAGATCCTCGTCTAGTTCTATCCCGATAACCTGCCTGGCTAATCCTAATAAAGGTTCCGTCAATTTCCCTGTTCCTGGACCTATCTCTACAATCAAATCTTCGTCACTTATTTCTGCCGCATTTATTGCAGAAAATATGACACTGTCGTCATTAATAAAGTTTTGTCCCAGGGATTTTTGAGCTCTATATCTCAAACACTTATCCTATATTGTGATATTAGAGGTGGTCGTGCACCTCACTTCGTAACTCAGCAATCATTCGTAACAAATTTCATAACTCAGTCTGAGTGTTCTCACGGCACCCAAAGCGGTCCACTTACCGTTGCTTCCTTCCGGACCTGGCGGGGTTCGCGGGGCTCTGTCGCGTAAGGCCCAAACATCAACGTAATGAAATCTGCCAGAGAAATGATTACAGAATCCCTAAGCAAGGAATTCAATCCTGCTCTAGCGGATTGCAGGTACAGGGCTCCGCTAATTCCCCATCTAGCACAACCGATAATATCGTATTTGAGATGTCCCTTCGTGTCAATCAGTTAGTTTTACCTTTATAATTAAAGAATATAGAGTTAGTATTAAACGCAAAAGATTTGGGTTATGAACTTGATCACTAAAATAGTAATTCCTGCTGCAGGGTTAGGTACAAGGTTTTATCCAACTACAAAGATAATTCCCAAAGAACTATTACCTGTTCTAAATGTACCAGCAATTCAGCATATTGCTAATGAAGCTATCAGATCTGGCATTCAGGACTTAATAATCATAAATTCTAGAAACAAACCTCTTTTAAGCGAATGGATTTTTCAATTCAATCGAGAACACAATACTAATGGAATATCTGCGAGTGAATTAATTCAAGAATCCCCATTGGGGTTGGGGCACGCTATATTACAATCTCAAACATTGGTGGGAGATGAGGTCTTCGGGGTAATGTTACCAGACGACATCATTTTCTCTTACCCACCAGCATTGAAACAGATGATAGATCTCTACCAAGAATCGCGAAGCTCTGTATTATGCGTGAAGAAGACACCTACCAATTTATTAAGTAATTACGGAGTAATAAAATCTGACGGTGATCGGATAACTGGAATCGTAGAAAAACCAGAGCCGCATAAAGCTCCAAGCAACTTTTGTGCACTAGGACGATACATTCTTGAACCGGAAATATTTAATTATTTACAAACTGCCAAGCCAACAGTTAATAAAGAAATACAACTAACCGACAGCTTGAATTTGATGATGGAACACCAGGATTTCTATAAACACATAGTGCAAGGCAATCATTTTGACATTGGAACCCCTCCAGGGTTATTATCGGCATCTATGTTTGCATCGCAAAATCCTAATCTGGTTTCTGGACAATACTAAATGACATTAAACCTCCAAAACAATAATTACATAAGCATTTTAGATGCCTTCATACATACAATTAAAGCGACTATCTCTAAACCATATTGTGATTTGGACAAACCTTTAGGAAAAGATGGATGGAGTCTCCGCCAGCATATATATCATTTGATCGATACGCCTATAGGCGGCCTACACACTGGATTAGAGCAAGCTATGTCGATCCCGGACTTTATTCTTGAAATCATCCCTGACCTAGACAATCTTAATGAAGAAAGAAGAGTCTTTAATCATATTGAAATACTTAAGGATTTAGACAATTATTCCTACGCTTTTCACAAAGTATTAGCCTCATATAACCAGTCTAAATTAGACACTATAATCATAGAAACCTCTTTCCCTAAACGAGGCTTTAAAGAAGATCGCTCGGCACGAACTTTGTTAGATAGATTGTTTGTCAGACATTGGTCAGAACACTTGTATGATATGACAAATCTTAACAACTAAGAGTTGATATTCATTAAAGTAAGAAACGCTTCTTGAGGCACTTCAACCCTGCCTATACTTTTCAAACGCTTTTTACCTTCTTTTTGTTTCTCCAGCAACTTTCTTTTCCGTGTTATATCGCCACCATAACATTTTGCAAGCACATCTTTCCGAACAGCTCTAACAGTTTCCCTTGCGATAACACGCCCGCCTATAGAGGCTTGAATTGGTACCTCAAACATTTGCCGAGGAATAGTACCATGTAATTTACTAACTAACGATCTTCCATAATGCACAGCTTGATCTTTATGCACTATCATAGACAATGCTTCTACTGCATATTTATTTACCAATATATCAATCTTGATTAATTGGGAGGCCTTATAACCATCTAAGGAGTAATCCAGTGATGCATACCCCTGAGTTTTAGATTTTATTTGATTATAGAAATCGGTGATCATCTCTGATAGTGGCATTGTATATTCCATCATCACACGTCCGGTGCTGTTAGATTCTGAGGAATCTTCATCTCCAGGCAAGGATTGAATGTATTCCATTCGTATATATTCAGACCGTTTACTATGCATCAATTCCATAACCGACCCTACGAATTTTCCTGGAACTACGATAGTTAATCTCAACATAGGTTCTTCTATGTGATCAATCTCAGAAGGATTAGGAAAGTAGGTTGGATTCTCAACAACTATTTCTTCTCCTGTTCGCAAGTGAACCCTATAGGATACGTTCGGTGCAGTGGCTATAATATCTAAATTGTATTCTCTCTCAAGTCTTTCCTGAACTATTTCGAGATGCATTAGACCTAAGAATCCACATCTAAAACCAAAGCCTAATGCAGTACTGTTTTCTGGTTGTATCGTTAATGAAGCATCATTCAATTGAAGTTTTTGCAAGGCACTTCTTAAATTATCATAATCTTCTCCATCCGAAGGATACAGTCCTGCAAACACCATAGATTTAAGAGGTTTGTATCCTTCTAGAGGTGTTATTGCAGGGCGTAATGAGTTAGTCAATGTGTCTCCTACGGAACACTCTTTGACATCTTTAAAACCTGTAGCAACATAACCCACTTGGCCTGCATACAATGTCTTCACAGGAGTAGGTCCAGGGTTGAAGATTCCAAGTTCAACTATGTCCGCTTCTTTATCAGACGACATCACTCTAATCTTATCTGTATCATTTATGCTGCCATCCGTGGCTCGGACATATCCTATAATACCTTTATAGGAATCGTACAAAGAATCAAATATGAGAGCTCTGAAATCGGAATCTGGAGATCCTGTTGGACTAGGGATTCTTGTAATTACTTCATTTAGGATATTCAAAGCCCCGGTGCCTTCTTTAGCAGATACAAAAAGAAGCTCATCCTCTGTGAATCCAAATACCTGCATCAATTCAGACGCAACCCTGTCTGGTTCAGCTTGCGGTAAGTCAATCTTATTGATTACTGGGATCAGCACCAAATCATAATCAAGAGCTAGCAGTGCATTGGCAATAGTCTGAGCCTCTATTCCTTGGCTAGCATCCACGACTAGTAATGCTCCTTCACAAGCAGCCAATGATCTAGAAACTTCATAGCTGAAGTCGACATGACCTGGAGTGTCAATTAGATTCAATTGATATTCGTTACCGTTTACCCCGACATGACTCATAGAAACAGCTTTACCTTTGATAGTGATACCGCGTTCTCGTTCAAGATCCATACGATCCAAAAACTGGGCTTTCATATCTTGTGGGCGCACTGTTCCTGTGATTTCTAGAAAACGATCAGCCAGGGTCGACTTTCCGTGATCTATATGTGCAATTATAGAAAAATTCCTTATATTGGCTGGATCCATGCTACCTTACATCATGATTGTATAGTTTATAACGGAAATGATACACGCTTTGTAGCGTTATGTCCTCATCTGAACTTAGTAATATTAATTACTGTACTATCCGCAATTTACACAACATTGATCTACCCAATGACCAGGACTTTTCTCGATCAATCCCATGGTGCTATGTCCATCTCTACATTCATCTGTCGGTTTAGGACATCTGGTTCTAAAGACACATCCTGATGGAGGATTTAGAGGAGAAGGAACATCTCCTGCAAGTAATACTCTTTCTCTTTGAGCGTCTATCACAGGGTCTGGAATAGGCACCGCAGATAATAATGCTCTAGTATATGGGTGGATAGGATTCGCATATATTTCGTCCCTATCAGCAATCTCAACGATGTGCCCCAAATACATAACAGCAACTCTATTGCTTATATGCCTAACTACTGATAAATCATGGGCTATAAACAAGTAAGTCAGTTGTAATTTCTGCTGCAATTCTTCTAATAGATTAATTAACTGGGCCTGAATTGATACATCCAACGCAGAAACAGGCTCGTCGCATACTATAAACTTAGGATTCACTGACAAAGCTCTTGCTACACCTATTCTTTGTCGTTGCCCACCACTAAACTCATGAGGATACCTTTCAGCCATATACGGATTCAGTCCCACGTTTGTAAGCAGCTCTTCTACTCTATCTCTATACTCATTTTTGCCGTCAACTAGTCCGTGTACTACCAATGGCTCTCCGACAATCCCGCCTGTAGTCATTCGAGGATTTAGCGAACTATATGGATCCTGAAATATAACTTGCATTTCTTTACGCATCGACCTCATTTCAGAACCAGTGAACTCTGTTAGTTCATTCCCTTCAAATTTAATTGACCCTGCAGTAGGTGTATTAAGCTGGAGAATACAGCGTCCAGTAGTTGTCTTACCACAGCCACTTTCCCCTACTAAACCGAATGTTTCTCCGCGCAAAACATCAAAGCTTATATCATCCACAGCCTTAATACTCGCAACTTCTCTCTGGAACACTATCCCTGCAGTCACAGGAAAGTGCATTTTTAAGTTTTTTACTTCTAACAAAGTATCAGTTTTTATTGCTTCATCTTTGGTTTGAGTTGTCATCTAAATCGCTCCAGTCATTGGAATTTAATTTGATACTATAATCCAGGAATTACCCACAATTAACACAGCATTGGTCTACCCAATGGCCTGGGCTAACTTCTATCAATTTCATTTCGATGGACCCTTGTTTACATTCTTCAGTCGGGTCTGGACATCTTTCTCTGAATACACATCCCGCAGGAGGATCAACCAAATCTGGTGGTTGTCCTTCAATAGGATCCAATTTATCAGTCCTTGGAAGGTCTAATCGTGGAACCGATTTCAACAAACCACGAGTATATGGGTGCTTGGGATCCGCATATATCTCTTGAGCTGTACCTCGTTCAATGATTTTCCCTCCGTACATTATGTTAACTCTGTCAGCGTACCTCGCAACCACCCCTAAATTGTGAGTGATAATAATCAGTGCCACTCCAAATTCTGTGGTGAGTGATTTCATTAATTCCAAAATCTGTGCCTGGATTGTCACATCCAAAGCAGTAGTAGGCTCATCTGCTATGATCAATCTAGGATTGCAACTTAAAGCCATAGCAATCATCACTCTTTGTCTCATGCCTCCACTAAATTGATGTGGGTATTGCTTTACGCGGCTCTCAGGATCAGGGATACCGACTCTTTCAAGCAGGTTTACCGCTTCTTTGGCAGCTTCCGATCTACTCATTTCCTTGTGCAGTTGCAATGTCTCACTGAGTTGGCGTTCGACGGTCAACACAGGATTTAATGAGGTCATCGGTTCTTGGAAGACCATTGACATTTTTCCGCCTCTAATCTCTCTCATATCGTCAAGGTCTACTTTTAAAACATCTTCTCCGTCAAAGAGTATCTCGCCATCAATAATCTTTCCTGGTGGGTCTGGTATCAATCTCATCAGTGATAAAGCTCCAACACTCTTACCGCAACCACTTTCACCAACGATTGCAAGTGTTTCCCCTTCTTCGACTTCATAAGATATACCGTCTACTGCTTTCACAACACCTTCGTAGGTGTAAAAATAAGTCCGTAGATCTTTAACTTCTAACAGTGTTGCCAATGTAATACCTCTTTCTATTGTTCTAGTTTCTATTTGGTGGGGAAGGAGAGACTCGAACTCTCACGCCCAAGGGCACATGATCCTAAGTCATGCTCGTCTACCAATTCCGACACTCCCCCGGAGGATCGCACTTATCATGTTCATCATTTGATCCCTCGATGCAGATTCTTCGTGACCCGCCTCGGGGTCGAACCGAGAACCTACTGATTAAGAGTCAGTTGCTCTGCCATTGAGCTAGCGGGCCATTACAATATGACTCACACGTTCAAAGTACCAACATAGAACCGTATTGTCAATAAATGTGCAGGTAGTTTATACCATACCGTGACTCAAATCATAGCTTGCATGATAGGTCTTATTCATACTAAGAATAGTACTCCTGTTTGAATATGACATATCACAATGAAAATATTATTTTTAGACCCTCATATCCCAAAAAAAAGCTTCGCCGAATTATATTCTGCTTCAGTATTCATATCGATTAATATCTCTTCACTATCTGCAAAAAAATCACCAATATCATCTGCATTATCCAGCATTAATTGCTTTAATCCTAAAGTACTCTCCTTAACAAGTTTGAGATCATCAAGATATGATGCGCTTAATACAATTGGATGCCCCCCCTTAGACTTAAATCTCGGGATAGTGATGCCTTTTTTAGAATGATTGTGAAAACGAACAATATCTTGAATTATCTCTGCAGATCGAGGTTGATCTACATTCAATATCATCAGGTCATCTGGCGCAAGTTCTTGTAAAGCCTCCGCTCCCGTTGTTATAGATGTTGTCTTTCCGTTTTCAAAATCCTGATTAACAACAACGGTAATATTATCTAAATTATCAATTTCAGGTCTGATATTACTTTGATTTGCACCCAACACAACCACTATTTGATCCAAACCTGCTTGTAGTAATGTATCAACTTGGTAGCGCAAGAGGGAGCGACCTCCCCAATCCACCAAAGCTTTATGTCGGTGCATCCTACTAGATAACCCAGCACTCAAAAGAAGTGCTGCAATTCTTCTCGAAGTGGCCATTTCTCAGGAAAGCAAATTTTCTAAGTATTTTTTGTCCATAGCCATAGGACTGCCACCACCACCTCTTCTAACCATTACCAATTCTGACATGATGCTTAAGGCTATTTCTTCAGGAGTAAGTGCACCGATATCCAGTCCTACAGGAGCATAAACCTGATTCAGTCTATCCAAAGGTATGCCATCAGATGCTAGCAATTTATAAATCATGATTGTTTTACGTTTACTGCCCAAAAGGCCTATATATCTCGCTTTAGTGTTTAACGCAGATCTAAGAGCAAGATCATCATAATTATGACCTCTAGTTGCAACTACAACAAATGTGTTTGTGTGAATATCTAATTGATCTGACCAATTTGAAAAGGAGGTCTGTATTAGCTGGCTAGCATACGGGAATCTATCGATATTACAAAATTCCTCTCTATCATCCACAATAATGACGTTGAACCCAATCTGTTCAGCCAAATCTGCTGTAGCTTTACCAACATGCCCGCCTCCGACCATGCATAATGTAGGGGGTATAGTAAATCCTTCCATAAACACTTCAACATTATCATCCACGTTTAAGTTATGAATCTGACCAACTTCCGCTATATCTTTTCCTATTTCAGTCGCGATACCATCAACAGCTTGCGTCCCAAGCGTGCCAGAAACGGATGAGTTACTATCAATAATCAATTTGGAGCCCGGAACTAATTCATCCCTGTCACTCCGAACCACAGTCGCCATGGTGATAGAAGAATTTCCACTGTAGGCATCAATCAGTTTTTCGCCTATGCCTAGAAAATCTTGTTTGTCATGTAATGGATCAAGGAAAAAGTACATCGAGCCCCCACACACTAGTCCATCGCGAGCCGCTATGTCTTCATTCAAATAGTAGTCTTTAAATTCTGGTCCTGTCTTTTTCTGAAGTATCTCTGTGGCAGCGAACCAAATGTCCCCTTCCACACATCCTCCACCTAAAGTCCCTATACCACTACCATCTTCCTTAACTAGTAACATTGCTCCGGATTTTTGTGGAGTAGAACCTTTAGTTCGAACTACTGTAACGAGCACACACTTTTCACCTTCTTTCAGCGCTTGTACGGCTCCCTTTATAACTTCTTCCATAAGAGTACTCCTATCAAATCTCTAGATAAAATTGTCCTCAAATTCTAAAAGTTTTGATACATATTTAACAGATCTCATTCCTATTATAATGCATGCACATCAAATCAACGAATATATGTCATTGTATAGCTGTGTAAACTCTATGTTTCAATTATAATTATTTAGATATGGGAGAGATTGGAATAGTAACAGCTGACAGAAACCCAAAAGATATCGAATTATGTACTACTACGCTTAACGATATCGGAGCAAAATTTCATTTCTTGAATAATGAGGAAATATTTACTAAGCGACTACAAGTTCAAACTACAGGTCTCCTAGTAATGGACGGACCTTCAGTACCTTTTAACGACGACGAAAAGATAGACGACTCACTAGCATTAGCAGAAATGGAAATACTTAAACAAGGATTAGAAAGAGACCTCCCTATACTGTGTATCGGGAGGGGTTTTCATCTACTAAACCTTCTAGAAGGCGGAGCTAAACCTGTATCTATACTATCTAACCATTTGAGCCAAAAAGAGAATGAAGACCCAAGGCATGAACATCTGATCTTCCTGTCCCCTGGAGCAAAAACATCAGCGACTATGGGAACAACTGGGTTTTTCAAGGTTAACAGTTATCATAATCAAGGAATTTACGACAAGCAGAAATCCGATAACTTAATCGCAATGGCTTATGCTGTAGAAGATGGGTTGATAGAGATCTTGGAAAGCCCTAATCACTCATGGGTAGTTGCTACCCAATTCAATCTAGAGAAATTACAGGAACTACCAAGGTTATTTGTAAATTTGTTTATGGCCTTAATGGAACGCAGTGAAATCAAACAGGAAATTTAAAAAGAGGTATACACATAATGGTTACTACTGATCCAACTCCTCAAGATAGAATATCCCCAATTAGAATCGAAGATGAGATGAGGGAATCTTATCTTACTTATGCTATGAGCGTCATAGTTTCAAGAGCATTACCTGACGTTAGAGATGGACTAAAACCCGTACAGCGAAGAATTTTATATTCAATGCATGAAATGGGTATCCGGGCCAATAGTTCTTATAAGAAAAGTGCTCGAATAGTCGGCGAAGTATTAGGTAAGTATCATCCTCATGGAGACAGCTCTGTGTACGCAGCGATGGTACGTATGGCGCAAGATTTTTCAATGAGATATCCTCTTGTTGATGGCCAAGGTAACTTCGGTAGTGTAGATGGGGATCCTCCGGCAGCAATGAGATACACTGAAGCTAGACTCGCAAGAATAGCAGAGCAACAGCTTACAGACATTGACCTAGATACAGTCGATTTCAATCTTAACTTTGACGATTCGATACAAGAACCACAAGTACTCCCTACTAGGCTGCCAACCCTGTTAGTGAATGGAGCTTCCGGAATCGCTGTAGGTATGGCCACTAATATGCCACCGCACAACCTCTCAGAAATATGCGAAGCCATAAATTATGTAATCAACAACCCTACTTGCACTAGCGACGAGCTTATCCAAATCGTACCTGGCCCCGATTTCCCAACAGCGGGAATAATAAAAGGCAGATCTGGAATAGTTGATACTTATACCACAGGAAGAGGCCGGATCGTAATGGAAGCCGCCACTGATATGGAAGAAGCACGTAATGGGAGACAAAGGATTATAGTCACTGAATTACCTTACCAAGTTAATAAATCTAGCCTGGTAGAAAAAATAGCTCAACTGGTGCGAGACAAAAGGATACAGGGCATATCTGACATACGAGACGAATCCGATCGTAAAGGAATGAGGATAGTAATCGAACTAAGGAGAGATGCTCAGCCCAATATTACTCTTAATAATCTTTACAGACACACACAATTACGAGACTCATTCAACTCTAACATGCTCGCATTAGTAAATGGGCAGCCACAAGTACTACCTCTAAAACGAATGATTGAGTTATTCATACAGCACAGACAACAGATCATAAGACGCAGATCAGAATTCCTGCTGCAAAAAGCCAAAGACCGAGACCATGTAGTGCAAGGACTGTTGTTAGCATTAGACCGTATGGATGAAGTGATTGCAATCATCCGAGGTTCAGATGATGTAACTTCTGCACGAGAAAATCTAATGTCCACCCTAACCTTGTCAGAGATTCAAGCTCAGGCCATACTTGACATGCAATTACGTCGTTTGGCAGCGCTAGAACGTCAGAGACTAGAGAAAGAACATGAAGAATTACTCGCAGAAATCCAAGAATTAGAAGAACTACTAGGCGACGAAGGGAAAATTCTCGAACAAGTTAAAACTGAAACAGAAGAAATAAGTAAACAGTTTGGTAATCCACGTAGAACAGTAATTCATGATGGTGAAGTACAAAAGCAAACTGACGAGGAATTAATTCCTCATAGTGACGTAGTAATTACGTTAAGCAAACGGGGGTATATAAAAAGAGTTCCTGCAGATACATACCGCACACAACATCGAGGCGGGAAAGGCGTCCGAGGCATGTCCACAAGAGATGACGATGAGTTGATGGAAATATATATCACAGACACTCATGATCATATACTACTCTTTACAAACCGAGGTCGCGTATACCCTCTCCGTGCATTCAACATAGCTGAAGATACATCTAGAACCACCCGAGGAACCCAAATTATTAACTTAGTACCACTGGAAAGAGGAGAGACTGTACAAACCATCCTGCCCGTCAAAGATCCTAAAGAAGACTATCTGATGGTACTGGTTACCAAGCGTGGACAAGTCAAAGCTTTGCGAGCCGGAGAATTAGTGAACATCCGCGCAAAAGGCCTAATTGCTATGAATCTAAAGGCTGATGATGAACTCGTAGGAGTCCAGCAAGTAGAAGAGTCTGACGACATCATTATGGTATCAGAAAACGGACAAGCAATGAGATTTTCCATGGCAAACTTAAGTCCAAGAAGGCGCGGAGCAGGAGGGGTGAGAGGAATGAGACTCCTGACCAAGGACCAAGTTATTTCCGTAGGTAAAATCACAGACGACAGTAAACTACTCATAGTGAGCACAGGTGGCTATGGTAAAGCTACTGCTCTCGACAAATATTCGGTCCATGGTAGAGGAGGTCAAGGAGTGCGAACATTCAAAGTGACCGCCAAGACTGGTAATGTAGCTGCAGCCAAAATTGTTCCTACTACTACAAGTCAAGATATATTTATCATTTCTTCAAAAGCTCAATTAGTAAGGATTGACTTAGATCAAATAAGAACTTCAGACCGGAATACGTCAGGTGTAATATTATGGCGAGACCGAGAGCCCGATGATTACATAGTATCTATTGCTACTTTTGACAGAACCGAATAAAACTAAAATGTTATTGTAAAAACCAATCAAAATAAATATAATATCTAGATGATAAGCTTGAGGTAGTATTAATCTTACGAATACTAAGTGCAATCTTAGCAACAGAAACCAATCGAGGGGAGAAGGAAGACAACTCAATTGAAATTAGTATTTATCCATGGAGCTGGAACCAGTGGTTTAAGTTTCTACTACCAATCCAAGCATTTCCGTAACTCTAAAGCCATAGACCTACCAGGGCACCCTAATGGCACCCCTTGTAATTCCATAAATGACTACGTTGAGTGGGTACGTGGGTTCATATCGGCACGAGGATACAAAGACGTAATATTATGTGGACACTCAATGGGAGGAGCCATATCGCTATCCTACGCTGATAAGTATCCTAAAGAAGTCAAAGGATTAGTGTTGATGAATACAGGAGCAAAACTTAAAGTATCAGACTCTATATTGAACAGTTGTATAGTGGAAACCCCTGAACAAGAATCTACTTGGATTAAGTATCATGAAGCACATTATTCATGCCCTGATAAAGACATACAGCATCTACTCACAAAAAAGACAGAAGCTATAGGACCCCATACTGAACGAATAGATTTACAAGCTTGTAACAATTTCGACATCATGGGTAGATTAGAATACTTGCGTTTGCCCACCCATATCATTTGCGGAAGTGACGACAACCTGACACCCCCAAAATACTCTGAATACCTTAATAGCCACATTTCGGAGTCTAAGTTAACATTAGTTCCAAACTCCGGACACTTTTCTCAACTAGACAGCCATAAGATGGTTAATCAGTGCATAGAAACATTTGTGTCAGAAACTAAAAGCTTAACTTGAGCTTGGATCGTACCATTTGCTGTCAAAAAACAATAGAGGAGAATCGTCAGAAGCGACCATCAGTTCTTCTACTTCACCAACAAATATGGTGTGATCACCGTATATGTGTTCTCCTACCACGTTACATCCCATAAACACCAAAGACCCCTCTAATATCGGTAACTCAGAATCTCCATAGGCGTAGGAATATACAGCGCTACCATCTTGTTGTTCAGGTCTTTTGGCAAAATATGCCCCAAGTTCCTGTTGCCCAGTACTCAATATGTTAACGCCGAATTTTTTATTCTTATCCAAATAACCAAAACTGTTAGTAGTGTGACCCGCGCAGACTAAAATAGTAGGAGGCTCTAAACAAACCGATGTGAACGAATTAGCCGTCATTTCATGTGGTTGGCCATTTTCGTCAATAGTAGTTATGACAGTTACTCCTGTGGCAAACTTAGACATAGCAGTGCGGAATTGATCCTTAGAAACCATGATTACTCCTGTTAACTACCTTATGCAATAAAAAGATTCTAATGGCACTCATTGAATTACACAAGACCAACGTAGTCTCTCATTCCGTGTTCTTTAGGAGGATTATTAACTAGTTTTAATCCTTTTAATCCAGATGTTTCACATGAGCCAGGCTTTAGTATGTTTGCAACTAATTCAATGCCATCAATAATTCTAGGACCCGGATTACTATAATATTCATGCTCTAATATATAAAAGTTATTCATTTTAATAGCTGTAATGTCCAGGAAGTCAGGAAGTTCGAAGAGCCATTTAACTTCCTTGACTTGTCTTTCTAATGATGAGGAGCACAAATCTACGAATATGTATTCCGGATCAAAATCTACAATTTCTTCAATCTTTATGCGCATAGCTGAAGACCCTTTTGTCATAATTCCATAATCACAACCCAACAATCTGTACATCTCAGGTATCCAATTACCACCCAATACCAAAGGATCTACTCCTTCGATGGATATTACCCTAGTAGGAGGATAATCATGGAACACGTCCAGCAATTCTTTAATTCTCAGCCGAAGCCCACATATCAGTGCCTCTCCTGCAATAACTTTATTAGTTGAAAAAGCTATTTCTCGTATGGAAGTGTAAATTTGTGAAATGGATTTTGGATCTATCACTAATACTTCCGGTTTATATCCAAATTGATTTAACCTAGATTGAATGAAGTCTATGTCTATTTCGCAAATATTGCAGTTATCCTGTGTGATGATCAGGTCAGGTCTCTGAGATTTAAACCATTCCACATCCACGTCATATGGAACTTGCCCTGATTCTAGAATACGTTTCATTTCTAATTCTACTTGGGCACTAGTAAATCCTTCAGTAATCACACGAGAATTACTAACTATTGGTTTGTCTTGGATTGACTCGGGATAATAACATAAGTCACTAATCCCGATTATATTACCTTCTAAGCCCAAGGAGCATAGGATTTCCGTGGCCCCTGGTACCAATGAACATATTGTGAAATTACTATCATGTTCATGCATGAGATGAAACTTTATTCACAAAAGCTTTTGCTCCTTGCATAGCCCATCCATTCCAACTGGTTCCTAAGAATTGCACACCTAAATCTAAGTATTTTTCAACATTATTATCATTTACTAAAGTCCCTGCAGTTCTACCACTTCTAACAATCTTATCCAAAGTCTCTGATACTTTAAGTTGGACATCAGGATGTTCTTGGTTCCCCAAATGCCCCATAGTTTGAGAAAGATCATTTGGGGCTACAAAAAAGACATCAATGTCATCAACTTTAAGTATCTCATCTAAATTTTCCAGAGCCTCTATCTCTTCTAATAAAACGACTAGCAAAGATTGATCATTAGCTTTAATCTGATAATTATCCACTCCATATGACTGCCGGCCTCCGAATGTTCCTCTCTCCCCAAGGGGAGCGAATTTTGTGCCTCGAACTGCTTTCTCCGCCGCAGCTTTACTATTAACATGCGGGACTACAACTCCCATTGACCCCTGATCTAAAGTTCTAGTTATAAGCCAAGGTTCGTTTGAATTAACTCTAGTAATGGAAGAGTTGCCCCACAGGTCGCATGCCCTAGTCATGTCACCTATTTGCGACCAAGTTACGGACCCATGTTCACATTCCATCCAAAAACCATCCACTCCTGACGGACCTAAGAAATCTATTATTTCACTCGTTAACAAACCCATAGCCACCACAACTGATTCTGAGTTTTGTAATTTCGTCTTAACTTTATTTTGTCGCATCAGAAACTCCTATTTTTTTTTCGTAGCCTCTTGGCGTGATGAATTTTTCAGCGTAAACATATGACGATGCGTTTCCAACAACTACAGTGGTAAACATATCTATATCATCATAATTATCTAAAATATTATTCAAGTTCGACAATATCACTTGTTCGTCTTGTCTGTAAGCGTTTTTTACCAATCCAACCGGTGTGTCACCAGGTCTATGAGACTTCAAAGTTATAAAAGCCTCCCGTAATTGCCAATTCCTAGTGTTACTTTTAGGATTATAAAACACAACCACGAAATCACCATGCGACGCAGCATGGATTCTTTTCTCTATATCTTCCCACGGAGTCAATAAGTTGCTTAAACTTATAGTGCAAAAATCTTGCATTAAAGGACTCCCCAATAAGGCAGAGGCAGACTGCAATGCAGAAATGCCCGGAACAACCACAATCTCTGGGTTACAACCATCCCACTCTTGCTTTGATAACAAATTAAAAATAGGCCCTGACATTCCGTAAATCCCTATATCTCCAGAAGAAACCATCGCTACAGCATATCCTGCAGAAGCTAATTCTATAACCCTCTGAGCTCGCTCTAATTCTTCTCCAATTTTCCAGGTCTCGCATTTAGCCTTAGAGGCAAATTGCTCTATTTGTTTAACGTAAAGAGAATAACCGACCACATAATCTACCTTCGATAATACTTCTTTAGACTGTGTGGTCAGCAAGTTAGAATCTCCCGGACCTACTCCCACAAGATATATTTTCCCTGTTGCTTCATTATCTGGCATAAATATTCCTTAACCTCATTTTGCAATAGCGATTGTCGCGTTGGCACTCTTATGTTTATTAACAATCAAGTCCTTGTGTGTAGAAGACAGTATAGCAGTTGGCTCTGCAACTCCCCATACTCCTATAAGTCGTTTTGGATTTGAACTTTTTGTTAAAAGTTCATTTTGTTGTGCATCTTGCTTATACGCTTGTTCTATATCATCCGATGTATATATTTTAAGAGGAACATCCAATGATTTTGCTACAAATTTCACAGAGGGGTCATTCTGTTTTAAATTAATAGTGGATATAGATGCCACGCAAGATTTACTCAAACCGTGAGCTTCTATAATTTTGAGAGTGAATGCAAATACTTCGTTTTGATCAGTGGATTTTCTACACCCAATCCCAATGTGTAAAACAGGAGGCCTAAATATCACACAAGACATTTTGCTCACAAGTTTTTTATAAATAACTTTTTCTATCAGTTTATCTGTAATGATTATGGCTGCACGTACGTTTGATGACGCTAATTGTTCTAGGCTTGCGTAACGCCTAAATTGATGGGAATCAATTGTTTCACTCCAATCTGTTTCACCTGCATCTTGGAATATTCCAATATCAGAATCATTAATCACTTCAGCACTCACTGCAGTTACAGATCGGGCATCACTATCCACTTTCCAATAATATTCAGAGCCTATTAAATCGACGCTTGGTTTGTTTAGAACCGCAGATGAAGAAGTGATAACCGGAGTCGCTTGGATCATATTCGCAATTTTGACTGTAAGGTCATCAGCTCCTCCAAGGTGACCCGACACCAAACTGATTGCAAAGTTACCAACATCATCAACGGATATCACTGCTGGATCACTATGTTTAGAAGTTAGGAGAGGAGCAACCATTCTGACAGCTATCCCTACTGGCATAATCAAAACGATAGCAGAGTAACTATTAAATATATGTTCTACCCAATCAAAAACAGGAGTTTTGATAAGCTTATAGTCTATATCTATAGAGGAGTCCGTTCGTAAACAATAAGCTTCAAAGTTAATGTCGCCACCGCAGTTGACTAATTCAGCCGCTTTAACGGATCCTGTTTTTGATAGCGACAATACAGCAACGTGCATATAATTTACCTCAATATATTATTTGCTGTTCGCCACCGCTGATCTATACAAATGCGTATATTCAGGAGAATACAAATTTGAAGTGTCCACATCATCCATATCTAGTATGTTGGGATCAAAAGCAGCGCCTACCATTACTAAGGC
>DDKW01000009.1:0-6099 GCA_002339805.1 Dehalococcoidia bacterium UBA2588 | reverse complement strand
ACCTGTTCTTCTTCCCATCCTACTTTGTACGCGACTGCTATTGGAGTGTCATCGGAATATCCCGCTTCACGTAATTCGCTAACCAATTTTGTCATTCTAGTTATGCTCAAAAATATCAGCAAGGTACAACCATGAGACGCTAAATCTTTAAGTTGTTCTTTTGGTGGCATCGGGACCCTGCCTTCTAATCTAGTAAATATCACTGATTGAGATACTCCTGGCACAGTCAATTCTGTTTGTAGCAATGCCGAGGCAGCAAATGCTGACGCAACACCTGGAATTATTTCGAAGTCAACACCATTAGATTTTAAAATACGCATTTGTTCCAAAATTGCGCCGTATACCGAAGGGTCCCCGCTTTGCACTCTAGCAACTATCTTTCCTTCGCTAGCGGCCTTTAATTCCAATTCAGTGATTTCTTCTAAATTCAATTTTTTACTACCATAAATTTCTGCTTTGGGATTCGCAAAATCTACTATGGATGGATGAACGAGCGAATCTGCATAGATTACTATATCCGCAATCTCGATGATGTTCCTGGCCTTTATAGTCAGCAATTCTGGATCTCCAGGGCCGCCTCCTATGAAGTACACTTTCCCTTGTTTTCCCGGCATATTATTCACCTTTCCTTATAATTAATAAAGAGAAATAATCTAAATCTTGTTCTGTTAGATCTTTCAAATTTTGAACTATTCTTTCGTTATCTGTCGATGCCCTTCGGACGTAAGTTGTTTTACCCAACAGTCCTAATTGCTCTAAATTCGCAAGGGCCGTCAACAATAATTTGTTAACTTTCATCAATACGATAGTGTCATAATTAGAAATAGCTTCTCTTAAATCATCGATTCCGTACACGTATGGGAGTATAGCTAGCTTTTGACCGTGTCTTACTAATGGTATGCCCGCGCTCGAGGCCGCTGCCATTACTGAAGATACCCCTGGTATGATTTCAACTTCTGCCATTGGGCATTGAGTAGTAATAACTTCCAGCACATAGGAGACGGTACTATATATCATAGGATCTCCCTCTGTTATAAAAGCTACATCCTTACCTCGTTTCAAATACTCTATAATATCTACAGCAGATTTTTCCCACACCGCTAACGCACCAGCTTCATCATCAGTCGGAAACGAACTCTCTACAATGACCTTATCTTCCAAATTTAACGCCTGCCCAACAATACTCAATGAATAAGACTGCTCGCTAGTCCTAGCAATTGGAGCCCATATGACCTCTACTTCAGATAAAACTTGGTAAGCTTTGCGAGTTAGTAAATCCGGATCACCCGGACCGACTCCAACTGCATAAAATTTTCCTATATTTTGGTTAGCCATTTCATTCACCGATATATTATTGTTTCTTTCCCTGCACTATAAATACAGGGTTCATAGGAGATAAAACCAATGATTCATCAGGCAATTCTCTCCCTTTACTTATATTTACTGCCATGTAACTAGCTTCCATATTTTGATGCTTTAATAGATTATACGCCTTCACAGATCTTTCAATCGAAGCAAAATTCATCACTATGATACCGTCTTGCATTAAACGATCAGAAGAATACCGAATTATTTCGTCCATTTGCCCTCCTGTCCCACCAATAAATATGGAATCAGGTGATGATAGATCATAAAGGATATCTGGTGCAGCACCTTCGATAATTTTTACATTATAAGCATTATGGGTGCTTACATTAGATTTCAAAATAGAAATATTTTTAGAATCTTTTTCTACAGCTATTATTTCACCGTTTATAGCTATCCTTGAAGCTTCAATTGCCACTGAACCTGTCGCGGATCCGATATCCCATACCACAGACTTATGAGAAAGTTGTAACAAGCTTATAGTTAATGCTCTGATCTCTCTTTTTGTAATTTGGCCATTTAAAGGAACTCGTTTTTCAAACAAGTCATCTTCCATACCATAATATGGTAATTTAGAGTCTACTTTACTCATGTGATCACCGTTTGGCCATAATCGGTAAAGAACCGGAAGTCGAAGAGGATCCTAATAAATTGCCTTCAAAATCAAAACACATTGCATCTATGATTAAATTACCAGCTGAGTCTCCCATAAATTCTACGCTCTTTGCACACACTAAATCACAAAGAACAGGATATATACTGTCTAACCCATTACTTAAAGCGATTTCTTGAAACTCTCTACCACTAGTTGTGGTTAACAATTTAGTCAAAACTTCTTGTGACGCTCCTGCATTTTTCGCCAATTCTGACAAGAATTTGACATCTACCTGGTTCCCAGCCACATGGGTAACAAAGTACCCTTTTGCAAGTTTAGCAAACTTGCCGATCATGCCTACATGTGACACTCGTTTTATCCCGCGCATATTAGCTCGCTTCATAGAATGCCCACTAAATATGCCTACTTGAACGAAGGCCATGTCATCTAAGTCTAATAATTTCTTACTGTATTCTTCACTTCGAGTTCCAGTTGTTAGAACTAAATGTTCAATTTTGTTAGTGGCAGCCACATCAATAGCAACGTGAACACTCGCTCTCCAAGAAGCGGTAGAGTAAGGATGGACAATACCAGTACTTCCTAATATAGATATGCCTCCAAGTACTCCTAATCTTGCATTAGTAGTTTTTTCAGCTATCTTTTCACCGCCTGGAACGGACAGTTCAACTTCAATAATGCCTTTGAATTCTTTATCATTGCTCTGCACTGCTTCCAAAACAGATGAGGTTATCATTCTTCTGGGAACTCTAGTAACAGCAGGGCCACCCACTTCTATGCCTGTACCGGGTTTTGTAACAAGGCCTACACCATCTCCCTTTTTTAAAATCACTTCAACTTTGTTTTCATTTGATGGATGAGCAGATACAGTCGCGCAAATCTCAGCCCCATGGGTAACGTCTGGATCGTCTCCCGCATCCTTTATAATCGAACATGTAACTTTGTTTTTATTAACAAATGTGCATCGGTGAACTTGAAAACTCTGAAGTTTACCAACAGGAAGGAGAATTTCTACCTCGCTAACTGCGCTTTCATTAAACAATGCAACTACGGCAGCTTTTGCAGCAGCTGAAGCACAAGATCCAGTAGTGAAACCGGTTCTCAAATTCGATTTTGAATCATTTTCTACCAAACTAAATCCTTTACAAATAATTCATTGATTCAGTATATACCAAATCTATTTGTTCATTTGGGGCTGATTTTCGATGGTGTAATTAATCCTATCTATCGCAATATCTCTTAATTCACTAGTAATGCCTAAAGGAGGGCATAATGAAAACTCAACATTGTTAAAATGCTCTTGATATTTTTTTATATTCCCCATTATGTTCCTTTGCAATATAAGCCCAGGGAAGAACACATATGGCACAAATGTGATTTCTTTAATATCGTGGTTTTGTATCAAATAATTAGTACGCTCATCTATCTCTGGAACACCATAATGAGATTGAGCATAGGTTGTTACATATGATTCACCTAACTCAACTTGTACTTGATCGGAAATCTCTTTCAGCCATTCACAGTCATCATATTCCGTTTTTGTTCCTGCTTTAACGATTATCACGCCATGCTTAGCATTTTCATCTATCTCATCAACAACTACACTTGCTCTTTCCTTAATAATATTAGCTAGTCTGTAATCAGCCCCAATACCCCGAGTTATATTCAAGGTTATTCCAGGGTGTTTTGAGCTAAGATCGTCTTTGAGTTCTTCCATTTCCAGAGTAGCATGTTTCCCATTGCCTAGTAAGAAAGGGAATATCACTATATCCGTGATATTTTCCGTAATCAATGTTTCTACTGCTTGGAAGGGGTCAGGTTCCAAAAATTCCAAAAACGAACTTATCACTGTTACGTGGTTATCGCCCATTTTTGCCTGTATCATGTCCCGTAATTCAGATACCCCTTTCGCAGTATCCGGACATTCCATACACCAAGGTATGTCTCCTACGTCTTCGTGTTTCCCATTAGGAATTAATCTACAAGAACATTCATCTTTAGAAAATCCTCTCTGACTACCATGTGCAAGCACTACAATACCTATTTTATTATCTTTCATTTTTAGCCCTTATTATTAATTCGGTCCAACGCCAACAGAACCAAAGCATTGATTGTCGCTGCTGCTGCTGAACTGCCTCCTCTGTTTCCAGTGACGGTTATATATTCAACATCAGTTTGAGTCAATTCATATTTTGATTCAGCACAAGCGATAAACCCTACAGGCATGCCTATCACCATTGCTGGGTGTATAGATCCAGATCTAATTAAATCTAGTATTTCCAACAGTGCTGTGGGCGCGTTCCCTACACAAAGAATAGAATCGTCTAAATAATTATGTAGTTCCCTAATATTAGCTATGGATCTAGTAGTTTGATCTTTTTGGGCGCGATCAGCAACTTCAGGAGAATTTATCCTACAAATAGTTGATACACCAACAGATTTCAACAAAGCTTCAGAAATACCTACTTGTACCATTCTGACATCAGTAACTATTGTTCTTTTCATTAACAATGCATCAATTGCTTTCGAGACGGCACCATCACTAAACTTTATAAATTTAGAAATTTCAATATCACCTTCTGCTCTTACAATTCTGGAAGCGACAAACAATTGCTCGTCATCTTCCCACCCGTTCTCTAACAGTTTAGCTGTAACCATGCCTATACTTCCACGATCGATATCATCTGGTAACAAAGCATGTTCTTCAACTAAGGTCATCTCTCCCTCCTATGGTTTTAGCCATGACAAAAAAAAACTTGCCATCTGGCAAGTAAAACATTTCAGGTCTGTCTTCTGTATTGCGCAGAATATCAAACATCCCCTAGGTTTCTGACTAACACCTCGAACAATTCTCAGTGGACACAGTGGCGCAACCGTGGTGGAATTTCACCACCTTCCCTAGCGTAATCGTTTGGAATATGCAATATTATATCTGATTACAAGGTGTTTTCAAAGTTATATAGTACTCAGACAACAATATTAATTAGTCTGTCTGGCACGTATATAACTTTTTTTATAAATGCCTCTTGTATGTATGGTTGGATTTTATTACTTGAAACAGCCACTTCCTGAGCCTGTTCTTCAGTAAGTCCGGTAGAAACTTGAACTGTATCTCTTAGTTTGCCATTAATCTGCACGATAAGGGTAATAGAATCATCCTCTATCAAGGATTCGTCCCAATCTGGGAATTGTTGATTATGAATACTAAAATCATATCCATTAATTTCCCAAAGCTCCTCTGCCAAATGGGGCGCGATGGGAGCTAGCATCAACAAGAGTTGTTTGATGCAATTGGCCCAAACATCTGTGCTAATATTCTTGGAATTCCAAACTTTGCTTAAATGATTAGAAAATTCCATCAATGCGGCAATAGCAGTGTTGAATTTGAATTTATCTAAGTCTTCATGCACTTTTTTAATAGTCTTATGTAAAAGCTGTTCTGTGTAAGATTGTAAATCATGATCCAAATCATTGTGTTCAACCGGTTCAAATGTTTCAGATGTTATATTCCAAATCCTATTGAGCCATCTTGCCACTCCATTGATGCCCACATTACTCCATGGTCCACCTTGGTCCCAAGGACCTATAAACATTAGGAAAACCCGCACAGCATCTGCCCCCATAACGGTGACTACATCATCTGGATTGATTACATTACCACGGCTTTTGCTCATTTTTTCATGGTCTTGCCCCAAAATAATTCCTTGATTGAATAGTCTCAAAAAAGGTTCATCAAAATTAACTAATCCCATATCTCTTAGAGCTTTAGTGAAAAATCTTGAATAGAGTAAATGCATAACTGCATGTTCGGCACCACCAGTATACTGATCGACAGGCATCCAAGACTTGACCAACTGATCTTCAAAAGGACCTTCTTTATACTTGGGATTAAGATATCTGTACATATACCAGGATGAATCAAAGAACGTATCCATGGTATCAGTCTCTCTTTCAGCTTCACCTCCACAATTCGGACAAATGGTGTTCACAAAACTTTCACTTGTCGCCAATGGCGATTCTCCAGATGGAGTGAAGTCTGCATCAGCAGGTAATTCTACTGGCAAAGATTTAATATCCACTGGTTGAATACCGCAAATTTTACATGTGATCATGGGAATCGG
>DDKW01000050.1 GCA_002339805.1 Dehalococcoidia bacterium UBA2588 | reverse complement strand
GGTGAATATGGATCAGTTTTAGTGTTATTTGATCTAAAAATTTTTCGATCTTTTCTTTATTTTCAGAGACCGCATGAAATTCGATTACCAATCCGGACAGACGATCGCTGCATGCGATGATTTCATTTAGAATTTGATACTCGTATCCTTCAATGTCTACCTTGAGAAATATTGGCATATCATCTAGCCTTTCTATCGCTTGATTCAAGTTGGTATCACAACCTGGCGTAGTGCCAATTTTTTCTAAAAACAAAACGGCATGCTCTTTAAAAAATGCTCTAAATTCTAAATAAAGCTTTACCGCTTCTAAGGGGGCAAAAAGCCTTCCGATTAAAATCGAAATAAGCCTTTTAAAAAAATGCTTAATCCAGTATGTAGTGCCTATAGAGTAATCATAAGCATGAACCCCGACTTTCTTCCGCTCTATAAAATCTTTTTCAAAACTCCAATTTCTTCCTATGCCCAGCGCGAGAAGAGCTGCAGAGTCATCAATAGACTTTGGATCGACGAGATAACCGCCATCATTATCGCTGCCTAATCTTATCAGATCGAATGAGCCGTCTGGTTTATAGCTCTTGGGCAGCATTTATTTTTTAGATTGTTCGGTATAGATTCCAGATTTGATGAGCTTCTTCACTGAATCGTTAAACACCTTCCCTGCGTCCTCATGATTCATTGGTGGAAGGTTATTTGGCCATATAGGTCGGTCATAGAGTTTTTTGAATATCTCGGTTTTGAGATAAGGAATCCAGTTTTGAAATCTTGCATTTTGACGATAATGCCTCAAAGCTTCAATGTTTATTTCACTTGCAGTGTATGCATCTCCAACAGTGTCTGTCTTTGAAAGTATTGTTCCTTTGTAATCAATTATTGATGATCTGCCGCCTAAGGCGCCATCGATTATTGTTGGATCTCCGTTGTCTTCAGATGGCATTATTAGAGATCCTGTATTTGGCGCTATCATGTAGGCAGTGTTATCAATCGCTCTTGATCGATTCTGGACTTCAAAGATCTCTCTGGAGACCCAAGGTTCAGGCAAGGATGCCCTGTAAAGTATTTCTGCCCCATTTAGAGCAAAAGCCCTGAATGATTCTGGGAAAGAACCCTCTACACCAACGGTGCCTGCAATATTCCCTATTGGAGTTTTGGCAACTGGAAAGAAAGCTTCGATGGAGTCACCGTGCTGCTCGACCCATTGATCATAAACATCATGGGGTGTCGTTGAGTGCTCAACAAATACCACAATATTCTTATGATGCTTGTATATGACATCGCCATTGTCATCAATGATGAATATTGTATTAAAAAATCTATCTTTATATTCCGGAAGTCTCTCCTTAAGCTGTCCGATGATATATGTACCTTTTTCTTTTGCCAGAACTCCTAAAAAGTCTGTTTCAGGGCCTGGTATTTCTGCTGCCATTATTTTTGCGTATTCGGCCTGATTCATATCCAATATCTCGTCAACAAAACCCTGAACTGCACCTTCGCCTAGTGCAATTAACTTTACGGGTAACTCCAATGAACACATGTGTGTCACCATCTCGATCATATTTCCAATGTGATCAAGATTGATCTGTACCTCGTCTCTCGTTTTGACATGCTTGACCTTGGTTTGGAGAGCTACTGCTAAATATGGATCTATCATTTATTTGCCTATATGTAGTTCTTTAGATCTATATTTTCTTCGTTTGGAATTACAGGCTTTACTAGGTCGTCCGCATAGTCCATATCTTTGGTCGCATCAATACCTATTCTTGCTGATGTCCCATCAGGTAGTGCGGCTCTGTCAACTTCCCATGTTACAAAATTTGGAAATGTATATAACTTTTCTGCTCTACCCATCCTTGTCCAAGTAGCCCATTCCACGTCATCCATGTCATTGGGGTCAACATCATCGTCTACAATGATGATTCTTTTTGCCATCCAGGCGAGGTTGAAAAACCCCATATTCATTTCAAAGAGCTCCTTTATCATCCGCCCAGGTTCGTCATCGTCAGTCTTTTTTATTGCGATAACCAAATGCATTAATGGGCCAATTTTTGTGTCAAAGTGAACTGCGATATCTGTCACATTTGGATAGCCTTGCCTAATTTTTTGCTCAAGACCTTTTGAGATACCATAAACTGTTAGATAACCAAGATTGTTATGTTCTTTTGCTCTGCCAGCCATGAGCGTATAGAACATTGCATCGTTCCTTTGCAGCAAACTTGTTACTTTACACATTGGAGCATGCTCAGTTCCGTATTGAGCACCGAATTCCCCTAACGTGTTTTCTACCATATTATCGAGATCAACAATTGTCTCAAATGCCATTTCACAATCTGCAGGTATCGGCAACCCGGAGTCTGGGCCTGTTATGACTTCAATTGCTTCACCATTAATGCCTCCAGCAACATCTAATTCTGAAACTTCATCTGGAGATTTAGATGCGGCAGCCATTAGTAAAGCCGGCGGAGCACCTAACACCATAGCAACCCTCATTTCTTTATTGTTCTCTTTATGCCAAGCATAAGCTTTTCTTAGATCACTCAATCCGCTGGCATTGATCAGAAGATTTTCTTTATCAATAATCAAACATCTATAGAATCCAACATTAATTTCGCCATTGGGTTTTTTAAAAATACCTACAGCAGCTGTCAGGAATGGTCCTGTATCAAGCTCAAAAAATGTAGGGGCAGGAAGTTTAGTGAGATCAATGTCGCTTCCCTGTAGGATTGTTTCTGTTACATGGCCTGAATCGACATGTTCATAAGGTATTGGATTTGCAATCCCAGACATAACTTTTTGTCCGGCTTGTTCATATGTAAAATCTTCACTGCCGTCACCATTAAAAATGAGTCCATAGCGGCCCATGGAAGTAAATAGTCCTCCTACCGCCTTATAATCTGAATTCTCAACATTCTCAAATATGAAGGCTTTAGACTCGTCTTCAAGAGTCTTCATTAAGGCAGCCATTTCATACTTCGGGTTAACTGGTTTCTTAATTTTAACCAGCTTCCCTTGTGACTCGAGTAATTCTATAACCTCTCTAAAGGATCTATGCATATCTGTAACTAGAAATTTTTAACTACATTAGCATTCGATTTAAAAATAATCTAATCACTTCGATTGTTTAATATAGTTGTCATAATTGATATTCTAATTGATAGTCATATTCAGGAGGGGAAATGAAAACGAAAGCAGCTTTAGCAATAAAAGCCGGAGAAGATCTAATTATAGAAGAACTAGATCTAGATGGGCCGGGTGACAATGAGGTATTGGTAGAAATAAAAGCAACCGGAGTATGTCATACAGACGCATTCACACTATCAGGCGATGACCCTGAGGGGATTTTTCCTTCAGTGCTAGGACATGAAGGTGCCGGTATTATTATGGAAGTTGGAAAGAATGTGACTTCAGTAAAGCCAGGCGATCATGTAATTCCACTCTATACCCCTGAATGTAGAGAATGTAATTTTTGCCTAAATCCAAAGACAAATCTTTGTCAGTCAATCAGGGAAACGCAAGGACAAGGATTAATGCCAGATGGAACTTCAAGGTTTTCTCTTAATGGTGAGCCAATTTATCACTACATGGGCTGTTCTACTTTTTCAAACTACTCTGTAATGCCAGAAATTGCTGTAGCAAAAGTTAGAGAGGATGCACCTTTTGATAAAATCTGTTATATCGGCTGTGGAGTCACCACTGGTATAGGCGCTGTTGTTTACGATGCAAAAGTAGAGCCTGGATCAACGGTAGCTGTATTTGGTTTAGGCGGTATAGGTCTTAATGTAATACAGGGTGCAAGAATGGTGGGTGCAGATAAAATTGTTGGTATCGATATAAATGAAGATAAAGTTCCACTAGCAGAGAAGTTTGGGATGACAGACTTTATTAACCCTAAAAAATCAGAGAATGTAGTTGAAAACATAATTGATATCACTGACGGAGGAGTAGATTACTCATTTGAATGTATAGGTAATGTGGAAACTATGCGTCAAGCCTTGGAAAGTTGTCACAAAGGATGGGGGGAATCTGTAATCATCGGAGTTGCAGGTGCTGGACAGGAAATATCGACACGGCCATTTCAATTAGTCACAGGAAGAGTGTGGAGAGGTTCTGCATTTGGTGGTGCTAGAGGAAGAACCGATGTTCCTAAAATTGTAGACTGGTATATGGATGGAAAGATCGATATTGATAATCTAATTACACAT
>DDKW01000044.1 GCA_002339805.1 Dehalococcoidia bacterium UBA2588 | reverse complement strand
ATTAGTGAAATCAATCTATCACTTTCATCAGAGTTATTATAAGAAATACCTGGATTCAAATTATCAAATAATTGTTTCTCATTTTTACTATCTAATACACCTAATTTAATAGTAAAAGCCTGCTTAATTTTTTTTAAAACTAACTCTCTTTTTCCTACTACAGAAGCTTTATTTGCTAATAACCCACGTACAAATCTTAAAAAAAACTCTAATATAAATGCTACAATTACTCCTGCAGTTAAAACTATTAGTGTAGAGTCTAGTTTATAAGTGAGATATTTATTAAAAACTTGAATTACATATATGGCACTTGATAAGGCTAGTATGTTAATAAGCAAAGAAGAAATTATTATCCAAAAACTTTGCCACTTGTTATTTTTTAAAAATTGATTTAAAGTCAGCATTTTTTTATATATTCAGTTTAGTAAAATATTAAAAAAAAGATATACTTATCAATTTGGTTGTTAAGAAATTAAATTAATAGTATATTTTAACTTTATCCGCGGTAGCTCAGTGGTAGAGCAATCGGCTGTTAACCGATCGGTCGTAGGTTCGAATCCTACCTGCGGAGCCACAACTGTGCCAGTTAATGAGGTTTATGGATATAAGAAGACTTGTGGTTTCGGCCATGTTACTGCCAGTACTAATGATCGCATGTGCATCCCCTGCTATTAATGACCCTCAGGATGCTTTTTCAGAAACTAAAATTTCTCAAGAACCTAATCCGGGAACATCCAGTCAAAATGAACTAGAGAGAGCACTTGAGGACCAAGTGGTCCAATTAGAACTGGAGAAACGTATTCTGGAATTAGAGGCGCAGCTAAGTCAAACCAAAGACTCTAATTCGCTGAATTTGATCGATCATTCTGCTATAACTGAAAGTCCTGAATTGCATTCCAAAACAGATATCATTGAGCCAACATTCGACGCGTACTATCAAGAACAGCACGAGCCATCTGGAGAACAACCAACAATTGATTCAGATACTCCAAGTTACTTCGCATCTACTAGTAATATTCTAAGTGAGGCTGCTAGACTTGAAGGAGGCAATCTAATAAGCAAGGGATGGAATTCTCCTACCAAAATCGAGACGACATATATGCTTGCTTCGGATTTGAGCTCTGATTCCCTACAGGAAGTCAAAAGGGGCATTGACGTAGTGGAAGACTATTTAGGGATTTATGGTCCTTACAAGGTTTATATTGTCGGTACCGATGAAAAAGAAGCTGAGATAATGGCGGAGGATTATTGTGAGTGGGCGTACGACAGGCAGGATTTCAGTCATTGTATGAACGATCAAGGAGTAGCGATCAAAGAGATAGCTCACTATAAAGGTGCTAACGCTTTTGCTCAACACTCACATCATCTCGAAAAACCGAATCAGTCTTTTGTGATTGGGAATCCTCTACAAATAGGTGTTGGCTTTGGATCTAAAGTAGCTGCTCATGAAACTGTGCATATATATCAAAATGCACATCACGTATATCGTTTTGATCCAGAAACCCATCAATCTCTAAATTATGATAGTTTGCCTAGATGGCTAGAAGAAGGTTCGGCAGAATTTCTTGCTTTGTATTTGTCAGACAAGGAAGGCTGGGTTTCTTTTCGTCAAATGATGGAAGAGGCTATGGGTGCTGTCCATGAGCTCCGAGGAGAATATCCTCAGTTATCTATTCGAGATTTGCATGATGAAGAATCGACTTATGCCACTGAAAAAGTTTGCGACTATTGTGTGGGTAGGCTCCAATATGAATTTGGGCAATGGGCCACAGCTTTGCTTGTAGCAAAGAGTTCGATAGATATTTTGTACAAAGATTTCATCCAAGAAATGCATTTAGTCGGGCGAGATAGTGCTTTCAAACAATATTTCGGGCTCACTATGGAAGAATTTTATTCAGAATTCGAATCGTTTTTGGAACAAGATATTGACGCTCAAATGAGGATACTGCCAAAATAATCTTAATAGAGGTGTATGTTGGATATATTGCTTTTATTGTGCGTTTCAATAATTTTATTGATAGCTCTAACGGTGTTAATTAAATCGCTGATCCAGGCTAAACGAAAAATTAAATTACTGGACCACAGTATAAGAAGCCAGTCAGTTATATCAGGACTTAACTTCGAACAATGGGTCCCGTTATCTGTTGATTATCCATTTGATCCTAGGCAATTCAGATTTCTAGGCAATCCTATAGACGGGATACAGTTTGAAGAAGATAAAATCATATTGCTTGAGTTTAAATCCGGCAAATCTAAATTGAGTTCTAAGCAAAATCATATCAAACACTTAGTGGAAAGCGGAAAAGTTGAATTTCTAGAGGTCCGGCAAGCACCGGAGTTGACATAATATAATATACTAAATTCGTTACATATGTGGAGTGATTTAACGGATATAGTATAAATAATTAATAATATGACCTATTAATGAGTTAAAAACTTCGATTAGCGTCAAATATTCGAAAAGTTGTTTACGTGTTAATTTGACACTGGTTGTTCAAAACGGTATCCTTACCAAATGTCCAATACTGTACAAAAAACTAAAGAACCGCTTTACTACGATTCTTAGCGCAAAACTCACCAATTAGATACGTCAGGCTGATTGACGAAAAGGAGGAGTTTAATGCTACAAAATAACACTACTACAGAATCACCCTTAGCCCCAATAATATCCGTGAGGTCTTTATGGAAGATCTTTGGAAGCAATCAAGATGAAATTGTGAATGCAGATGAAGGAGACACTGATAAAAGTGAGGTCCTTCAAGAATCCGGCGACGTTATAGCACTGAATGATGTTTCATTTGATGTATTCCCTGGTGAAACCTTTGTAGTGATGGGTTTGTCAGGTAGTGGCAAATCTACTTTGGTTAGATGCTTATTAAGACTTATTGAACCGTCTAGTGGTGAGATTAATATCAATGATGATGATATCTTGCTTTATGATGCGGCTAAACTTCGAGAGTTCAGGCGTAATGAAATGGCCATGGTGTTTCAGCATTTTGGATTACTCCCCCACCGAAACGTTATAGATAATGCGGCGTACGGGCTAGAACTCAAAGGCATTGATAAAGATGAAAGATATGAAATTGCGAAACACATGTTGGAAAAAGTTGGACTGGATGGCTGGGAAGAAGCTCGGACATCTGAGTTAAGCGGAGGCATGCAGCAGCGCGTTGGTCTTGCTAGGGCTTTGACAGTGGACCCTACAATCCTGCTTATGGACGAACCATTTAGCGGCTTAGATCCTTTAATTAGGCGTCAAATGAGGGAAGAATTAGCTGATTTACAAGCCGAATTGCAAAAGACGATTGTTTTTATCACTCATGATTTGGACGAAGCCGTTACGATTGGTGATCGAATAGCGATTATGAGAGACGGTAGAATTACTCAATTGGGTACTCCTGAAGAGATCATTACTAACCCTGCAGATGATTTCATTAAAGAATTCACTAGAGATATAAGTCAAACTAGGGTTTTGTCAGTTCAATCCATTGCCTCTGACCTAGAACAAGTATTTGAAACCACGGCTAGGGTATCAGAAATTATAGAAGGAATGGAAGATACAGGAAAAGAATTTGCTTTTATAGTAGATAATGATAATAAGCTTCTCGGGTTTATAGATAAAGAAGCTATTGAAGCGGCAGGAAACGATGCGCCACTTAAAGACATGGATTTATCTGTGATCGAGCCAATTCATGAATCAACGGTGATTGAAGATGTAGTGCAATTGACTCTAGATAATCCATATCCGATACCGATAGTTGATGATGAAAACATACTTACTGGATTAGCAACACATGACGCCATATTACAGGCATTTGCTGAAAATGCGTTGCAACAACAAAGTAATTAAGATAGGCACGGTACTATATTATGGCTACTGAAAATCCCAACGAAACTGATAATAATATTTCAAAGATATCCAAGATAAGGATTAACAAGTGGTTGGTGTATGCCGGGGTAGGTGGAATTGCCTTAATTATTAGCTTTATTCTTAGACAAGTTGATTTGGAAGTGTTTTTGAAATTCCCGTTAGATGTTGAATTTCCTGTCAAGAGTCGCATGAACGATGGGTTGGATTGGTTAGTGATAAATGGTGCTTGGTTTTTTGATGGCATAAGTTATCAAATCAAAGTATGGCTCGGCAGATTAAAAGATTTTCTGATTTGGCTCCCATGGCCTGTTTTTAGCGGATTAGTATTATTGCTGGCCTGGCGAATTGGAGGCAGGAAAATTGTCCTGTTGGCTATAACTGCGTTGTTATATATAGGTGTTATGCACCTGTGGGAAAGTGCGATGGTTACTGTAGCTATAATGATAGTGTCAGTTTCCATTTCTATAATGTTTGGGATACCAATAGGTATATTGGGATCACGAAGCGATAGATTCGATAGGATATTGAGGCCCATATTAGATGGAATGCAAACAATGCCTAGCTTTGTGTACTTAGTACCAGGCATTATGTTCTTTGGGCTAGGAAATGTCTCAGCTGTGATAGCTACTGTGCTGTATTCAATTCCTCCTTGTATCAGGCTAACTAACCTTGGTATAAGGCAAGTTGATTCTCAAGTAATTGAAGCAGGAACTGCATTTGGTAGTAACCGTATGCAGCTACTTACGAAAGTCCAGATTCCCCTAGCTATCCCTACGATCATGGCAGGGATTAACCAAACGGTGATGATGGCTTTGGCTATGTCTACCATTGCAGCAATGGTTGGAGCCGGAGGATTAGGCCAGGATGTACTATTGTCGATGGGACAATTAGACCAAGGAGGAGCATTTTTGGCAGGAATGGGCATTGTATTGATGGCTATTGTGATCGACCGTATAACTCAAGGGTATATCGAATCAAGCCAATCATCGTCGGGCACAACTAATCGGGAATAGCACAGATTTAGTATTAGTGGGGATATACACTTATGAAGATTACTGACGTAAAGGCTACCACAGTCAAAATACCATTAGAGAAAGTATTCTCTGGAAGTGTGTATGATGTGGGATTTCGGTGCACTATTATAACTAGCATTGAAACTGATGAAGGAGTGATTAGCCAGAGCTACTCGGGTGACGATCGATCTACCTTCGAATTCCAACATGAATTGGTAACAGGACCTCTTAGGGATGCTGTGTTGGGTGAAGATCCTATGCGGGTTGAATACCTATGGGAGAAAATGTTTTCTTTGGCTCCTAATTATACGCATGACTTTGGTCCTAGACCCGTAATGAGGGCAATTGGGGCTATAGATGTGTCTTTGTGGGACTTGAAAGGCAGAATACTTAATACCTCTGTGAATAAAATGCTTGGAGGATACTCTAATAGTTCTCCTGTGGTTAGATTCCGATACTATGAACAAGGAGCTGATGAAGAAGAGATCGCTCAACTATTAGAAAGTAAAGCTCAAGGATTTGGTGGCGTTAAACTCAAAGTGGGAAGAGCATCGTTATCAGAAGATATAGGAAGAGTGAGGCGCATACGTGAAGCTTTGGGTGAAGATTTCCATATGATTTGTGATGCGAATGAAGGCTGGACATTAGAACAGGCTATACGGTTTGCTAAAGAAACTGAGCAGTATAATCTAGATTGGTTGGAAGAACCTGTACAGTGGCACAGCGCTATGGAGAACATGAGAAAAGTAAGAGAAGCAACCAGTACTAAAGTTGCTGCAGGTCAAGGAGAAAGTAATAAATTTGGGTGCTGGCGCTTAATTGAAAATGAATCAGTCGATGTCATAAATGTCGATGCTTCAATCGCTGGAGGCATTACTGAATGGCAAAAAATCAGGTCAGCTGCAGAGATTAAAGGAATTAAGATGGGGCATCATGAGGAGCCACATATATCATTGCATTTGATGTCAGCGATACCTAATGGAACTTTCGTAGAGGTGTTTGAGGAACATAGGGATCCCGCTTATTACGAAATGAACAAAACTTTTCCTGTAATGAATTCAGGATATGTCACTGTTCCGGATGCTCCAGGACTCGGATTAGAATTTGATCAGGATTTTATCAGTAAATACAAAATCCTCTGACCAAGCTGTTATCCGCAATTAGCACAACATTGATCTACCCAGTGACCAGGACTTACTTCTATGAGGCCCATTTCTATATTTCCATTCTTACAGTCATCTGTTGGTTCAGGACATCGGGTGCGGAACACACAGTTTGATGGAGGATCAATAGGAGAAGGAACTTCGCCAACTAGTACAAGTTCGTCTCTTTGAAGCCTGGGATGTGAAGGTAATGCTGCAGATATCAATGCTCTTGTATAAGGGTGCCTAGGATCTCCAAAAATCTCTTTAGGATTACCAAGTTCCACTATTTTCCCTAGATACATAACTGCCACTTGGTGGCTCATGTATTTCACTGTTGCCAGATTGTGAGCGATCATAAGATAACTTAACTCATAAGTCTGTTGAAGTTCTTTTAACAGGTTTAGTACTTGAGCTCTAATAGATACATCAAGGGCTGATACAGGCTCATCAAGAACCATTAATTTAGGTCTGGTAGAGAGAGCTCTCGCAATAGCTATTCTTTGTCGTTGCCCTCCGCTAAATTCATGAGGGTATCTTTCTGCATGGAAAGGGTGCATTCCTACAACACCAAGCAGTTCATTTACACGTTCTTGAATCTCATTGTTTGTTGCTTTCTCGTGAGTTACGATTGGCTCAGCGATTATATCTCTAACTCTCATTTTAGGGTTCAGAGAACTCCATGGATCTTGGAAAACGGCTTGGACGGAAGATTTGAATTCTTTCCTAGAAGCGGTAGTGAATTCAGCCATGTCTGACCCTTCATACTGAACTATACCATCAGTGGGTGGCTCAGACATTAGGATCATTTTAGTAGTGGTGGTTTTACCGCAGCCGGATTCTCCTACCAAGCTAAAAGTTTCTCCTTTATTTATGTCGAAGGATATGCCGTCTATAGCTTTAACTGTTCCTACCAAAGTTTTCGTAATAGCACCCTTTGTTACAGGGTAATGCTTTTTAAGATTATTAACTTTAATTAAGCTGTTATCGGTTGATGCCATGTTTGTCCCTCCTTAGATTTATCGGGTAACCAATTAGTATATTAATCAATCTCGCCGCAGTTCACGCAACATTGATCTACC
Source organism: Dehalococcoidia bacterium UBA2588 (assembly GCA_002339805.1). Lineage (GTDB taxonomy): Bacteria > Chloroflexota > Dehalococcoidia > Lucifugimonadales > UBA3495 > UBA2588. Next base: position 3,108 of record DDKW01000044.1, on the reverse strand, counting down.
CAGTGTCCTGGACTTACTTCGATCATTGCCATTTCAATGTTTCCTTCCTTGCAATCGTCTGATGGGTTGGGACACCTGTCTCTAAAGACACAACCGGAAGGAGTGTTTGCAAGGTCTGGTGGTTGTCCTTCAATAGTCGGTAGCATGTCTACGTCATCATCCAAATCCGGGACTGATTTTAGTAAGGCTTTCGTATATGGGTGTTTAGGGTTATCAAATAATTCCACCACGTCTGCTTGTTCTATAATGTGTCCTGCGTACATAACAGCAACACGGTCACACATTTTAGCTACGATGCCAAAGTCATGTGTAATGAATATGATTCCTACGCCAGTTTCTTCTTGAATGTCTTTTAGTAATTTAAGATACTGTAATTGGATAGTAACATCGAGAGATGTTGTAGGTTCATCTGCGATAAGGATGTCGGGACTCCTGGAAATGCTAATCGCTCCAACAACTCTTTGTCTCATTCCACCGCTCATTTCGTGTGGGAATGAAGTGACTCTCATTTCTGGAGCAGGTATATTCACACTCGAAAGTAACCCAATAGCTCGTTGTAACAATGAGGGTTTATCCTCATCGTATTCTAGCTCTAGGGTTTCGGTAAGCTGTTTCTTTATATTTATCACAGGGTTTAGGGAAGTCAGGGGGTCTTGCATAACCATGCATATTCCTGTACCTCGGATTGCTCGCATCTCATCGTCACTTTTCTCTACTAAATCTTCTCCGTGATAGAGAATTTTACCTGACTCGATACGACCTGCAGGTTTTGGAACCATACCTAGAATCGACCATGCAGTCATACTTTTTCCGGATCCTGATTCCCCAACTACACCTAATGTTTCACCTTTATGTAGTTCGAAATCAATACCATCTACAGCTTTTACGATACCAGTTTTTGTATGGAAATGGGTTCGTAAATTTTCTACTTTTAATAATATTTCCTCACTCATATCATCCTCTCCTATCTTGCTCTTCTCAGTCTAGGGTCTAGGTAGTCTCTTAACCAGTCACCAAAAAAGTTAAAGGCCATCACCACTAAAGTAATTAAGATACCAGGGAAGAGTGATACCCACCAAGTTGTTAAGAGTTGTTGTCTTCCTTCTGCAACCATGATGCCCCAAGCAGGTTCACCAGGACTCATTCCTATTCCAAGGAAGCTAAGAGATGCTTCAAGTAAAATGACTTGACCAATCATTAAGCTAATCATAACCATCAAAGTGTTGATTACATTGGGCATTAGATGCCTCCACATAATCATCACAGGTGATACTCCTAGGATGCCTGCAAGTACCACAAAGTCTCGCTCTCTTACGCTAAGTACTTCCCCTCTAATCATTCTAGCAAACCTAGCCCACGTAGTGGCAGTGACTGCAATAATAACTCCGGTGTAACCAGTTCCTACGAATGTAACAATAAGCATTGCTACTAGGATAGAAGGGAATCCCAATGTTGCGTCAGTTATTCTCATAAGGACAGAATCAACCCATCCTCGAGCATACCCAGCTAGAAGTCCAACCGTTGTTCCAATCAGTAGAGCCACGATTATCGATGGGGCTGTAACCAGCAGTACTGATCTGCAGCCAAAAACTAACCTGGCGGTCATGTCTTTACCTAAAATATCTGTTCCAAATATATGCGACCAATCTGTGAAAGGCGGAATTTGCCTAGCCTTTAGGTCGTTAGTCATAGGGTCTCCCACTAGAAAGTTAGCGAAAAAACCACAAAACAGTAGCACCGTTAAGATGGTGAGCGCTATCCAAGGGGGATTATAATCTTTTATCCATTTACGAATAGATTGTCCGCGGGTCAATTGGATTGGTTCAAAATTTAAACTAGTCATAATTCCTCCTATCTAGTCCTTACTCTAGGATCAACCCACCCATAAGCGATATCAATTATCACTGCGGTTGTGATGTAGAAGAATCCTGATAGTAGAATAGCTGCTTCCGTCAGTGGGAAGTCTCTTTGCGTTACTCCATCCAAAAGTAAGAGTCCTACTCCTGGCCAAGCAAACACTACTTCTACAACAACAGAACCGTTTAATAGCCCAGCAAGAGTAATTCCACCGAATGTAAGTACTGGAATTAAAGCGTTTTTGGCTGCGTGTCTCCAAATCACTATCCTATTGCTAAGACCTTTAACTTGAGCGAATTTAACGTAGTCACTGTCTAGAATTTCTAACATGGCGGATCTGGCAAGCCTCATTATTGCTGCCGTTACAGATAACGCAAGTACAGTCGAGGGAAGGGCTAAATGCCATAAAGTTTGTGGGATTTGGTGCCATTCAGGCCACCAGCCTTGAATGTCACCTCGTCCATATGTTGGGAACCATTGTAGTTGGCCTCCCAAGAATAATATCAACATAATAGCTACCCAAAATTGGGGGGCCGCTAGTCCGAATACGGCGAATCCTTTGCCTAATTTATCAAAAATAGAGTCGCGTTTTACTGCGGACATGATCCCCAGAGGAATTCCTATCACAATAGAAAGGAAGAAACCGCAGAGAGCCAAATGGACGGTGGCGGGAAGCTTTGTAAGTATAAGTTCTGAAATTGGTTTTTGGATTACGAAAGATGTTCCGAAATCAAATAGTACTGCAGAGTTAATGTAGTCCCAGTACTGGACGATGAAAGGTCTGTCCAGACCCATTTGTTTTTTCTGTGCTTCGTAGATTTTTTGGTCATGGGCTTCAGTCAGTGGCATTAAGTAATCAGCCGGGTCTCCAGTTAAGTGAACGCTCCCGAAAACTACGAAGCTTAGAGCTATGAGCGTTATGAATCCCTCTCCGAATCTTCTTAAAACATATTGCCACATAATAACTTACCCCTCTTTTGCATTTGATGACCGGAGGGAATATAAATCCCTCCGGTCATTCTTTAAACAACTAAGTTGTTTGGTTTACTTCAAGCTGATTGTCCATGGTGCAGTGAAGTAAGGAACCAATTTCCATGGTTCGTAGTTAGCAACTCTAGGACCAGCTCCCCATGGAACGTTAGCGTAGAAAGGTCCCCAGTGCATAGATTCATCTCTGATGAATTTATATGCATCGTTGAATTGTTGCTCTCTAACGGCGCCTTCTGAAACGTGATTCAAAGCTAGTTCTTT
>DDKW01000014.1 GCA_002339805.1 Dehalococcoidia bacterium UBA2588 | reverse complement strand
CCTCTGCCACACCAGCCATATCCACCAATTACAACTTTTCTTCCTGCCCATAGTAAATTAGTAGCCCTAGTAATCCCATCCAATGTACTCTGACCTGTGCCATACCTATTGTCAAAAAAGTGCTTCGTATCAGCTTCATTGACGGCTATAATCGGGTACTTCAGAGCTTTATCAGCTGCCATCGCATTGAGCCTTATAACCCCCGTAGTAGTTTCTTCTGTACCACCTATCACCCCGTCAATCAGCTCAGGGTACTCTTTATGTAGAATACTGACTAAGTCAGCTCCATCGTCCAAAGTAACTTGAGGCTTATGTCCTAAAACAGTTTTGATATGTGAATAATATGTTTCGTCATCTTCTCCTTTAATTGCATACGTTGGTATTCCATATTCTTTAGTCAACGCAGCAGCCACTTCATCTTGGGTGCTTAGCGGGTTGCTGGCACACAACACCAAATCAGCTCCTGCAGCTTTGATTGCTATAGCCAAATTAGCTGTCTCAGTTGTCACATGTAAACAAGCGGCTATTCTAATCCCATCAAGAGGTTTTTCCTTCTCGAATCTCTCTTGTATTAATTTAAGCACCGGCATCTCTCTGCCAGCCCATTCAATTCGATTTACTCCTTGATCAGATAGCGTTAAATCTTTAACATCCCCATTATTAGATATTCCCAAAATTATCCTCCATAGTATTGTGTAAAGGTAGTCCTAATTTAGTAAGTGGTGGGTAGCCCTGATGCTATCCAGGATGGTGTCCCGTCTTCTATGTTGTATAACATTTCCGAATCAAATCCTATGCTGGCAGCCATTTCACAAGCTAGGCCACTCCTAACTCCGGCAGCACATATAAATAAAACCTTTTTATCTGTAGGAATTTCATCGGTACGATCCAACAAATCATCCACAGGAATGTGAATGGCTCCTGTAACGTGTCCTGTTTCCCATTCATCTTCCCTTCGAACGTCGATAACAACAGTGTTATCCGGATCTTCGTTCAAAATGGTACTTGCTTCAGGTGAATCTACTCTGTAATACGGTTCTCCGTTTTCTTTTCTAGGCATTTTTATTCTCCTAATATCTAATTTAATCTAAGTATTTAGCCAGCAATGGCCGTAATTTATTTTTGTTTTCTAAATTTATCTGTGTAGAGTCAGTAATAATAGCAAATTTAAGAGCTTCATTACACACACAGGATTCCAAACCCCCACTTCGTTTTATGACTTTTGCGAGAATATCCTTGGAAACACTCACGTTATGCTGAAGGTTAGCTATAACTATTTCAACTGAAACATCTTCTTCGTCCTCTCTCCAGCAGTCATAATCTGTAACCCAAGCCATAGCAGAATAACAAATCTCAGCTTCTCTAGCTAATTTAGCTTCTGGGAGTGCAGTCATACCGATAATATGAGCGCCCCAACTCTTATATAAATGTGATTCTGCTCTAGTTGAGAACGCAGGGCCTTCCATAACCACCCAAGTTGCGTCTTTTTGAAAATTAATATCAAATCCTTCAACACTCTCGTAGATCAAATCTGATAACCTGGGACAAAAAGGATCAGCTAAACTCACGTGGGCTACAATACCGTCTTCAAAAAATGTAGAGTTTCTTTGCCGTGTTCTATCAATCAATTGGTTAGGGATAACCAGGCTTCTTGGTGGCAATTCTTCAACCAAGCTCCCCACAGCACTTATCGATATGATACGCTGGACCCCCAATGTCTTAAGAGCATATATGTTAGCCCTGTATGGCACCTGAGTAGGATTGATTTTATGTCCTCTTCCATGTCTTGGGAGGAAGGCAACATTAACTCCATCCAGGCTACCTACCATTATGCTATCACTTGGCTGGCCATAAGGCGTTGAGATATCTACGCTTTGGACATCTTGTATTCCTTCCAAATCATATAATCCACTTCCACCTATAATAGCTGTTTCTATAATCATCTACATAATGCTAGCGATAGATTCCTCATAAACAGGTCTACAAATCGCTTTCTCAGTTATTATTCCAGTGATATATCTTGCTGGAGTTACATCGAACGATGGATTCAAAGCCTTCACTCCATCAGGTGATATACGATCTCCTGCATGATGAGTTATTTCTTCCTGATTCCTATATTCTATTTCAATTTCCGATCCAGATTTAAGTGTCATATCTATGGTGCTAGTTGGAGCAACAATATAAAACGGTATGTTATTTTCTTTTGCCAAAACTGCCAGTGAATAAGTTCCTATTTTATTAGCGCTGTCCCCATTTGATGCTATCCTATCAGCTCCAGTTACTACGCAGCCTATTTTACCTTGATTCATCAAAGAACCTGCTGCAGAATCCACAACAAGGGTAGATTCAACACCTAATTTTTGAAATTCCCATGAAGTCAGTCTAGAACCTTGATAAAATGGCCTCGTTTCTGTATTAAATACCGAGAATTCCAAACCTGACTCTATTCCGGCTCTGATAACGCCAAAAGCTGTACCATATGCTGAAGTCGCTAAAGCTCCAGTGTTACAATGAGTTAAAACACTGGACACATCCGAAAGAACTTCTTTACCTATTGCTCCCATTTGTCTGTTTATTGCTTCATCTTTTTGGTGTATTTGAATAGCTTCTTCCAAAATAGCATCGGGAATCTTATCAGTGTCTACTATCAGTCTAGATATTTCCAACATCTGTTTAACTGCCCACGATAAGTTCACAGCTGTAGGTCGGGCAGCAATCATTTGTGCAGCAGCATCCTTAAACTTATTCATAAAATCAGGATCGTTACCTATGTTTTTAGCAGCTAGCGCCATACCATATCCCGCTGCAACACCTATAGCCGGAGCTCCCCTAACTCTTAGCGAGCGGATAGCCTCGATTACGTCCTGATAATGTGTCAACTTCAACACTTCCTCTCGTAATGGAAGTTTAGTCTGATCTAAAATATGAAGGGCTTCATCTTCCCAATTTATTGGTATGATTTCCTGCAATCATTAACTCCAAAAAAAAAGCTTCTCATTGTAGAGAAGCCAGATTCAATTTGTAGTTTCATTCCTAATCTTAATCTGAACATTGGTGAGGTGAATTCGCTTGAATCCGTACCTTCACCTGCTACTGAGTCTACAGCGTACAATTATCCGCGCTGGGACGCAATTATGTCAATCATTTAAGAACACTTTCAAGCATCAATGTTGTTAGCCCAAGGCTTCAATATTGCGTAAAGCATGGTACACACTGGAGTTGGCACACTTAATTCCAATCCTAATTGCACAACCCTACCTGTTAGGCCTTCCAATTCCACCGGCCTGCCTTCCAGAAAGTCCTTTGCCATAGAAGCCTTGCCAGAAGCTGGGAATCTGTCTAATGAATTCTCCGCCCATTCCAACGAATCTTCCATAATTGGCTTACCTAATGCCTCTCCGACAGCTAATACCTCAGATATTCCTTTAATTATCAATTGTCGCGTTTCCGGGTTGGTTCTCATTGATCCATAATCAGAATGACTCGCTGAACAAATAGATGCTGACGCTACCAAATATGCAAATTTCTTCCATAAAACACCTTCCATGTTTTCATGAAGCTCTACATCCCATTCTGCTTCTTTAAAAACTTCATGGAATCTTTTGGCTCTGTCTGACAACCCAAGAAACTGTTCCCCGAATGCTGCTATCCCTGGACCACCTTGAGTGACTATCCCGGGAGATTTTATGCGACCTTCCACGAAAGCAGATCCTATCATTACGTTTTTATACGAAAAAGCTTGTGACAGAATCTGACCATTATCAATGCCATTTTGAATCGATAGAATAACCGTATCTTGTCCCACGGCAGGGCTTATTAATTTTATTGCATCTGCATTCTGAAACATTTTCACTGAAAAAATTATCAACTCTGAAATATCCGAAGCAGTAGGAGTATCAGTTGCATTACATTGAACAGTAAAATTACCTTTATTTGTACTTTCAACATGTAACCCGGATGCCTGCATGGCAGCTAAGTGAGCCCCTCGAGCTACGAAGGTGACATCATGTCCAGCACGACCTAGCAGACCACCAAAGTATCCTCCTACTCCACCTGTACCCATTACTAGTATTTTCACAATAAACTCTTTACCATATATTCAAATCTACTACGATTGTAGACGTATTTCATCAATAGTCAATTTGCATAACTAATAAGGATTCAACATGAAAATTTGTGTTTGTATCAAATATGTACCGGTGGTATCCAGAATAACTTTTGACAATGAAACAAAAACAATCAATCGGGACGGAGTACCATCAGAGCCGAATCCCTTTGACATGTTAGGGCTTAATCGAGCATTACAAATTTTTGAGGAATTGGCAATTCCTGTTGATATTACAGCACTAACAATGGGTCCTCCTGATGCATCTAATGGACTCCAGCAAGCCCTTGCACTTGGAGCTACCAAAGCAGTTTTGTTAAGTGACCGTGCTTTTGCGGGATCAGACACATTAGTCACATCCAAAATACTAAGCACGTTCTTACGAAAAGAAGGCTTTGACATGATCATAACAGGTAGGAATAGTTCTGATTCGGAAACTGGTCAAGTTGGGCCTCAAGTTGCTGAATTTCTAAATATTCCTCATATCAGCAATGTTCATAATGTGATAGTAGATTCGTCACATAAAACAATCCAAGCTTCAAAAAATTCAAATACTGGCTATAGCATATTTGAATGTCCATTCCCATGCTTAATAACAGTAACCGAAGGTATTGCTGAAGAAGCTTGGCCAACGCGAGAACAAATGCAGCATGCAGCAAATTTACCTATAACCACCTTATCATCGTCGGATCTAGATCTGCCTCCTGAGGATGTCGGCATAGCAGCCTCTCCTACGTGGGTAGAAGATATCCGCATAGTAGAAAATAAGAGATTGGGAATCGTCATTGAAAATGAAACCGATGTCGAAACAAACTGTGACCAAGCGATACTTCATATCAAATCTACTCTTGAGCAACTCCAAGATTTAAACCCGGAAACACCTGTTAGCAATTCCTCACGATTTCCAAACAGTGGAACTGAAATATGGGTGGTAACCGAAAGTATTAATGGGGAGCTCAAAGCGGTAAGTTTCGAATTGTTGGGTAAAGCGCGTGAAATAAGTGAGACATTAAAGAGCTCAGTAACCGCTATAACCTTTGGTGAAAGCAACCAAAATCATTACAGCCAATTAGGTCAAATGGGAGCAGATTCCGTCATTAATATTGCCTATGATTCTTTAGGTCCAATTTGGAGTGATTCAGTCGCTAGTTGCTTTGCAAATCATATACTCCAGGGCAAACCCTACGCGGTCTTGTTCCCTGCAACTTCCAATGGCAGAGACTTAGCTTCTAGAATTGCTGCTAGATTAGAGTTAGGATTGACGGGAGACGCAATCGACTTAGAACTAAACACCAACAATCAATTGGTTCAAATTAAGCCTGCACTGGGAGGCAATGTTATTGCCCCTATTTTATCCAATACCACTCCATATATGGTCACATTGCGAGAAGGTATGTTAGAACAAATCCCACAAAAAGCCGATGTTTTACCCACAGTAACTGAATTAGAACCTAAGAATGTCACTAAAAGTGTTATTAGGCTTGTAGGAGAATACCAAGACACTCAAGGTCAATTAGATATAAATCAAGAAAACAATCCAACAATTTGTTTAGGGATTGGAATGGGAGTAGGATCTCAGGAGAATGTTGCAAAAATCATCAATATTGCGCAATACCTGAATGCTGGGGTTGCGACTAGTAGGAACGTGGTGCATGAAGGCTGGTTACCATATAAATTTCAAGTAGGCATAAGTGGTACCACAATTTCTCCTAAAATATACCTAGCCATTGGGTTGAGAGGAGCATTCAATCATACTGTGGGCATCCAAAAATCAGGTGTAATAATAGGAATCAACACCAACAAACGACACCCCATCTTTAAAGCTTGTGATATTGGACTGGTTGGAGATTGGGAGCAAATACTACCGGTCCTGATTGAAAAATTAAAACCTTTAATTGCGGAGTACAACAACTAAGTGATTTATAGAGAGTTTTAATCCGTTGCAATTAGACTGATTCAGGCTCCAATATTTATAGGTATTTGGATTTGACACCATTGTTCTAAACAGTCAAAATAACTAAACAATCAACTTTTTAAACTTCTCATATTTAGGAGAACATATGGATTTTGCGTATACAACTGAGCAAGAGAACCTACGCCAAGAAGTACAAGCATTTATAAGTGAGAATGTAACAGAAGAAATTCGTACTGAAATTGAACAATTTGGTTCAAGACAGAACCGAGGTTCGTTAACGAGTGGCTTATATAAAAAAATAAGTGACATGGGATGGATTGGCATAAGCTGGCCGAAAGAATATGGAGGCCAGGGAGGTAGCAGGATCGACCAATATATTGTTGAAGAGGAATTCTCTCGCATAGGTGTTCAAGTCGGCGGAGCCGGCAGTGGAGCACCTGCCATATTAGCAGCTGGTACAGAGGAACAAAAAAAATATTTCTTGCCAGGGATGATTAGCGGAGATATCTCTTTCGCATTAGGGTTTACTGAACCACAAGGAGGAGCTGACTTAGCTGGCCTTCAATGCAGAGCGGTAAGAGATGGTGATGATTTCGTAATTAACGGACAAAAAATGTACACCACAGCGGCACACTATGCCACGCATGTGTATTTAATGGCTAGAACAGATCCAGATGCTCCAAAACATAAAGGGATTTCCATCTTTTTAATCCCTATGGACACTCCAGGTATTACGGTTAGACCTTTATGGACAATTCAAAATGAACCCAAAGCCCCACATAAAACAACATACGGTGATGATCGAACAAATGAGACATTCTTTGAGAACGTTAGAATCCCAGCATCTGCCATGCTCGGAGAAGAAAACCAAGGTTGGTATGTCGGTGCTATGGGATTAAACCTAGATCGCGTTGGCGCTAGCAGATATCTTCTGTCAGTAAGAAGAGACGAGGACATAATCAACTGGACCAAAGAAAACTCTCTAGGCAACTATCAACTTACTGACGACCCATCAGTGACTGATAGACTGGCAGACTTATGGATTGACGGCCAAGTATGCAGATTAATGACTCTTAGAAGCATGTCAATGGTAGAAAGAGGAGAGACGTTTACTTATGAAGGCTCTGCGGAAAAGATTTGGGCCCCAGAACATGGCGTCCGAACCACAGAATCAGTGTCTCAAATGCTTGGCTTATACGGGCAGCTACTTAACGGATCTGAAGACAACATAGAAGACGGTGTTTTTGCTCATAATCTCATGGGTGCGTTCCAGTCAGGAATCAATCACGGTAGTGTTCAAGTTATGAAAGACCAAGTATCACGACGAGGGCTAGGCCTGCCTAGGGGATAAACCTAATCAAATAATTTACAGGAACGAAAATGGACGTATTACCTAACGAAGAAGAACAAATGATAAGAAACTCTGCTAGAGAGTTTTTCGAAACAGAATGCCCGACTTCTTTAGTGAGAGAAATGGAAAAGTCAGATAAAGGCTACTCTGAAGAATTGTGGTCAAAAATGTCCGAGGTAGGATGGCTGAGTCTCGCAATACCTGAGTCATATGGCGGAAGTGGATTTGGTATGACCACACTGGGTATTGTTATGAGTGAGACAGGACGGGTACTTGCACCTGTTCCATTCCACAGCACGATGACTGCGTCATTAGCCATATCCGACTTTGGATCAGACAAACAAAAACAAGACATACTACCCCTCGTTGCAGACGGCAATCAGATATTAACCTGGGCTTTCTCCGAAGAAGATCCTCGATATCTCCCAGAGACTATTACTACTTCCGGGGAACTCAAAGGTGACCAACTAGTAATCAATGGCACTAAAATGTTTGTAGACAACTTCGAAGCTTCTGATCAAGTGATAATAGTTTGCAGAACTTCTACGGAGGATGATCCTAGAGATGGGATTACTGTATGTATTGCAGACACTAACAACTCAGCATTTACGAGTGTTCCATTAACTACTATTGCCAAAGATAAGCAAAGCCGAGTAGAAATCAGAAATTTATCAGTATCTAAAGACAGTATCATAGGTGAAATTGGGAAGGGGTGGCCTTTGGTGTCGGATATGCTAAATAAGTCAACAGCTCTACTGTGTGCACAATTAGTTGGAGCCGCTAGAAAAGACTCGGAAATCGCAATAGATTACGCTAAGAACAGGACAGCTTTTGGTAGGCCTATAGCGGCTTTTCAATCGGTAAGCCATATGTGTGCAGATATGACAATATGGGTTGACGGCTGTGAATTATTAACCTTCGAAGCACTATGGAAAATGGATCAGGATTTACCTTATTCGATTGAAGTATCTCAAGCTAAATCCTTCTGCAATGAAAAATGTCTAGCCACTGCCAGGACATCTCAAGTGATACACGGCGGCATGGGATTTATGATGGAATTCGATTTGCATTTATGGTACCGAAGAATAGCAGCCTGGACTATGAGATTAGGGACCACATATGAACATAGGAAAAAAATAGCAAGCGCATTAATAGCCCACGACGGACCAGTAAGACTCGGAATGAATTTAGAAGCAGTAAACATTTAAACAGGAGAGAATATAATGGATCCATGTATAGTATGTGGCACAGAAATCGACTTAGACGCGGCCAGATCTACCACTGGACAAACAACTCATGGAGCAGATGAAGTAGATCCGAACGCAGGCACTAGAAGCTTTTATAACGGAGAATGGTACTATTTCTGTGGATTGCAATGCAGAAATAATTTCTTAGCAGCACCAGCGAACTACGTAAGTTAAACATAATGTATGGGAGTCTGAAATGAAACACATCGGCATAGTAATGGAATGCGATTTCCGAAGGGAAGCTTCGCAAGAAGAAGCATTTGCTGAAGCATTTAGTCTAGCCGATACTGCAGAGCAATACGGTATAGATGGAGTATGGTTAGCAGAACGGCACTTCGCGGCACATAGACGACCTACTGACCCAATGGGGGGAGGGATTCCTTCAATAATCTCTGTTCCTCTTGTAATGGCTGGAGCTATAGCTGCCAGGACAAAAAAAATAAAAATAGCTACTGGTGTTAGTGTTCTACCTTTATGTCATCCGATACGCCTAGCTGAAGAAGCTGCAACCGTAGATCATATCAGTCAAGGACGGTTGATATTTGGTATTGGCAGGAGTAGTTTCCCTAAATCCTACGAGGGATATGGAGTTCCATATTCTGAAAGTAGAGACATGTTTCAAGAAAATCTTGACATTATATTAAAGTCTTGGACGGAAGAGCGTCTCAATCACAAAGGCAAATATTACGAATTTAAAGATGTAGCAGTGATGCCTCAGCCGTACCAAACCCCGCACCCGCCAATTATTATCGCAGCCAATACTCCAGATACTTTCCCTGTAGTCGGGAACCAAGGATTCCCATTAGCAACAGGATTGAGAGGATCTGATATCCCTGCCGCCGCGAAAAGTTTGCAATTATATAAAGATGCATGGAAAGAATCGGGGCATCCAGGCGAACCAGAAATATATATGCGTATCCCTGTTTATGTGCATGAGAATCCGGAAAAAGCTCTAGAAAACCCTAAACAAGGGGTAATGAATGCATTCAGGAGACAAGCAGAAAATGCAGTGAATGCTGTCAAAGCTGCTGGCCCTGATGATGCAGGGAATCTAGCAAAGCGAGCTGAAGCACTATCGAGTCTTACATACGAAGATCTTCTACAAGGAAGGCTAGCATACGGCACGCCAGAGCAAGTTATAGACAAACTTCGATATGCCCAACAAGAAATGGGGTTAACTGGGGTAGTTATAGAGCCCAATGTCGGGGGGTTACTAACGAAAGATCAAGTGAATGAATCTGTCGCTTTAGTAGCATCAAAAGTGTCTCCCTCACTCAAAAAAGGTATAATATAATTACACCTACTGAATTAGCCTAGAGTTAAAGGTGAATCTACTAGAAAATAAGGCAGTGCTTTCACCGGAATGAAAATTCTACTCACTGGTGCTACAGGATACATAGGGTCCCATTTACTTCACACATTAGTCTCAGCAGATCACACAGTAGTTTGTTGCGTACGCGATACAAGCCGCTTTAATCCTCCTGAATCTATCCGCAACTCCATTGAAATCATTCAGGCAGATTTTCTAGACTATGATAGCCTGTTAAATATTCCTGAAGATATCGACGCTGCGTACTACCTGATGCATTCAATGTCAGGATCTGCAAATTATCAAGACATGGAACTGACATGTGCTCATAATTTCCGTGAGGTGGTTTCTAACACAAATTCACAGCATGTAATTTACCTTGGAGGAATCTTAAACGAAGACAATTTGTCTGATCATTTGGCATCTCGCAAGGCCGTAGAGGCCGAATTGGCTAAAGGTACATATAATTTTACAGCAATCAGATCAGGGATCGTGGTAGGATCCGGGAGTGGCTCTTTCGAAATCATTCGTGATCTAGTAGAGAAACTACCAGTCATGATCACTCCAAAATGGCTAAAAACAAGATGCCAGCCTATTTCAATTTTGGATGTAATGCAATTTCTAGTTCTAAGCCTAGGAAATCCCAATACCTATAACAAAGTATTCGATATTGGGGGACCCAATATTCTTACCTACAGACAAATGTTATTACTCTATGCAAAGTTTAGAAAATTACGTCGTTGGATTATTAGTGTGCCAGTACTCACTCCACGCCTATCGTCCTACTGGCTTTATTTAGTTACAGCAACTTCGTATAGATTAGCCCACGCATTAGTGAGTAGCATGAAGATAGATATAACGTGTAAAGATATGGAATTACAAAATCTTCTGAACATCCAGCCCATCGACTACAATTCTGCTTTATCTGTAGCCTTGCCAGACCTAGAGTTACATCCACTATCGGAAAATAGTTCGACACACACACAACTTACCAATGTACCATCTGACTGGATTCACACTCCTCGACATGGCTGCGTTAAAGATATTAAGACCGCTAAAGTGATAGATGACGAAAACACATTGAGAAAAATATGGGCTATCGGGGGAGATACAGGTTGGTATTACGCTAATTGGCTTTGGAGATTCAGGGCAGTTCTAGACACAATGATGGGCGGTGTAGGACTTGGTCAAGGCAGACGCGATCCAAACGATCTTCAAATAAATGACAAAATAGATTTTTGGAGAGTTTGCTACGTCAGCAAAAAAGATAAACGGCTCATTCTATTCGCAGAAATGAAGGTGCCTGGTGAAGCATGGCTGGAATTCCAAATCAACGGTAACACTTTAACTCAAACAGCAACATTCAGGCCTCAAGGTATTTTAGGTAGAATGTATTGGTATGCCTTGTTGCCATTCCATGCTTTCATTTTCAGAGGATTAATAAACAAGCTAGCAAAATAATCAGAGAGGCTAAAATGGCATTCTACCAATTAAATTACAGGCAACTTATTAAAGCCGATATGAACACAGTGTGGGAATTTATTGCTAATCCTAGAAATTTAAAAACAATAACTCCAGAATATATGGGGTTTGATATCACTTCCGAAGACACCCCTGATGTGATGTACGAAGGTATGATCATATCTTATAAAGTTAGTCCGTTTTTTAACATCAAAAACGATTGGGTAACAGAAATAACAAGAATTAGAGAAAATGAATTTTTTGTAGATGAACAAAGAATAGGTCCATATATATTTTGGCATCATCAACATTTTTTCATGCAAACTGCAGAAGGGATAGACATGAGAGATAAAGTAACCTATTCACCTCCTTTTGGCATACTAGGAGCTGTAAGCAACAAACTATTTATTAGGAAAAAATTAGAAGAGATCTTTAGTTACAGAAGAGAAGCAATCAACAAGTTGTTTGCTGAAGACTAATACTTATTCCACTAATAATTTTTTCGCTAAATCGTCATCAGATGGTTCTACAAGCATTGAACCATCCTCAAATAATATGGTCGGTACAATTCTATTCCCATTATTGAGACTTTTAACGTAGTTTTCAAAATCTGCATTCTCATCCGTATCAAACCAATCATATTCAATATTGTGTTTTTCAAAAAAAGCTTTAGCTCTTTTACAATCGCCGCACCAGGTCGTGCCATACATTTTAATTTCCATTATCTAACTCCTCCTTTTCGGGTGTTATTGGTTGCTGTATCGCTAATGTCAAAAATCCGCACGATACATAAATCGCTGCCATAGTAAGATAGACTACTCCATAAGAACCCGTCAAATTATGCAAAAACAAACCAAAGGTAGTGCCGCAGCCAAGTGCAGTTATTTGCATAGGTCCTATCGCACCACTCAAACTGCCATAAGACTCTCTTCCAAAATACTGAGCTAATACAGCTTGGATTGTCATTTCTTGAACAGCGCCAGAAAATATCCCCCATAAAATTGCAAAAATCCATACCTGATAAGTTTGAGTCACGTTTATAAGTAAAAACATTAATGCCGCACCCACAAACAAAATAAAAACAAGCACTAACCTAGGACTGAATTTATCAGACACCATTCCCCATACTAAAGTACCCAAAGCCAAAACGGTACCAACGCTAAACACTGTAGCCGCCTCAAATTTAGATAACCCGACGGTCTCAACATAGTAAGGGACTAGAGTGAATTGGACACTCGAAGAAGCCAATGTAACAAATGAGGCTACCGCTGCTAAGATCCAAAACGCGGGAGTCTTGATAGCATTTCGAAAGCTCCAGCTGTATTCAAGAGTTGTCGGATCTAATGCTTCATTTTCTGAATGAATTGGCTCAATACCATCTGGATGTAGTCCTATATCTTCAGGCCTTCTTCTCATAATCAAAAATAAAGGCACACTCAATATCAGAGAAAACCAGCCTAAAAATTTATACGCAGATCTCCATCCGTACAATTGAGTAATCAAGGCAATAAGTTGTACATTGATCGCTCCTGCCACTGGCCGAGACATCAAAGCCACAGAGAGGGCAACTCCTCTACGTTTCCTGAAAAAATTAACAGCTATAGTACCTGGTACAATACTTATCAAAATCGGAGAACTTAATGATCTAGAGACTACATACCCCAACGAGAATGCCCAAAACCCAGGGAACCCATAGATCGTAAAGTAACACAAAGCTACCACTACTAAACACAACGGCATCATTTGCCTAGGTCCATATTTATCTGCTAATCGTCCTATCAGAGGACTTATAAATCCAGAAATCCACGTACCTAGCGCAATAATAATTGAGAAGTTTGCCTTATCCCAACCAGTGTCTTCTAATATGTACATCTGAATACCTCCCAAAACCACTTGCGCTACAGACGTGGCAGCAAATGTAGAGAAGAATGATGCAGTTAGTACAAGCCATCCATAGAAAAACGGCACGGGTGGATGCCAATTGTAAATGTTTTTGAGCATTAAAACCTTTGCAAATGAAATAATGGGAGATCAATAGATCTCCCATTATAAACCAGTAAATTTGGTTAGTTGACTACGCTTTAGCCCTGATCCGATTGATACCTACAAGCACGGTCGCTATAACAAAGCCAACATAGGCGATTCCTAGCAGGTCAGAGCCGTATGCAATGATGCAAATCACGGCTCCTACTATTCCTACCAAAATAAATAACCAAGCGATAATTTGGTTAAAGTTCTTCTGGAGCAATATTCCTATTCCGACTATAGCAAATCCAACAAATTGAATCAGAGTACCCGCCATACCAATGGCTTCACCTCCACTATAGAAGTTGTCAGAAAGTATAGCATCCGCAATACTTCCAGAAGCATAATACAATCCGACTTCTGCAATGATGACTGGTAGAGCTGCAAGGATCATCAATCCACCTATATTGGCATAATCTCCACCATCTCCATCTAGCATCGTTCTAGAAAGATTAAATAGACCTATACTCCATAAACTGAGTGCAACTAATACAACCAAGCACAGAGGCTGAAGTATATCTGCGTTTGCTCTGATCCCAGATGCGCTTGGGCCATCTGGATCTAGCATGCTCCATATAATCCAACTTAGAATCACCACTAT
>DDKW01000049.1:8169-8411 GCA_002339805.1 Dehalococcoidia bacterium UBA2588 | reverse complement strand
TATTATGGATTTAGTAGTAGATCAGTCTTGGCTCACTCAATGGATCTAGCAAGAGGGGGAAGATTTAAGGAAATACCTGACAAATATCCAGATGATGCGTGGTATTCATATGATGATAAAACCTGTGATTATAACTGTCAGATTCATGAATATTTTTACTGGGCTTTAATGGCTAATATAGGTGCTTTAGATCCAGTCTATACGGATAAATGTGAATCTAGTGAGGATGAATGGAGAATTTG
>DDKW01000049.1:1922-7787 GCA_002339805.1 Dehalococcoidia bacterium UBA2588 | reverse complement strand
GATGAACGTTTTAAATTACCTAAAAACATACCTCAAGGTAATTACCCATCAGGGGAGTCAAAGTCTAGCAAGTCAGTTGGTGATAGTGATGAAGAAGTAGATAGCCTAATCAATTTTGAATGGATGACAGATAGTGTTGTCACTTATGAGGAATCCGCATTCATTAATAATTTGCGCGTATTAGAAGATAAATTAGATCCTGAGGCATATCTAGATTTAGTGTCTAGCAGTTGGATATCTGACCCAATCAAAGATGATGAATACATGCTGCTGTATTACTTGCATGAGTTATGGGGAATTGGCCTTACAAGTGTGGTAAACCAAATTATTCAGATGCCATTCATTCAACAATCATATGAACCACATGATGCATTAGCTTTGAGAACGTTATATAGACTCAACATTAATTTTCCAGTGATCTATACCGACATTATAGATTCAGATTGGTTCCAAGATGGCGTGGATGATGACGAAAGTATATTGCTGCAAGTCCTTGGAACCAACAGCGAGCCTTTAAACTCCGAAGATCTCAAGTACTTTGTGGTCAACCATGAAATTTCTACTAGTAACGTAAATCTTCCAATAGGTGGTTTGAGAAGCATTAGTTTTATTCAATCAGGATACTCAAAGAAAAACTTAGATGTTGTAGACCAGGTTCATGAAGCAGTTGCAGAGATTGAATCATTCATGAATATTCCATTTCCCAAAGAGGAAATAATTATGCTTTTTGCTAACAAAGACCAGGTACCTGATCGTATAAATTGGGTCGGGATTAACTTTGGAGAACATATGGTCATGCTACCTACATTGGCAAAGGGGAAAGACGAAAACACTACTGTTGTACATGAAGTAGCTCATTATTATTGGAATTCGAATAACGCGCCACTTTGGTTTAGAGAAGGCATGGCGGATTTCTTGTCTACTTATGTACGAGATAAATTAGGTAGAGAAACATTTGCGGAGAGGTTTGCTTTTTCTTCTGGAGCCACGAGTTTGGAAAAAGGTATACAAGGATGTAATGCGTTGGGCGTCAAGACCATTAAAAAATTAATATATTTATTGGAACAGGATGGATATGCAGTTCATTCTGAGTCAAATATGTTTTTATGTAATTATTACTTGGGAGAATGGCTCTTGACGCAAATTTATGACCTGCTTGGAGCAGATGATTTTTCAGATGTGATCGGATCATTATATTCACCCGATGTGTTGCTGACTGACAGCGCTATTTATGAAGCTTTTTTGGCTAAAACCACTAATACTAATAGAGAAGCGTTTAAAAACCTGTATGCTTCACTGTACGGAGAATTTTAGAGATTAGATACTTTTTGTTCTAGGTCATCTAACAGAGTTTTTTCATTCTGGCTCAAGTATGGGGTCATCCATTCAATAAACCATCTTGGATTGTCTGATTCATTGTCGAGTAACAAAATTTTCACAAGATTCAGCTGTTCTTCTTCACTCCAATGTTCACGTATTATGGGCAGTATGAAAGCTTCTTCATTTTCAAAATGGTCATCTTGAGTTACCCTTGCATTCACCACTTTTTCGAATAGGTGGCGCTTGGTTCTGGGTATAAGAGCCTGTTGCCCAATTTCTTCGTCTAATACATCCATAACATCTTGTAATTTATTTATGACTTCTACATGTAGTGCATCGGATAATGACAATATAGCCTCTTTGACTCGGTGTTCTAAGTCTTTGTTATCATTGAGATCTATGAGTCCTTCTACACCTTCCAAAGCTGTATGAATGTCGGTGTGTTCGTTCTCATTATCTCTGGCATACTCGATTTCCATATCAACTGTCATATGTGCGTCTTCCATGTCTGCATGGTACATCATGGCTACCGCCCATTCGTTAAATGACAAAGTGAAAGACTGCATACTGTTATCTTCGTTAAAATCACCTATGTATTTTTCAACATCTGCGGCGTCAGCAGAGAAAGCTTTATGGATCAGTAGCATAACGTCTATAGGATATTCCATTTGGGATAATACATCTTGTTCTTTCATAATCTTATTAATTTACACTTTATTTTTGTAGCTTACGTACATTTAATTCTAACATAAATCATATTGAGGAAACCGTATTTATGATACTATCGATGTACTATAAGTAAGGTGCAACAGAAATGGATTTTGGTTTAATTATGTTTCCCACTGGATACGCAATTCAGCCCGATGTTTTGGCCAAAGAAGCCGAGTTACGTGGATTCGAATCAATGTGGTTCCCGGAGCATACGCATATTCCTGCGTCTAGGGAAAGTGCTTGGCCAGGTGGCCCGGATTTGCCTAAAGAATATTGGAGTACTTATGACCCATTTGTTTCTTTATCTTTTGCAGCTCAGGCAACAAGCACTATCAAATTGGGCACGGGAATTTGTTTAGTTATAGAGAGAGATCCCATAACTCTAGCTAAAGAGATTGCTAGTATTGATCAATTGTCTCAAGGGAGATTCATGCTGGGCATTGGTGGTGGTTGGAACGCCGAAGAAATGGCAAACCACGGGACAAACTTTAAAACTAGATTTAGCCGTTTGAGAGAAACTATTTTGGCGATGAAGGCTATTTGGAATAACGATACCGCTGAATTTCATGGCCAGTATATTGATTTTGATTCAA
This sequence comes from Dehalococcoidia bacterium UBA2588, assembly GCA_002339805.1. Classification (GTDB taxonomy): domain Bacteria; phylum Chloroflexota; class Dehalococcoidia; order Lucifugimonadales; family UBA3495; genus UBA2588. The sequence continues at coordinate 5,163 of DDKW01000049.1, read as the reverse complement.
TTTGGTCATTCCCAAAACCATTTCAGAAACCTAACCCACCCATATTGATGGGAGGAGATGGACGTGCAACTTTTGATAGAGTGACAGAGTTTTGTGATGGATGGATGCCTATTTGGGGACGGACCTCTAATAGTGTTAACGGTAATAATTTAGAGGACAAAATAGAAAACTTGAGATCTAAATGGTCTGAATCAGGACGCGATGATTCAAACTTAGACATAACTCTTTTCGGAGTCCCTCCTGAGGGTGAGGCTGTTGAGAAAGCTATTAGCATGGGGGCAAATAGAGTGATATTTGGAACTCCATGTGCGGACGAATCTATAGTTATTCCGCATTTAGATAAATGCGCTGAGTTTATAAAAGGGTATCAGTATGAATAAGATATTATTAAGACTTAACAGAGCCTGTTTTTGGGTAGTAGTAGTTGCTGCAGTCACATCAATGGTCGGTGCTGCGGGACTTCCTTTGATAGGTTCTGGGGACGATGTTTATACCGAGTTTGATAAGGTTGATCCGGAAAGGATTTATAGCAGCGCCGTAGCGGATATAGAGGATGTCAGAACTAATAATCGAGCTAATATAAATAAAACTTATGTGGCAAGAGCGTATGTTTTAACCAAGACGATGGCATCGATGTCTGAGCAGTTAGCTTTGCTATGGGCTATTTCATTTGGTGTGATTGGTATTTTGTTGCAGTATTCTTACTATCAGATGCGAAAGTGAATTAGTAGGATAACATTCATATTATTGGTCAACTAACAATTAAATGCGTCTCAGCTCTCCTTGTTGGAATTTCGTTTAGTATGTGACTTATTTAAGAGTCTTGATGTAGTTTACTAAGTGCCATATTTCTTCGTCAGATAGTATAGATTCATGAGGGTACATGCTCGTACCATCTTTGCCATATTTGATGATAGTAAATAATTCGTTATCAGGGTGTAATGGCACGTGTACTAATAAGTTGTTAGCATCTTTTTCAGGTATGGGTCTGAGTGTTTCATATAATGGACCATTGCCTATGCCTGTTAGTCCGTGGCAAGCTACACAATTTTCTCTATAGATATTTTTACCTATTTGGATAGAAATAGAGTCTGGAAGCATTGGATTGGTGGCTTGATTATTTAACTCGATGGTACGTGAGTAAATAGAAATAACTAACCCTATGGAGACGCCAATAACTCCAATGATTAAATATATCCGCCCATATTTATCATGCCATCCCCCATAAATAATACTCAATACTAGTAGCAGTATTCCTAATACCAGTATCGTTAATCCAAACAATATTCTCCCAACAAAAACATCCAGTTCTCCAAATTGAGGATTGCTGCTACCTATATTTTCTCTAAAAGCAAATCTGGAATCTAATCCAGAAGACTTTTGTATTAGAACTTCGAATTGCCAAATTCCTTCTAAATTCAGCATTAAAGGTTCCGTTTCGTATGTTGCTGAGTCTGTCAAATATGCGTAGAGCGTTGTATCTCCAACGTCTTCATTTAGATAGGTTGCTTTTATGATCACATTTTCTGCGTTTTGGATGGAATTACCCGTTATATCTGTAAGATTTAGATTCATCGAATTTAATCCTAACGAACCGGGTACAATTGCCATCTCCAGATTGATACCTTGCTCATACTGATCGAATTGAATTTGTTCCGATAGGATACTCTGTGCGCTTTTTGCCGGTTCTAAGGATTTTAGAGAGCCCACTGAGATTATAATTAATATTATTAGTATTGATTCAATAGTAATCAAAGCTATTGCTATTCGAGTCATTGAAGTGGGGTTTTTTAAGAACTTGATAATCACGTAAGTATTTATGCCTGCAATAATAATAGCGAGACTGATTAATAGCACTTTGGCTATGAGAGTTATTCCGTAAAGAGTGAACAGAGCTTCCGGTTTGTTCACTTGCATCCAACCCACGTATAACCCCGTGATGCTTAGAAGTATTATGGAAAAGATGCCGACGTTTCTGAATTTTAAAAATGCTTGCTTAATAAAGTCTGACAGATTGATGGTGGAGAGACGGTTTCTTAGGCAATGGGAGTACACTGTCAGTGTTACAACGCTCCCTGTCCAAATACCGCTGAATACTATGTGGAGGATGTTGATTACCACTCCTTGATAATAGAGACTGCTGATTGATGCATTGTGTCCAGATAAGCTATGAGCTATGAAAAAGACCATGCAGGTAGCTATTACCAAGTATTGAGACCCAATTAATAAATTTTCGCGTTGATCTGATTGTTTATAGTGGTAGGTTGCATAGCTTATCGGTAAGGTCAGCAAGATGCAGAGTTTAGCCCAGGCTAGTTTACCCCAAGTAGTATCGAAAAATATGCTTACTATAGAGTTTAGGAACGAGTTTAACGTGGTTACTTCGTATAATGATGACACGTGAAGGACTAATTGAGCAGAGCATCCAGTGAGCGTGATAATGAACCCGGCTAATAAGAGTATGTTTCTGGGAATTAGGGTTATTTGCCAAATATTGATGTTTGTGGCCGTTAACATAGTTAATGAGATTGGCTTGAGAATAATCAGATTGAAAAATGCGCTCCCGAACAGCAATAAAATTCCAATTAAGATTATTGATTTGACGAGAGGCTCAGCATTGTATAGAAACATTGATTCTTCTATTGAAAATGAAGAAGAAGACAATGGCTCGCCCACCGAGTAAAAGTAGCTTCCTCGTACTTTGTGTCCATCTACTGTAGATACATTTCTCCATATGACGGTGTAAGTACCTTTAGGAGTTTCTGGTAGGGTCACACTAAGATACGTTCGATCAATTGGGTCTAGTTTGCTATCTCGATTATCTACTTGATTACCCTGAGTATCGTACACTTTGATAGAACTTAGATTCTCAGATAAAGTCTCTGTAAATTTGAGATTTATGATTAGTGGGCTTTTGTCTAAGACACTGTTTTGCTTAGGGACTGCATCTACCAAATTGGCGTGACCGTATACAATGCTTGAGGAAGTAAAGGTCACATAAAGTGTCAATAAACTGCATAAAGTTAAGAATCTTACCCAGAATTTGGCTGGAATGACTCTCATTTCACCCGTTTACCTTTCGCTCCTAAAATTGCAAGAACTATAGATGCGATTAGTCCTATGAACAAAAGCCCATAAAAAATTTCATCCCAATACCAATATTGACCATGTAAAAGAAAAACCATACTTACAACCTTAAGAATTGTTCTAGTTAAATTGTATATTAAATAGTGCTATCTGG
>DDKW01000049.1:0-1533 GCA_002339805.1 Dehalococcoidia bacterium UBA2588 | reverse complement strand
ACCTAGGCTCACACAGCTGACAACTATACCTACACCGCCAACAATTATGCTGATTATTATCCAAGTGTTAAATCTATTGGCGAGTAGTAATGCTGATTGAGAAACCTCTGTAGCTTCTGAGATGGCTCCAGTTATTTCCCTGTCTGAGGTCAGTTTTTTAGGGAATTGGATAGCCGTAGGTGAGACAATATCATCGAAATCTCCGCCGCCGCCCATGGAGATAAATGTTTCATCTATTGCAGTACTATAAATTGTTCCATATATTCTAATTTCATATATTCCTGGACTCGTTGGTATGAAAGGAGAAGTATATCTTCCTGGCATATCGCTATCTTCGTTTAAATTTAGTATTACAGAAGACTGAGTACTAACATGTATTAATTCTGTTTTGAGGGTTTCAGATAATCCTGATATTGGTTCTTTTGTATCAGTTGTTGAAGGCATAATGCCGCTTGTTATGGCGTGTTGTTCTTTACTGTAATTAGTCCAGATAATTGTGGCTCCTGGTTGCACGCTAATGTCCGATGGCATTAGCGAAGTTTCGTGAATCATGACTTTAACTTGCCCTGAAACCCCTTCATCGGATATTTGAATGGTTCCGGTTATATCGTGATTCATGTGGTCGTGATAAGGAATTTCAATATTGTTGAGCTCTTGTGAAATAGTAGTAGAGAATTTTTCTCCGGCTGACAATAATTTGCTCGCGAAAATTGCTCCATGAGCTTCGACATCTATATCAGAATGCCCATGTGAATGATTATGACCGTCATCATGGTTGTCTTTCAGGGAAGGCTTACCTGTGATTTTTACTTCAATGGCATTGATGATTCCTTCATAGGCTGGTTCGTTTTCAAACCCTATGACGAAATTAAAGTCCTTTACATCCCTGCCTCCATGGGCAGATACATTGTCGAAAGCTGTCAATGAAAAGAACATTGCGGCACATGACAGCACAAATAAAGTTTTAATATGTTTCATAATACTCCTTCTAGTTAGGTCGTTTGATACAGTGAATCTAGATAGAAGAAATAGGAGGATTAGTCTGAACAGGATAAGAAATGCTCATCAAATATTTAGGTGGTGTGGATATAAACTTAATCATCCTTGAACTGGATTTTGCTATAAAATTGATTGAAGTCCATTTCCATATAAATAACACGCTTATTAGTCCTGAGGCAAAATATGAATCCGGGAGGAAAGCTAATTCTGTAATTGATTTTGATTGGTCACTCTCAGTTCCATTGAAGGTTTTAGATTCTTGATGCGAGTGCAGATTAATATATGAATGGGAATGATGACCAGTATTCGGCAAGTGGGGATGATTTGGATAAAAGTCAAAGGCATGATGATTCATTAAAGGCAGCAAGAGCTGGCACAGTAATAATATAATCAGTGCTATAGAAGCTGATGTTATGTGATTAGTCGGTTCTTTAACGGGAACATAAGAATGTGCGCGCATAGTTTTGTACAAACACCTTCATAATCGGATTATAAGATATTCGTAATTATATAGTATGCTTTTTTTAAATGCAT
>DDKW01000045.1 GCA_002339805.1 Dehalococcoidia bacterium UBA2588 | reverse complement strand
CGTGTTGCTATGGAATACTCTCCATTTAATCAATTACCTAGGATTTCCAGAGTTGATGCAGGAACAGTCGAACTTATCCAGAGTCTAAATACGACCGTTATATCTTCTGCAGATCTGGTTCAATACGCTACCCAAACGTTAGACGAAACCCAAATAGAATCCCACTTAGAAGCAGGCCAAAAACTGGGCAAAATAGTACATCAAGCCTTCGAAATGATTGGGGCAAACCTAAACAAAGAAATTAGTGAATTTGATGTTGCTGAATACATCAGAGAATTATTCAGCAAGAACGATCTTACGACCTATGATGGACCCGTAGTAGCTATAAATGAAAATAGTGCTGACCCTCATTATGAGCCTCTAGAAAAAGCCAAAACGTTCAAAAAAGGTGATTGGATTCTTATCGATTTGTGGGCTAAAAACAATAAACCTAATTCCATTTACTCAGATATAACATGGGTAGCACACATTGGAGATGAACTACCTTTAAGGCATAAAGAAGTATTCGATATTGTCACCGAAGCGCGAGATAAATCTTTGCATTTCCTGGAACAACGATTCGCTTCACAACAACCAATAGAAGGCTGGGAAGTAGATCAGATTGCCCGGACAATAATAAATAATTATGGTTATGGTGAATATTTCACTCACAGGCTTGGCCACGGAATAGGTGAAGAAGTACATTCTGAAGGGGTTAATCTAGACAGCTGGGAAACTCATGATACAAGAAGCATCATGATAGGATCCACATTCTCGATCGAACCTGGCATCTATCTACCTGGTGATTTCGGCGTACGCTCAGAAATTGATGTACATATAGGGATCAAAGGACCTTACGCTTCTTCTCCTGTACAGACTGATATTGTATTAATAAATCCTAATAGCTAAATTAAATCTGAAACCAGCGGAGCTACTTCTTCTTGTAACAAATCTAAGGTTTCATGTTCCCAGCTTGGATCATCTGGATCTTGAGTGATCGCTAACAAGTGTCCAAATCCACCCACTTCGTTGTATAAATTTCTAATTTTATCAGCACATTCCTTAGGGCCACCAACTATCCAAATATTATCAATCATGTAATCAACATCTAAATCATCATCAGCGACATCATCATTAATCTTCGCATTTTGAATCTGACCAGAATTAGCTCTATTAGGCAATTGATGCTGTATGTAATTTCTACCCAACACTGCCTTTGCTCTCTCTCGAGCGATCTCATCAGTCTCTGCTATGAAGACGTCTCTGGCGACTCGCCAATCACTCCTATTAACTTCTGTACCTGCTTCTGCGGCAGCATCTTCAATAACATTCCAATGTTCTGCTAAATATCTAGGAGCCAACCCCGAACTGCTCATAGGTTTGTACCCTCTTTGAGCTGCGGTCCTTATGGAGGCTGAACGACTAGAACTTGCTGCGGCAAAAATAGGAGGATGAGGTTGTTGCAATGGTCTCATGTGAAAACCACGCTCTCTTACTGGATCTAACGCAGGAGCATTAATATCAAAATATTTTCCTTTGAAAGAGAACTCACCTTCTGACTGCCACATTTCCAGTATCAAATCTAAAGCTTCCGCCGCCCGTTCTCTCACTTCATCACCTTGCAAGTGATCCAAGCCAAATAATTTCAAATCTTCTGCAATTGCTCGATGCCCGATACCCCATTGGAGTCTACCTCGTGTCAAATGATCTAGCATCGCTATCCTATGTCCTAGCTCAACAGGATTATGCAATGTTAAAAGACTCACTCCTGTTCCCAACAATATATTTTCTGTCATTGCAGATGCTTTTGCTAATAATAAGTCAGGACAAGGAGCATTTTCCCATTTTTCAGTGACATGCTCTCCTACCCAAACTTCTTTAAATCCAAGCTTATCAGCTCGGACGATTAAATCTAAATCTCTATCATAAGAATCTGCATAAGACCTATGAGGTGGATGTAGCGGCATCATAAATAAACCAAATTCCATAAGAAACTCCTAATATAATCATGAAATATAAAATTTTGAATTCGAATTGAGACGATACTACGTTAGCGCCGATACAGTGTCAAGAAACTAGCTATCGTATATACATCACCATATAATAGATATAAATACTTACCTTCGGAGTCATTATTTATGAGAGTCTTTGTCTTTTTATTTAAGTTACTCTTCTTTAGAAACAAATCTAAAATCGCTGTAATGGAAATCCACGGAGTTATTGGAGATAAATTAAATATCAACGCTTACTGCGAATTGCTAAGAAAAGTTAATCAATCTCCCAAATACAAAGCATTACTATTAGATATCAAATCACCTGGAGGGTCCGCCGCTGGTACTGAAGTATTGTTCCATGAAATTAAAAAAGTTGCTGATTCAAAACCAGTGGTTGCTTACATCAGAGAAGTAGGAGCGTCAGGAGGTTATTATTTAGCCTGCGGCGCACGCCACATCACAGCGTTACCAACAACAGTTGTCGGTTCCATCGGTGTTATATTCGTTAAACCTGTTGCTGAACAATTGCTATCAAAAATTGGAATCCAGTACTCTGTATTCACCCAAGGGAAATACAAAGATATGGGTGGATTTTGGAGAGAAAGCACGGAAGAGGAAAATCAAAAATTTAATTCACTGCTTAAAGAAGTTTACGATAATTTTGTAGGTGTAGTCAGCGAATCTAGAAGTGTTTATGGCGATGAACTAGATAATGTTACAACTGGAGAGATATTTACGGGCAACACAGCGAAAGAATTAAATCTGATAGATGAACTCGGTGGATTCGATGAAACCCTCGATAAAGCAGTAGAGTTATCTGGGTCCAAACGGCGAACTATTAAACTAAAACCCAAAAAAAGCTTCGCCGACAAACTCGCAATACGAGCCCAAAGCAACAATACTCAATCAGGTATTTTGAGTGTATTGGATTCATTGCTAACCGGAGGAATATATTACCTAGATTCAACCTTCGCTTTGAAAAAAGATATGTAATCTCATTAAGAACGTAATATTACTTTTGCCTTGTCCCAGTATTTATCCTGAACCTCTAATGACAAATCTTGAAACTCTAACCCATCCTCTGTTGCTAATTTAACCATTAACTCAAACCTTAGCTTGAATTTAATATTCGCAGATCTCAATGCAGAATCAGCGTGAACGTCTAAACGTCGACTAAGGTTTACTAGAGTAAAGATTAAATCTCCGATTTCATCTTCTTTTTCTTCATAGGATTCAGCTTCAGTCACTTCTCTAGCTTCTTCTTGAATTTTGTCCAACACTCCTGATACATCATCCCAGTCAAACCCTTGTTTGACTGCTCTATCTTGTAGTATTTGTGCATAATGCAAAGATGGCAAATCCGAAGGAATATTAAATATATTCTCTGTTGGTTTTTGACCTCGTTTTTCGTTCGCTTTCAGGACTTCCCAATTTTGCTTAACTTCTTCCGCGGAATCAGCCGATTCATCGCCAAAAACGTGAGGATGTCGCCGGATCATTTTATCCGATAGCCCTTGAATAACATCATCAATTGATACCGCCTCCGTCTCTGACAAGATCTGCGCATGCAACATGATCTGCAACAAAACATCACCTAATTCTTCGACAATGCCTTTAGTGTCCTTGTTTTCTATTGCTTCTAACACTTCGTAGCATTCTTCTATGAGATTACGTTTGAGAGATTCATGGGTTTGCTCCCTATCCCAAGGGCAACCATTTTCTGATCTCAATGTAGCTATGAGATCTACCAATTCATCAAATTTGTTATTTATATTAGTCATATCTGAATTATATAAACAATTTCTGATTCGACAACTGTGTATAATTAGAACATAGTAATGATTTCACGAATTCAAGCATCCATTTCTTATCAAATAGTAACTGTGTTTGCATTTTCTATTTTAGTTATAACAGCTTCTGTAATCTGGAACATTAATGACGTTGGATACCAGAAAAGAAGTTTTGAAAACTACAAAATTTCAAAGACTACCTACTTAAATCTTGACGAATTAGAAGAAATATCTAAAGGCATCAGATATTATTTTAATTCTCGTCAATCAAGTTTAAATATATCTTTTCCTAACTCCCCCAGCACATCTGTATTTAACAGCACAGAAATATCACATATGAAGGATGTTAAAACTATTATTCATTATATCTATGCATTATTTATATTAACTCTTGGGATTCTGATAGCAACTATTATTGGATATATGCGAAACCCATACGCTAAAAAACGATTTTGGCAATTGATCATAATTTCTTCTAGTATCACTCTCATACTTACAATCTTGGTAGGCATTCTTATGCTATTTGCGTTTGAGCAGATGTTCCTTTTATTTCATTTGGTCAGCTTCAATAACGACGACTGGATACTAAATCCCGCCACAGATTATTTGTTAATGATGTATCCTCTGCCTTTTTGGTTTTCAGTGTCCGTAAGAGTTGGAATTATGATAATCATATTGTCGATACTTTCTTTAATAATATCCATTTATTGCAACCGTAAACTCGCTTGACACGTAACTCTAATATTGGCACACTCTTTTTGAGGAAGTGAATTTTAGTTAGAGGAGAATAATCATGGCCGACGTCAACGTAGAAATCCGTGAAAACGGACCACTTAGAGTTACTGGACCTATCAGCATCACCGACAAAGACGGAAATGCATATAGCATTCCTGAAGGACAATGGGTTTCTTTCTGCCGCTGTGGACTGTCAGAAAATAAACCTTTCTGTGACAGTGCACACCGATCCGGTGGATTTGAAGCAGATTCTGTAGCTCGTTAAGTTAAAACAGGTTACTTACTCCTA
>DDKW01000046.1 GCA_002339805.1 Dehalococcoidia bacterium UBA2588 | reverse complement strand
TACTATCGCTACTTTATCTTTTAAGCTGTCATTCATATGAATTCCTCGTGTTTTATTTAATTGGCAACTCGAAAGTTGCTGTGCCAGGTGTCGTTTTTTCTCCATTGGGATTTTCCAGCCATATTTCGCAATCTATAAGATGGCAACCATTTGAAATATATTTTCGGGTTATGATGCCTTTGCCTAAAATGGTATCTCCTGGAACGTCCATTCCTCTGTATTGGCATCCTAGTTTACGCAATACTCCTTGTGGGGATATCCATTCGGTGATTAATTGTCCAAGGAAAGCATTTTTTAGAGCGCCATGTAAAATAGGGCCGGGAAGATTGTTGTTGATTGCATAATCTTTATCGTAGTGAATTTCATAGTAGTCACCAGATGCCCCTGCATACATTACTAGTTGTCTTGTTGTTGGGTGCTTTACTAAAGTTGGTAATTCCTGGCCTTCTTCGAGTTCTGACCAATATATTTGTTTTGACATGTTATTCCTTGAGGTTAATATCTTATGGAAGTATTGGTTTGGGTAGCTACGGTTTGGGCTAGTTGATTTTTATATTCAACCGTGGTCTTGGTAAAAATCATGGTTCCTAATCGGCCTTCTCTTTCGTTAATATCTATAATTGTAGCGATAGCTGTAATATCGTCTCCGGGCCTAACAGGAAAGAAATATTCCCAATCACTTCCTCCGTCTAAGGCGCGATCAAATGGCATATCGAAAGGAAAGTCTGCACGGACTTGTCCCAGGGATCTCAAAAATGTTGGTGGAGCAACTATTCCTCCATTAGGTCCAGATCTAGCAGCAGCTTCATCATTCCACATGGGATTTGGGTCATCTATGGCCTGCGCAAATTTGATAATTGCTCCAGTTTCTACGTTTAGTCTGACAGGGGGACTTTGTCTCCCTATAGTGTCTTTAATCATTTTGTCTGTGAGAAAACTGTTTGCCATCGTTGCCCCTATATAATTGACCTTATATCAGAGGAAGTCTACAGTTAAAATTTAATTGATGTCAAGATAAACTACAGTTAAGGTCAGATGATGCAACGAGTGCTATTGTTCGAGTGTCCATAGATGAAAAATAGAGCCTGTCTGATTCTATTCATTGTAGTTTTGTTTTTCATTCCTGATGTGGTAGATTCCATCGCAAAAGCTGTAGCTCCATATAAATTTAATATTGCTTCCTGGGAGTTTAGACATTTTTGGAATGAGCAAAAAGAACCACTAGATGGGAATTATTGTTTAGGGCTTGACGGCGAATTATATGACCCTTCCAAGGCTTACTTGCTTGCTATTTCTGAAGCGGAGGAAAACATGTTTTTGAAATATGTTTTGAGTGAAACTATACGTGATAGCGGGTTTTATAATATCTTTCCTCCGTTGAGTTTTTCAATTGAGAGTGCCCCAAACTTGCTAGTGATTTCTCCTAGGCATCAGATTTTATTAGAAGAAACAAGACTCTTAATTCCAGCGATTAATATAGCAGAAATACTTGCCCTTGAAAAAGATCTGGAACAATTGACAGGGAAGTCTGTTTTGATTGTTAAGCTAGGTGGATTGGCTCTGTACCCTAGCATAATTGATGATGACAGTAATGTGATTACAACGTTAACAACAGCGGCCCATGAATGGATTCATCATAGACTAATATTGACCCCCCTAGGAAGGAGATATTTCGGCGAGCAATTTATGAGAGAGTTAAACGAGAATGTTGCTCAATTGGTAGGAAATGAGCTGGGGCTAAAAGCTGCTGCTCGTATCCCTAAATGCATTAATAACCAGTTTGAATTAACAAAACGAATTGATGTAACGCAGCATCGTGAGTTTTTGGGAATGATTAGAACAGAGGTTGAGATAATGTTGGCAGGAGGACTCATCGATAAGGCTGAAAAATACATGGGCCAACAGAGGAATAATTTAGCTGAATCAGGGTATTCGATTAGGAGATTAAATCAGGCTTATTATGCCTTTCATGGAATGTATGGAGACGATCCTGTTTCCTCGTCTGGTATTTATCCACGCCTCCAGATGATGCGGAATATAAGCCCTGATTTATATTCATTCTTGTCTTTGATTGGAGGCGTTAAGAAAGAAGAGGACTTTCATATACTCACTAATAACTATTGATTATGTATTTTACAACCAAGGGGTTTGTTTAGACCGGTCTTTTTGAGAAGATCGAGTGTCTAAATTGTTTTGATGAGCTAATTGGATTACTAAGCTTTTAAATAACTCACGGTCTCTACCGCTCAGTACAGCCTGTTCATGAGCTTCTGATATGGATACAGGGTATCCTTGTCCTCGTTTACATTGGTCATATATTAAGGAATGATTCAAACTTAACAATTCTGTATTAACAGCAATCCATTCAGGGATTTCGATACGTGCAATTTCATTTCCGGTATGAAGGTAATAAAAATAGGTGTGATGATCTCCGTAATGCATTATAGGGATTGATGATTGAGATTTGTAGATTGGGGATCTCTCTCCGGGCTTTAAGTAAATGTCGAATATGTCTTTATCTAGCAAGCCATTGGTACTTGAACATGGTTCAGTTTGTGATTGATGGCTACTACACCGCTCTCCACAGAATTCCGAAGTCTGAGGGCATGAAATGGTTCTGATGGCATTTATAACCTCCGTAGATCTAGGCATAGAAATATATGCTGCTATGGTTATCTTGCTATTTGTGGATAACTCTTTCAGTTTTTCTAGCAAACTTATTAATCCTAGCTTAACGAAGTGATCCACTACAAAAGATCTGTATGTTTGTCCAGATAAACCCCACAGGATTAAAGAACCATCTACTAAGGCTAAAGTTGGCAGATTATTCTTTATTGATTTGATTTGTTCTAACAGCGTCCGTATTTCTATTATGCCCCGTTCAATACTTAATAAATTTCCAGTTAGTAATTCGGTTTCGTTATCATTGTGAGGATTATGTATATACATTTCTTCTTGATGTAACTTTAATGAAGGTTCATTGCTCAGCTTAGCTTCCGGATCTTCACCATAAGAGATGTAGCATGTACCTGTGTTTATCAGGCTACATGGGATTGGTAGATGGCGATCGATATCTATATGAGATCCGTCGGTAGATAACACATTCCATGATTTAGGTGTGTTTGGAACAGCATACGCGCCAATTATCTGATCTATTACTTCGGCCTTCAGGTAAGGCCGGACATTGGAATAACGAGTAGATTCAATGGCGGTTTTAGAATCGACATTACTGGCGAATTCAATAATAGATTTTAAGTTATTCGCTTGTGAAACTTTGTCTAATGTGTACGTAGACATAGCGTTTGCAAGCGTGCCTGAAATTTTAGGCAGATCTAAACTCATGATTTGATTAACCTTCTCACATCTCCATCTCGTCTGGTGAATTTATGATCATCGAAGTATTCTAAGACAGGAAGTATATATTTCCTCGAACTATCAAATAAAGTTCGGGCTTCTGCTACGGTGATTGTTTCATGTTGGGAGAGGTAATTTGATATTTGATCTTTCATTTTGATATAGGCATCCGTATGGAAAAATAACCCTTCAGCTATTTTGATGATTTTGCCTTCCGACAATAATAGCGATTGTATTTCGGTGTTTATAGCGAGTTCTGTCGGAGGGCTGAATGGGGCAAGGTTGAGGGCTTCAAGGTAACGGGTAGCTTCTTCCAGAGCTTCATTTTGCAGAGTAGGATTGAATTCTGGCAGGCTAAGAAATCCATTTTGGTTACGTAATATGTTTTCTAGAGATAGCCGTAAGAAAATTGATTCAATTGAGTGTGCTGCAAGTTTTATTCGATTACGGAATTCTTGATTAGGAATGCCGGGCCTCAGGGGGTAGGTGGCGTGATAGTCTGAGAGCATTGCTATGGATTGAGATTTGAGGTTATTCCAGGTATCTGATGCAAAGATAGTTCCTTCTGTAATTTGGTTTCTTCCTGATCTGTTTGAAGTTTCGCAAATAATGATTTCTTCAGTTTCGAGCATCTTGGCCAATTCATGTTCACAGTCAGGCAAAGTAGAGTTCACTTTTGTTGAAATTTCTTCTAGGGACATAGCGCCGTTATCTCTTAAGGTATCAAGAATCAATTCTTTCGGACTTCCTAAGTGTATAGTCATGAATCGATCGATGACGCTGTCATCAAAACGTTTATGTCGTTTTCTTGGAGCAGGATCTAATATTTCTCCACCACCTAAGGTGTATTCTGATGATCGTATTATGAATGAATCACCTTTGAGGATTGGGAGCGGATTTTCTAATAGTATTTGACACCAACCTGTGTCTCCAGGGTTTAGCAATGTGTTATCTAGTATTCTGACTCGAGCATTACTCTCACTGGTGAAGGCATGGAATGTAATTCCTTGATTATGCTTTAGGGATTGTGGCGACATTTTTGATATAGATAGCTCCACATCGATTATTTTAGTGGTGTTCAGCCATCCAGGAATAGTTAATACATCTCCTCGGTTTATATTTTCTGTAGATAACCCAGAAACATTCACAGCAAGCCGTACCCCAGGATCCGATTGATCGACTGATTCGCTGTGAGATTGTAAACCACGGATTCGTCCTTTTACACCAGTGTTTGCAATTTCCACTTCTTGAGAGACACGGAAAGGGCCGTCTATTAATGTTCCGGTAACAATGGTGCCAAATCCTGTTATGGAAAAACAACGATCTATTGGAAGTCTAGGAGACTTGAATCCTGATCTTTCACCGGACATATCCAAATTTTTGTCTATTTGAATTTTGAGCTCTTCAAGTCCTTCCAGTGTGGTTGAAGATACATTTAATATTGGGGATCCCTCTAATGAAGTTCCTTGTAAAGTGTCAGAGATATCTTCTCTGACTATTAATAGCATTTCATCATCAGCTAGGTCTGCTTTAGTTATCACTACTATTGCATTTGTCACTTTTAAAGTGTCTAAGATTGATAAATGCTCTGTGGTTTGAGGCATGACGCTTTCATCTGCTGCAATAATTAAGAGAGCTAGATCAATACTTCCAACTCCGCTTAGCATATTTTTAATGAACCTTTCATGCCCAGGGACATCTATGATGCTAACGTGTCTTCCAGAAGGTAGAGTTAGGTCAGCAAATCCGAGATCTACCGTCATTGCACGTGCTTTTTCTTCTGGCAATCTGTCTGGGTCGATATTAGTTAAGGCTTTCACCAGGGAGGATTTCCCGTGATCAACATGACCTGCTGTGCCCAATACAAACATTTTACATAGTCCTATATAAACTCTTCGAAAATACGATTTGCAATAAAAATCTTAGAAGCTGATATTTTTATTATGCTATTTGAAACCTCGATCAGGTTGTCGTCTTTGAGCTTCTCGATCTCTGGTGCAAATATTTGCATTAAATCTAATCCGTAATCTTGATAATACAGCTTACAGTCTATTCCTTCACTTAACCTAAGTCCAAGGAACATAAGTTCTGAGGCAATTTGTTTGTCCGTTAGAATCTCATAATCTTCAATTATAGGGTTTTCAGTGATAAGAGAGTTCAGCGTCTGGTTTGGTGAAATACTTTGTATGTATTTTGAGGGAGATTTGATATTCCAGTATCTTACGTTACCCAAATTAGAATGAGCGCCCGGTCCGATTCCTATGTAAGGCTTTCTTTTCCAGTAGACTAAATTATGGATAGATTCATGCTCTGGCTGACACCAATTAGAAATTTCGTATTGTTGGTATCCGTTTAAATGCAAGAATTGTTGAGCCCAAGCATACATGTCTGCGATTTCATCATCTTGAGGTAATTTTATAGACCCCGATCTAAACATTTTATGGAAAGGTGTCCCTTCTTCAATAGTCAGGCTGTACATTGATATGTGCATGGGTTCAGTTTGCGATAATTCTTTTAGGGTGTTCTCCCAATCTGAAGTTTTCTGATTAGGAAGGCCATACATCAAGTCTCCGCTGATATTAGTAAATCCTGCGGCTTGCCCATTTTTGATCGCTTGCACGGCTTGAGAATTAGAATGCCTTCTGTTAAGAATAGTAAGGAGATTATTTTGCAAGCTTTGGATCCCAATACTGAGCCTGTTAATTCCGCTGTCGTAGAATTCTTGGCATTTTTCAAAAGTTAAATCGTCAGGATTTGATTCAAGAGTGATCTCAGCATTGGGAGCAACATTTCCGTAAGAATTTATAGTGTTTAGGACTTGCTGAACTTGGGTTTGGCTCATTAATGAAGGTGTTCCTCCTCCAAAAAAAATTGTGTTGATATATGGATATTTAATTGTGGAGAGCCAATTTTTAATATCTATGCATAATGAATTTATATAATCTGGCATTAAATCTTCGATGCCTTGATAAGTGTTGAAGTCACAGTACCCACATTTGGTTTTACAGAACGGGATGTGAATGTAAAGGGATAATTGAGAGATGTCACCGAATTGAAAGTCCGCTTGTTGATTGACCAGTAAGTTACTCATCTAGTTTCCCTTTTCCATCAACAACATTATCTGGATCTTCATCTTCTGGTCGCTTATTGTTGGTTTTTTTGTTAAGAGCTTCATCTATGACTTCTTGAGGTGAGAATCGTATTAGTATGATAGCTCCGATAATTGCCACGATCACATCATCTAGCATTCCAAAAGGCAAAGAATCTGGGATGAACAACCGGGACGGGATAATAAGATAGGCTATACATAGCCAAGCGATAAGGCGCACGAAAAGATTTACTCTTTTATCCCATAGAAGTTTAATTAATAATCTCGTTAGTGATATAAAAGTCGGGATAAATCTAGAAAGTATTAAAAACAGTAATGAAATACCTAATCTATTCATGAGGGATTATATCCTTATTAGGAATCAGGGTTAGTCCAAAAAGGTTCTCGTTTCCGCTGAGGATCGAGCAATTCTTGGTTTGGTGAGTTTAGTTTATAGTCTAAAGGGTTTGGTATGGAGTAGCCAATTGAGCTTAGAACATCTTCATGACTATAATACCCGTCGTAAGCGAATCTAAGTAGGGTTGAGAAAAAAACATTGTTTTTGGTTTCGGTTTCAGATAATACTTCAGTCTTACCTTCTTTGGGGAGTTCAGCGAACGGCATACTATATTGTTGTGCGCAATAGATGTTTATTTGCTGGAGTCCGTCCAAGATTAATTTTTTTGTTGCATTGGTTCTTGTGGTTAAATCATTAATCAGAGGCTCGAGGTTCAACTCGCTTGCTGAAGGCATTGCGTTATTTGCAGGTATGAGAACACCAAGGACTGCGTTTAATGTTTCTAATCGTTCCTGGTCAAATATCATGTTATTGTTCATTAATTTGTAACCCTTAGCTTGAAATTACAGGTAGTAAAATGTGCGAAGGATATTGATAAGAATGGTAAATATCCTGTTTCGCAGATAACATCTGGGTGTCTTCTCCTAGCGGTGATAAAGTGTTTGGATTCCGATCAAATCTAGGGAAGTTGCTACTGGATATTTCTACTCTTAGTGAATGTCCTTTTAAAAACACATGACTTGTTGACCAAAGATCTATGGAGTATTCGTATATTTCATTTGGATATATTCTGGCAGGGTATTTCCTTGAGGTTCTAAAACGTGCTCTTATGATGCCGTCTTGAATGTTTTGGGCATACTCGTTTGGATGGACATCTACCAGTTTTGCGGTAAAGTCCGTATCATCTGCTGTAGTAGACGCGAATAATTTAACCGATATCGGTCCAGTTATTTCCAAGTCTCTGTCTAGCGGATCGGAGGTGTATATTAACATATCGTTTCGATCTTCGATTGGTCTCTGATCAAATACTCCGTGAGGAATAATTAAAGTGTTGCCACCGCGAGTTGGCACAGGGTTTTTGGGATCATATATATATGAGTCCAGAGGTTCGTCCTGTGACGGGATTATGCTTAAAGAACCATCTCCGTGTCTACTGTTAGCTTTGCCATTTGAATGGAAATGGAACTTGGTGTATTGCGTACGTTTGAGTGGCCATTCATTTTCGTATCGCCATTCATTCTTCCCCATAACAAAAAGTAGAACAGGTGGTTTATCTTTTATCCCTGTATCTTTGTGTTTCATCCAGTAGTCAAACCAATCGAGTAAATGCTGATGTAGTTCAATAGGTGAATCAACCCCGAAGTCAATATCTCCTGCTCCTTTGGTTGTTGGTTGAGTGAAAGGTCGTATGTGTGCCCACGGCCCTACAATTAATTTCTGGTTGTCTCTTGCCAAATCATTACCACCGTCGCAAGATACTGATTGGAAACCATTCAAACATCCTTCTAAAAATATGTCATACCATGCCCCTATATGCATCATAGGGACTTTTACGTTATTCGAATGTTTGTTCAAATTGACATCCCACCAGTATGGCCCATCAAGTTCATTGTCGAAATATTCTGATAAGTACGGCGCAACATCTTGTAGTTTTTCAACCCAGTCTCGTAGAGGCAAATGGTTGTACCATTCGTCTTTGAGTGGTCTTGCAAAATTATCTGTTTCTAGTAGCAAAGATTCAAATTCAGGAATTAATTGGTCTTTCCCTGCTCGTTGTAGAGTATTTAATCCTTTATGAATGGCGTAAGGAATCATCCATCCCCATTCTAGAGCTCCGCCGGTGTGATATACCCAACTATCATGGAAATTGGAAGAAGCTGAAATAGGTGCCATGCATTTTAAATTGGGATGGCTGATTGGGTTGCATGCTAGGGTATATTGCGTCGCACCCAAATAAGACTGGCCAGTTGTTCCGATGTTGCCATCACACCAAGGCTGCTTGGATATCCAGTCAATAGTGTCATAACCGTCAGCCATTTCCTGAAATACCGGATTATAGCTATTTCCTTCTGAATCAAAACGCCCTCTACAGTCTTGGCTAACAACAATGTAACCATGTTTAGGAAAGAACCATAAGGAGTGATCTGGATCAGAGGCATAGCTGTTTTTACCATATGGTCCTCTGTTTATTAGTACAGGAAACTTTCCAGGAGCATCAGGGCGGTAGATATCGGCTGCAAGATTAATGCCGTCACGCATCGGAATTGTTATATCAAGATCTCTAACCACTTTGAATTCGTTGTTTGTAACCATTCTGCATCTTCACTCATGAACCAAGCTGATATGTTAAGAATAACGGTTGGGTATTAGTCAGTCAATTATAGGATTGTTAACTTTTATGTGTTCTCTAACTTGTAAATAGAATCTTCAAGATATAAAATTTGCAGATTCAAGAGTCCAATGAGGAATAATTGTGAGTTCTGAAAACAATTCCGTTTCAGCTAGAGATAATAACCCAGCTAATGTATTCATTCTAACCGTGCTATCAATAGGGCATGGCATAACCCATTATTACATGTCTGCTTTCTTGTTTTTAATACCGTACATACAGGCATCATTAGGATTATCGTCTATTCAGGTTGAATTATTTCATTTCGTAAGGCAGGTTAGTGGCGGAGTAGTCACTATGACTGCTGGATTTATTATTGACCGGTTTAATAACCGATGGGGCCTAATACTTACTGGCTGTTTAATCTTAGCAGCTATTGTTTTCGGAGCCCTTGGGGTATCAAAATCATATGTATATTTATTACTACTAGCAGCTGTTATGCCACTGCCTGGCCAGATTTGGCATATTCCTGCGATTGTGACTATTTCTCAAAGATTTCCGAACAATAGAGGTTTTGGTTTATCTGTGCACGGAATTGGGGCTCAAGTGGGCTCAACCGCAGGGCCTTACATAACTGGATTGTTGATGGTTTCGCTATTTACTGGATTAGCCTGGGAACCATGGAGGGCCACCACGGTAGCGTACGTGATCCCTACTCTAATCATAGCCTTTTTTGTATGGTTAGCATTAGGTAATTTAAGTAGCGTTTCGAGGAACCAAGAAGTCGTAGATCTACTTACCAGGGTCAAGAATGCGAAAGCTCTTCTGAAAGATAGAGTGATTATGATTTTGGTCTTGGTGATATTTCTTAGAAATACAGGATTTAATTCATTGATGGTGTGGGTTCCTTTGTATCTAACTGATAGCAATGTATACGAAGACAGTTTGGGTTATGGTCCTGCGTTGGCTGGATTCTACTTTTCGCTATTAACATTAGCAGGAGCTTTTTCTTCTCCAGTTCTGGGGTGGTTATCAGATAGATATAGCAGGAAAAAAGTACTAATTCCAAGTTTGATCATAGCTTCGATTTTAGTAGGATTGATACCGTTTGTTGGAGGCGATTCCAAGTTAATGCTGGGTATTATTTTTGCTTTGACGGGGTTATTCACATACTCATTAGGTCAATTGCTGCAAGCAGCTGTATTAGACCAGATAGGCACAGGAAGTGAAGGGGCAACTATGGGTTTGGTGTTGGGTGCTAACAGTATTATTAGTGCTTTCTCTCCGTTTATAGCAGGTAGATTGATCGTTGCTAACTTTGGAATCAGCAATGTGTTTTTCTATAATATGGCTTTGTGGGTGCTAGCTGTAGTTTTACTATTGGTAGTTAAACTCAGAGTTCCGGATAAGAATCTCTAAAAAAGTTCTGTACTACATTGGTTATTGTGATCCAGTGATCAGATAAAGAGCATTTTTCTAATTCATTCATATGATGGTAGGTTTTGTCTTTTTCAGGGAAATACCAAATATGATTAACCCAGAAAGGGCTGATGTCTTCGGAGGGAATATCACTCAGGATCATCCCTTCTGGGCCAGATATCTCCCATGATTTTAATAGTTTATTTGATTGAGCTATTGCTACGCATTCAATCCATGAAGCCGTTCTTTCGATTCCTTTGGCAAGCTTAAGAGTTTCTAGTAGATATCTTGCTCTGTCTAGGTCTGAAGCATTTTCTCCTGCTTGTCTCTTAGTAAGAGTACTGTTCCAGTTTTCTCCAAGTGTTGGAATGATTAGTCCGCCATCCGTGCTGATGACTAAATGGTCAGTAATGGTAGACCATTGCAGCGCCTTTTGTTCAGCAATCTCTTTGTGAGTGCCACTTACTTCCGGAGGGTCATAAATAACATTTAGATTTTGTGGAGTTATGAGAGTTGCAGGGATCTCACTGAATATATTAAGCATTTCTTTTTGTTTAGATATATTATTGCTACCGATAAGTATTTTCATGTTGTTTAGAATTAAGAGTTTATGAATGCTACAGCCCTTGTAGCTGAGCCATCTCCGCCTTTCAGCTTTAAAGGTAAGGCACTTAGAGTGAATTTTTCTCCTACTAAGCAATGAAGGTTTATTAGGTTTTCGATTATTGGGATTTCTGCTCCTAGCAATATCCTATGGACTGGGAAATCGGTGATTGTTGAATTTGGGGTGGCGGGGTGCTTGTCTATGGGGAAATCTATAGCAACAGCTTTAGTACGTTGACCTACAAGAAAGTCTGCCGCTTCATTACTTAAATAAGGCCCCCCTGTGTAATAATCTGGTTGCCCAGATTTCGAAGAAGTCCATCCAGTAAATAAGATCACAATTTGATCTTGTTTTATAGTATTGCCGTTCAATGATTTTTTTAGATCTTCTAATTTGATACTGGTTTTAGGTTTACTGAGTTCCCGTAGATCAAGAAGAAGTCCATCACCTACGAATTTATATAGGGGCATGTTTTCGAGAGTTTCTCCGGATTCTATAAAGTGATACGGAGCATCTACATGAGTTCCGATATGCGTTGGGAGGGTTAATTTTGTATTTGATCTGGCATGGCTTTGATGGGTTTGTAAAGGACTGGTTTCAACTTCAATCAAACCTGGTACAGGCGTGATGTGATCTCCTCCCAGGGTAAGGGTTAAATCCACAATATTATTGTTCATTGATGCTCATATTAAACAGCTGTTCATATGCTAAAGCCCATGGAGGTCGCAAGAATCCTAATGCTCTTACATCTTCCAGCCAGCCACCTAACGGGGAGTACCAAGTGTAAGCTGTACCACCAGTTAGTTTGCACAAACGATTGAGTATTGAATCTGCTAAATTTGCTACTGCTTCTTTTAACATCAACGAGTTATATCTATCTGAAGTGCCATCTTTTAAGGTTTCTAAGGTTGTTTTCATGGCTTGATTTATTAACCAGTATTCCTGTTCTGCTTGAGTCCAGTGGACTTCTTGGAATGCTTTTAATTTTGGGGATGTAGCTAAAATTTTTTGCAGGTTTTCTCTGCAGTGAGCCATTGCTGAATCAACTACTCCTGTTATGACGGAGGTGAATGCAACCGGCCCGAGACCTCCATTAGACGCCATTAGTTCAGCAGAATGTCCAGGCCATGCTATGCGGGTTGCAGGAAAATTTGTGAATGTAAATGCATGGCTGTTGGTTGATCGCATCCCGCGGCCTCTCCAGGGGTTATCAAGTTGAATTCCTTGGGATCCATCCCATGGAATATCTTTAACTTTGATGAAAAAAATGTCAGGAGTCTCTTCTCCTTCAGGGACAGCTCGAGTTGTCATGTAAGAGGTCCGGCCTGAACCACTCCCAAAATGTTTCTTACCAGTCATAAAGTATTTTAGACCAGAGTCTAATTTCGTAGCAGTTTTTGTTAGGCCTGAATCCCCACCGCTACCAGGTTCTGATACTATGGTTCCCCACCAGCTGCCTTCAAGTACTGTTTGAAAAACTTCGGCTTTCTGTGCGTTCCACTGTTCTCGGTACTCTTCTGTTACTTTGCCTGATCTCCATGGGGATAAAACTCCTTGATGCATAGTGCTAGAAAGTGCAACAGAAGGGTCGCCAGAAGCTAATATCCTGAGGATTTCACATATAGAGCTTCCGGTTGATTGAAGATCTTGCCACAATCCACCAAATTCTTGAGGAACTCCCAACAGAGGGATATTTATGCTTTTTAATTGGTTATAGTCGTCTTCTTGCAATTCCGTTCTTTGTTGCCGTTCAGTAACTTGTTCTTTCCATTCTTCTGCAACGAGTTTGGCATTTGTTTTAACTGCGTTTATGTCCATGATTATCACCTTTAATGTGTCAGTTTAGGGATTTAACGGGTTGTTGTTCCAATATCCATTGTTGCAATCCGCCTTCTAGTATGGATACGTTGTGATACCCATCAGCTATTAACAAATTTGCTACACTTGGAGATTCGCTATTGTCTTGATCATATATTATCAGTTTGGTTTTTTTTGATGATACTAGGTTACTTAACTTATTGATGATTTTCCGGGGTTCGATCACAATCGAGTGCTCGATATGAGAACTCTCATGTAATGATGGTTCCCGAATATCAATTAGAATAAAATTTGGTGTGTTCTCAATTAAATATTTTAGCCATGTTGGCGATATATTTGTATACATCGACAGAACCTTATGATTTGATTTCAGAATTTTATACCAAGAGAGAAAATAAAGAAATTGGTATAATAATAGGATCTCGATTTTAGGAGATATTATTGGAAGATCAACAATTCGTAACAGAATTAAAAAATAAAATTGAAAAATTAACCGGTGATTTTATTGATTTAAGGGTTAATGAAGAAAATCCTTCTGATATAAGTGTGCAATTAGATGGGCCTATTCCGGTAGTTAACATGGGTAGCCACATATATGAATATTCAGGATTTGCTCGTATGTGCGTTGAATACTCTGTGGCATCCATAAAAAATAAAAGACCAATTGATGTGTTGGAATTCCACATCATGTTGGGGCGAAACTGATGGCAAACAGTAGCCTTGGAGAGCCAGGAAAAGAACTTAAGCCATGGTACTATCAAGACTGGTTTTTGTTCCCCTCTTTTGTTTTTTGGCCTTTGTGGTCTGTATTGACGATTCGATCACCTTGGCATAATGGATTTATTTCAGGAGCACTCTCCTGGGCGCTGATTTTTATGGGCATTTATTTGTTGGTATATCAAGCTTTGTTCTTGGGGGAAGGAATATCTAGGCAAGGAGCTATAACTTTCATAATCCCAGGAGTTGCATTGACAGTAATCACACAGATTCATTGGACGTTTGTACAGAAGCCTAAAATTTCTAGAAATTTGGGTTCGATGGTTATAACCCAGCATGATGAAGAAGATTCGGGCAGCAAACCTAGATCTAGAAGAGCAAGGAATAGGAAGAACCGACGTTAATATTATTTAAATGACAAATACAGTGGCAATAGCTTTTTGCTGTACAGTTCCATCATCTGATTCAATGTTGAAAGTAATTATTAATTCTTTATTTTGTTTAAAATTCTTAGCGGTTATTATTCCTGTGAGTGAAAGATTTGTATTTAGAGAGACATCTTGATTTAGTTCGAGAGTTATCCAATCAAGATTTTCGGATGGGTTTTGGATGGGTATGGTTTTTATTATAGCTTCTCGAACGTAAGATTTAAGATCGTCAGCTTTATAAAACGAATGTTCCTTTTTTGGGTCTACGAACATCAACCATTTGATTAATACTGGTAGCTCATCTCCTTCCCTAACATCTTCGTAATTAAATGTTTTGCCCCATAATCTAGCCATAGTTATTCATTCTTATCCTGATTTTAAATGTATAAAAATTATATAATACTAAGTTGAAGGAATAATATATAAATTAATAAACATAGGAGAATAAATGATGCCGGATAGAGAAGGATATCGATCAGCGATGGTAGTTGTTGCACATGCTGACGATGCTGAGTGGGGATGTAGCGGCACAGTGGCAAAATGGTGCAGAGAAGGATGGGAAGTTACTTATGTGCTGTGTACTGACGGGAGTAAAGGCAATGATGACCCTGCTATTACTAGTGAAATTTTGATTCAAACTAGGAAAGCTGAACAATTACAAGCAGCGGAAGTTTTAGGGTTAAAAGAGGTAGTGTTTTTAGATTATGAAGATTCGGTATTAGAGCCTTCATTATCTCTTCGGAAAGATATCACAATACAGATTCGGAAGCATAAACCAGATATTTTGATATGTATGTATCCATCCAGAAAGCTTACTGGTAATGGATATATAGGTCATCCTGATCATATAGCTTCAGGCGAAGCTGCGATGGCCGCAGTATTCCCTACAGCTAGAGACCGTCTTACTTTCCCTGATTTGCTCGAACAAGGGTTAGAGCCTCATAAAGTTAAGGAGTTATGGGTGATGGGTTCTGATTTAGGAGAAGAGTATGTGGATGTTTCTGAAACGATAGAAATAGCAATCCAAGCATTACAGAAACATGCTAGCCAAATAGAAAACATGGACGCTGTAGCTAATCACATGAGAGATTGGAGAACAAGAAATGGGGAATCTGTTAACATGCGTTATGCAGAGAAGTTCCATGCTTTTGATCTTTCATAATTACTAGAAGGAGATATTAATATGAGAATTAGTGGATTTGAGGTTAATTCTGTAAGGATTCAATCAGATAAGCCTTTGGTAGAAGGTGTTAAAGGGAGTGACTCAACCAGAGGATTTGTTACCCTTGAGCTACATACAGATGAAGGAATAACAGGAATAGGAGTTTCTTTTATTCCAGGCAATGTTAATAACCCTTTGTATCCAGCGCTTAAATTATCTGTAGAAAACCTTTCTGAATTATTAATTGGTGAAGACCCGTCACAAATAGAAAATTTGTACGCTAAGCTGATAACAGCATCAACTGGTTCGGGCCCAGGAGGAATACTAAATATAGCGATGGCTTCTATTGACACAGCACTATGGGATATTAAAGGCAAATGTCTAAATCAAACTGTGTCCTCTTTATTGGGTGGATTTAGGACTAGTATTAACACTTATGCTAGTGGTCAATTAGTCAGGGAAAAGAATTTAAAAGATTTAGAATATATTGCTCCAAGATTAGTTGAATTGGGATTTACTCAGATGAAAACTCAGATGGGAGGGGAGTTAACGGCATCTGCTGAAATTGAACGAATGAAAACTTTAAGACAGGTGTTATCTCCTGATATTGACCTTATGTGCGATATCAATCAACTGTGGGATGTAAATCAAGCTATACAAATTGGATCTAGAGTAGAGGAATATAATTTGTTCTGGCTGGAAGATGTAGTTGCTTGCGAGGACTACCAGGGGTTAGCTAGAGTAGCGGAGTCGTTAACAACTCCTATATGCGCTGGTGAGTATGTTTACGGGATTAGGCCTTTTAGGCATATGATTGAAGCTCGATCAATTGATATTGTTATGATTGATTTGATGCGAGTAGGCGGGATCACTCAATTCATGAAAGTTGCGCATATGGCGGAAGCTTTCAACTTACCGGTGGTCAGTCATCTTATTCCTGAAGTCCAAGTCCATACTATGTCGGCTATTCCTAATGGCTTAACAGTAGAATATATGCCTTGGTCATTAGAATTGTTCTTAGAGACCCCGGAAGTAATTAACGGCCAAATCAATGTTCCGGATAAGCCTGGATTAGGCCTAGAGTTTAATCCGGATGTTATAAATAAATTCAAAGAGTGAGGTCTATAAATGCCTGTATTGCAGTTAAGAACTTATACTATAAACAAGGGAATGATGGATTCTTTTATTTCTTTGTTTAACGAACACATAAGGCCCGTACACGAACGACTTGGAATACCTGTTCAAGGCACTTGGGTGAATCTTGATAGAAATGAATTTATCTGGATGCGCAAATTTGACTCTATAGATGATATCCCTTCTAAAGAGCAGTCATTCTTTGACTCTCCGGAGCGTAAAAGTTTAGGAGATTTACCCCCAAGCCATATAGCAAAAATGGAGATCAAAATAATAGAAACTGTAGATGCCTAAATTATAATTGTTTAGTCATAAGAACATGAGATATATTTTCGTCTAAAAATACTTCTCCCGTTGCCGTATATCCATTGTTTTCGTAAAAATTTCTTACATACAACTGTGCATGTAGAATTAATGTGGTAATCTGCATTTCGTGTGCGTGTTTTTCTAGTTTTTTTAGTATTTGGGTTCCTATTTGTAATCTCCTACATTCGTGAAGAACAGCCATTCGCCCTATTTGAGCTTTACTTGATGACAATTTGATGAGTCTTCCTGTACCTACAGGCTCAGACCCGATTAAAGCGATTGCGTGCACGCATTTATCATCGTAGTCATCAATTTCATGATTGGGATCCACGCCTTGCTCCAGAACGAAGACTTGGGTTCTGATGCGAACACAATCATTTTTTTCTAGCTCAGAATCTACAATTTTTACAGTGATATTTTTTTCTGGATTAACCTTCATAAGTTAGGCCTTCTGAATTTTAAATGTTATCTAGAATTTCAATAGGGGCAAAACTATGTAGTAGTTTTTTAGTTCCGGAGCTTTCTTTGAATTGTATAGTTATTTCAAAATCTTGGTTTATTTGTAGCACATCTAATACTACACCTTCTCCAAATGCATTATGAAGTATTGTTTGCCCTATTGTAGGTACAGGTTTTATTTTTGGCTTTGCTACTTTGACTCCATTCTGCGAGATTAATGTGGCGGTATTAGATGGGAGTGCAAAAGGTGCATGCTTCTTAGTATCTAAATGCTCTATGAATCTAGATTTAATGCTAGGGCCATATTGCCCCATAAGACCTCTTCGGAAGGCATGAGTTAAATATAGCCGTTTTTCTGCTCTCGTTACACCTACATAGCATAATCTGCGTTCTTCTTCTATTTGGAAATGATCGTCAAATGATCTACTATGAGGCAGAAGTCCTTCTTCTAAACCTACAAGAAACACTACAGGAAATTCTAATCCTTTGGATTGATGTAGAGTAATCAAAGTTAAACAATTATCTGTATCATCGTATGAATCTACATCGTTAATTAAAGCTAGTCGGTCTAGTAATGACGAGAGCCCTTCTAGAGCATTCTGAGTGTTGAATTCTCTAGAAGTTTCCCTGAATTCCAAAATATTTTCCCACCGTTCTTGAGCTTTGTCTGAAGACTCTAGTATTGATGATTGTAGGCCACTATTTTCTAAAACCAGATCTATTAATTCTACGAGAGGTACTTGGGATGATTGAGCAATAAAATGGTGGAACACATTGTAAAAACCTGATAGCAATTTGATTGACCTTGAATTGAACATTAGTGGGATAGATCCATCGTTTTCGTGCTCTGAGTTTAACTCTTGCAGGGCGTCAAGTAGAGATAAATGTTTATCGGTACTGTAGGATTTTAAAGACTCAAGAGTCTTTTTGCCGATTCCTCTGCCGGGGTTAC
Source organism: Dehalococcoidia bacterium UBA2588 (assembly GCA_002339805.1). Taxonomy (GTDB): domain Bacteria; phylum Chloroflexota; class Dehalococcoidia; order Lucifugimonadales; family UBA3495; genus UBA2588. Next base: position 2,654 of record DDKW01000046.1, on the reverse strand, counting down.
TGATGGCTCTGATTAGGCTTATGTCGTCAGAAGGATTAGATATAGCCGAGAGATATGCGATTAGATCTTTAATTTCTTTGCGCTGATAAAATTGTATTCCGCCAACTATCCTATATTTCACGCTCGACTTCAGGCAAGCTTCTTCAATCACTCTAGATTGCGCATTTACTCTATACATTATGGCGATATCACTTAATTTGAAGTCAGGATTAGGTCCTTGTGTGAGCTGTTTGGACTCTGCAATTACAAAAGCCGCTTCATCTAATTCATCGAATGCTTCATGTGATATTACCGGTGATCCTTCAGGGTTTTCTGTGTAAATTTCGTTATCGATATTTAGCTGATTGGTCGTAATCACGTTTCGTGCTGTTTTTAGGATGTTTTGCGTGGACCTATAATTTTGGTTAATAGATATCACTTGAGTATCAGGAAAATCTTCTTGGAAGTTCAGTATATTTGTAATATCTGCATTCCTCCAAGAATAAATTGATTGATTTGGGTCACCAACAACGGTTAAATTTTGATGATCTTGGACTAATAGTTTAGATAATAAATATTGAGAAGCATTGGTGTCTTGAAATTCATCGATCATTACTTGTTGATAGTTTTGGTTGTAAGATTCTCTTACTGCAGGGTAATTCAATAATAAATCTACTGATTTGGAAATGAGATCGTCGAAATCTGCAGCATTGTTCCTTTGAAGAAGCTCTTCATACCTACTGTATATAGACGCGGCTAATTCTTCAAAGTAAGTGTCTGCATCCTGCGCCATCATCCGAGAATCTTTTCTAGAGGTTTTTGCTTTAGATATTAAATTTTGTATGGATCTTGGGTTTGTCTGCTTCGTGTCTATTTCAGCTATTATCATTGATTCTTTGATAGCAGATAATTGATCATCCGAGTCATAAATAGAGTAATTCCTATCTAGCCCTACGTACGATCCATGTGCTCTAAGTATGCGAGCACAAAACGAATGAAATGTGCTTGCAGTTATTTGTTCAGGTCCAGCAATTTTCATCTGTGAAATTCTATCTTTTAATTCGCTAGCTGCTTTGTTTGTAAATGTTACTGCTAGGACCGAAGCTTTGTTTAGTGTGCCACTAAGCACCAAATGAGCCGCTCTATTTGTTATTACTCTGGTCTTACCACTGCCTGGCCCAGCAATTATTAGCATAGGTCCATTGATATGTTGAACGGCACGTTGCTGCTCAGGGTTAAGGGAGTTTAAGATCGATTCAGAGGTAATTACCATGTTGCTAGTATAGCATGTAGGTATTTTAAAATAGTTTGATTAAGGTCATTGCGGTGATATAATTTTTGCTGGAAAGGCAACATATAGAGAGGCAAATATCAGGAGCGTATTCAGTGGCATTAGATACTTTTAACTTAAGAACCCCAGGTCCAACCCCATTACCAGATCCAGTTCTTGAAGCTTTGACTAGCCCTATGATCAATCATAGGGGCCCAGAATTCAAGAAACTGTTAGATGATACAACCGATAAATTGAAGCAAGTTTTCATGACTAAAGAAGATGTGTTTATACTAACTGCATCTGGAACAGGGGCTCTTGAAGCTTCAATAGTTAATACTTTGTCTCCTGGGGATAAGGTGATAGCATGCAGTGCCGGTTCTTTTGGAGATAGATATGTAGAGATAGCCAAAACGTATGGCGCTGATGTGGTAGAAATAATATGTGAATGGGGAGACGCAATTTCTCCGGACTTAATTGAACAGTCAATCAAAGAAAATCCTGACGTTAAAGCTGTTATTATCACTCATAATGAAACTTCTACAGGGGTTACCCACGACCTGGAAGGTATTTGCAGTGCAGTGAAGAATAACAGTGAAGCTTTGATTTTAGTTGATGCTGTGAGTAGTTTGGGATCTGTTCCTTTGCCGGTAGATGGCTGGGGTTGTGATGTAGTATCAACAGGATCTCAAAAATCGTTCATGATTCCTCCAGGATTAGCTTTTATAAGCTTTAGCGAAAGAGCTTGGAAGGCTTATGAAACGGCCAAAATGCCCAAATCGTATTTTGATTTAGGGGCTGCAAAAAAATCATTGGAGCAAGGGCAAACTCCTTGGACGCCTAACATTTCCTTGTTTTATGCTTTAGATGTCGCATTAGATATGATGTTAGCTGAGGGGATAGAAAATATATTTATCAGGCAATCAGACGTTGCTGAGTACACTAGGCAGAGCATGAAGGATTTGGGGTTCAAATTACTGCCAAGTGATGAACGCTGGGCTTCTGATACTGTAACTGCGGTGCATATTCCTGATGGTTTAGATTCATCGAAATTCATGAAAACAATGAAAGATAGTGAAAAGATCGTCCTAGCAGGAGGTCAGGGCAAACTTAGCGGCAGAATATTCAGGGTCGGACATTTAGGCGCAGTTGTTAAAGAAGACATTGAAGAAGTTGTTGCTGCCATGAAACGGATTTTGCCAGAATTAGGACACATTAGCGGGTGACTTATTCTGTGTAAATGGCTTTAGAAAAAGGCAGTTTTATCATGAGGGAACGTTAAGTTTAAGGGCCCATATATATAGGATGGAATAACAATCCTGTAGGCATTTTAGGGTAAAAAAATGTAGATTTTGGAGGCATGTTTGTCTCTGACAGCGCCACTTTCTCAAATGCAGGCTTAGGG
>DDKW01000052.1 GCA_002339805.1 Dehalococcoidia bacterium UBA2588 | reverse complement strand
AGGAGTTATGACTGGTAATTATGCAGACTTTGCCAGAGCATTTGGAGGACATGGCATTGAAGTATCTAAACTTGCAGAACTCGAGCCAGCTCTTAAAGAAGCTCAAAAATTGAATAAAGAAGGTATCACAGTAATTATCGATGTAAAAACAGTCATGGAATCAAAAAGAGGCCACAGGACCTAGATTTAATGTACACCAGACTAATAAAGTTGTAGAGAGCATATGGTAAGACACGTAATGGTATTTCTCATTATCGCCATTTTAACGATGGGATGTGAACAACTATCTGAATCCAACAACGAAAAAGAAGTATTCGAAATTCAGCCAAGTATATTCCCAACTCAGTCATATTCGAGTGATTTAAGATCACAAACACCAACAGCATCAGCGGAACCAGAAAATAATATCGAACCCAAAACCGAACTCAAGAATCCTGGATGTTCGAATCTTCCTGATGATGTTATATGCACTTGTACCAATGGTTCTTGGCATAACTGTTACTCATTAAATGATTCAGAGACCAAAAAGTCTCCTAAAATCTTAAAACAAACTTCGGTAGATGCCCAAATTACTACAAGTACATCGACAAATTCGGTGAATAGCACCCTGAACACAAATAACTTAAAGCCTACCTTATCTCTAGAACCCTCAATAAGTCATGCGAACACATTTGTTAAAGCTATTGGGTCTGGATTTCCTCCCAATTCTTCTATTTTAATAACTTATCATTACGGTTCATCATCCAACAATCGAGCAACTTTCACAACTAATAATAATGGAAATTTCTCAAATCAATTCCCCGTACCAAGCGATGTAACAGCAGGGGGAGAAAATTTGGTTCGAGCATCTACTAATACATCCAATTCCTCAGGAAACTCAACCCAAATCTCCTCTAGTGCTACTCATTTCGTTCCTTCAAACGAACTCTCTGTATCATCAGAAGTCATAATCCCAGGAAATAAAATCACAATAACAGGGCAATCTTTTTCACCTTACACTTCTATAAAATACCTCCAGTTGGGCAACCTTAATATACTCAACAACCCTGTTCCTACAACGGACTCAAATGGCACATTTACTACTGACATAACAGTGCCCAACATTTCTTCTGGTCTTCATTTGCTAGTAGCAATAGTGGGTAACAAAACGTCTAGTACCTATACGTACATAACAGGCGCCTCTTCCTATACCCCATTATTAACAGTAGAACCCGAATTAAGCTATCCAGGAAGTCAAGTAACTGTCACAGGTACTAATTACCCAATTAATACTAGCGTACTGATAACATATTCCTATGGATTGGCCTCTTTGAATCTAGCAAACACTATCACGGACAGCTTAGGAAATTTCAACGCATCAATCACCATTCCTACAGATACAACTGTACAAACAAACAACTTAATTCAAACAACTTCCAACGCAAACCTTGGAAACAATATATTTGAAACTATAACCGCAGGGGCAAGACACTACGTTCCTCTGTCCTTAATAAACATGTCAAAAAGCGAAGTCCTGCCCGGAGATATCCTCACTCTTACTGGTTCAGGATTTACTAATAATGATTTAATTGAGTCAATTACAATAGGAACTTCAGCAATTATTACCATGACGAGCAACTCTATTGATAATCAAGGCAAATTCAGTACCGAATTTGTGATCCCAAGATTAAGCCCAGGCATATACCTATTAACTGTAAAGACACCCTCAATGAACAGCTCCAAGTTCATAGAAATCATAAATTAAACCTCTTCAAATCCTACTTACCAGGAAACTTATTAAGATATAATAAATTCATTCTGAATCTAATTCGGTATTCTACTTAAATCATAAAATTATATGCTTCGTATTAAAATTGCATTCATATTCGTGGTTACAACATTATCAGTACTAAACTGTGTGTCATTACCTGATGAAACAAGCCGACCATTAGACACAGAATCTCTACCTAATACCCCCACTCCAGATCGTGATATTGTGGCCACTTTAGAAGCTTTAGATCAATTGATTCTAGCAGCCCGGATGACCTCTACAGCTCCGCCAACATCCACCCCTGTTCCTGCACCAACATCCACTCCTGTGCCTGCACCAACTGCCACCCCTGTGCCTGCACCAACTGCCACTCCTGTGCCTGCACCAACTGCCACCCCTGCGCCTGTACCAACTGCCACCCCTGTGCCTGCACCAACTGCCACCCCTGCGCCTGTACCAACATCCACTCCGGTGCCTGTACCAACTGCCACCCCTGTGGCTATAGCTGACCCAACCTGTACTAACCGGTATTCTTCAACTGTACCCACAATATACCTGTCATCTACCACTAAATGCATAACCAATTCTGTAACTATTACTTGGGATGTGGAAAAAGTAACCAAAACCAGCTGGGGTCAGGATGTTACTAGTTACTACATAAATTACACACTTGATAATAATTCTCCCTATGATTATCCCAATGGGCACGTCAAATTTAGGATATGGAATACAACCAAAACTAAGTATGCTGATGTATATTACAGACAACAACCAGTTCACCAATCAACAACTGACGAAGAAGGACTATCAGATTACCGTGAGATTATACCTAACACGATTACTTCAGTAGGAGAAGTTCAACTAACAAGGTTCGACGCAGGAGATTACTGAGTACAATACTTCCACCGGCCTCCAATACATTGGCAAGTTAACCCTCCCGTACTTCCTGTACATGAAGACGTTGGTGTTGGCGGCACGTAATTCGATTCTTCTATTGTGGGTTCAAAATCTGGAGTTGGAGGAGGGAAAGGCGTGTAAGTAGGAAACGGAATTAGAGTTGGGTACAAAGTATACGTAGGATATGGAGTGCCAGTAGGGATTAATTCCTGAGTCAATTCATTTGCTTCGTGTAATTCAATTGCAAGCTCGTTAATAGTTTTCAACGAATCTTTCAAATCATCCGAATCATTTATTATTTTACTCTCAATTTCTATCACCACAGGCGTAGAGGAATTATGATCAGAAGAGGGAATCAGTCTTTGTATGTCATGTTGTAAACCCTGCACTCCGTGTTGCAACGTTTCCATTTCGCTTTGGAGTTCTTCAATTCTATCTTGTTACACGGAGTAAATTGTATTGGAACCAGCAATCATAAAGAACAAAGACAAGCCATATACAATTTTCAAATAAAATTTCATGTATTGACCTAAACTTGAATGGAGCGGAAGAGGAGATTCGAACTCCCGACCCTCTCCTTGGCAAGGAGATGCTCTACCACTGAGCCACTTCCGCTCAAAAAAGGTGCCGAGGGACAGACTCGAACTGTCGACACCGGCATTTTCAGTGCCGTGCTCTACCACCTGAGCTACCTCGGCCGGAAAAACTATATTAAAACCGGTACCTGACAGTGTCAAGTTACAATAACTCTATCACCAATATGAATTTTTATCTAGATTCACATATTGATACACCTTAATCAACAATTGCCTAGTTATTCTTAAAAGCAGTATAATAGTTTCAATGGTACTCAGAACTTAGGAGATTAATATGGTTGAAACTGTTACAGGCACGTTTACTGTGAAATCCGGTCATGCTCAGATGTTAAAAGGTGGCGTGATTATGGACGTCGTTAATCCTGAACAAGCCAAAATAGCTGCTGAAGCTGGAGCTGTCGCTGTAATGGCACTGGAACGAGTTCCCGCAGATATCCGCGCAGAAGGTGGAGTAGCCCGCATGACAGACCCTTCCGTTATTTTAGAAATAATGGAAACGGTAAGTATTCCAGTAATGGCAAAATGCCGTATTGGCCATTTTGTTGAAGCTCAGGTGCTAGAATCCCTAGGAATCGATTATATCGATGAATCCGAAGTATTAACCCTAGCTGATGAAAAGCACCATGTTTGGAAACATGATTTTAAAGTGCCTTTTGTATGTGGCTGCAGAGATCTTGGAGAAGCTCTTAGAAGAATCTCTGAAGGAGCTGCAATGATAAGAACAAAAGGAGAAGCTGGCACTGGAGACGTTGTTGAAGCTGTAAGGCATATGAGAACCGTACAGGATAACATTCGTAAATTGAAAAACATGCCTAATGATGAATTAGTCGTTGAGGCCAGAGATCTTGGTGTCAGTGTGGACTTACTCATTCAAACAAAAGAAGAGGGGAGGCTGCCTGTAGTTAACTTTGCTGCAGGAGGAGTTGCAACCCCCGCAGATGCCGCTCTAATGATGCAATTAGGCGCAGACGGGGTATTCGTTGGATCTGGAATATTCAAATCTGGAGACCCTGCAACAAGAGCAAATGCCATTGTTCAGGCAGTGACTCATTATAACGACCCAAAAATCATAGCTGAAGTTTCCAAAGATCTTGGTGAAGCTATGGTAGGTATCAGTGCTAGAACAATTCCAGAAAACGAACTCTTAGCATCTAGAAGCAAGTAATTAGGGATTACAAAGTGAATACAGTAGGAGTCTTAGCTCTCCAAGGGGATTTTGAAGAGCACATATCAGTATTCAAATCTCTTGGGGCTGACTGCAAGGAAATCAGATTACCCGAGCATATGGATGAAATAGACCGTCTGGTAATACCCGGAGGAGAAAGTACAACTCTAAGTAGATTATGCTCTAATTACGGCTTCAGAGAGCCCCTGCAACACTTAGGATCTACAGGAATGCCCATCTGGGGAACTTGCGCAGGCATGATAATGCTCTCTTCAAAAATCACCGAATCCGACCCTGTACCTTTGGAAATAATAGACATAGAGGTCCAGCGCAATGCTTTTGGTCGCCAGGTCGATAGCTTTGAACAAGTCCTTCCTCTTAAAGGTATTGCAGATGACTTTAACTGCATCTTCATTAGAGCCCCTATTGTTCTAAACACGGGTGAATCTGTTGAAATTATCGCTAATCTGGAAAATGGAACACCTGTTGCAGTACAACAAGGTAACCTATTTGCAACATCTTTCCACCCAGAATTATCAAAAGATAGTCGAGTGCATAAATATTTTTTGGATTTATGAAATTCTACGGTAAAATAGATGACATAATGATTCAAAAACGGAAAATAAATTTTATATAATTATTATATAGTTGATAGCAATCAACTGACCTGGAGGATTTTTGTTAACATCGGATCGCATTGAGTCACCGGACCAAAACCTTAACGAACTTAATCTACTCCTTAATGTGTTGCCAGAGCACATCACCGACATCATAAATTCCCTACCCAACAAACCCGAACTCTTAGAAGTTGTGATGGATTTAGGAAGACTCCCTGAAGCCCGTCTTGTCAACGAGAATCTAATACTTGACGAAAACAAAATATCAAAAGATGACTTAGCTAACCTTGTTCAAAAAATCGGATTCATTGGAGAAGATAACCGAGCAGGTATCGAAGGAACCCTACATAGGGTATCTGTAATCCGGAATCGCCGTGGTCAAATAGTGGGTGCAACTTGCAGGGTCGGAAGAGCAATCAGTGGCAGTGCGACTACTATAGAAGACTTAATTCAAACAGGAAAAAACATATTGTTGCTTGGCCGTCCGGGAGTCGGTAAAACCACTATGTTACGGGAAACTGCTAGAATGATCTCAGATGACCTATCTAAAAGAGTAGTCATAGTTGATACCTCGAATGAAATCGCTGGTGACGGAGACGTGCCTCATCCTGCAATAGGCTCATCCAGAAGAATGCAAGTAGCGAGTCCGCAACTCCAACATTCAGTGATGATTGAAGCTGTTGAGAATCATATGCCAGAAGTTATTATCATAGATGAGATGAGTACTACTGAAGAATCCGATGCCGCACGAACAATCGCGGAGCGTGGAGTCCAACTCGTCGCAACGGCCCACGGTAACACTCTAGAAAACCTGATATTTAACCCCACTCTTTCCGATCTCGTAGGAGGGATCCAATCAGTAACCCTGGGCGATCAAGAAGCGAAGTTCAGAGGGACCCAAAAAACTATCCAAGAACGAAAATCCTGGCCAACTTTTGATATAGTCGTGGAAATAAATAGCTGGAATGAAATCGACGTTCACGAAAACGTAGCTGAAGTAGTGGACCAATGGTTACGTGGTTACGCTATTCGACCAGAATCTCGTGTTAGTGATGCTCAAGGAAACATAATTAAAACCAATGATACTATCAGACAAAACCAGCAACAAAATGGTTCTTGGGATATGAACTCACGTAAAACTCCTGTGAAAGAAAAACAATCGACTCAACCGAAATTCTCCGAGTCCTCGGTTCATAAACTAGAGCATAAAGTTTTCTTGTTTGGAGTCAGTAAAGATAAAATCATTGCAGCCCAAGAAGAATCGAAAATTTCTATTTCTTTAAGCAATGAACTAAGAAATTCTGATATAGTTCTCACCACAAAAACTCACTACAGACGAGGATCCAACTTGGTAAAAAGTGCAGAATCAACAGGTACACCAGTGTATGTACTTAGGAAAAACACTTTTCACCACATACTAGACTTCCTAAGCACACTAGCCAAAGAACAAGGAATAGACACCAGCTATATTAATTCAACCAGAGATCAATCAAACTTTACAGATTCCAGTGAAATATTAGAGGCTGCACTCAAAGAAGCGGAAGATGCCGCTAATGAAGTCCTC
>DDKW01000043.1 GCA_002339805.1 Dehalococcoidia bacterium UBA2588 | reverse complement strand
AAAATCATTCTATTAGTGGTAGATGGTTTAGGGGGCATACCCTCTGACTCTACCAAATTATCTGAATTGCAGACTGCAAACACTCCAAACATAGACCAATTAGCCAAATCTAGTTCCTGCGGATTAACGTTACCTGTGGCACCGGGAATAACCCCAGGAAGTGGTCCAGGACATCTGGCATTATTTGGGTATGACCCACTCAAATATTACATAGGCAGAGGAGCATTAGAAGGACTCGGTATTGGCATTGATTTATTACCTGGAGATCTAGCAGCTCGCGGCAATTTCTGTTCACTAGACCCTCTAGGGAACTTACATGATAGGAGAGCTGGACGCATCAGAACTGAATTGAGCCGCCCCATAGTAGAAACCTTAAATTCCATAGAGATTCCCTCATGTACAACAGACGTATTCCAAGTACAAGATTACCGTTTTGTCCTACGCATGAGAGGTAATGAATTATCTGAACACATAGGTGAGACTGATCCTCAGCAAACAGGGATTCCACCCTTAGAGTGTCTATCTTTACAACCGGGAGGGGGACCAACAGCCAATTACGTGAATAGATTCATCAACGAAGCAAAAGACCTCTTAGCAAACGAGCCCATAGCCAATATGGTACTGTTAAGGGGTTGGTCACAATTACCTGACCTTCCGTCCTTCCCCCAAACATACAAAATGAGATCGAGCGCGATCGCAGCATATCCAATGTATAGAGGTCTTGCTACCGTAGCAGGCATGAACATAATTCCCACCGGAGCTACATTCGCTGATGAAATCGAAACCTTAAAAGAACATTATGATGCATCGGACTTTTTCTTTCTCCATTACAAACCAGCAGATGCTGCCGGAGAAGACGGTGATTTTGAAGCCAAGGTAAAGACTCTGGAAGAACTAGATAAATTCATTCCAGATATACTCTCTCTTAATCCGAGTGTATTGGCGATCGCAGGGGACCATTCAACTCCGGCTGTACTAGCATCACACAGTTGGCACCCTGTCCCATTGCTCATCCATTCTAAATGGACGCTGGGGGACAGTAATGAAGGTTTTAACGAGTACGATTGCAGGTTTGGTTCATTAGGGACATTTGAAGCTAAGTACTTAATGTCATTAATTCTGGCTCATTCTGAGCGGCTTACAAAATACGGACCTTAGGAGTATTCCTGTATGGGTAGAACAATCATAGCGGGCAACTGGAAAATGAATACCACATTATCCGATGCAATTTCATTGTCCATCGCCATAAGGGAACAATTAAGCCTAGGCGCAGATAAAGAAGTTATACTGTTCCCTCCTTCACCTTTTGCTATCCCAGTTAGAGATGCGGTGAGAGGCTCCTCAATGAAAATTGGACTTCAAAACATTCATGATGAAGATTCAGGTGCATTTACGGGAGAAACTTCGCCAACCATGCTGCAAGGGATATGTGAATACGCATTAATAGGACACTCTGAAAGAAGGTCGTTATTTGGCGAATCGGATGATTTTATAAACCGAAAAATACGAGCATGTCTCGCACATGACATCAAACCTATATTATGTATCGGGGAGACTTCAACTCAAAAAGATGCGGGGCTTGCTTCGCAAATAATAACAGACCAAATTGAATCTGCATTACATAACGTTGAAAGCATAGATAACTTAGCTATCGCATACGAGCCTATATGGGCAATCGGAACGGGTATTGTTCCAGAGGCATCGGAGGTTGAAGAAACCCTAGGAGTCACTATCAGAAACCAAATAAGGTCTCTGTACGGTACCCCTGCAAGCAATGAAACCCCTCTCCTTTATGGAGGGAGCGTTAATCCCGGCAATGCTTATGCTTTCGGGCAAGCTCAGAACATAGATGGAGTGTTGGTCGGCGGGGCCAGCTTGAACGCCGCGCAATTCGTAGAAATATGCCGTCAGTTCACTTTAGAACCTTAATTCTAGTTTATGGACAAAGTAGTTGTAGTTGTCGGGCCTACTGCTTCAGGTAAAAGCGACCTTAGTATTAAGCTTTCTAAGAAAGTAAACGCAGAAATAATTAATGCTGATAGCAGACAAATATATTCTCTTATGGATATTGGGACGGCAAAACCTACTCCTCAGCAACTAGAGACAATACAGCACTATTTAGTGTCAATTAGAGACCCAGATTACAATTTCAACGTCATGGAATTCAAAGATTTATGCAAAGCAAGTCTTCAGAAAATCATTAACAAAAACAAGGTGCCAATATTGTGCGGAGGTTCTGGTCAATACATCTATTCTGTTATCCAAAACTGGAGCCTAGGTAAAGTCCCGCCAGACCCTCAGTTTAGACAAACAATGCATAGCTACGCAGAACGTTATGGAGCAGAAAAGCTGTTCGCAAGGCTCAAAACTATAGACCCTTTAAAGGCCGAATCAATAGATTACAGGAATATACCTAGGGTGATTCGAGCATTAGAAATATTAAATCAGCCATCTCAATTGGTAACAGAAGCAGATCCTTTCTTCGACAATCTAAATTTCTTGATCGTCGGCGTCACACAGGAACGTTCTTTGCTTTATTCAAATATAGACCACAGAGTTGATCAAATGGTTGCAAACGGGCTTCTCGAAGAAGTACAGAGTTTACTAAACAAGGGATTCCCTCCGACCTTGCGGGCATTCAACAGCCCTGGCTACCGTGAATTGATCTCGTATACCACACAAGATATTACCTGGGATGACGCTGTATCAAAAATCAAGACTAAGACCCACACATTAGCACGAAAACAATATAATTGGTTTAAGCCGAATGACCATTCAATCCATTGGTTCGATTCATCAA
>DDKW01000038.1 GCA_002339805.1 Dehalococcoidia bacterium UBA2588 | reverse complement strand
CGTAGAAGTAGATCCGGATACAGGTAAGACAGATATTTTGAGATTTACGGCCATCCAAGATGTGGGTAAAGCTATACATCCTAGTTACGTAGAAGGACAGATTCAAGGTGCATCTGTTCAAGGGATTGGATGGGCTTTAAATGAGGAATACTTTTATGGTGATCAAGGCCAGATGTTGAATGCTAGCTTCTTGGATTATAGAATGCCTACAAGTTTAGATTTGCCTATGATAGATACGGTTATAGTAGAGGTCGAAAATCCAGGTCATCCAATGGGTGTAAGAGGTGTAGGAGAAGTTAGCTTAGTACCTCCTATGGCTGCTGTTGCTAATGCGATTGCAGACGCTGTTGACATTAGACCGAATCAATTACCCATGAACCCTAATGTCGTCTTGACTTCTATTCTAGAAAAATAAACTAGTTAATATGCAGGGTCCAATTTAAAATGTTTGGACTCTGCATATCTATATGTTCAACTTCTATCGATCAGATGGTCCATCCCATCGTTGGTCATGTTGTCTAGGAAGACTCGTTTCTTGGGCTGTCGTGAATTCGCAAATTCAGATATGGCTTCATCCGCATATAAGATATGGATGGTGTCGTATGTATTTTTTAAGATTTGGCTATGACGGTCTAAGGGATAACTATTAAGAATATAATTTGCTATTGTACGTATACTATCGACCCCATTTATGTGACTTAATATTTCTTTGACCAGTTGACTACAAGGTATTCCTTCGGGGTTGGTATTAGTTATAAGAGTGTCGGATTTTATGAATTCTCCTTGACCCAGAATGTATTGATTAGTGACTTTAACTGAAGGATTTAGTTTGGGTATTAATCCCCAAAAATCTTTAAGAGTTTCTGGTTTGCTGGGGTCCAGTTTGGATAAAAATGATGTCCGGTCTATCCTAGACTGCTCTACCCATTGAACGCTGTCAGTAAAACTTTGAGGCATTAGTCCTTTTGTTAAAACGGCTCTCTCGTAACCATGAGGGGGTTGCCCCGCGACAGCTCTTATAAAAGCATGGCGTGAGGTATAGTTATTGAATTCAGGTAGAATTTTCCGAGCTTCCCAAAAATATGAATCGTTAATTAAATTACTTGAGTAGAAAAGTTTCGCCATTTCTCTAAAATGATTGTATTCCTTGAAATAGAGTTGCTGGTAGCTACTACCTACTTGTTCGTAATCAAAAGGATGCTTTGCTATGGTTTTCACGTATGAGGATGCTAGTACCGCTCCCATCATCGCCATATGTACTCCAGATGAAAACAGAGGATCTATAAAGCATGCAGCGTCACCTACCTGCACGTAATTTGGTCCGTAAAGCTTAGAGCATTTGTAGGACCAGTCTTTTGTAACTTTAGGTGTGCCTGTGATTTGAGAACCAGACAGCATTTTCTTAACTTTATCCGATTTATTCAGTTCAGATAAGTAAAACTGCGTCACGCCTATATCTGCTAGTTTATGTTGAATGGCATGACTGTCTACTACTATTCCTACACTAGCTAGCTTCTCTGATAATGGAATTACCCATATCCAACCACCCTCATATGACTCTATAAATATATTGTTCGTATCAGGTTCTGGTAAAAGCTGGATGTCTGAATAGTAGGCATATACAGATAAATTTTGGAAGGAGGTATCCCATTCACGAGTTTGCAGGTCTTGGCCTAACAGGCAGTGTTGCCCACTAGCATCTATCAAATATTCGACATTAATAGATTCTTTTTGTGAATCTTTCTCAATTTCAATATTTGACACTGAGCCTTCCGTAAAATTAACGAGATTTACATTTGTGCTTTCGTGTACATTAACTCCATGTAGTTTTGCGTTATCAAGTAATATCTTATCGAATATTGGTCTAGATACTTGATAGGAGTGCGGATATGTTTTGTTGGTTTCAGCAAAGTACCAGCTCCAAGGCTCTTTGTCTGAACCCCATACCATAGTCGCGCCATATTTTTTTAGGAATCCTGCATCTTCTATTTGTTTGGAAACACCTAATTCTTCAAGGATAGGCAAACTGGCAGGTAATAATGATTCCCCAATATGATCTCGAGGGAATTTCTCACGTTCAAACAAATCGACAGAGTATCCTTGCTTGGTTAACATTGTAGCGGCGGTTGAACCAGCAGGTCCTCCTCCAATAATGGTTATTTTATTACTCATTTTTTAGATTACTCGAACTGCACTAATATACCATCAGGGTCATACACAAAGAACGTACGGATGAGACCGTTCGTATCTCTAAAGTCTGATTCGTTTCCAGCGAGTTTTACCCCGTTAGAAAGAAATTCTTTGATAGTCGCATCTAAGTCTTTGACCTTAAAAGATAGGTGGGTTATGCCAACTTGATCAAGTTTAATTGGGTTTTGGTCAATTTTGTCATCAGGATGGGAAGTTAATACGAGGAAAGGTATAGTGTCAGACTCACTCATATAGATATTAGCGACTGTTCTGTGGTTGTGGACAGATTGATACATGTGGTCTGATTGGGATCCAGGCCTATTTAGCATTTCTTGAGTTTGTTGCATTTTTACGTTAAATCCTAGCAAATCTCTATAGAATTCCAAAGATTTTTCCAAATTGTTCACGCATTTCGCGATGTGAGCTACGTGTGTTATTTCCATATTCCCTCTCGCTATGTTCAGTTTTTATGTATGGTGTGCCCACCAAAATAGTTTCTCATAACAGCTAATAGTTTAGCTCCAAATGGGCTTGTTTGCCTTGAGCGAAACCTCTGTTGCAGTGATGCGGTTATCACTGGCAATGGTATACCTAAACGTATTGACTCGGTCACGGTCCATCTACCTTCGCCCGAATCTTCTACGTAAGGTTTAACGTCTGTTAACTTGCTGTCATCTTTTAACGATTGGTGGATTAGATCTAATAACCAGGACCTAATCACACTACCGTTTGACCAAATTTTGGATACTTCTTCCAAGTTATAGCTGTATTCATCTGAAGAATTTAAGAGTTCAAAACCTTCTGCGTATGATTCCATTAGAGCATATTCGACGCCGTTATGTACCATTTTTAAGTAATGCCCAGCTCCTGTATGTCCGACGTAGGCATATCCTGAACGTCCGTTGGCTGCTAAGGATTCAAAGATAGTATCCATTTCGAGGAAAGCGCTTTTATCGCCACCTATCATTAAGCTATACCCTTCATTCAGTCCCCAAATTCCCCCACTAGTGCCTACATCAAGAAACCGGATTTGTTTATCAAGGAGAACCTTTCCTAATTCAATGGTATCGGGATAATGGTTATTTCCACCATCGATAATTATGTCTTCTGGATCAACTAAATTGGATAGTGTTTTGATTGTAATTTGAGTAGTGAGACCATGGGGAACCATGACCCATATTTTTCGTGGTTTAGATAGTTTTGATACCAGCTCTTCCAATGAAGAGCTAGATATGGCACCTTGGAAAACATATTGATCCATGGTGGTTTGGTCTGTGTCATAGCAAAAAACTTGGTGGCCATGGCGCATCAATCTTGTTGCCATATTTCCACCCATCTTGCCTAATCCTACCATTGCTATTTGCATTCAACATTCCTTGAGTAAAAGTCTTTCGAATTTATAGGTTGGATATGATGGTGTCGTGGATTTTTTTTGCTTCAAATCCAAAATGAGTAAACAATGTTTGACCAGGAGCGGATGCACCAAATGTATCTATGCCTATACTGATACCATCCTTCCCGACGTATTTCGTCCACCCAAAGGTACTTGCTGCTTCTATTGATACTTTGAGACTAGATTCAGGTATCACTAAGTTTCGGTATTCTTCGGATTGTTGGTCGAATAATTCCCAGGAGGGCATTGATACGACATTGCACGAGATATCATTTGTTTTTAGTAATTCTCCGACTTCAACCCCTAAATGGACTTCGGAACCTGTAGCGATAATTGTGACTTTAGGTTCATTATCTGTAGATTTCAATAAGTAACCTCCTTTACAGGCATTACTAATGTCGCTATCAGTGCTATTTCCAAGATTTGGCAGAGATTGTCTGCTTAATATTAGAGCAGTTGGTCCAGTAGTGTGATTTATAGCTGTTTTCCAAGCGGCTACTGTTTCAATGGAGTCCGCGGGACGAATCACAGTCAAATTCGGGATTGATCTTAATGCTGCCAAGTGCTCGATAGGCTGATGAGTTGGACCATCCTCCCCTACCCCAATAGAGTCATGGGTGAATACAAATATCACTTTTTGATTCATTAAAGCGGCAAGCCTAATACTTGGTTTCATATAATCAGAAAAAACTAAAAAAGTGGATGTGAATGGGATTAACCCTTTATGTAAAGCAATCCCATTTGCTATGGATCCCATGGCATGTTCACGCACACCGAAGTGGAAATTTCTCCCTGATCTGTTATCTGAATTATAATCTGTGTAATCGTTTAAATTAGTTTTTGTGGAGGGTGCTAAATCTGCAGACCCTCCAAGTAGGCCAGGGATATTTTTCGAGATGTTGTTTATGACAATGCCTGAAGATTCTCTAGTAGCCATGCTGGATGTTTCGCTATTGAAGAGACTAGATAATTCAGAGTCCCAACCTTGTGGTAATTGACCCTGAATTTGTTCCATTAATTTTGAATATTCGTCTGGATGTTGAACTTTATATGCTTCGACTTGGTCATTCCAGTCATTTTCGGATTTTATGCCTGTTTTAGTTATGTTAGCGAAATGTTGCTCGACTGCTTGTGGTACGGTGAAAGGATTTTCGTATTCCCAATTCAATTCCTGTTTAGTTAGTATGACTTCATCGCTACCTAGTGGTTCTCCGTGTGCAGAAGCTTTCCCGGATTTATTTGGACTGCCGCTACCAATCTGAGTTTTACAAATCACGAGAGATGGTTTAGTTGTTGATTTTTTAGCTTCGGTTATAGCTTTGTTAATTTCTTCAATGTTCGATCCGTCTATTGGACCAATGACTTGCCATCCGTAAGCAGAAAATCTATCAGCAACACTTTCAGTGAATGATAAATCTGTATTACCTTCTATAGAAATATTATTACTATCATACAAGTATATTAATTTGTGGAGCTTTAGTGTACCCGCTAGGGATGCGGCTTCTGATGCTACCCCTTCTTGAAGGTCTCCATCAGACACAATGCCATAAGTGTAATGATCTATTATATTATTTTCAGTCGTATTGAAATCTTGGGCTAGTTTAGTTTCTGCAATTGCCATGCCTACGCCATTGGCAAACCCTTGTCCTAGTGGTCCAGTAGTAACTTCTACCCCAGGTGTGACATCAAGCTCCGGATGTCCTGGAGTTTTGCTGCCTAGTTGCCGAAATTCCATTAAGTCTTCGATTCTTACTCCATAACCTGTGAGATGCAGGAGGCTATACAATAGTGCGGAAGCGTGACCTGGAGATAATATAAACCTGTCTCTATTTATCCAACTAGGGTTTTCAGGATTATGTTTTAGGAAATCTTTCCATAACACATAAGCCATAGTAGCTGCCCCCATAGGTGCGCCAGGATGGCCTGACTTCGCTTTTTCAACAGAATCAACTGATAACAGTTTGATAGTGTTGATACTTAGCAGATCTAAATTTTGTTCAGTCATTATTAATCCCCTACCATTAGTCTAAATCCTTCAAGAACACGGTGCTAATTATCAACGTATATCGTTTTCAAAACAAGTCTGATCCAGTATGATTATTTAATATCTTAGTACGATTATTAAAGAGAGTTAGTTGAATGGATTATTCGAAAAAATTATCTAGTAACGGACCTATTGATGTACTCACTCATCCCGCTTTAAAAGCGGATGTAAAATATATATTCTCTGTTACAAATACTGTCCCAGATTGTATAGATCCTGTTGAATATAGCAAAGCGGCAACTAAAGCTATCCATAACAATAGTGTGAGCTTTGGCCCGTACCCTCCAGCACTAGGACATGAACCTTTACGAGAATTGCTTCAGCATTCCGTTGCCAATAAAAGAGCTATTCAGTGCGGCTTGGACAATATTTTAATTACAGATGGAGCAGGCGGAGCATTGAAAATGTTGGTGAATGCTTTTATCGGTCCAGGGGATATTGTGATAGCCGAACAATATACTTATTTGGGCACGTTGAGGATGTTGCTTGAAAAAGGTGCTGAGATAGTTCATGTAGATACTGATGATGAAGGCATGATTCCTGAGTCGTTAGATAATGTGCTCGGCAAATTATCTGAACAAAATAAAACTCCTAAATTTATTTTGACTATACCTGTGTACCAAAACCCTACAGGTATCACTTTGTCGCAAGACAGAAGGCAAAAAATACTTGATATATCAGTGAAGTATGGGATCCCAATTATTGAAAATGAATCTTACGCTGATTTTAGAATAGATGGTCCTAAATTACCTAATTCAATTAAATCGTTAGACGAAAACGATATGGTGATATACGTATCTTCTTTTACGAAATTATTGGGCTGTTCACTGAGAGTAGGATTTATGATAGCGCCTCAACAAGTATTGGATTTGCTGGAGACAAGGAGACCCAGTCACCTGGCAGTTGTAACTGTATATGAATATTTGAATGAACATTACGATGCTCATGTGACTCGTGTTGCTGGGATGTTAAAAGACAGGAGAGATAGCATGGTAGCTGCTTTGAATAAGCACCTTCCTGAGGCTGACTTCACAGTTCCCAGCGGTGGAATGATGATGTGGATTAAAATGCCCGACAAAATCAATTCATGGGAACTACTGGATGAAGCTGTAGAAAACGACTTCAAATACAATCCAGGCGGAGTGTTTCGTGCGAAACGGGATGAAAATCAGTTTTTCAGATTGACTTATAGCCATAATACTCCCGATGAGATAACAGAAGGAATCGAAGTATTGTCTCAGATGTTTAAAAAACATCTAGATTCTTAATAACGTCTCTTTTTTAACGAATTATGTAAATATTTGTTTAAAAAGGTACATTTTTTTGATTTTATGATGTTCGATTGTTTGATATATTTGTTTTGGTGTCCGAGTGTTCTGTTCTAATCAGCCATTATCTAATCACTCTTACCATCGCCGGAAACGGCATCTCTTTTGCACCATTCTTGGACCTCCTTAACTCGGACACCACTGAGTTAACTTTGATACCATGGGGTTCAACATTGACTGGATGATAGTGTGAAATATTTAATTTTATCAGTAATCACTTTGGTGATACTCGTTTTTTTTGTAGCTACTGCAGAGTTCGGCAGGATGCTGGATTCATTTACATCATTAAGATTGAATTTTTTGATGCCAGCCTTGGCGTTGTATCTCTTGTCTTTAATATTTCGTACATATAGATGGAAATTATTATTGGGTAACAGAGATGATGTCTCATCTTATAATTTGTTCCAGGCAGTGTGTATTGGTTATATGGTTAACAACATATTACCGATGCGGATTGGCGAATTCGTACGAGCATATTTTTTAGGTAGCAAACACAACATCAACAAAGCTACTGTATTGGTTACAATTTTTGTAGAAAGAATACTTGACGCGATAGTCCTTATAGGGTTTTTATTAATTGTGATTGGATTGAATGCACAAACCTTGTTAAAAGGGTTCGCACAGCAATATTTAACTTGGGGATTACTGGTGTTAATAGGCTTTTTTGTAACAATGTTTGTTCTGATGGTATATTCGGCACATGATCCGGTCTTAATCAGGAAATCAACTAAAATAATAACCCTAATAGCCCCTAACAGATTCAAAAGTCGTTTAATTAACTTTAATGATTTTGTTGAGTCAGGGTTATCCTCTGTTAGGAGTTCTCGGAGTTTATTGGTATTGATACTTGCATCCATACCTGTATGGATTTCTGAAATCACAGTTTTTTGTATCATTGGATATGCTATGGGATTTTTGCAGTTTTACAATAACGACTATTTAAATTTATTTTCAAGCATGACCCTAGTAACAGCTCTCGCTAATTTAGTGAGTTCTATCCCTTCATCACCTGGCGGCGTTGGTATATTTGAATTAACTGTTCGTGAAGTATTACTGTTTGATACAAGCAATTTAGTAGATCGTTCTACTGGCGCAGCTTTTGCTGTAATAGTTCATGGAATTTTAATCATACCTGTTACTGTGGTAGGACAATTATTGTTATGGTCAAATAATTTGTCATTGCGTCAATTAATTGCGTCTAAGAAACAATCGGATTTGTAAGTGCACATAAAAAAAACTAGTGGTAATAAAATTCGAATAAGCTTGTGAATACGTTCTATCTAAATATAAACGCATATGGTGATAATACTGTGTTGTGTATTTAAGCCAATGCTATTTGTAATAGTGTGACTAGTTGATAGACTTCTTTAGTCAGGTGAATCAGTTCGTCCTCCAGTCCCATCAGTGTTAAATCGATTAGGTCTGAAAGCGTCCAATTGAGGAGTGCTTACCCCATGAGTGATTTCGATTGAAGCAAGTTCTCCTATTAATGGCGCAAGAGTCACACCGCTATGAGTGACGGCCATATATGCATTTGGAGTTTCTTTAACGAATCCAATTGCAGGGAATCCATCTAACGGCATAGGTCGATATCCTATAGGTTCTACCCTGGGTGAAGCTTCACCCAGTTGCGGAAGGTACCGGGTAGCAAATTCTACAAGTCTTTTAGCATTCTCGATGGAATCATCTGTGTTCTTACTACTTTGCTCTCCTTCTCCTATTACGAAAGTACCGTCAATTAGCTGTTTCATATGAACTTCTCTGCCATATTCTTCCAGTGATGGAGCATAGACGATGCCATTTAACAACGGTGGCATTGGACTAGTCTTAACTACTACACCAGGGCTGGTTGATTGAGGTAGAAAAGTATGTGCTTTGTATCCTATATCTGTGGTGTCTATTCCTGCTGCAACGACAACCAAATCGCAAGGCAGTGTTCTGTTAGTTGTTTTAACTCCAGTAATTAGGTGATCAGTGGAGTCGAATTCAAAGTTTTCAAATGCTTCTCCTAGGGATACTTCTCCTCCTGATTCTATTATTTTGTCTATAGCAGCTTGTATAACTCGAGGAGGTTCAACCTGCCCTTCTATTTCGCATATAGATGCTGCTACTACGTTTTCGATTGTTAAATTTGGTTCATGGTTTTGTAATTCATTTTGAGTAGCAAGCCTGATGGGGTACCCATAAGATTGTGCGCGTTTGACTTTATTTATAAGGGCTTCCCCTCGTTGTTCGGAAGTCTCCCAGGTTATGGTTCCTCCCACCTTGAATCCCACATCCCTGCCAAGTGATTGTGCATAACGTGGCCACATTTCCATAGATCTTCGATTTAAATCATGATAGTCAAAAGGGGTCTTGCCTGCAGCATTAATCCAAGCGAAAGATAGTCTTGATGCTCCATTAGTTTGAGTATCTTTATCGATTACAGTTATATTTGCCCCATACTGGATAAGATTCACAGCGATAGACGTGCCTACGATCCCCGCTCCAATTACAACTATATTTTTTGGTTGTGTCATATCCATAACTCTCCACATGATTTATTTTTTGAATCTTGAAGGTCTGTACTCTTCTAATTCAGGTATTTGTACTTTGTAGTTAATTTCAGTTGCTACATACTCTCCAACTAATGCTGCTAATGTGACTCCACTGTGCATCACTGAAATATAAACATTACTCCAATTTTCGTCGTAACCTAATACTGGAAACTTATCTTCTGGCATGGGTCGATATCCCACAGGTTCAGCGATGGCGGTGGATGTATTAAGGTGAGGAAAATATTCAGTCAAATGTTTCAATAGGTCTTCAGCTTTCTCTTGGGAGTCATCATTTTGTTCATGATGATTGCCAATACCTCCTCGCTCATTGACCATTTGATAAGATCCGTCCACTCGTTGCCGAATGTGCACTTCAGATTGTTCGTCGTTTCCCGTGTAGGTCCCGTCGCTTATAGCTGGGCTCATTATGATTCCGTTTATAGTTTTTGGTTGTGGGTCGGTCCAAGCTACTACACCTGGACTTTCTAATAAAGGTATGTAAATATCTAATAAGCCAGCAAGTTCTTGAGTTCCTGTGCCTGCGGCTATTATCACGGTATTACAGGCTATAGTTCCTGATGAGGTAATTACTCCAGTAATATTGTGAGTGTCAGAATCTTTCTCAAATCCTGTAACTGCGCAGTCGTTGATGATTTCACCACCATTTTCTCTAATATTAAATTGACAGGCATCTATAACTCGTTTGGGTTCTACATGCCCTTCGTTGGGGATATATTGTCCGAATGTCATATTTTTAATATGGATGGAAGGATTTTTTGCCTTAATGAACTCTTCATCCACGATTTGAACCGGATAATCCCAAGACTGCAACGTTTCTACACGTTGTCTAGCTAAATCTGCTCCTTCTTCACTGTTTTCCCATTTAGTAGTTCCATTAAGATCTAATCCAACTTCTGTTCCAAGTTGCTTCGCAAATTTTGGCCATTTATTTACGGATGACCTGCATAAACTGTGATAGCCTATAGGGCTTTTTGATGAAGCATTCACCCAGGCGAATGAATGTGCTGAACAAGACTCCTGAAAAGGACCTTTATCTATTATGATAACCTTGTTACCTAAGCTTGATAATTGGAAACCTATTGAGCTACCGATTATTCCACCCCCTATGATCGCCACAGTTTTATTTTCCATATGTTCAAACTCCTAAGTTTATAAATTAAATGAGATGCTTTTATTGTATACGATTTTTGGGCATATTAACCCATGAGCTCATTTCGTGTGGTTCTGTGGTGGGGATGGCTTCACATACGTATTTGTTATCTATAGATGGTATGTCTGTAACTCCTAGTAACTTCATGGTGATTTCAATTTCTTGTTTTAAAATACTTAATACCCTGATTAGGCCGTCAGAACCGTTAGCTGCAATTCCCCATCCTTGCATCTTTCCTATTGCTACTGCATCTGCGCCAAGTGCTATAGCTTTTATCACATCACTTCCTCGTTGAATGCCGCCATCCAATACAATTGGGATTTCTCCTTCTACATTGTCACTAATTGCAGGTA